>NZ_CP029693.1:5570066-6207632 GCF_003228315.1 Pseudomonas putida
CGGCTTGCCGAAACGCACGCAGGTGCTGGCGGATTATTTGATGGGGTGGTTCAAGCGCAGTGGGGAGGCGTTGGATCGACTATAGATCGTCACACAACCCCTGTAGGAGCGAGCCTGCTCGCGATGGACGTTAACGATGACGCGGGCTGCCTGAATCAGCGCGGCGCTCTCTGGTTCTTCGCGAGCAGGCTCGCTCCTACAGGGGATCCTGACGGTTGGCGAGGTTGTGGCAGACATAAAAAAACGGCCCGAGAGGGCCGTTTTTCATTACCGCAATGGCTTAACCCCCGAGGTACGCTTCGCGCACTTTCGGGTCGGTCAGCAGGGATTCACCAGTACCTTGCATCACCACCCGACCGTTTTCCAGCACGTAGGCGCGGTCGGCGATTTTCAGCGCCTGGTTGGCGTTCTGCTCCACCAGGAACACCGTCACACCGTCCTTGCGCAGTTGTTCGATGATGTCGAAGATCTGCTGGATGATGATCGGTGCCAGGCCCAGCGAAGGCTCGTCGAGCAGCAGCAGCTTGGGCTTGCTCATCAGCGCACGACCGATGGCGAGCATTTGCTGTTCGCCGCCGGACATGGTGCCGCCGCGCTGGTTGAAGCGCTCTTTCAGGCGTGGGAAAAGTCCGAGGACCTTGTCCATCTGTTCCTGATAGTCGCCCTTGGCGGTGAAGAAACCACCCATGGAGAGGTTTTCTTCCACGGTCAGGCGGGAAAACACCCGACGACCTTCCGGAACGACCGCGATGCTCTTGCGCATGATCTGCGAAGAGTCCTGGCCGACCAGTTCCTCACCCATGTAGCGAATGCTGCCGCTGTGGGCCCGCGGCGAACCGCAGAGGGTCATCAGTAGCGTGGACTTGCCGGCACCGTTGGCGCCGATCAGGGTCACGATTTCGCCCTGGCGGACCTCGACGTTGACGCTGTGCAGCGCCTGGATCTTGCCATAGAAGGTGGAAACGTTTTCGAACTGCAGCATTTACGCTTCCCCCAGGTAGGCTTTGATCACTTCAGGATTGTCGCGGATCTGTTCCGGCGTACCGTCGGCCAGAGGCGTGCCCTGGTTGATTACGACGATGTGGTCGGAAATGCTCATGACCAGCTTCATGTCGTGTTCGATAAGCAGCACGGTGACGTTGTGCTCCTCACGCAACACGCTGATCAGCGCCTTCAGGTCCTCGGTTTCCTTGGGGTTCAGACCGGCAGCCGGTTCGTCGAGCATGAGGATCCGCGGGCGGGTCATCATGCAGCGGGCGATTTCCAGGCGACGTTGCTGGCCGTAGGCCAGGGTGCCGGCCGGGCGGTTGGCGAAATCGCGCAGGTTGACCTTGTCCAGCCAGTACTCGGCGTATTCCATGGCCTCGCGCTCGCTCTTGCGGAACGACGGGGTCTTGAACAGGCCGGACAGGAAGTTGGTGTTCAGGTGACGATGCTGGGCGATCAAGAGGTTCTCGACCGCGGTCATGTCCTTGAACAGCCGCACGTTCTGGAAGGTACGCACCACGCCTTTGAGGGCGATCTTGTGGCCGGGCAGGCCTTCGATCGACTCGCCGTCCAGCTTGATGCTGCCGCCACTCGGCTTGTAAAAGCCGGTCAGGCAGTTGAACACGGTGGTCTTGCCGGCGCCGTTGGGGCCGATCAAGGCAACCACTTGTTTTTCCTTCACGCTCAAGGCAACGCCGTTGACCGCCAGCAGGCCGCCGAAGCGCATGCTCAGATTTTCTACTTTAAGGATCTCGCGACTCATTTGCGCAGCTCCATGTGAGGACGTTGCATGGGCAGCAGACCCTGAGGGCGCCAGATCATCATCAGTACCATCAAGGCACCGAACATCAACATGCGGTACTCACTGAACTCACGCATCATTTCCGGCAGCAGGATCATCACCACCGCAGCCAGGATCACACCCAGCTGCGAGCCCATGCCACCCAGCACAACGATGGCGAGAATGATCGCCGACTCGATGAAGGTGAAGGACTCCGGGGTGATCAGGCCTTGACGAGCGGCGAAGAAGCTACCGGCGAAACCGGCGAAGCTGGCGCCCAGGGTAAAGGCCGACAACTTGATCACGGTCGGGTTGAGACCCAGTGCACGGCAGGCGATTTCGTCTTCGCGCAATGCTTCCCACGCGCGCCCCAGGGGCATGCGCAGCAGGCGATTTATGACGAACAGTGCAAGCAGTGCCAGGAGCAACGCCACCAGATACAGGAAGATCACCTTGTTGATCGAGTTGTATTCCAGGCCGAAATACTCGTGGAAGGTCTGCATCCCTTCGGCGGCCTTGCGTTCGAAGGTCAGGCCGAAGAACGTCGGCTTCTCGATGTTGCTGATGCCGTTCGGACCGCCAGTCAGGCCGGTCAGGTTACGCAGGAACAGACGGATGATTTCACCGAAGCCCAGGGTCACGATCGCCAGGTAGTCGCCGCGCAGACGCAGCACCGGGAAGCCCAGCAGGAAGCCGAAAGTGGCCGCCATCAGGCCGGCAATCGGCAGGCAGATCCAGAAGCTCAGGCCGTAGTAGTGCGACAGCAGCGCGTAGCTGTAGGCGCCGACGGCGTAGAAACCAACGTAACCCAGGTCGAGCAGACCGGCCAGGCCGACCACGATGTTCAGGCCGAGGCCGAGCATCACGTAGATCAGCACCAGTGTCGCGATGTCCACCGCGCCACGGGAGCCGAAGAACGGCCAGACCAGGGCACCGGCGATCAGGGCGATGATCAACCAGCGCTGAGTGGTCGGCAGAGTCAGGAAGTTACTGGCCTTGGCCGGAATCAGCGGCATGCGCGGCGAAGAGCGCCAGGCCGAGCTGATTTGCTGGTCGAACAGGACACGCAGGAACATCAGCACCGAACACACCGCGATGGTGATCAGGGTGGCGGTGCTGGTGCCGTGCACTTCCAGGTTGATGCCGACGATGGTCAGCTTCAGACCCAATACCGGATAGGCCACGGCCCATACCAGCAAGGCGCTGAAAAACGCCTGTTTAAGATTCCTAGTCATACTTTCTCAACCTCCGGACGGCCCAGCAGGCCGGTTGGCCGGAACAACAACACCAAAACCAGCAGGCCGAAGGCGACGACGTCCTTGTACTGGTCGCCGAAGATGTCGGCACCGAAGGCTTCCGCCACACCCAGTACCAGCCCGCCGAGCATGGCACCCGGGATGCTGCCGATCCCGCCCAGTACCGCTGCGGTGAAGGCCTTGAGGCCGACCAGGAAACCGGCGTTGGGGTTGATCACGCCGTATTGCATGCTCAGCAGCACGGCCGCGATGGCCGCTAGCGCGGCACCGATGACGAAGGTCAGGGCGATGATGTTGTTGGTGTTGATACCCAGCAGGTTGGCCATCTTGATGTCTTCGGCACAGGCGCGGCAGGCGCGGCCCAGGCGAGAGCGGGAGATGAACAGGGTCAGGCCGAGCATGGCGACCAGGGTCACCACGAACACCACGATTTGCATGTAGGAAATCAGCACTTCATGTGCGCCACCTGGGCCGAAGGCAATGTTGCCCGGAATCAGGTTGGGGATGGATTTGTCCTTGGAGTCTTGCGCCAGCAGAACGGTGTTCTGCAGGAAGATCGACATGCCGATGGCGGAAATCAGCGGAATCAGACGGTTGCTGCCGCGCAGGGGGCGGTAGGCGATCCGTTCGATGCTGTAGCCGTAGGCACTGGTGACGACGATGGTCGCCAGGAAAGCGGCGGTCATCAACAGTGGAACACTGTCGAGTCCCAGCATGGCCAGCCCGGCAATGGCGATGAACGCCACGTAGGAGCCGATCATGTACACCTCGCCGTGGGCGAAGTTGATCATTCCAATGATGCCGTAAACCATCGTATAGCCGATGGCGATCAGGGCATACGTGCTGCCAATGGTCATGCCATTAACCAGCTGTTGGAAGAAGTGATAGATGTCAGGCATTACAGCGCTCCTAAAAACCTGATACGCATTTCACTGGTGGAGTCATTTTCCCGCCCGAGCCCCGTGGATCTGCATCCACTTCGAATTCGGGGTTTGCCAGCGAACCGCTGATGACGGTTTTGAGATTTTCAGGTGGGGAGACTAGCGGATCACGCCAGCGCGGCCCAAATACGTTCGTAAAACAAAGCCCACGGCACGCCGTGGGCTTTATTGGCAGTCAGTCAGGCAGGGCCTTACTGAGGCGAAGCTTCAGTTTTTGGTTTGCCGAAGTGCCACTCGTAAACCACGAATTTGAAGTCTTTCAGGTCGCCCTTGTCGTCGAAGCTCAGGTCGCCGGTTGGAGTCTTGAAGGTGCCTTTGTGGATTTCTGCAGCCACTTTGGCGGTGTCTTCGGACTTGGCAGCCTTGATGCTTTCGGCGATCACTTCCACAGCCGAGTAGGCCGGGAACACGAACGGACCGCTCGGGTCTTCTTTCTTGGCCTGGAATGCTTCTACCAGAGCCTTGTTCGCAGGGTCTGCGTCGAAGGACTTCGGCAGGGTTACCAGCAGGCCTTCGGAAGCGTCCTTGGCGATCTGCGAGATGGAGTCGTTACCCACGCCTTCCGGACCCATGAACTTGGCTTTCAGGCCTTTTTCCTGGGATTGACGCAGGATCAGACCCAGCTCCGGGTGGTAGCCGCCGTAGTAGACGAAGTCGACGTTGGCTTGCTTGAGCTTGGCGATGATCGAGGAGAAGTCCTTGTCGCCGGCGTTGACGCCTTCGAACACGGCAACCTTGACGCCTTTGCCTTCCAGGGTTTTCTTCACGGCGGTGGCGATGCCTTCACCGTATTGCTGTTTGTCGTGCAGAACGGCAACGATTTTCGGTTTTACGTGATCGGCAATGTAGTTACCGGCGGCAGGGCCCTGGGCGCTGTCCAGACCGATGGTACGGAAGACCATTTTGTAACCACGGGCGGTGATGTCCGGGCTGGTGGCAGCCGGGGTGATCATGATCACGCCTTCGTCTTCGTAGATGTCCGAAGCCGGTTGGGTGGAGCTGGAGCACAGGTGGCCGACCACGAACTTGACGCCGTCGTTGACGACCTTGTTCGCTACCGCTACCGCTTGTTTTGGATCGCAGGCGTCGTCGTATTCAACGGCTTCGAGTTTCTTGCCGTCTACACCGCCTTTGGCGTTGATTTGTTCGATGGCCATTTTGGCGCCACTGAACTGCATGTCGCCGTATTGGGCTACAGGACCGGTTTTAGGGCCGGCGATGCCGATCTTGATGGTGTCAGCTGCGAACGAATGGCTGGCAACCCCGGCCAGAACCATAGCGGCAAACAGTTTGGAAATCTGCTTAGTAGCCTTAGTCATAGTGCTCCACTCTTACTGTTGTAATTTTTATAGTCCTGGCGCCGTGGGCAACAGAACCGGGTCAGTATCGACGACATTCCCCGGAAAAGCCCCTCGGCAACTGTACCGGTACAGTGTAGAGCGCCGATCGTCAGCCTGGGAAGCTGGCGCCGGGGGGCAAAACCTGAGCGTGTCGCGTATTTGAAAGAAAAAGACAGAATTGCGGCGGGCTTTTGACGGGTTAATAGCCAGATTCCGTGCATTCCTTGGCTTTCCTGCGCTTTTCATTCGGTACTGCTAATTGCAACCGGGTTTTTCTGCCAGACCACCGACGTTATCATTGCGCCAATTTCTTTTCCGGACAGACCCATGAACGAAGAACCTAGCACCCTCTATGCCAAGCTGCTTGGTGAAACCGCATCTATTTCGTGGAAGGAACTGGAGCCGTTCTTCGCCAAGGGTGCCCTATTGTGGGTCGACCCGGCCCTGGATTTGATCGCCGCCGCAGAGGCCATGGCCACCGATGATGGCGAGAAAGTGGCCGCCTGGCTGGCCGCCGACAAGGTCGCGAAGCTGTCTGAAACGCGGGCGCTGGATCTTTTCGAACGCGATCCGGTGTTGTGGGCGGTGGTTGTTTCGCCGTGGATCATGATCCAGGAAAGAGCAAGGGATTGACTGCGCGCACCGTCATGGTGCGCATCGCTCGCGGCTAAAAGTGTGTAGCCGAGTAGCGTGATGGCACGTTGCCGTAGAGAAAGGCCACAGCCTCACGGTGACGTAAACGTAACGGGAACAGTTGAACGGGCAGCCTGAGGGCTGCTTGATTGTTTCTGGATGTTTAACTTGTGTTGAATCCGAGATTGCCATCGCGAGCAGGCTCGCTCCCACAGTGGTCGGGTGAACACAGAATTGTGAACACCCTGGAACCCTGTAGGAGCGAGCCTGCTCGCGATCAGCGGCGACTCGGTCCCATGTCAGGCCGAGTAGGTCTTGCCCGTATGGTTATTCAGCGAAATAACCTTGGTCTTGCCAATGCGATGACGGTAGATCTCGCGCAGGTATTTGATCGCTTTCTTCACGCAATCCCGGGACAGGCGGATGTCGTTGATCGAGACGAACTTGTCCTTGTCGTTGATCAGCTCGCGGTATTTCTTTTCGTACATCGGCTTGATCGCGTACCAGTTGGTATCGAGGATCTTGGCCGGGTTTTCGAACTCGTTGAGCAGATCGTCGATGCGTGCTTCATCGAATTCCTCGTTGATGATGAAGTCGAGGATCGAGTGATCCAGGGTGTCATCGAAACGGTACGGGTTACGGGCAAAGCAGCGCTTGATGAAGGCCACGATCAGGGTCAGGAAGTCATCCGACAGGCACGGGCTCTTGGCGATCAGGGTGGTCAGCGACAGGTTGGCCGAGGCACCGATCACCAGTGCATAACGCTTGAGCGTGGTGTTGGGGAACAGGCTGTTGAGGTGGGTCTTCAGCCGGTTCAGGTCCATGTAGGACAGCTTGTAGTCCTTGGGCAGGGACACGATCGACACCACCGACGAGCAGTTCTTGAAGAAGTGCAGGTCGTGCAGCGCCGCAGCGTCGTAACCCGAGTTCTTGTACTGCTCCAGCGATGCGCGGTAGCGCTTGGACTCGATCGGCAGCAGGCTGATGCCTTCGATGGCCTGGGTCACCTTGTTGAAGTGCGGCAGGTCGATGGAGCGGAAGAACAGATCGTCGATGTTCAGGCGCTGTGGTTCTTTGTCGAACACCTTGAACTTGTCGCTGGTCGGCGCCGGGGTTTCCGGGACCACGGATTCGGCGTAGGCAATCGCCACCGGGCCGGCCAGACTCATGAACAGGTCGTTGGCGTCCAGGCGAATGGTTTCGCCGATGTCGATGCCGGCACGACGGAAATAGTTCTGGTCGTAGTCAGTCGTGACCGCCTGCGCTGTCAGAATGTTGAAGATCTGCTGCGAGATGTACTGGTTGGCGTGCTTTTCCATGGCATTGACATCAATGTTCTGGATGTTGCCGTCATCGTTCTCTTCGGCGTAACGCATGATGTCGTTGGAAATCAGCATCATCGCGTTCCACGGGCGGATGCGACCCATGACACTGGCTTCGCTGCTGTCTTCGTTGGCGAAGTTGTAGGAGAAGTCCCACTCTTCCGACAGGTATTTGCACAGCAGGCGACCGGCGTTGATGTGCAGTGCTTCGGACATTTCGCTGCGATGATCGGAAATGTTCGGCAGCACGCAGATGCCGCTGGTGAAGATCGGTTCGAAGACGAAGGAGTGGCCGCTTTTGCTGTCGTGCTCGTCCATCGGCTTGGTGTCGAACGTCTTGTTCATGTACGAGTGCTGCTGGGCCAGGCCGAACTCCGAAGCCATGCCCGAACCGGTACCGCCACCGGCACTGAAGATCGAGAAGTACAGGCGCGACTGGTTGGCCTTGATGCCGCAGCTGTCGATCAGGTACGAGTGAATCATCTTCCAGTCGGGGCTGGAGAAACGCTGGGTGTCCTTGTTCAGGATGATCTTGGCCAGGTATTGGCCGAGGATCGGCGCGTTACCGGCACCACCGGCGTGGACTTCCGACAAGTCCATGATTTTCATTTTGCTGTAGTCGCGCAGGAAACCGCTCTTTTCGCCCTTGCGCGAGAAGCGGATGCGACCGGCGATGTCTTTGTCCAGGTCGCCAAGCATGACCAGCGGCTCGACCAGGAACACAGGTTTGGTGGCCTTGTTCGGCATCAGTCGCAGGTTGTTGCGGATCCACTGCGCGGGGCTGTAGCCCTTTTCGGCAAAGCGTTTGTCCGGCGACAGGCGGTCTTCGTTGTTGAACTCGTTGAGGTAGAACTTGCGCGCGTTGTACACCAGCTCCGCGACATCCAGCGCGATATTCGAACCGCAGCGGCCCAGGCCGATCAGGCACACCGACGGGAATTCCTGGTCGTTGTGCTGCTCGTTGTCGCCTTCCAGGTGCGGCGGGCGCGGGAACACCATGTCGCGCAGGCCGTCGAGGTTGTCGAGGATGCGATCGGTGTTGGTCTCGGTGAAATAGAGATATTGCTGGGTGGCCAACGGGCGGGAGGGGAGCAATGGCTTCGGCGAGACAGGAGTGTTTGCCGCGGGGCTCAAGGTCAGGTCGGAAACCGCAGTGGCCGGATTATTTTTGGAAGTCATTGTTCGCCATCTACCTGGGCTGTTTTGGTCGAACGACAGGTTGTCGTCGTACCGTCACGGAATGAGAACTCGCGTCTTTTATCAGCGCGTATTGGGTCCGAGCGTCAGGGGCACAGCCTGGGCATCGCTCGGGGAAATCCTTTTCTAGTCATGTTGAATCGGCCAGTATTCGGCGATCTTTAATCAAAAAGAGGCGAAATGATGTCAACGCTACCTTCGTTGGGGTTTGCCGGAATCGGTCTGATGGGGCTGCCGATGTGCCGGCGTCTGCTGGCCGCGGGTTATCCGCTGACGGTGTGGAACCGTAATCCGGCCAAGTGCGCGGCACTGGTCGAAGCCGGTGCCCGCCAGGTCGCCATCCCGGCCGAACTGTGCCAGCACGCCGACGTGGTGATGCTGTGCCTGGCGGACACCTCGGTGGTGCGCGAGGTGGTGTTTGGTGCGACGGGGATTGCCGAGGGCGCGAAAAGCGGCCAGTTGCTGGTGGATTTCTCCAGCCTTGAACCCACCGCGACGCGGGAAATGGCAGCAGAGCTGCACAGTAAAACCGGTATGGGCTGGCTCGATGCGCCGGTGTCCGGTGGCGTGGTCGGTGCCGAGGCGGGCAGTCTGGCGATCATGGTCGGCGGCGATGCAGTGGATCTTGAGCGAGTGAAACCCGTTCTGTCGAGCCTGGGACAGCGGGTGACGCACATGGGCGCGGTCGGGGCGGGGCAGGTGACCAAGGCTTGCAATCAGATGATCGTGGCCTGCAACGCGCTGGTGATTGCCGAAGTGGTGGCGCTGGCGGAGCGTTCCGGAGTCGATGCCAGTCTGATCGCCGAGGCGCTGGCCGGTGGCTTTGCCGACTCCAAGCCCTTGCAGATCCTCGCCCCGCAGATGGCCGAAAGTCGTTTCGAGCCGGTGAAGTGGCACGTGCGAACCTTGCTCAAGGATCTGGATACAGCCGTGAAGTTTTCTCGCGAACAGGGTTCGGCGACGCCGGTCAGCGGCCTGGCGGCGCAACTGATGCGACTGCACGGTGCTCAGGGGTATCTGGAAAAGGATCCTTCTACATTAGTGCGGATGTACCGTGAACCAGACTCAGCGAAGTGAGGGTGTAGCGGTTCTTGCGCTGATTGATCTCGTTCAGCACTGGATGTAGTTCGGCCAGCGGCACAGGGCGGCTGAGCAGGTAGCCTTGGGCGAAATCGCAGTCGTGGCTTTCGAGAAACTGGTATTGCTCGAAGGTTTCGACGCCCTCGGTCACCACTTGCAGGTGCAGGGTATGGGCCATGGCAATGATCGCCTGGACGATCTCCATGTCCTGGGTTGATTTGGGGATGTCCTGAATGAACGAGCGGTCGATTTTCAGCGTGTTGAGTGGCAGGCGCTTGAGGTAGGCCAGGGACGAATATCCCGTGCCGAAGTCATCGATAGAGAGCGCTACGCCCAGGGCACGAATCTGCTGCAGCAACTCCAGGGTATCGGCGATATTGCCCATCAGCGCATTTTCCGTAACCTCCAGTTCCAGCCGTTGCGGTGTCACTCCGGTGCTGCGCAATACCTGCTCGATTTCACCCGCCAGTTCAACCCGGGCCAGGCTCAGGGGCGAGCAGTTCACGGCGATTTTCATTGTCTCGCAACCCTGGCGCGATAACTCGCCCAGGTCTTCGCAGGCCTTGCGCAGGACCCAGTTGTCCAGTTCGCTGATCAGGCCATTGGCTTCGGCCAGGGGGATGAAACGGTCGGGAGCGAGGAATCCGTGTACCGGATGTTGCCAGCGAATCAAGGCTTCCAGCTTGCTGACTTCGCCGGTTTTCAGGTCGTAGATCGGCTGGTAATAGAGCATCAGACCCGCGCCTTCGCGCAGGGCATGGCGCAGTTCTTCTTCCAGTTGCAGCTCCAGCGTGGCGCGGGCCTTGAGGTTGGCGCTGAAGAAATTCAAGCCGTTACGACCACTGCCCTTGGACTGATACAGGGCCAGGTCGGCATTTTTCAGCAATTCATCGCAGGTCTTGCCATCCTCGGGAAACAGGCTGATGCCGATGCTGGTGGTCATGACCATGCGCCGCCCGGCCAGCTCGATCGGCTCCTTCATTTTCAACATGATGTTCTGGGCCAGTTGGCGCGCCTCTTCGCGATCATGCAGGTTGATCAGCATGCAGAATTCGTCGCCGCCGAAGCGCGCCACCACATCTTCGTGGCTGCGCAGCGAGCTTTTGATGTGGCCGGCGAGCACTTTGAGCAGTTCGTCGCCGGCATCGTGTCCGAGGCTGTCATTGATGCGCTTGAAATGGTCGATGTCGAGAAACAGCACCGCCAGCATGCCGCCGGTGTGGGTCTTCTCGATGAGCTTTTCGGCGAAGAGTTGGTTGAAACCACGGCGGTTGATGAGGTTGGTCAGCGGATCGAAGTGCGCCACCTGTTGCAGGGATGCGCGGGCCTGATCCAGCTGACTGAGCAATGAATTGACCCGTTGCAGGTCGTTTTCCTTGTGTTGCAGCTTCTTGTCTGCCAGCGCCGCACTGATGCTGCTGCCAATGATCAGCAGGGCCATGACTGCGACCGTCAGGCCCAGTTGAAAGTGATTGTTTTCCGCAGGCTGCGTCAGGACGCTGCCCGCTGGCAGCACCAGATCGAAGGCCGCCATCCCGGTGAAGTGCATGCTGACAATGCCGGCGCCCAGGACCAGGCTGGCGCAGTACTTGAGCAGTTGATGAAACATGCCGGTGCCGTTGCGCAGGTAGCTCGACAACAGCAGTGCCGCCAGGCTGGCGCCAATCGCAATCACGATGGACAGGGCGAACAGGACAGGTTGGTAGTAGACGACCGCCTGCGAGCGCAGCGCGGACATGCCGACGTAATGCATGGTGGCGATGCCCAGGCCGACCCAGATCGAAGCTTTCAGGCAATGCCGGAAGTTCAGGGCCGGGCGACTGAGGGTTTGCATCGCCAGCCGTGCAGCGAGCAGGGCGATGAACAGGGAGGCAAGGGTGACAGGCAGTTGGTAGTGGATGTTGATAGGGGCCTGAAAGGCCAGCATGCCGATGAAATGCATGGCCCAGATGCCACCGGCCAGGCATCCGGCACCGACCCAGCGCCAGAGTCGGCGGGACGCGGGTTTTTCCGCGTGTGCGACCCGCTCCGCCATGTCCAGCGTCGCGAAACTGCCGGCACAGGCGACCAGAAAAGCCAGTAGAACGAGAAAAGGGTCATGCATGCAATTGAGAATGACCTGTCCGCCCTCTGGCAGCCCAGCAATGAAATGCAGACCCAGCCACTCCATAACATGCCCCGTCTTGTTGCCTTGACCGGCGCAAGGACACCGGAGAGTGCCTTGGAGTATAGAGGGCGTGCACAGGCTGCAAGAGGTGATGGCACTTTAGGGTCAATAAATTTGTTATTAACCCTATAGCGTTCGGTGCTAAGAATCAGGCGCTTAGTTGCTCAACAACGGCTGCGGTGGGCTCCAGAGGCGGCAAACCGAATGCCGCGCGTGCCGCGTCACAGTCGGTATTGACCTGACCATCGACCCAGGAGGCCTCGAATTCCCGACAAGGGGTCGAGCGTTGCTCATAAATCGTGCATTTCACTTCGCTTCCCACTTCCCCCTCCAGGCTGGTGCAGCGTGGGGATTTGCAGTTGGTACCCAGCATCGCCACCCGGCTGGGGGTGATTTGCTCGACAAGCTCATCGGGCACGGTTCCGCCGGATGAGGCGCATTCACCCCAAAAAAATGACACGCGAAAGAAGGAACAGCAGGCACCGCAATTCAGACACGGACTGACTTCGGACATGGGTAATTATCTAAGGAGGAGTGGGGAGGCCGGGGGGCTGACAAGGCCGCTATTCTAGGCTTCGCCAGCGGCTTGGAAAGGGGGGTAGAGAGGTATTTTTCAACGGCTGGACGTGCGGTCACAACCACCGCTGCGCACGGAAGAACATTGGACTTCACGGGTGTGCTTGGGCGAACGTTCGCCATGGGCTGATATCAGCCGGGCGAATAATGACAGACAGTTGCGACGGGCCTGTCTAGATTGCAGATTCCGGGGAAACGACGCCCCAATAACAATAAAAGAGACGGACCCATGCAGAACTCGACCCAAGCGGCGAATGCCTGGCGCATTCTGTTCCTGTTGTTCCTGGCCAATCTGTTCAACTTTTTCGACCGCACCATTCCCGCCATCATCATCGAACCGATCCGCATGGAATGGCACCTCAGCGACTTTCAGCTGGGGATCATCGGTACTGCATTCACCATTGTCTACGCGATTGCCGGCCTGCCTCTGGGGCGGATGGCCGATACCGGCTCGCGCAGCAAGTTGATGGGCTGGGGATTGGCGGCGTGGAGCGGGCTGACGGCTGTCAATGGCATGGTGGGCAGTTTCTGGAGCTTCCTGATCGTGCGCATGGGCATCGGCATTGGTGAAGCCAGCTACGCGCCAGCCGCCAATTCGCTGATCGGCGATCTGTTTCCGGCCCATCGCCGGGCGCGGGCCATGGGGATCTTCATGCTCGGCTTGCCACTGGGGCTGTTGCTGGCGTTTTTCACCATCGGCGCGATGGTCAAGGCGTTCGACAGCTGGCGTGCGCCGTTCTTTATTGCTGCCGTGCCGGGGCTGATCCTGGCGATCTTCATGTTTTACATCAAGGAACCCAAGCGCGGTGCCGCCGAGAGTGTGCAGGTGTCACAGGAGAAGGTCGACCGGCCGATCCGCCGTGTCCTGGCGGTACCGACGTTCCTCTGGCTGGTGCTGGCCGGGTTGTGCTTCAACTTCGCCACCTATGCCTGCAACTCATTCCTGGTGCCGATGCTGCAGCGCTATTTCCTGTTGCCGTTGCAGGAGGCTGCAGTCGCGACCGGGGTCATCGTCGGTGTGACCGGCTTGGTGGGCCTGACGTTGGGGGGATGGATTGCGGACAAGATTCACCAGCGCGTCGCCAACGGCCGCCTGCTGTTTGCCGCCTTCAGCCTGATCATTTCCACCTTGTGCACGGCATGGGCGCTGCATTCAGGGCGGATCGAGATTGGCGTGTTTGTCGCGGTGTTCAGTCTGGGCTGGCTGTTTGCGTACAACTTCTACACCTGCGTTTATACGGCGATGCAGGATGTGGTCGAACCACGTCTGCGGGCCACGGCCATGGCGTTGTTCTTTGCCGGCTTGTACCTGTTGGGTGGTGGGCTGGGGCCGGTGGTAGTCGGCGCCTTGTCCGATCACTTTGCGCACACCGCCATGTTGGCGGCGGGTGCCGAGCAAATGACCGAGGCGTTCAAGGCGGTCGGCCTGCATGACGCGATGTACCTGATTCCGGTGGCGCTGTTTTTCACCATGGTGTTTCTGGTGCTGGCGTCGCGGTGTTTTGTGCGGGATGCGAAGCGGATGAAGGATGGGTTGGGGGTTGTGGTTGAGCCTGAGAGAACTGCAGCGACTGCTTGATTGCTATCGCGAGCAGGCTCGCTCCTACAGGGATTTTGCATGCACTGACGTTCAAATGTAGGAGCGAGCCTGCTCGCGATGAGGCCAACTTCAGCAACACAAAACTCAAGCAAACAAAAAGGCCCGCATCACTGCGGGCCTTCTTTTTTAGCGGTGGAGCAGGGGGCTTAACCCGCCACCAACACCCGAATCGCTTCCAGTCGCAGCGCCGCCTTGTCGAGCATGGCCAAACCTTGCTCGCGTTGTTTGCGCAGGGCGACCAGTTCGCTGTCACGAACCGTCGGGTTGACCGCTTGCAACGCGGTCAGGCGTGCCAGTTCCTCATCGGTATCGGCAGCCAGACGACGTTGTGCTTCCGCCACGCGCTCGGCATGACGCGGGAAGACTTTGTCTTCGCCGGCGTTGATCCGAGGCGTCAGTTGATCGCGTTGGGCCTGGATGAATTTGTTGGCGCTGGCGCGCGGCACGCTTTCGAGTTGATCGTTCAAGGTTTCAAACGCGACACGGGCCGACAGGTCGTTGCCGTTGGCGTCGAGCAGGCAGCGCAGGGCGGCTGGCGGCAGGTAACGACCCAGTTGCAGCGAGCGTGGGGCGACCACTTCGCTGACGTAGAGCAGTTCCAGCAACACCGTGCCGGGCTTGAGCGCCTTGTTCTTGATCAGCGCCACGGCGGTGTTGCCCATGGAGCCGGACAGCACCAGGTCCATGCCGCCCTGCACCATCGGGTGTTCCCAGGTGATGAACTGCATGTCTTCGCGGGACAGCGCCTGGTTGCGGTCGTAGGTGATGGTCACGCCTTCGTCGTCGCCCAGCGGGAAGCTGGCGTCGAGCATTTTTTCGCTCGGCTTGAGGATCAGGGCGTTTTCCGAATGGTCCTCGCTGTCGATACCGAACGCATCGAACAGGGTTTCCATGTAGATCGGCAGGGCGAACTGGTCATCTTGCTCGAGAATCGCTTCCACCAGCGCATCACCTTCGCCCGCGCCGCCCGAATTGAGTTCCAGCAGGCGGTCGCGACCGGTGTGCAGCTCGGCTTCCAGACGCTCGCGCTCGGTGCGCGCTTCGTTGATCAGCGCTTGCCACTCACCGTCGTCGGCCTCTTCCAGCAGCGGCAGCAGGCGTGGGCCGAACTGATGCTGCAGGGCGTTGCCGGTCGGGCAGGTGTTGAGGAAGGCGTTCAGCGCTTCGTGGTACCACTGGAACAGACGCTCTTGCGGGCTGGTTTCCAGGTACGGCACGTGCAATTGGATGGTGTGCTTCTGGCCGATCCGGTCCAGGCGACCGATACGCTGCTCGAGCAGGTCCGGGTGGGACGGCAGGTCGAACAGCACCAGGTGATGGGAGAACTGGAAGTTGCGGCCTTCACTGCCGATTTCCGAACAGATCAGCACTTGCGCGCCAAATTCTTCGTCGGCGAAGTACGCGGCGGCGCGGTCACGCTCAAGGATGTTCATGCCCTCGTGGAACACCGTGGCCGGGATGCCGGAGCGTACGCGCAGGGCGTCTTCCAGGTCCATGGCGGTTTCGGCGTGGGCGCAGATCACCAGCACTTTGGTGCGCTTGAGCATTTTCAGCTGGTCGATCAGCCATTCGACACGCGGGTCGAATTTCCACCAGCGCTCTTCTTCACTGGCGTCCGGCTGGGCCTGGAAGCTGACCTCCGGGTACAGCTCGGCGTGATCGCCCAACGGCAGTTCGAGGTATTCGTCCGGGCACGGCAGCGGGTACGGGTGCAGTTTGCGCTCCGGGAAACCCTGCACCGCGGCGCGGGTATTACGGAACAGCACGCGACCGGTGCCGTGACGGTCCAACAGTTCGCGCACAAGGCGGGCGCTGGCTTCGGTGTCGCCGTCGTTGACCGCGGCCAGCAAGGCTTCGCCTTCGTTGCCGAGGAAACCGTTGATGGTCTGGTGGGCTTGCGGCGACAGGCGGCCCTTTTCCAGCAACTCCTGAACAGCCTCGGCGACCGGACGATAGTTTTCGCTTTCGGCACGGAAGGCGTTCAGGTCGTGGAAGCGATTCGGATCGAGCAGGCGCAGACGAGCGAAGTGGCTGTCCTGGCCCAGTTGTTCCGGGGTTGCGGTCAGCAGCAGCACGCCAGGGATCGTCTCGGCGAGTTGCTCGACCAGCGAGTATTCAGGGCTGACCTGATCTTCGTGCCACACCAGGTGGTGGGCTTCGTCGACCACCAGCAAGTCCCAACCGGCTGCGAACAGCGCATCCTGGGCCTTTTCGTCGTCCACCAGCCACTCCAGCGCAACCAGTGCCAGTTGGGTGTCTTCGAACGGGTTGGAGGCATCGCTTTCGATGAAACGCTCCTCGTCGAACAGCGCGACTTGCAGGTTGAAGCGGCGGCGCATTTCCACCAGCCACTGGTGCTGGAGGTTTTCCGGTACCAGGATCAGCACGCGATTGGCGCGACC
This sequence comes from Pseudomonas putida, assembly GCF_003228315.1. Taxonomy (NCBI): domain Bacteria; kingdom Pseudomonadati; phylum Pseudomonadota; class Gammaproteobacteria; order Pseudomonadales; family Pseudomonadaceae; genus Pseudomonas; species Pseudomonas putida. The sequence continues at coordinate 5,586,349 of NZ_CP029693.1, forward strand.
CGACAGCAGCTGGCGATGGATGACCAGACCGGCCTCGATGGTTTTGCCCAGGCCCACTTCGTCCGCCAGCAGAACCCGTGGTGCGATACGGTCAGCCACTTCCCGGGCGATGTGCAATTGGTGCGCGATCGGTTGTGCACGCACGCCACCCAGGCCCCACAGGGAAGACTGAAGCTGGCGGCTGGTGTGTTCCAGCGTGTGGTAGCGCAGGGAGAACCAGGCCAGCGGATCGATCTGCCCGGCGAACAGGCGGTCGCTGGCCAGACGGAACTGGATGAAGTTCGACAGTTGGGTTTCCGGCAGGGTGACAACTTCGTTCTGTGCATTGAGGCCGTGGTAAACCAGCAGGCCGTCCATGTCATCGACTTCGCGAACGGTCAGTTTCCAGCCTTCGAAGTGGGTGATGGTGTCACCCGGTGAAAACCGCACACGGGTGAGGGGCGCATTCCGTAGCGCGTACTGGCGGGTGTCGCCAGTGGCCGGGTAGAGCACGGTCAACAAGCGCCCGTCCTGTGCCAGGACGGTGCCCAAACCCAACTCCGCTTCGCTGTCACTGATCCAGCGTTGCCCCGGTTGATACTGCTGCGCCATGCTGCCTGACTCCCACCTTGAAAAAGCGGGCTATGTTAACGGAACAGGTCTTAAGACCAAAGGAATACCTGTGCCGCCGCCGCTGTAGAGGGCGGTCTTTTGCTCGAAAAGACCTCAAGTGATCGTAGTCGGTGACATCTTGTAGAGTGCCAAATGGGTCACAGTTTGCGACCGATGGCTCAAGTCGCCTGCGCCGCAGCCGACATCCTGCCGACAGGAGACCAAAAATTATGCTGCCACCGATGCTCCCCCTGAGTGCCGTGCCGGTCACTTCCCAGCACGATCCGATTCGCCCGCGCCCGGACATCGCACCTGTGGTGCCGATGCAGGAGAGTTCCACCGACAGCACCATCGACCTGAGAAATCGCGATCCTGAAGACGCCGTCCTGCTGTTGCGCGAAGAGCAACGTAAAAAGCAGGAGCGCGAGCGTCGCCGTCGCGAAGCCGATGAGGATCCCGAAGCCCACCTGGCGATTCCCGGCACTGAGCTCAATGCCGACAACACCGTGCCGGTTGCGCCATTGATGGAAGATCAGCCGCGCCAGGGGTTGTGGGTCGATATCGAGATTTGAAGTCGCGTCTGGTCAGCGTCGTCGTCAGACCGCATTATTGGCGCAGTGCTGCCCGATGACGGGGCAGCTGAATTTCATTCCAAGCGATGCACTGAACGCCATGAGCCAAGACGACAAGCTGATCGACCTCAACGCCGAACGCGCCAAGCGTGTCCATGACCTCAACGAAAAACGCCTTAACGAAGTGCGCCAGGCGTTCGAGCAGGCCATGCCGTTGGGCACTGCGAAGAAAAAACCGAAGAACAAGTCAAAGAACAAGCCGAAAAAGCGCTGATCTCTTCCCTGCATCCCTGCATCCCTGCATCCCTGCATCCCTCCCTGCATCGAATGATGCAGGTCAGTTTTTCCCCTTCTTTAAGCCCGGTCCCGGGCAACATTGATCCCGGTCAATATTTTCTCCTGCGCGATTGGTTAACTTAGCTCCATCGCAACAAGGCAACCGCAGGAGACGCGTCATGTTTTTCGACAACGTGGTGATCGCCGGAGTGCTGACCGTCAGCCTCATGCTGATGTTTTTTGCAGGACTTGGAGTTTTTATCTGGAAGGACTCGCACAAGCGGGGCAAACCGTAGTTCTTATCAGATGTAATGAGCACGCAAGGCATTTTGGGCAACTTCGGTTGCCCTTTTTTTTGCCTGCGATTTCTGGCAGGTACACAAAACAACTGTAGGAGCCGAGCTTGCTCGCGATAGCGGTTTAACATTCAACATGGATGCTGAATGTTATGGCCCTATCGCGAGCAATCGAGCGTCGACCGGCTGCTCCTACAGGAGTTGGGTTGTCAGCGATTTCTACGCTAATAAAAAAGGCGCGGTCCTCACGGAGCGCGCCTTTTTAGTTCAACTATTTATCAGCTACCCAGCGCCTTCGACGCCAGCCAGAACAGGCCGGCCGACAGGGCTACGGTGGCGGGCAGGGTCAGAACCCAGGCCAGCAGGATGGTTCTGACAGTGCCGCCTTGCAGGCCGCTCTTGTTGGCGACCATGGTCCCGGCCACGCCCGAAGACAGCACGTGGGTGGTGGACACCGGCAGGCTGAAGATGTTGGCCAGGCCGATCATGCACGCGGCGGTGATCTGCGCGGACATGCCCTGGGCGTAGGTCATGCCTTGCTTGCCGATCTTCTCGCCGATGGTCAGGACCACGCGTTTCCAACCGATCATGGTGCCCAGGCCGAGGGCCAGGGCCACCGCCAGAATCACCCAGAATGGCGCGTATTCGGTGGTGGTGGTCAGGTCTTTACGCAGCTTGTCCAGGTCGGCCTTTTCGCGGGCGGCGAGGCCTGGCAGCTTGGCGACTTTCTTCGCGGTGTCATCCAGGCACAGCAGGTAGCGACGCACTTCGATACGGCTTTCCGACGGCAGCGAGTGGTAATCCGCAACGCCCTTCAGGGTGCCGAGCAAGGCATTGATGGTCGGTTCGGTCTGCTGCGGGTTGCAACGGAATTTCTCCGGCAAATCGCCTTCCACACTCTTGCCCAGGGCCAGGAATTCGCCCAGGGAGTCGGCATTGCGCTTGTAGAACTGGCTCAAGTGCAGGGTCGCATCGCGGGTGCGTTCGATCTGGTAGGTGGTGCTGTTCAGGTCGAGTACGAACTGCGCTGGCACGATACCGATCAGGACCAGCATGATCAGGCCGATACCTTTCTGGCCATCGTTGGAACCGTGCACGAAGCTCACGGCCATGGCCGAGATCACCAGTACCAGGCGGTTCCAGAACGGCGGATGCTTCTTGTCGTCGACACTGCGGCGCTGTTCCGGCGTCTTGTGCATCTTCGACAGCGGTCGCCACCATTTAAGACCGATCAGTACCAGGGCGGCGACCAGGAAACCTGCCATTGGCGAGAACACCAGCGACATGGCGATGTCGATCGCTTTCTGCCAGTTCACCCCGTCGGCCAGTGGAATGTCGTTGATCAGGGCGTTGGCCAGGCCCACGCCGAGGATCGAACCGATCAGCGTGTGGGAGCTCGAAGCCGGGATACCGAAGTACCAGGTGCCCAGGTTCCAGGTGATGGCCGCGGCGAGCAACGAGAAGACCATTGCCAGACCATGGCCGGTATTGACGTTTATCAGCAGTTCTACCGGCAGCAGGTGAACGATGGCATACGCCACGCCAACGCCGCCCAGCAGCACGCCGAGGAAATTGAACACGCCGGAAAAGAACACCGCCAGATGCGGCGGCATGGCTTTGGTGTAGATAACAGTGGCGACCGCGTTAGCGGTGTCATGAAATCCATTGATGAACTCAAAGGCGAGAACAAAAGCCAGGGCGAGCAAGAGGCTCACAAGCACCCAAGCATCCAGTCCGCTGAATAAATCGATCATGAAGGTTTTCTGACCCGGTCATAAGGGGGCGCGATTATGCCAGAAAAGACAGTGAATCGATGCACTAGCTGCTCATCGGTAACATTCTTCAATGAATTTTCTTGCGGTTGCACCCTCGAATCTGGCGGTTTTTCGGGGTTTGCAAGTCATTGAATTTCCTCGCAAACACTGGTGGCGCAAGGGTTGCGCCTGCGTGAAAGGTCGGTTTGGAGGCTTGTATGAAATTTCTGAAAGGAGGGTCAGAAATGAGCCTCGTACCCTGTCAGATGGGCAAGGTAGCTGCTGCCCGCTCATGGCGGGCGCAAAAGGCAACATCAATACTTCCCGCTTTTAACGGAGGTAAAAACAGACCCTGGAAGGCATCAAGCCGGAGCAGTCATGGCTCTTCGGCTTTGAGTTCCTTTTCCATTTTTTCCAGTTCCTGCTTGAAAACCTGATCCTGAACGGTGGCGCGCTTGCGCCAGGGTTTGCGTTCCGGTTCGGGTTGGGCGGCGTAGGTGGTGACTTCCCCGCCGTAAACTTCCTTGTAACGTTGTTCCTGGCGCTCAAGTTCCGCGCGCAGTTCGTCTTTCGTCACAGTGCTACCTGATTGAGTTGAGATAAATTCTGGTGAAACGCGCTGCGCTCAATGTATTGATCACGCTCGACAAGAGGACAACGCCCATGCAGGCATCGTTTGCGACAGGGTGATCAATACGTCCATGTTGCAGGCGGCTACGGCACCAGAGATAAATAGCTGACGTAGCATCAGTTTCCTTTTTTGGCGAGCGCGCAGGCTTTGCAATGTCGCGCCACCGAGTAGCGGCATCGGTGAATGAAGAAACACCGGGCTACTGATTTGCATTATAGCGAGCGATTCACAGAACTCTATCGCCAAACACTTAAAAGTGGATATTGCAGCGTGAATGTTTTGTTGCCCGCAAGTTTAGCGGCAACTAGCGAATGGCTGAGGTCATTGCGCAGCGATGCATTTCTGACGCCATTAAGTCGAACAACTTAGGCAACTACATCGACCTTAAATCATCATCCGGCTTGCGCGGATAGATATAGAGAAGCACATATTAACTGGCGCTGGTCACCCAGTGGTGAAGGCGAGCGGTTGCGATTATCGGTCGAGCGTTCGATAATCGCCCAATGTCGCCTGGCCGGGCTTGTTTGCGGGGGCCGTGACGCCTGTAATAGTCGCAGATCCGTACAGGAAAGGACCTTAAATGAATGATCAACTGCGCAACTCCTTCGCCTCCGTGGCGCCACCGATCGTGGCATCGCCTGCCAAGCGGATTCAGGCGCTGACCGGCGACCCGGACTTCATGACCTCGCTGGCACGCGGTCTGGCGGTGGTGCAAGCCTTCCAGGAGCGCAAGCGCCACCTGACCATCGCCCAGATCAGCCACCGCACGGAAATTCCCCGCGCCGCCGTACGGCGTTGCCTGCATACCCTGATCAAACTCGGTTACGCCACCACGGACGGCCGCACCTATTCACTGCTGCCCAAAGTGCTGACCCTCGGTCATGCCTACGTCTCCTCGACGCCATTGGCGGTATCGGCCCAGCCTTATCTGGACCGCATGAGCGAACAACTGCACGAAGCCTGCAACATGGCCACCCTGGAAGGGGATGACATCTTGTACATCGCCCGTTCCGCGACCACCCAGCGCCTGATCTCGGTCGATCTCTCGGTGGGCGGGCGCCTGCCGGCCTACTGCACATCGATGGGCCGGATTCTGCTGGCCGCGCTGGACGACACTTCGCTTCAGGAATACCTCGACCACGCCGACCTGCAAGCCAAGACCAGCCGCACACTGCACACCCCCGAGGCCCTGCTCGAATGCCTGCAGGAAGTCCGCAGACAGGGTTGGTGCATCGTCGATCAGGAACTGGAACAAGGCCTGCGTTCGATTGCCGTGCCGGTGTACGACGCCTCAGGTCAAGTGGTCGCGGCCCTCAACGTCAGCACCCACGCGGGGCGGGTCAGCCGCAACGAGCTGGAGCAGCGCTTCCTTCCCGGCCTGTTGAGTGCCAGTCGCGACCTCAGTGCGCAGCTGTTTGCCTAAGCTGTTCGATAATCGCCCGGAGTCGTTTTCGGTGAATTGACGCAATTTCCTGCGGGTTAATACTGTCGCGGCTGCGCCAGCATCGGCTGGCACCTGTTCGACTGCGTACCGCATGGAATAAAAATAATGAACCAGCCTCAGTCTGCTGTAGGAAACGTCCTCGACGTACAGTCCTTCATCAATGCTCAACCCATTTCACGCTACCAGTGGCGTGTCGTGATCCTGTGTTTTCTGATTGTGTTCCTCGATGGCCTCGATACCGCGGCCATGGGCTTCATCGCCCCGGCCCTGTCGCAGGACTGGGGCATCGACCGCGCCAGCCTCGGCCCGGTGATGAGTGCCGCGCTGATCGGCATGGTCTTCGGCGCACTGGGCTCAGGCCCTTTGGCTGACCGTTTCGGGCGAAAAGTCGTACTGGTCGGCGCCGTGTTGCTGTTCGGCGCGTTCAGCCTGGCCTCGGCCTACAGCACCAGCGTCGATCAGTTGCTGGTGTTGCGCTTCCTCACCGGCCTGGGGCTGGGCGCCGGCATGCCGAACGCCACCACACTGCTGTCCGAGTACACCCCGGAGCGCAAGAAATCCTTGCTGGTGACCAGCATGTTCTGCGGGTTCAACCTCGGCATGGCCGGCGGTGGTTTCATTTCCGCCAAGCTGATCCCGGCGTTCGGCTGGCACAGTCTGCTGCTGATCGGCGGGATCTTGCCGTTGATCCTTGGCGTCGTCCTGCTGCTCTGGCTGCCGGAATCGGCGCGCTTTCTTGTCGTGCGTAACCGTGGCACCGACAAAGTGCGCAAAACCCTGGCACCCATCGACCCGGCCGTGGTGGCTCAGGCCTCCGCGTTCAGCGTGCCGGAACAGAAAACCGTTAAGGCCCGCAACGTGTTCGCCGTGGTCTTCTCCGGCACCTACAGCGTCGGCACCTTGTTGCTGTGGCTGACCTATTTCATGGGCCTGGTGATTGTTTACCTGCTGACCAGTTGGCTGCCGACCCTGATGCGCGACAGTGGCGCAAGCATGGAGCAGGCCGCGTTCATCGGCGCGCTGTTCCAGTTCGGCGGGGTGTTGAGTGCGGTGGGTGTCGGCTGGGCCATGGACCGCTTCAATCCGCACAAGGTGATCGGCACTTTCTACCTGCTGGCCGGGGTGTTTGCCTACGCGGTGGGGCAGAGTCTGGGCAGCATCACGCTGCTGGCTACCCTGGTGCTGGTGGCCGGGATGTGCGTCAACGGCGCGCAATCGGCGATGCCCTCGTTGGCGGCACGGTTTTACCCGACCCAGGGGCGTGCCACGGGCGTGTCGTGGATGCTCGGGATTGGTCGTTTCGGCGCCATCCTTGGTGCCTGGATGGGGGCAACATTGCTGGGACTGGGCTGGAATTTCGAGCAGGTGCTGACGGCGCTGGTGATTCCGGCCGCTGTGGCAACGGCGGCGGTGGTGATCAAGGGTGTGGTCAGTCATGCGGATGCGACCTGACAGGTTGACCCGGAATCTCCATTGGTTTTGATGGCCTCATCGCGGGCAAGCCTTGCTCCCACAGGGATCACACTTGACCCCGTGGGAGCAAGGCTTGCCCGCGATGCTTTTCGAATCGGTAGGTGCGTAACAATGTGTTCGATAATCGAACGCTCAGTCGATTATCGGATTGTTTGAGGTTTTTCACAGGCTTAATCTTCAGTCATCCGGCGCTGCGCATCGGCGCCTTTTTCCACTGTCGGTTAACAACAAACGGGAGCCTGCCCCAAATGGCTGAGATTCTTTCGCTGCACGACGCGGTGAAGCAATTCGTGAATGACGGCGATACCGTCGCGCTCGAAGGCTTCACCCACCTGATCCCAACGGCGGCGGGTCACGAAATCATTCGTCAGGGCAAGAAAGACCTGACCCTGGTACGGATGACGCCTGACCTGATCTACGACCAGTTGATCGGTGCCGGTTGTGCTCGCAAGCTGGTGTTCTCCTGGGGCGGCAACCCGGGCGTCGGTTCCCTGCACCGTCTGCGTGACGCCGTCGAGAAGCAGTGGCCGCATGCGCTGGAAATCGAAGAACACAGCCACGCCGACCTGGCCAACGCCTACGTTGCCGGCGCTTCCGGCCTGCCGTTCGCGGTGCTGCGTGCCTACGCCGGTTCCGACCTGCCGAAGGTCAACCCGCTGATCAAGTCCGTCACCTGCCCGTTCACCGGCGAAGTGCTGGCTGCCGTGCCTTCGGTGCGCCCGGACGTCACCGTGATCCACGCGCAGAAAGCCGACCGCAAGGGCAACGTGCTGCTGTGGGGCATTCTCGGCGTGCAGAAAGAAGCCGTGCTGGCCGCCAAGCGCTGCATCGTCACCGTTGAAGAAATCGTCGACGACCTCAATGCGCCGATGAACTCCTGCGTCCTGCCGACCTGGGCCCTGAGCGCGGTCTGCCACGTACCGGGCGGCGCGCATCCGTCCTACGCCCACGGTTACAACGAGCGTGACAACCGCTTCTACCAGGCCTGGGACCCGATTGCCCGCGACCGTGAAACCTTCACCGCGTGGATCAACGAATTCATCCACGGCAGCGCTGACTTCAGCGAGTTCAAGGCCAAGCTGGCCGCCGCTTCGGAGGCGAAGTAATGACTTACACCACCAATGAAATGATGACCGTCGCCGCTGCCCGTCGCCTGAAGAACGGCTCGGTGTGCTTCGTGGGCATCGGCCTGCCATCCAAAGCGGCCAACCTGGCCCGCCTGACGTCTTCGCCCGACGTGGTCCTGATCTACGAGTCGGGCCCGATCGGCGCCAAGCCAAGCGTGCTGCCACTGTCGATCGGTGACGGTGAACTGGCGGAAACTGCCGACACCGTGGTGCCGACTGGCGAGATTTTCCGCTACTGGCTGCAGGGCGGTCGCATCGACGTCGGCTTCCTCGGCGCCGCCCAGGTCGACCGCTTCGGCAACATCAACACCACCGTGGTTGGCGATTACCACTCGCCGAAAGTCCGTCTGCCGGGCGCTGGCGGTGCACCGGAGATTGCCGGTTCCGCCAAGAGCGTGCTGATCATCCTCAAGCAATCGGCGCGTTCGTTCGTCGACAAGCTGGACTTCATCACCTCGGTCGGCCACGGCGAAGGCGGCGACTCGCGCAAGCGTCTCGGTCTGCCAGGCGCAGGGCCAGTGGGGATCATCACCGACCTGTGCACCATGGAGCCGGAAGCCGGCACCAACGAATTCGTGGTCACCGCACTGCACCCGGGCGTGACCCGCGAGCAAGTGGTTGCCGCCACCGGCTGGCCGATCCGTTTCGCCGACAGCGTTGCCGTGACCGCCGAGCCGACTGAAGTCGAGCTGACCGCGCTGCGTGACCTGGAAGCCCGTACCGCTGCCGCCCACGGCCAAGCCCCTGGAGAAGCGTGATGCGTGACGTCTATATCTGCGACGCGATTCGCACCCCCATCGGCCGCTTCGGCGGCGGCCTGTCGGCGGTCCGCGCCGACGACCTGGCCGCCGTGCCGATCAAGGCGCTGATGGAGCGCAATCCGTCGGTGGACTGGACGGCGGTGGACGAGGTGTTCCTCGGCTGCGCCAACCAGGCCGGTGAAGACAACCGCAACGTGGCGCGCATGGCGCTGCTGCTGGCCGGTCTGCCGGAAACCATTCCGGGCGTGACCCTCAACCGCCTCTGCGCTTCGGGCATGGACGCGATTGGCACCGCTTTCCGCGCCATCGCCAGTGGCGAGATGGAGCTGGCGATTGCCGGTGGCGTCGAGTCGATGTCCCGTGCACCGTTCGTGATGGGCAAGGCCGACGCCTCGTTCTCGCGCAACATGAAGCTCGAAGACACCACCATCGGCTGGCGCTTCATCAACCCGCTGATGAAAGCCCAGTACGGCGTGGACGCGATGCCGCAGACCGCCGACAACGTGGCTGACGACTACAAGGTCTCCCGCGCCGACCAGGACGCCTTCGCCCTGCGCAGCCAGCAACGCACCGCCGTCGCCCAGGCTGCCGGCTTCTTTTCCGAAGAAATCGTCGAAGTACGCATTGCCCACAAGAAGGGTGAAACCGTGGTCAGCCAGGACGAGCATCCTCGCGCCGACACCACCCTGGAAGCCCTGACCAAGTTGAAGCCGGTCAACGGCCCGGACAAAACCGTCACCGCCGGCAACGCTTCCGGCGTGAACGACGGCGCTGCCGCCTTGATCCTCGCTTCGGCGGAAGCGGTGAAAAAACACGGCCTGACCGCCCGCGCCAAAGTGTTGGGCATGGCCAGCGCCGGTGTTGCACCGCGCGTGATGGGCATCGGCCCGGTGCCGGCCGTGCGCAAACTGACCGAGCGCCTGGGTGTGGCGGTCGGCGATTTCGACGTGATCGAACTCAACGAAGCGTTTGCCAGCCAGGGTCTGGCGGTGTTGCGTGAGCTGGGGATCGCCGACGACGCACCGCAGGTCAACCCGAACGGTGGCGCAATTGCCCTTGGCCATCCACTGGGTATGAGCGGCGCTCGTCTGGTACTGACGGCGCTGCATCAGTTGGAGAAAACCGGTGGCAAGAAAGGCCTGGCGACGATGTGTGTCGGCGTCGGCCAGGGTCTGGCACTGGCGATCGAACGCGTCTGATGGACTGCACTTCCCCCCTGTAGGAGCGAGCCTGCTCGCGATCGCAGTGTGTCAGTCAGCTCTGATGTCACTGACACACCGCGATCGCGAGCAGGCTCGCTCCTACAAGGGAGGGATTTCCCATGAGGGAATCGTGTTGATGCTGTATCTGTGGAACGGGACTGTTGCAAAGTATGTCTAGACTCTCACTGTCCCCATTGAGTGAAAAACAATGACAACGCCAACCGCATCACCCGCGCTTTACACAGGCGAAGAGCGCCGCAAACGGATCTTTGCCATTGTCGGTGCTTCGTCCGGCAACCTCGTCGAATGGTTCGACTTCTATGTCTACGCCTTCAGCGCACTGTATTTCGCGCCGGCCTTTTTCCCTTCCGACAATCCCACGGTGCAGCTTGTAAACACCGCGGGCGTGTTTGCCGCCGGGTTCCTGATGCGCCCGATCGGCGGTTGGATCTTCGGCCGCGTCGCCGATCGGCACGGCCGCAAGAACTCGATGCTGATTTCGATTTTGATGATGTGTTTTGGCTCGTTGCTCATTGCTTGCCTGCCGACCTACAGCAGCATTGGTATCTGGGCACCGATCCTGTTGCTGTTCGCCCGTTTGCTCCAGGGCTTGTCCGTGGGCGGTGAATACGGCACCACGGCCACGTACATGAGTGAGGTGGCCCTCAAGGGCCAGCGCGGTTTCTTCGCCTCGTTCCAGTACGTGACGCTGATCGGTGGGCAATTGCTGGCGGTGCTGGTGGTGGTGATCCTGCAGCAGTTCCTGTCCGAAGAGGAGTTGCGCGCCTACGGCTGGCGGATTCCATTCGTGGTCGGTGCGTGTGCGGCACTGGTTTCGCTGTACCTGCGTCGTTCGCTGAAAGAAACCACCAGCAAGGAAATGCGTGAGAATAAGGACGCCGGCAGCATCGGCGCATTGTTCCGTGACCATAAAGCCGCCTTTATTACCGTGCTGGGTTACACCGCCGGTGGCTCGCTGATTTTCTACACCTTCACCACGTACATGCAGAAGTACCTGGTGAACACCGCCGGCATGCCCGCCAAGACCGCCAGCTACATCATGACCGGCGCGCTCTTTCTCTATATGTGCATGCAGCCGTTGTTCGGCATGCTCGCCGACAAGATCGGCCGGCGTAACTCGATGCTCTGGTTCGGCGCCCTCGGGACGTTGTGCACCGTACCGATCCTGCTGAGCCTGAAAAGTGTCGGCAGCCCGTTCCTGGCCTTCGTGCTGATCACCCTGGCCCTGGCGATCGTCAGTTTCTACACCTCGATCAGCGGCCTGGTAAAAGCCGAAATGTTCCCGCCGGAAGTGCGCGCACTGGGCGTTGGCCTGGCGTATGCGGTGGCGAACGCGATCTTCGGTGGCTCGGCGGAATACGTGGCCCTTAGCCTCAAGGCCGGCGGCATGGAAAACTCCTTCTACTGGTACGTGACGGTGATGATGGCGATTGCCTTCCTGTTCAGCCTGCGCCTGCCGAAACAAGCCAAATACCTGCACCACGACCTTTGATCCATACGCGGGCCCTGGCGGGCCCGCGCCTCCAGGGACTGTTTATGAACCAGCGACCGGGCAATCAATTGTTCGATGCCTATTTCACTGCCCGCGATATGCGTGAGGTGTTCAGCGATCAGGGCCGGGTCCAGGCCATGCTCGACTTCGAAGCGGCGCTGGCCCGGGCCGAAGCGCGGGTCGGATTGATTCCGCAGAGCGCCGTGGCCCCCATCGAATCCGCCTGCCAGGCCGGGCATTTTGATTTTGCCGCCCTCGGCGAAGCGATTGCCATTGCCGGCAACTCGGCGATTCCGCTGGTCAAGGCATTGGGCAAGCAGATTGCGGCCAACGATGCCGAGGCCGAACGTTATGTGCATCTGGGCGCAACCAGCCAGGACGTGATGGACAGCGGCCTGGTGCTGCAACTGCGCCGGGCGCTGGAACTGATCGACAGCGATCTGGCGCAGCTGGGACAAACACTGGCTAACCAAGCCGAACGTTATGTGGCGACACCGCTGGCCGGGCGTACCTGGCTGCAACACGCGACACCGGTCACCCTCGGCATGAAAATCGCCGGTTGGCTGGGGGCGGTGACCCGCAGTCGCCAGCGTCTGCAAGAACTCAAGCCGCGCCTGTTGGTGCTGCAGTTCGGCGGCGCATCCGGCACCCTCGCGGCCCTGGGCGACAAGGCGATGCCGATTGCCCAGGCGCTGGCCGAAGAACTGCAACTGAGCCTGCCTGATCAACCGTGGCACACCCAGCGTGATCGTTTGGTGGAGTTCGGCTCTGTTCTGGGTTTGATCGCCGGCAGTCTTGGCAAACTCGGCCGCGACATCAGCCTGTTGATGCAGACCGAAGCGGGCGAAGTGTTCGAACCGTCGGCGCCGGGCAAGGGCGGTTCCTCGACCATGCCGCACAAGCGCAACCCGGTGGGTGCGGCCGTGCTGATCGGCGCCGCGACCCGCGTGCCCGGCCTGCTCTCGACTTTGTTCAGTGCCATGCCCCAGGAACACGAGCGCAGCCTGGGCCTGTGGCACGCCGAGTGGGAAACCTTGCCGGAGATTTGCTGCCTGGTGTCCGGCAGCCTCAAGCAGGCGCTGCTGGTGGCCGGTGGCCTGGAAGTGGATGCCGAGCGCATGGCGCGCAACCTCGATTTGACTCAGGGCCTGGTGCTCGCCGAAGCGGTGAGCATCGTGCTGGCGCAGCGGGTAGGGCGCGATACCGCGCATCATCTGCTGGAGCAATGCTGCAAACGCGCCGTGGCCGAACAGCGTCATCTGCGCGCCGTGCTCGGCGACGAACCGCAAGTAACCGCCGAACTGTCGGCACAAGAACTCGATCATCTGCTGGACCCCGCCCATTACCTCGGTCAGGCCCGTACCTGGGTCGAGCGAGCGGTGGCTGAACATTCTGCATTGACTGCCTGAAGGAGATTGCTGTGGCTTTCGTACAACTCGCCGATGGCGAACTGCATTACCAAATTGACGGCCCGGTGGATGCGCCGGTGCTGGTGCTGTCCAACTCCCTGGGCACCGACCTGCACATGTGGGACGCGCAAATTCCGGCGTTCAGCGAGCATTTCCGGGTGCTGCGTTTCGACACCCGTGGCCATGGCAAATCGCTGGTAACCCCCGGGCCGTACAGCATCGAGCAACTGGGCCACGACGTGCTGGCGCTGCTGGATGCCTTGCACATCGAGCGCGCGCATTTCTGCGGGCTGTCCATGGGCGGTCTGATCGGCCAATGGTTGGGTATCAACGCCCCTGAGCGCCTGAACAAACTGATCGTGTGCAACACCGCGGCGAAAATCGGCGATCCGTCGATCTGGAACCCGCGCATCGAAACCGTGCTGCGTGATGGCCCGGCGGCCATGGTGGCGCTTCGTGACGCGTCGATCGCCCGCTGGTTCACCCCGGACTTCTCCGAAGCCAACCCGGCGGCGGCCAAGCAGATCACCGACATGCTGGCGGCCACTTCGCCTGAAGGTTATGCGGCCAATTGCGCAGCAGTGCGCGATGCCGATTTCCGCGATCAATTGTCGTCGATCAAGGCACCGTTGCTGGTGATTGCCGGCTCTCACGATGCGGTCACGCCACCGTCTGGCGGGCATTTCATCCAGGAGCATGTGTCGGGTGCCGAATACGCCGAGTTCTATGCCGCGCACTTGTCCAACGTTCAGGCAGGCAACGCGTTCAGCGAGCGTGTACTGGCGTTTCTGACGGCTCGTTGAGAGGGGATTTTCGTGGACGAGAAACAACGTTACGACGAAGGCATGAACGTGCGTCGCGCGGTGCTGGGCGATGCTCACGTCGACCGCAGCCTGAGCACCCTGACCGAGTTCAACTCGGAGTTCCAGGAGATGATCACCCGCCATGCCTGGGGTGACATCTGGACCCGCCCGGGCCTGCCGCGCCACACCCGCAGCCTGATCACCATCGCCATGCTGATCGGCATGAACCGCGAAGGTGAACTGAAACTGCACCTGCGCGCCGCCGCTAACAATGGCGTCAGCCGGGGGGAGATCAAGGAAGTGATCATGCAGAGCGCGATCTACTGCGGGATTCCGGCGGCCAACGCCACGTTCCACCTGGCGGAGTCGGTGTGGGATGAGTTGGGGGTTGAATCGCGGGAGTGATCCTGGCGATTTGCGGCGCCTGATCTGACGCCATCGCGGGCAGGCTCGCTCCCACAAAGGTTTGGTGTGAGCACCGATTCTGTGTTCACCAACAAACCCTGTAGGAGCAAGGCTTGCCCGCGATGGCGTCCGTGAGATCGCCATCGCGGGCAAGCTTTGCTCCTACAGGAGGGCGGCGGTGTTTACAGCAGGCTGATCGGGTAGCCGATGATCACGCGGTTCTCATCGAATTCGTTGTTGCTGTAGTCCCGGCGCATGGTCGAGTTGCGCCATTTCACGTTCAGATCCTTCAGCGCACCGCTCTGCACGGTGTAGCCCAGTTCACTTTCCCGTCCCCATTCCTTGCCGTCGGTGATGCTGCCGGTGTGTACGTTGTCGCCGCTGATGTAGCGGTTCATCAGGGTCAGGCCGGGCACGCCGAGGGCGACGAAGTTGTAGTCGTGGCGCACCTGCCAGGATTTTTCCCGGGCGTTGTCGTAGCTGGAGTTGAAGCTGTCGTTGGCCAGGGTGCCGCCGCTGGTGCCGTTGACCCGCATCCACGGGCTGTCGCCGGTGAGTTTTTGCAGGCCGACGTAAAAGGTGTTGCCGCCGTATTTCGCCGAAAACAGGCCATACATGGTCTTGTTGTCCAGGTCCCCGGCGCGGGCGCTGCCGTCATCCTTGCCGTAGAAGAAACCGAGGTTGGCGCCCAAGGTCCAGTCGCCAAGGGGTTGGCTGTGGGTCAGGTTGATGAACTGCTGGCTGTAGATGTCCTTGAGCTCGGCATTCCATACACCGATCTGGGTGCGCTTTTCGTTGAACAGGTACTCGCCACCCTGGAAGTTGAAGCGGTCTGAGGTGAACGCGGCTTTGCCGGTCATCGACATGTCGTCCATGCTGCTGTCGTCACGCGGGCTGTTCTGACGGAACTGCCCGCCGTAGAGCGTCAGGCCGCTGATTTCCTTCGAGGTGATCTGCCCGCCACGGAAGGTTTGCGGCAGCGAGCGGCCGTCGTCGGAGCGCAGGATCGGCAGCACCGGCATCCAATCGCCGACCTTCACTTCGGTTTGCGACAGCTTCGCCTTGAACGCCACGTTGGTGCGACCGAAGTTGTCCGCCGGACGACCGTCGTGGTCCAGCGGCAGCAGTTGCGTGCCACCGGTGCCTTTGCCGCCATCGAGTTTCACCGAGTACAGCCCCAGCACATCCATGCCAAAGCCGACGGTGCCCTGGGTGAAGCCGGACTTGGCGTCGAGGATGAAGCTTTGCGTCCACTCTTCAGCCTTGCCCTGCGCCTTGGTCGGGTTGGTGAAGTTGCGGTTGATGTAGAAGTTGCGCAGGTTGAGGTTGACCTTGGCGCCTTCGACGAAGCCTGCCTCCTCGGCTTGGGCGGGCAGGGCTGTGCTGGCCAGGGCGACGGCGATCAGGCCGGGAACGAAATACTGGGAGGTGGAAGGCGTCATGGGCTCGGGTCTCTCTGATTCTTGGGGGTGAAACGGGTTAGCGCCGCAGCCGGGAAGGATGCAGACATGCAATCGACGGGTTGGGGGAAAGCCTTGGGGATCAGCCGGACAGGGCAGGGCGCGGGGGCATGGTGTCGAACCTGTTGTTATTGGTTTTGTAGGCCGATGGTGATGTGAATGTACTAGGTGGTTCAATCTGGAAAAGCGGGTTTTGGGCGATTATCGAACAAAGTTTGGCTTGGGTTTTGTAGTGACTATGCGGGCCTCATCGCGAGCAGGCTCGCTCCTACAATGGATCGCATTCTTTCTGGAGAAAGCGGATCAACTGTAGGAGCGAGCCTGCTCGCGAAGGGGCCAGACCTTCCACCACACCCTTTCCAGCTGGCAACAAAAAAGCCCACCAAGTCGGTGGGCTCTTTGTGTTCACAGCGCTATCAGAACATCCGCATCTTCGGCGCTTCTTCCTTCAACGGCTCGTTCTTCGCCGTCTGTTCGTTCCAGCCACCACCCAGCGCCTTGTACAGGTTCACCTGGCTGATCAGCTGCGCCAGACGGTCGGTGATCAGCGACTGTTGGGAAGCGAACAACTGACGCTGGGCATCGAGGAAGGTCAGGTTGCTGTCGACACCGATGCGATAACGACGCTCGGCGAGACGGTAGTAGTCCTGGTTGGCGCTGACCAAATTGCGCTGAGCCTGTACCTGATCGGTGTAGGTACCACGCGCGGCCAGGCCGTCGGCGACTTCCTGGAAGGCCGTCTGAATGGACTTCTCGTAGTTCGCCACGCCGATGTCTTTCTGGATCTTCGAGTAATCCAGGCTGGCGCGCAGGCTGCCGGCGTTGAAGATCGGCAGGTTGATCTGCGGCTGGAACAGCCAGGTGCCCGAACCACCCTTGAACAGACCGGACAGGTCCGGGCTCAGGGTGCCGGCGTTGGCGGTCAGGCTGATGCTCGGGAAGAACGCAGCCCTTGCGGCGCCGATATTGGCGTTTGCAGCCTTGAGGTTGTACTCGGCCTGCAGGATGTCCGGACGACGCTGCAGCAAATCGGACGGCAGGCCGGCCGGTACTTCGCTCAGCAAGTCATCGTTGAGCGGTTGGGCCGCTTGCAGGTTGGCCGGTATGCCGGTGCCGAGCAGCAGCACCAGGCTGTTTTCATCCTGGGCGACCTGACGGGTGTACTTGGCCAGTTGTGCACGGGCGTTTTCCACCGAGGTGCGCGACTGCGCCAGGTCCAGGGCCGAGGCGACACCCACTTCGTTGCTGCGCGAGGTTAGCCTGTAGCTCTCCTCGAACGCGGCGAGAGTGTCCTGGGTTACTTTCAGCAGCTCCTTGTCCGCCTGCCAGGTCAGGTAGGCGTTGGCCACGCTGGCCACCAGGCTGATCTGGGTGCTGCGCCGGCCTTCTTCGGTGGCGAAGTACTTCTGCAGGGCCTCTTCGCTCAGGCTGCGAACCCGACCGAACAGGTCGAGTTCATAGGCGCTGATGCCGACGGTGGCCGAGTAGGAGCTGACGATGCCCGAGCGACCGGTCTGCGAGGAGTTTTCCGGAATCTTCTGGCGGCTGCCGCTGCCATCGGCCGAAACGGCCGGGTACAGGTCGGCACGCTGGATGCGGTACTGCGCGGCGAAAGCATCGATGTTCAGGGCCGCGACACGCAGGTCGCGGTTGTTTTCCAGGGCGACCTGGATCAGCTGTTGCAGTGCCGGGTCATGGAAAAACTGCTTCCAGCCTTGCTCCGCGGCGGCCTGTGCAGGCGCCTGGGCCGGCGAGTACGCCAGGCCCTGCGGATATTGATCGGCCACCGGGGCTTGCGGTTGCTGATAATCGGGAATCAGCGAGCAACCACCGAGCACAAACGCGGCAACAGCCAGGGAAAGTAGCGACTTGCTCATTAGCCAGCCTCTTTAGAAGGTTCAATGGCATCGTCCTGGCTGGCGGTTTTGCGCTGGCCCAAAGACGATACGGTGACGAAGAACAGCGGGACCCAGAAGATCGCCAGTACGGTGGCGGTGATCATACCGCCAATCACACCGGTACCGATGGCATGCTGGCTACCGGAGCCTGCGCCCGTGGAGATCGCCAGTGGCACCACGCCGAGCACGAACGCGAGCGAGGTCATGATGATCGGTCGCAGACGCATGCGGCAGGCTTCGATCGCCGCATCGCGCAGGCTGCGCCCATGTTCATGCAGCTCCTTGGCAAATTCGACAATCAGAATCGCGTTTTTCGCCGCCAGACCGATAGTCGTCAACAAGCCCACCTGGAAGTACACGTCGTTGGACAGGCCGCGCAGGCTGGTGGCCATCAGCGCACCGATGATCCCCAGCGGTACTACCAGCATCACCGCAATCGGAATCGACCAGCTTTCATACAGCGCCGCCAGGCACAGGAACACCATCAGCAGCGACAACGCGTACAACGCCGGAGCCTGGGAGCCGGACAAACGTTCCTCATAAGACAGACCGGTCCAGGAGATACCGACACCCGCTGGCAGTTTCTTGGCGATGGCTTCGACTTCGGCCATGGCTTCACCGGTGGAATAACCCGGCGCCGGAGCACCAAGAATTTCCATCGCTTCCACACCGTTGTAGCGGGCCAGTTTCGGCGAGCCGTAGATCCACTCGCCCTTGGCGAACGCCGTGAACGGAACCATGGTGCCTTCGCGGTTACGCACGTACCACTTCTGCAGGTCTTCCGGACTCATGCGCGCGCCTGGCTTGCCTTGCACGTACACCTTCTTCACCCGACCACGGTCGATGAAGTCGTTGACGTAGCTACTGCCCAGGGCAATCGACAGGGTGTTGTTGATGTCGGCGATGGTAATGCCCAGGGCACTGGCCTTCTCGTCATCGATTTCCAACTGGTACTGCGGTTCGTCGTTCAGGCCGTTCGGACGCACTTGCGCCAGCACTTTGCTTTGCGCGGCCATGCCGAGGAACTGGTTGCGCGCTTCCATCAACTTGTCGTGACCGATACCGGCGCGGTCCTGCAGGAACACGTCGAAACCGGTGGCGTTACCCAGCTCCAGTACCGCCGGCGGGGCGAAGGCGAACACCATCGCATCGCGGAAGGTGAAGAAGTGCTGCTGGGCGCGGGCCGCAACCTTGAACACATTGTTATCGGCGTTACGCTCGTCCCACGGGCGCAGCATGATGAACGCCATACCCGAGCTCTGGCCTCGGCCGGCGAAGTTGAAGCCGGTCACGGTAAACACCGAGTTCACTGCATCGCCTTCACCGCCATCCTTGCCCGGACGCAGCAGGAATTCACGCATCTGGTCCACGACCACTTGGGTGCGCTGGGACGTCGAGCCGGCCGGGGTCTGTACCTGGGCGAACAGTACGCCCTGGTCTTCTTCCGGCAGGAACGCGGTCGGAATGCGGGTGAACAGCCAGATCATGCCGACAACGATGATGAGGTAGGCCAGCAGGTACGGTGCCTTCTGCGCCAGCATGTTGCCCACGCCGCGCTCGTAGCTGCGTACGCCACGGTCGAAGTTGCGGTTGAACCAGCCGAAGAAGCCGCGTTTGGGTGTGCCGTGCTCGCCTTTCGGAATCGCCTTGAGCATGGTGGCGCACAGTGCCGGGGTGAAGATCAGGGCCACCAGTACCGACAGGGCCATGGCCGAAACGATGGTGATCGAGAACTGCTTGTAGATCACGCCGGTGGAGCCGCTGAAGAACGCCATCGGCAGCAGTACCGCCGACAGTACCAGGGCGATACCCACCAGGGCGCCCTGGATCTGCCCCATGGATTTCTTGGTGGCTTCCTTGGGTGACAGGCCTTCTTCGCTCATCACCCGTTCGACGTTTTCCACCACGACGATGGCGTCGTCCACCAGCAAGCCGATGGCCAGCACCATGCCGAACATGGTCAGGGTGTTGATGCTGAAGCCGGCGGCCGCGAGGATGCCGAAGGTACCGAGCAATACCACCGGCACGGTCATCGTGGTGATGACGGTGGCACGGAAGTTCTGCAGGAACAGGAACATCACCAGGAACACCAGCACGATCGCTTCGACCAGGGTTTCAACCACACCCTTGATCGATTCGGTCACCACCGGGGTGGTGTCGTACGGGAACACCACTTCCATCCCTTGCGGGAAGAACGGCTTGAGGTTGTCGATGGTCTTGCGCAGGGCTTTTGCGGTGTCGAGGGCGTTGGCACCGTTGGCCAGTTTCACCGCAAGGCCAGAAGCCGGTGCGCCGTTGAACTGGGCGTTGATGCTGTAGTTCTCGCCACCCAGGCCGACTTCGGCGACATCTTTCAGGCGAACCTGGGAACCGTCCTTGTTGACCTTGAGCAGGATCTTGTTGAACTGCTCGGCGGTCTGCAGACGGGTCTTGCCGATGATCGTCGCGTTCAGCTGGGTGCCGGGCAGCGCAGGCAGGCCGCCGAGCTGGCCGGAGGAGATCTGCACGTTTTGCGCGGCGATGGCGGTCTTGACGTCGATCGGGGTCAGGTTGAAGTTGTTCAACTTGGCCGGATCCAGCCAGATACGCATGGCGTACTGCGAACCGAACACCTGGAAGTCACCGACACCCGCGGTACGCGAGATCGGGTCCTGCATGTTGGACACGATGTAGTTGGACAGGTCGTCCTT
Organism: Pseudomonas putida; assembly: GCF_003228315.1. Lineage (NCBI taxonomy): Bacteria > Pseudomonadati > Pseudomonadota > Gammaproteobacteria > Pseudomonadales > Pseudomonadaceae > Pseudomonas > Pseudomonas putida. The sequence continues at coordinate 5,606,654 of NZ_CP029693.1, forward strand.
GGTCATGCTGCCGTCGCGGGACACCACGCCGATCACCAACAGGAAGTTTTTCACTGCCTTGGTCACGCGGATACCCTGCTGCTGCACTTCTTGCGGCAACAGTGGGGTGGCCAGGTTCAGCTTGTTCTGTACCTGAACCTGCGCGGTGTCGGAGTTGGTGCCTTGCTCGAAGGTCGCGGTGATGGTCATGGTGCCGTCGGAGTTACTTTCCGACGACACATAACGCAGGTTGTCGATACCGTTGAGTTGCTGTTCGATCACCTGGACCACGGTGTCCTGCACGGTTTGCGCCGATGCGCCCGGATAGGTCACGGAGATGGCGATGGCCGGCGGTGCAATGCTCGGGTACTGGTTGATCGGCAGCCGCAGGATCGACAGTGCCCCGACCAGCATGATCACCAGGGCAATTACCCAGGCGAAAATCGGACGGTCGATAAAGAATTTCGACATGGTTTAATCCTTTTTACCGCTGGAAGCCTGTTCAGCTGCCTTGGCGGGTGCCGGGCTCGCGGTTCCGGCAGGGGCACCGACGTTGGTTGCATCAGTGGCCTTGACTTCGATGCCTGGCTTGACGAATTGCAGGCCTTCGGTGATCAGGCGGTCGCCGGCCTTCAGGCCGTCTTCGATCAGCCACTGATTGCCGACGGTACGGCTGGCCTTGAGCTGGCGCAGTTCGACCTTGTTGTCGGCACCGACGACCAGTGCGGTCGGCGTGCCCTTGAGGTCGCGGGTCACGCCTTGCTGCGGGGCCAGGATCGCTGCGCTGTTCACACCGGCTTGCAACTGGGCGTGAACGAACATGCCCGGAAGCAGGGTGTGGTCAGGGTTCGGGAACACTGCACGCAGGGTCACGGAGCCAGTGGTCTGGTCGACCGAGACTTCGGAGAACTCCAGCTTGCCGTCCAGTTTGTACTGGCTGCCGTCTTCGAGGGTCAGCTTGACCTTGGCGGCGTTGACGCCGGCCTTTTGCAGGCGACCGCTTTCCAGTTCGCGGCGCAATTGCAGCAGTTCCACGGAGGACTGCGTCACGTCGACGTAGATCGGGTCAAGTTGCTGGATCACGGCCATTGCTTCGGTCTGACCGTTGCTGACCAACGCGCCTTCGGTCACTGAAGAACGGCCGATACGACCGGACAGTGGTGCGTAAACCTTGGTGTAGCGCACATTGATCTGGGCGGTTTGCAGGGCGGCTTCCGACTGCAGGCGGTTGGCCACGGCGGTGTCGTATTCCTGGCGGCTCACAGCCTGCTCGTTGACCAGTTGCTGGTAGCGGTCAGAGATCGACTTGGTGGAGCGCAGGTTGGCTTCGGCACTTTTCAGTGTCGCTTCATAAACCGACGGGTCGATCTGGTAGAGCTGCTGGCCTTCCTTCACATCGCCGCCTTCCTTGAACAGGCGCTTGAGAATGATGCCGTTGACCTGCGGACGCACTTCCGCGATGCGGTACGCACTGGTGCGGCCCGGCAGATCGGAAGTCAACGTAAACGTTTGCGGTTGCAGGGTGACGACGCCGACCTGAGGCGGTGGTGCGGCCGGTGCCGCTTCTTCCTTTTTGCATCCGCTGAGCAGCGATGCCAGGGCAATGGCGGCGACCAGAGCGGTAACAGCTGGCTTGAATTGCATGAAAATCCTCGGGTCAGGCGCGTTGGAGAACGCTCAAGAAAACATGGAAGGTTAAAAAATGAGTGCCGGGTGGATAAGTAGCTTGCTAAGGAATATACTTACGTTCATGGTTGTTTGTAAATACCTTGGCTAGGTATCCTCGCCGTTACAGAGGCCGCCGCAAGGTCCGAATTGTAGGCCCGGGGACGGGAGCCCAGAACGCTCGCCCCACTTTTCTTCAGCGGATATTCAGACATCGCTGAAGCACCCTGATTGAGGTTGTACTGCCATGGTCCGTCGCACCAAAGAGGAAGCTCAAGAAACCCGCAACCAGATACTCGAAGCGGCTGAAAAAGCCTTTTACGAGCGGGGCGTGGCCCGTACCACGCTGGCGGACATCGCGACCCTGGCCGGCGTCACTCGCGGGGCCATCTACTGGCACTTCAGCAACAAGGCCGATCTGGTCCAGGCCATGCTCGACAGCCTGCACGAGCCCCTCGATGAATTGGCCAAGGCCGCCGAGAGCGAAGACGAACTCGACCCCCTGGGCTGCATGCGCCGTCTGTTGATTCATTTGTTTCATGAAGTTGCACTGGATCCCAAGACCCGGCGCATCAATGAAATTTTGTTTCACAAGTGCGAATTCACCGATGAAATGTGCGACCTGCGCCAACAGCGCCAGACCGCCAGCCTCGACTGCAACATGCGCATCGGCCTGACCCTGCGTAACGCCGTCAATCGTGGGCAACTACCGCCAGACCTCGACACTGCCCGAGCGGCCATCAGCATCCATGCCTATATAGACGGCCTGCTGTACCAATGGTTGCTGACCCCCGAAAGCTTCGAACTGCACACCGACGCCGAGCGTTGGGTCGATATCGCCATCGACATGCTGCGTTTGAGCCCCAGCCTGCGTAAATGAAACAACATGCGTAATTGCCACTACGGGTGTCAATCGTTGAAGCCGTAGATGAACAGTTCTTCACGGGCGCTGCGGCAGAAGGCTGCTTTTATATACTTACGATTGCCAGGTTGACAGTTCGCAGGCTCGGTAATTTGTAGGGATTTTGTGTCGGCCCCTGTAGGAGCAAGGCTTGCCCGCGATGGCGGCCTGACAGCCGACCAATGTCTTCCAGATGTACCCCAACCTCCTGTAGGAGCGAGCCTGCTCGCGATGGTCGTCAACGATAACGCTGGCAGCCTGACACCCCGCGGTGTTCCGTCGTCCATCGCGAGCAGGCTCGCTCCTACAGGGGACCGCGATCTGCTTTTGCTTTGGCTTTTGATCTTGATCTTGATCTGCCCCGTCGGAAGGCCGAGTGGAGGTGTTCATCCGGGGGGAAGGCGCGCAGCGCCGTGCGGCGAAGCCGCACACATCGAGAGGAGGTGCAGCGAAGCAAACCGGAGGCGATGCCCCCGGGTGAATACCGGAGCGAGGGTATGCCGAGCCTAGGCGAGGCACCGTACGTCAGGGGATCGAGCGCTTTGGTTACTTTCGCGCTCTTCGAAAGTGACCCGCCGTAAGGGCGGAACCTTAAGTGGCCGTTACCAAAAAAATGGATATGTACACCGTCAACAAAAGCATGGCCGGCTGCCAGGCCGCCATCGCGAGCAGGCTCGCTCCTACAAAGAGCAGGTCAAACCCACGATAAATAAAAAGCCCCGGCTCTCTCGAGTCCGGGGCTTTTACGTTTCAACGACTGACGATTACAACGTCGGATAGTCGATGTAACCCACCGGCCCCTTGCCATAGAACAGCTCAGGACGTGCCTCATTCAACGGCGCATCCGCCTTCAAGCGCGCCGGAAGATCCGGGTTGGCAATGAACGGAATACCAAACGCCACCGCATCCGCCTTGCCCGCTGCCAGCCAGGCGTTGGCGCTGTCCTTGGTGAAGCGTTCGTTGACGATGTACGGGCCGCCGAAGGCTTCCTTGATTTGCGGGCCGAGGCTGTCGGCGCCTTCTTTCTCGCGGGAGCAGATGAAGGCGATGCCGCGTTTGCCCAGTTCACGTGCGACGTAGGTGAAGGTTTCGGCCAGGTTGTCGTCGCCCATGTCGTGGGAGTCGGCACGCGGGGCCAGGTGTACGCCGACACGGCCGGCGCCCCAGACTTCGATGGCGGCGTCGGTCACTTCCAGCAGCAGGCGAGCACGGTTTTCCAGGGAGCCGCCGTATTGGTCGGTGCGCTGGTTGGTGCTGCTTTGCAGGAACTGGTCGAGCAGGTAGCCGTTGGCGCCGTGGATTTCCACGCCGTCGAAACCGGCGGCCTTGGCGTTTTCCGCGCCGACGCGGTAGGCGTCGACGATGTCGGCGATTTCAGCGGTTTCCAGGGCGCGGGGCGTTGGGTAGTCGGCCAGCGGGCGAACCAGGCTGACGTGGCCTTTGGGCTGGATGGCGCTCGGGGCGACCGGCTTTTCGCCGTTCAGGTACGACTCATGGGACACCCGGCCCACGTGCCACAGTTGCAGGAAGATCTTGCCGCCCGCGCCGTGGATCGCCTTGGTGACGTTGGTCCAGCCGCGGACCTGGTCGTTGGACCAGATGCCCGGGGTGTCCGGGTAGCCGACGCCCATCGGGGTGACCGAGGTGGCTTCGCTGAGGATCAGGCCGGCGGAGGCGCGTTGCACGTAGTACTCGGCCATCAGCGCGTTGGGCACACGGCCTTCGTCGGCGCGGCAGCGGGTCAGCGGGGCCATGATGATGCGGTTGGACAGCTCGAGGTCGCCCAGTTTGATCGGATCGAAAATCGTCGTCATTTACTAGCTCTCTTATGGAGATCAGTGGGTAGCAGGTGCCAGTTCGGGATTACCGCTCTGACGGAAAGTGATCAGGGTCAGGACCAGGGCGAACACCGCCAGTGCAGCGGCCGCCAGGGGCACGCTGGTCAGGCCGTAGCCGTGGGCGATGACGCTGCCGCCGACCCAGGCGCCCAGGGCGTTGCCGACGTTGAAGGCGCCGATGTTCAGGGTCGAGACCAGGTTCGGTGCGGCCTTGCCGTAGGTCACCACGTTGACTTGCAGGGCAGGCACGGCGGCGAAACACGCGGTGGCCCAGAGGAACAGGGTGATTTCGGTGGGGATCAGCGCGACGCTGGTCCAGGTCAGCACCGTGGACACCACGGCCATCGCGATGAACACGCCGATCAGCGTCGCGGCCAGGCCTTTGTCGGCCAGCTTGCCGCCGATGATGTTGCCGACGGTCAGGCCCAGGCCGATGAGCATCAGGGTCCAGGTCACGCCGCGGGGGGAGACGCCGGTGACGTCACCCAGCAGCGGCGCGACGTAGGTGAACAGGGTGAACACGGAGGCGGCGAACATCGCGGTCATACTCAGGGACAGCCAGATACCGGCGCCTTTGAGGGCACGCAGTTCGGCACGCATGTCGAGTTTCTCTTCATCGCGCTTGGCCGGCAGGAAGCGAATCAGGCCGATCAGGGCGATCACGCCAATCACGGTCACTGCCCAGAAGGTCGAGCGCCAGCCGGCTTGCTGACCGAGGGCGGTGCCCAGCGGTACGCCCAGCACGTTGGCCAGGGTCAGGCCGGTGAACATCAGGGCCACGGCAGACGCACGCTTGTTGGCCGGCACCAAACTGGCGGCGACCACCGAACCGATGCCGAAGAAGGCACCGTGACACAGGGCGGTGACAACCCGGGCGAACATCAGCACGTTGTAGTCGGTGGCCACCGCACAGAGCAGGTTGCCGACAATGAAAATGCCCATCAACGCCACCAGGGCGGCCTTGCGCGGCAGCCTGGCGGTGGCCAGTGCCATGAACGGCGCACCGATGGCCACGCCCAACGCATAACCGGTGACCAGCCAGCCGGCACCGGGGATCGACACACCGAGGTCAGCCGCCACGTTGGGCAGCAAGCCCATGATGACGAATTCGGTCGTACCGATGGCGAAGGCGCTTAGCGCCAATATGAGTAGCGGGAGGGGCATGGTTTGATTCCTTTTCGGCCTGCTGACGTAAAGGGTCAGAGCTCTTTGCTGAAGGTTTTGAGGAACTCCTGGATGGTTTCCTCGTTACGTTTGAAGAAGTGCCACTGGCCGACTTTGCGGCTGCTGATCAGGCCGGCGCGTTGCAGGGTCGCCAGGTGCGCGGACACCGTGGACTGCGACAGGCCGCAACGTTGATCGATCTGCCCGGCACACACGCCGTGCTCGTTGCTGTGAGACTGATCGGGGAATTCGACGTCCGGGTCTTTTAGCCAGTGCAGGATTTCTCGCCGTACCGGGTGCGCCAGGGCTTTTATTATTTCGTCGAGATTGATGGTCATGATGTAGGGCTCGTGATGTGTAAAACGCTATATCGCGATGAAGCGAAATTTAAATCGTTATTTCGCGATATGCCAATATGATTTCGATCTCACGACCGAGCAAATCGGTATATCGGGTTATAACGATACGTTGGCTGTAACGTTACAAGGGGGCAGTGCTAAGCTGCGCGCATGAACTATCTCGCACATCTTCATCTCGGTGGCCAGCGCCCCGGTCAATTGCTCGGCAGCCTGTATGGCGATTTCGTCAAGGGACGGCTGCAAGGGCAGTTCGAGCCGGAGATCGAAACCGCCATCCAGTTGCATCGCAGCATCGATGTCTTCACCGACCGCCACCCGCTGGTGGATGCCTCGCTGTCGCGCTTTTCCCTGACCCGCCGGCGTTACGCGGGGATCGTCCTCGACGTGTTTTTCGACCATTGCCTGGCACGGGACTGGCGGCAGTACGCGGACCGCCCGCTGGAGCAGTTCACCTCGGACGTGTACCGGGTGCTGTCCAGCCAGCAGCAATTGCCGGAGCGCCTGGCGAGGATCGCGCCGCACATGGTGGCTAATGATTGGTTGGGGTCGTATCGGGAATTTGAAGTGCTGGAGCAGGTGTTGGGGGGGATTTCACGGCGCTTGACCCGGCCTGAAGAGCTGGCGGCGGCGATGCAGGAATTGCGGGTGTTGTATGAGCCGTTGAGCGAGGATTTCCGGTTGTTCTATCCGCAGCTTCAGGCGTTCGCCCAGAATCCGCCAACACCTTAAACCCATTGTAGGAGCGAGCCTGCTCGCGATGACGATGTTCCATTCAACATCTTCATTGAATGTTGAATCGCTATCGCGAGCAGGCTCGCTCCTACAGGATTTTGTGTTTCTTCAAGGGAATCGTGTCAGGCCGCAATCGCAGGCCGCATTGGCGCTCTTTGGGTTTCCGGAACCGTCCCGAACAACGCCTTCTGCACCGCCTGCTGCGCTTCAAACGCCAGTGCCGCGCGCTCACGGCCTTCGCAGGCGATCGGCTTGAGCAAGCGAATCTCCACCTCACCGCGATCATTGGCAAACAGGCGCATCAGGTGCGAGAGCAGGTCGTCGTCGCCAATGAATGGCGCCAGCATGTCGGGGTCGCCGTTGCGCAGGTAACGGATCGCCACCGGCTGCAACTTCACCTCGGAATCGATCGCCGCCGACAACAGGCGACCATGGAAGGTGCGCAGGGAACGGCCGTCGGTGGTGGTGCCTTCGGGGAACATCAGCAGCGCGTGTTCCTGCTGCAGATGGCGAGTCATCTGTTTGCGGATCAACTGGCTGTCGCCCGAGCCGCGGCGAATGAACAGGCTGCCGGCCTTGGCCGCCAACCAGCCCGCCACGGGCCAGGTGCGAACCTCGGCCTTGGACAGGAACGACAGCGGCGTGAGCATCCCCAACAGCGGGATGTCGGTCCAGGACACATGGTTGCTGACCCACAGCATCGGGGTCTTCGGCAGTTCGCCCAGGACCCTGATGTCGAAGGGCAGGGCATTGCTCAAACGGGCCATGAAAAACCGCGACCAGCGCTGGCGACGCTCCATCGAATGGGCCAGCCCCAGGCGTTCGAACACGCCGAACACACTGGCCATGCACAAGCCCAGCACGACCACCAGCAGCACCCGGGCGATTCGCGCGTAAACGCGCAACCGACGCATCACACGGCCGCCTTGAAGTGCTTGGCGTAGCGCGGGCACAACTCGTCGCGCTTGAGCAGGATGAACACGTCGGCCACCTGGAAATCTTCGTCCCAGCAAGGCTCGCCGCAGATCTTCGCACCCAGGCGCATGTAAGCCTTGAGCAGCGGTGGCATTTCGGCGATGACGTTGGACGGGATGTCCAGCGCGGGCAGTGGTTTTTTCGGCTCGGCGCGCAGGTGTTCGGTGCACAGGTAGCGTTCGCGCAGACGCTGCATGATCGCGTGGGCCTGGATGCCGCCGTCCTGCATCGGGATGCTCGCGCAGCCCATCAGATAGCTGTAGCCGCCCTGGTTCAGCACTTCGGCCAGTTCACCCCAGAGCACGGCGATGGTGCCGCCATTGCGGTAGGCCGGGTCGACGCAGGTGCGGCCGATTTCCAGGATCGGGCCTTTGAGATGAATCAGGCCATGCAGGCTGAATTCTTCTTCGCTGTAGAACTTGCCCAGCGTGGTGGCGGCGGTGTAGTCGAGCAGGCGAGTGGTCGCCACCAGGCGCCCGGTGTTCAGATCGCGCACGCCGATGTGGAAGCAGTGAATGTCGTAGTCATCCATGTCCAGACCCAGCTCCGCGCCCTTCAGCTTGGCGTTGAATTCGCCGCTGAATACGTTGAAACGCAAGGCCTGTGCTTCTTGCAGCGCCTGGGCGCCGACCAGGCGTTCGGCTTGCAGGCGGCGTTCACTTCCGGTGTCGCTGATGCGGGCGATCTGAGTCATGGCGATTCTCCGTGCGGGCTGCTCACCCGTCTGTGGGTTACAGCGGATCGACTTTCTTTATCCAGCCTTGTTGTGCAAAGTCAGGCTATGTAGCCCCGGTGTCATCGCCGTTAAGCTTTGGTGATGCTTATATGACAGCCCTCAAGGAGCCTCCTATGCCCTGGCAAACCCTGTTGAACCGCCGCGATCGCCTGCCCGCCGAACCGGACCTGGGCGAGGGATTCGCGACGCTGCTGCAGTTGTTGGGCAACGTCACCCCGTTCGAATTGGCCGTGGCCGGTGGACGCTTGATGGCGACTCCGGGGCTGGCGTTTCTGGTGGGCTATCAGGCGGCGTTGCGCATGCTCTGGCCGAGCGCGCCCCACAGCCTTGGTGCCCTGTGCGCGACCGAGCAACGCAGCTTGCGACCGGCCGATATGCAGACTCGGCTGAGTGATTTGCGCTTGAGCGGGCGCAAGGATTTCGTCACGGCGGGCGACGCGGCCGACTGGCTGCTGGTGGCCGCTCGCAGCGAGCAACCGGGCGACGATCCGCGTCTGAGTCTTGCGGTGGTCTATCCCGGTGAACCGGGTGTGCGCGTGGAAAAGCTCCCGGCGATCCCGTTGATGCCGGACGTCAGCCATGGCCGGTTGATTCTGGATGGCGCGCTGTGCGAGTTGCTGGCCGGGGATGGCTGGGATGCTTACGTCAAACCGTTCCGCACGCTGGAAGACATCTATGTGCTCAGTGCGATGACGGCCTGGTTGTATGGCGTTGGCCAGGAGTGCGACTGGTCGCAATGTTTGCAATTGCGCTTGCTGGCGCTGTTGGCCGGGTGTGCGGAAGTCAGTCGACAGGCGCCGGGCAATGCGGCGGGGCATGTGTTGTTGGGTGGGTTGTTTACGCAGTTCGAGATGCTCAAGGGTGAGATCGATCAAGCGCTGGCCGATGGGCCGCCAGCCTGGGCGGCGATGTGGCAGCGCGATCATGCGGTGATGGATCTGGCGGCGGGGGCGCGGGGCAAGCGGTTGGCCAAGGCGTTGGCGGGATTGTCTTCTGCCTGAAGGGCCCCATCGCGGGCAAGCCTTGCTCCCACAGGTTTAGCGTCTATCGGATATTCGCGACAGACGATGAACCTGTGGGAGCAAGGCTCGCCCGCGATGCGATTTCAAGGGCAAAACAAATCCCGGAACTGTCATCAACGTCGACTAGGCTCAGCAGGTTCATCCCCAAGAGCCCCCGCCATGTCCAAAGGCTTGTCCCTGCTCTTCATCCTGCTGCTCAGCCTCTCGGCACACGCTGAAAACTGGCCCGCCGAACAATGGCCAACCGCCCGACCACCACCGGTCCGGCACTTGCGGCACTTGAGACTTACGCCTTCCCACCCCGAGATGACACCACTCGCCAGGGCATCCGCACCGACGCCTTGCTGGTGATCCGCGACGGCCAGTTGATCTATGAACGCTACGTCGGCCCGACCACCGCCAATACACCGCACCTGACCTGGTCGATCAGCAAAAGCCTGATGGCCACGGTACTCGGCGTGGCCTATGGCGAAGGCAGGTTCAAGCTCGATGACCCGGCCGCCAAATACTATCCACCGCTGCAAAAGCACCCGGACCTGACGATGGCCGATCTGCTGCACTGGGCCTCGGGCCTGGACTGGCAGGAAGACTACGAATACGCCCCGCTGAAATCCTCGGTGGTGGCCATGCTCTATACCCGTGGCCACCCGGACATGGCCGCGTTCACCGCCAGCCACGACAACTTCGCCGAGCCGGGGCAGGCGTTTCGTTATTCCAGCGGCGACAGCGGTCTGTTAGCCGCCGCGTTGAAAACCATCGTCGGCCCGGACCGTTATGCGGACTATCCGTGGACCGCTTTGTTCGAGCCACTGGGCATCCGTCATGCGGTCTGGGAAAGCGATGCCACGGGCACCTTCGTCGCCTCGTCCTATGCCTACCTCACTGCACGGGATCTGGCCCGCATCGGCCTGTTGATGGCCCGCGACGGTCGCTGGGGTGATCGGCAGTTGCTGCCCAGGGACTGGGTCGCGTTCAACCGCGAGCCGTTCGCTCGTTATCGGGCCCATCAGGATGATGCGGTGCCCGGAGGTCATTGGTGGCTCAATCGGGCAGTGGACGGTGCCGCAAAGCCCTGGCCCGACGCGCCCGACGACACCTTCGCCGCGCTGGGCCATTGGGGGCAGGCGTTGTACGTGATCCCCAGCGAGAACCTGGTGATCGTCCGTTACGCCGATGACCGCGATGACAGTTTTCAAGACAACGAACTGCTCAAACTCGCGCGCCAGGCCTTTGCCGGCAAGGTGCAGCCATGAGCGGTTCTCTGCGTCGTCATCCAATCCGTTCGCTGCTACTGATCCTGCTGCTCGCCTTGCTTGGCTGGATCTGGCATGAGCGCGTGGCCTTGTGGGCATTCCCCGACATCATCAGCGCCTACACCGCCAAGGAATATTGTTCGTGTCGGTATGTGATGAACAACGATGCGCAGTACTGCCAGGGTTATGTGAAGCAGTGGTTGCCCATCAGCGGTTTCACCGATGATGCCGCGACCAAGCGCGTCACCGTCAGCGGCATGGGGCGCAGCAATAGCGCCGTGTGGATTGGCGAGCGCCAGGGCTGCCGCCTGTCACCATAATCGACCTGTAGGAGCGAGCCTGCTCGCGATGAAATCGACAACACCGTTGGGTGTCAGGCAGCCAGCGTTATCGTTGGCGACCATCGCGAGCATGCTCGCTCCTACAGGTATTTCTGTACTCCTGCTTCTGTGGTTCCACACCGTGGAACCACATTCGATTGTCCTCGTGCGCGACTCGCGGTTATCTGGCGGTGAGCGCGACCTGCCTTGATGTGTCGCGAAATCGCCGCGAACAAAAAGAACGGGAATTCACCCGGCACGAGGACCATTTCATGACCCGACATCAGCACATCCTTGCCTGGCTCAACGACGTCGCCAGCGACCTGCACGCCACCCGCCAGGACATTCACGCCCACCCGGAACTCGGCTTTGAGGAAAACCGCACCTCGGCGCTGGTCGCCCGGTCGCTTGAAGAATGTGGCTATGAAGTGCACACCGGCATCGGCAAGACCGGCGTGGTCGGCGTGCTGCGCAATGGCAGCAGTTCGCGCAAGCTGGGGATACGCGCCGACATGGATGCGCTGCCAATCATCGAAAACACCGGCGTGGCCTACAGCAGCCAGCACCGGGGTTGCATGCACGCCTGCGGGCATGACGGCCACACCACCATGCTGTTGGGCGCGGCCCGCTATCTGGCGGCGACCCGTCAGTTCGACGGCACCCTGACCCTGATTTTCCAGCCCGCCGAAGAAGGCCAGGGCGGTGCCGAGGCGATGCTCGCTGACGGCCTGCTCGAACGTTTCCCCTGCGATGCGCTGTTCGGCATGCACAACATGCCGGGGCTGCCGGCGGGGCACCTGGGCTTTCGCGCCGGTCCCATGATGGCTTCGCAGGATCTGTTGACCGTCACTATCGAAGGTGTCGGTGGCCACGGCTCAATGCCCCATCTGGCGGTGGACCCGCTGGTGGCGGCGTCCAGCGTGGTCATGGCTCTGCAAACCGTGGTCGCGCGCAACATCGATGCGCAGCAGGCGGCGGTGGTGACGGTGGGCGCGCTGCAAGCTGGCGAAGCGGCCAACGTCATTCCACAGCAGGCCATTTTGCGTCTGAGCCTGCGGGCGCTGAATGCCCAGGTGCGTGAGCAGACCCTCGAACGCGTGCGCGGGATCATCGAATCCCAGGCCGCCAGTTTCGGCTGCACCTCACGCATCGAACATCGCCCGGCCTATCCGGTGCTGGTCAACCACGACGCCGAAACCGAGTTCGCCCGCCAGGTCGGTGTCGAGCTGGTGGGTGAAGACGCCGTGGACGGCAACACCGCCAAACTCATGGGTAGCGAAGATTTCGCCTGGATGCTGCAACGCTGCCCCGGCGCCTACCTGTTCATCGGCAACGGCGTGTCGCGGCCGATGGTGCACAACCCGGCCTACGACTTTAACGATGACATCCTCCTCACCGGCGCGGCGTATTGGGGCGCGCTGACCGAGAGCTGGCTCAAGCCGGCCTGACCTTTCCACTTTCTACTGCCGCTGGACCGGGCGTGCCTCGTCGCGCCCGTTAAAACCCAACAGGTTTCTGGAGAGTTCCCCATGCACAGTTCAAGCACTGGCGTTTCGCGTACCCGGCAGGTGGTCGCCGCCGTTATCGGCAACGCGCTGGAATGGTATGACTTCATCGTTTACGGTTTTCTGGCGAGCATCATCGCCCGGCAATTTTTCCCCTCCGACGACGACTACGCCTCGCTGTTGATGGCCCTGGCGACCTTCGGCGTCGGCTTCTTCATGCGCCCGGTGGGCGGCGTCCTGCTGGGCATGTATTCCGACCGCAAAGGGCGCAAGGCGGCGATGCAGCTGATTATCCGCCTGATGACGGTGTCCATCGCGCTGATCGCCTTTGCGCCGAACTACGCTGCGATCGGCATGGGCGCGCCGCTGTTGATCGTGGTCGCGCGGATGCTGCAAGGCTTCGCCACGGGCGGCGAGTACGCCAGCGCCACGGCGTTCCTGGTGGAGAGCGCACCGGCCCATCGCAAGGGGCTGTATGGCTCGTGGCAATTGGTCGGGCAATGCCTGGCGGTGTTTGCCGGGGCGGGGATGGTGGCGTTGTTCACCCATCTGCTGTCGCCCGAGGCGCTGGACAGTTGGGGCTGGCGGGTTCCGTTCATGATCGGTCTGCTGATCGGCCCGGTGGGTCTGTGGATTCGCAAGCACATGGAGGAGCCGGAAGAATTCCTCGAGGCGCGCAAACAGGCCAAGGGCACCGGTCCCGGTTTGCTGCAAGTGATCCGCGAACATCGGCGGGCGATCCTGGTGTCCATGGGTCTGGCCTGTGGCGCGACCGTGTCGTTCTACGTGGTGCTGGTGAACATGCCGACCTTTGCCCACAAGAACCTGGGCCTGCCGCTGGATCAGGTGCTGCTGGTGCAGATGCTCGCGGTGGCGCTGATGACCGTGGTGATCCCGTTGTCCGGCGCGCTGTCTGATCGCCTTGGCCGTCGTCCGGTGTTGATGGCGTTCACCCTGGCGTTTTTCCTGATGGTCTATCCGTTGTACGTGTGGGTCGCGGCGGCGCCTTCGGTGGAGCGCCTGCTGGTGATGCAATTGCTGCTGTGCAGCGCGATTGGCGGCTTCTTCGGTCCGGCGCCGACGGCGCTGGCCGAGCAGTTCCCGGTCGAAGTGCGCTCCACCGGCGTCTCGGTGGCCTACAACGTCGCGGTCATGATCTTCGGCGGTTTTGCCCCGTTGATCGTCACCTGGCTGAGCAAGGTCCTGGCGACGCCGGTAGCCCCGTCTTTCTACGTGTTGTTCACTTGCCTGCTGACGCTGTTGGGTACCTACTGCATGCAGGAGAAGCCGCGAGCCACGAATTCTGTCGCACTGAACCTTGAGGTGAAATCTTGAGCATCCATCCGATTGTTGAAATGGACGCCGAAGCGTTGTCCCGGGCCATTCACGAAAGGGACGTGTCCTGCCGTGAGGTGATGCAGGCGTATCTGGCGCAGATCGAGCGCTTTAATCCGCAGGTCAATGCGCTGGTGTCCCTGCGTTCGGAAGAGGAACTGCTGGCCGAAGCCGATGCTTGTGATCGACAACTGGATCAGGGCCAGTCCCGCGGCTGGATGCACGGCATGCCGCAAGCGATCAAGGATCTGGCGGCCACCGCCGGCTTGCGCACGAGCATGGGTTCGCCGCTGTTCGCCGAGCAGGTGCCGGCACAGGATGCGATCAGTGTGGCGCGTGTCCGCGAGAGTGGGGCGATCATCATCGGCAAGACCAACGTCCCGGAATTCGGCCTTGGCTCGCAGACCTACAACTCGGTGTTCGGCACCACTACCAATGCCTACGATCACTCGCGGGTGGCCGGTGGCAGCAGCGGCGGGGCGGCGGTGGCGCTGGCCTTGCGCATGCTGCCGGTGGCAGATGGCAGCGACATGATGGGTTCGCTGCGCAATCCGGCCGCATTCAACAATGTCTTTGGTTTTCGCCCGTCCCTGGGGCGCGTGCCCCACGGTCCGGCACCGGAGGTGTTCGTCCAGCAGTTGGCCACCGAGGGGCCGATGGGCCGTACCGTCACCGACATCGCCCGGTTGCTCGGCACCCAAGCCGGTTACGACCCGCGCGTGCCGCTGTCGCTGACCGGCAGTCCGGACATTTTCCAGCAACCGCTGGCACAGGATTTCCGCGATGTCCGGCTCGGCTGGCTCGGCGATTACAATGGCTACCTGCCGATGGAACCGGGTGTGATGAGCCTGTGCGAGTCGGCGCTGCAGGATTTCGCGACGCTGGGCTGCAAGGTCGAAGCCTGCCAGCCGGATTTCTCCATGGAGCGCCTGTGGCAGACCTGGCTGGTGCATCGGCATTGGCTGGTGCAGGGCAGCCTTGGTGGGTTGTACGCCGATCCGCAGAAACGCCAGCAACTCAAGCCCGAAGCCCAATGGGAAATCGAGGGTGGCTTGCGCCTGAGTGCCTTGGACGTCTACCAGGCCTCAGTCAGCCGCAGCGAGTGGTACCGCGCCTTGAACGAATTGTTCGAACGTTACGACTTCCTGCTGCTGCCCACTGCCCAGGTGTTCCCTTTTGATGCACAGACCCAGTGGCCGCGCGTCGTCGGCGGGCGGGACATGGACACCTATCACCGTTGGATGGAAGTGGTGATTGGCCCGACCCTGGCCGGTCTGCCAGCCATGAACGTGCCTGTTGGATTCAACGCGGCCGGCCTGCCGATGGGGCTGCAAATCATTGGCCCGGCCCAGGCTGACCTCGCTGTGCTGCAACTGGCCTATGCCCACGAGCAACTGACGCAATGGGTCAAGCGTCGGCCGCCCGCTTGTCTGCAACTGGCCTGAGTGTTCGAGATGGGCCTGTAACTTGCTGTAACTTGTGAAAGCAGCCTATGTTGGTCAGGCGCTAATCGGGAGATCGAACACATGGACAGCAAGGTAGAAAGCGGCAGCGTACGTTCCGTGGAGCGCGCCCTGGCGATCGTCGAGTTGCTCGGCGAGCATCAGGCGCTCGGCCTTGAGCAGTTGCACTATCTGACTGCCCTGCCCAAAGCCACGGTGTCGCGCATGTTGCTGACCTTGCAGGAGCAGGGCTGGGTCTATCGCGGCTTGAGCGACCGGCAATACCGGCTGTGCGCCAAGCGCCTGTTTGGCGACAGTCAGCAACGCTTCAAGCGGCGCCTGGTGGAAAGCGCAGCGCCCTTGCTGGTGGAGTTGAGTGAGCGCACCGGGCTGGTGGCGGACCTGTCGTGCTTTGATGGCGAACGGGTGGAGGTCATGGAGAGCTCGATCCCTTCGGCGTTGCGCAAACGCTATCCGAACAACTGCCAGATCGTCGGTCACCACGCCAGCCTGTTTCATTCCGCCATGGGCCGTGCCTGTCTGGGCGAGCTGCAAAGCCATGAAGTCGAGCGCCTGGCGGCCCGTGAGCGCATCAGCGACGAGTCCCTGTTCCGTGTCACCGGACAATCCCTGCACCAAGGCTTCGGCCAGCGCACCGAGGGCCACTGGGAATACCCGGTGCGCCTGCCATTCCTGATCCGCGCGGTGGCACTGCCAATTCGCGCCGATGGCCGTTTGGTGGGCAGCATGGCGCTGCACTGGCCGATGGACGAGGCGCCGGTGGAGCGGGTGCTGAGCCTGCATCTCAATAGCCTGGCTGCGACCATTAACGATGTGCAGCGGGTGATGGCCTGACACGTAACCTGTAGGAGCGAGCCTGCTCGCGATGGTCGTCAACGATGACACGGGAAACCTGACACCCCGCGGCGCTCTCAGGTTCATCGCGAGCAGGCTCGCTCCTACAGGCTTGCTTATTGCTCAGGGGCAGTTAAGGTTCAGCACAGGTTTATCTGCCCCACGGGTTTCTATGTTCAAGCGGTCTGTCACTCAAACCCTCGCCATCCTGCTATTGGCCGGCGCCTCCCTGTCGGCCCGTGCCGATTGGTATCTGGACGGCGAGTCCTCGCGGCTGTCTTTTGTCAGCACCAAAAATGGCAATCTGTCCGAAGTGCAGCGCTTCCTGGTCTTGCACGGCAAGGTCGAGCCCAGCGGGTTGGCGCAGGTAGAGGTCGAGCTCGACTCGGTCAACAGCGGCGTCCCGCTGCGCGATGAGCGCATGCGCAAGGAACTGTTCGAGATCGAGAAATTTCCCGAGGCCCTGATCACCACGCAAATCGATCTGCGCCCGATCAACGACCTGGCCTCCGGCGCGCAACTGGAACTGCGCCTGCCCCTGACCGTCGACCTGCACGGTCGTCAGCACACCTATAACGCCCAACTGCTGGCCACGCGTCTGGATGACCGGCGCTTTCAGGTGGTGACTCTGGAGCCACTGGTCATCAATGCCGAAGACTTCGACATGGCACCGGGTGTGGAAGCGCTACGCAAGATCGTCGGGCTGTCGGCCATCAGCTTGTCCGTACCCGTGGGTGCGGTGCTGATTTTCACGGCGCGCTGACATGGCCGGCCCGATCTTTCCCTGGCGCGAAGGCAACCACTTCGAATTGCTGATCGATGGCCCGCAGTTTTTCCCGCGCATGCTGGTGGCGATTGCCCGCGCCATCGAACAAGTCGAACTGGAGTTGTACCTGGTGGAGGCGGGTGCCTGTGCCGAAGCCATGGTGCAGGCGCTGGTCCAGGCGGCTGAGCGTGGGGTCCGGGTGCGCTGCCTGTTCGATGACTACGGCAGCCTGGCGTTTACCCTGGCACTGCGTCAGCGCCTGATGGGCGCGGGGGTGGAGTTGCGTTTCTACAACCGCCTGAGCTGGCGGCGCTGGGTCGGCAACTTCTACCGCGATCACCGCAAATTACTGCTGGTGGACCAGAGCCTGGCAGTGGTTGGCGGCACCGGCGTCACCGATGAGTTCTGGACGCCGGGCGAAGACGTCAGCGAGTGGCATGAGGTGATGGTGGAAATCACCGGCCCGCTGGTGACCGACTGGCAACTGCTGTTCGACCGCCAATGGATCGCCAACCGCCATCGCCGCGCCTGGAAACCAGCCTCGCATTTCGGCCTGCCGCGCCTGCCCCGGGTGCCATCCGTGGGCGAGGGCATGGGCCGGGTTGCCTATGCCGACGCCCGCCAGCACCGGGACATCCTGCAATCGTTGGTGCGTGCGTTGAACAGCGGCCAGCGGCGCATCTGGCTGGCCACGCCGTATTTCCTGCCCACCTGGAAAGTCCGTCGCTCCCTGCGCCGCGCGGCCTCCCGTGGTGTCGATGTGCGGCTGCTGTTGACCGGACCACGCACCGATCACCCGTCGGTGCGCTACGCCGGGCATCGCTACTACCCGCGCCTGCTCAAGGCCGGGGTGAAAATCTTCGAATACCAGCCGTGTTTCCTGCACCTGAAAATGGTCCTGATCGATGACTGGGTGAGCATCGGCTCGTGCAATTTCGATCACTGGAATTTGCGGTTTAACCTTGAGGCCAATCTCGAAGCGCTGGATCCCGGGCTGACGCGGTCGGTGAAAGCGAGTTTCGAGCGGGACTTTGCGTTGAGCCAGGAGGTGAGTCTGGACGAGTGGCGACGCCGGCCGCTGTGGAAGCGGGTCAAGCAGCGGGTGTGGGGATGGGTGGATCGGTTGGTGGTGAATCTGTTGGATAAGCGCGGATAGTCGCCACCCCAAAAACCACTGTAGGAGCGAGCCTGCTCGCGATGAGGCCATCACATTCAACATCGTTGTTGACTGTCAGGCCGTCATCGCGAGCAGGCTCGCTCCTACAGGTTTATTGCGGTGTTTGAAGGATTACAGCAACTCAAAACTCTGCTGCGTCACGTCCTGGGAATCCAGGCCGATCTGCACGTTGAACTTGCCAGGCTCCGCCGCGTATTTGAGCTGGGCGTTGTAGAACTTCAGGTCGTCCTCGCTGATGGTGAAGTGCACGACTTTCTGTTCGCCGGCCTTGAGCATCACTTTCTGGAAGTTCTTCAGTTCCTTGATCGGGCGGATCATCGAGCCGGCCACGTCCTGGATGTACAGCTGCACCACGGTTTCGCCGTCACGCTTGCCGGTGTTCTTCACCGTGACGCTGGCGTCGAGCTTGCCGGTCTTGTTCAGCGTGGTCGCCGACAGGGCCATGTCGCTCAAGCTGAAGTCGGTGTAGCTCAAGCCGTAGCCGAACGGGAACAGGGGGCCGGTGGTGTCATCGAAGTACTGCGAGGTGTAGTTGCCCGGTTTGCCCGGCGTGAACGGCCGGCCAATGGTCAGGTGGTTGTAGTAGGTCGGAATCTGGCCTACCGAACGCGGGAAGCTGATCGGCAGCTTGCCCGACGGGTTGTAATCGCCGAACAGCACGTCGGCGATGGCGTTGCCGCCTTCGGTGCCGGTGAACCAGGTTTCCAGGATCGCATCGGCCTGTTCCTTCTCCTGGAGAAGGGTCAGCGGACGGCCGTTCATCAGCACCAGTACCAGCGGTTTGCCGGTGGCTTTCAGGGCACGGATCAGTTCGCGCTGGTTTTCCGGGATGTTCAGGTCGGTGCGGCTCGACGATTCGTGGGACATGCCACGGGACTCGCCCACGGCAGCAACCACCACGTCAGCGTCCTTGGCCGCTTTCACCGCTTCATCGATCAATTCGTTGGCCGGACGCGGGTCATCGACCACTTCCGGGGCATCGAAGTTGAGGAAGTTCAGGTAGCCGAGGATCTGCTTGTCGCTGGTGATGTTGGCGCCACGGGCGTAGATCAGGTTCGACTTGTCACCGATCACGTTGCTCATGCCATCGAACAGGGTCACCGATTGCGCCGGTTTACCGGCGGCGGCCCAGCTGCCCATCATGTCGATCGGCGCCTTGGCCAACGGGCCGACCAGGGCGACTTTCGCGGTTTTCTTCAGCGGCAGGGTTTCATTGCTGTTCTTCAGCAACACCTGACTGCGACGGGCCACGTCACGGGCCTCTGTACGGTGCAGGCGGCTGTCGGCGTAGGTATCGGCCGGATCATCCTCGGCCTTGCCGATGCGCAGGTACGGGTCCTTGAACAGGCCCATGTCGTACTTGGCGTCCAGCACCGCACGTACGGCGTTGTCGATGTCGCTCTGCTTGATCTCGCCGGACTTCAGCAGCCCTGGCAGCTCCTTGCCGTACAGGGTGTCGTTCATGCTCATGTGGATGCCGGCCTTGATCGCCAGCTTCGCCGCTTCGCGCCCGTCGGCGGCGACGCCGTGCTTGATCAGCTCGAAAATCGCCCCGTGATCGCTCACGGCCAGGCCCTTGAAGCCCCACTCCTTGCGCAGCAGGTCGTTCATCAGCCAGGTGTTGGCGGTGGCCGGCACGCCGTTGATCGAGTTCAGCGCGACCATCACCCCGCCGGCACCGGCGTCGATGGCGGCGCGGTACGGTGGCAGGTAGTCCTGGTACATCTTGACCGGGCTCATGTCGACGACGTTGTAGTCGCGACCGCCCTCGACCGCGCCGTACAGGGCGAAGTGCTTGACGCTGGCCATGATGCTGTCGGCGGCGTTGGCGCCGGTGCCCTGGAACGCCTTGACCATCACCCCGGCAATGCGCGAGACCAGGTAGGTGTCTTCGCCGAAGCCTTCGGAGGTGCGGCCCCAGCGTGGGTCGCGGGAGATGTCGACCATCGGCGCGAAGGTGATGTCGAGGCTGTCGGAGGCGGCTTCCTTGGCGGCGATGCGCCCGGACAGGCCGATGGCGTCCATGTCCCAGCTGGAAGCCAGGGCCAACGGGATCGGGAAAATGGTGCGATGGCCGTGGATCACGTCGTAGGCGAAGAACATCGGGATCTTCAGCCGGCTACGCATGGCCGCGTCCTGCATCGGACGGTTTTCCGGGCGGGTGATCGAGTTGAACGTGCCACCGATGTTGCCGGCGGCGATTTCCTTGCGGATCAGCTCCCGGGGCATTTCCGGGCCGATGCTGATCAGGCGCAACTGGCCGATTTTTTCTTCGAGGGTCATCTGCTTCATCAGGTTGCTGATGAAGGCGTCCTTGTTTTCCAGCGGCGGGGGTGTCGTGGCGGCCAATACGTTATGACTGGCCAGGCTGACGAGCAGGCCCAGCAAACACAGCTTCTTCATGAATAGTTTTCTCAAGGGCCCAAACGGCGTTCGAGGCGCCGGTCAGCCAAAAGTTAGGGAGCGTCTATTGTTGTTCGGGTGGCTTTCCAAATACGGCAGTCAAAACCTGAGCCGAAAACGGCGGTGCCTGCCGGATGTTTTTTGCGCAGGGCATCTTTTAGCCCATTGTCCCGATGCAATCCAGTGGCGCGGCCGATTATGCCCCAAGAGCCCGCCGAGAGGGTCGCCGGTTGTTTTTTCCATGAAATGTGAAGGGAGCATCACTGTGATGAATGTACGACAGTCCTACCGGTCGCGGCTGCAAGTCGCCACGTTGCTGGTGATGGCCACGTTGCTGACCGCCTGCGGCATCAACAACATCCCGACCCTCGATGAGCAGGCCAAGGCCGCCTGGGGCCAGGTGCAGAACCAGTATCAGCGCCGCGCTGACCTGATTCCCAACCTTGTGGAGACCGTCAAGGGCTACGCCGCCCATGAAAAAGACACCCTGACCGCCGTCATCGAGGCCCGGGCCAAGGCCACATCGATCCAGGTCGATGCCTCCACCCTGGACAACCCGGAAAAGCTCAAGCAGTACCAGCAGGCCCAGGATCAGCTCAGTGGTGCCTTGAGCCGCTTGATGGTGGTGTCCGAGCGCTACCCGGACCTCAAGGCCAACCAGAACTTCCTCGCCCTGCAATCGCAGCTTGAAGGTACCGAGAACCGGATCAGCGTGGCCCGACGCGATTTCATCCTCGCGGTGCAGAAGTACAACACCGAGATCCGCACCTTCCCCGGTCGCCTGTGGCACGCCGTGATGTACAGCAGCTTGCCGGTGCGCGAGACGTTCGAGGCCACGCCGGGTTCGGAGAAGCCGCCCGAAGTCAAATTCTGAACTGGATGAATAACTCTGTAGGAGCTGCCGAAGGCTGCGATCTTTTGATTTTGATTTTTGGAAGATCAAGATCAAAAGATCGCAGCCTTCGGCAGCTCCTACAGTTGGACCGATGAGGTTGCTCATGCGCGTGATGAAGATGGGCCTGGTGCTGTTGCTGTGGGTACTGGCCCTGGCGGCTCAGGCGGAATTGAAATTCCCCGAGCTGACCGGGCGGGTGGTGGACACCGCCCAGATGATCGAGCCCTCGGTGCGCGATCAGCTCACGCAACAGCTTCAGGCCCACGAGAAAGCCACCGGTGAGCAGTTGGTGGTGGTTACCTTGCCGGACCTGCAAGGCACTGACATTGCCGACTTTGGCTATCAACTGGGCCGTTATTGGGGCATCGGCCAGAAGGACAAGAACAACGGCGCCTTGCTGATCATCGCCCGGGACGAGCGCAAGTTGCGCATCGAAGTCGGCTATGGCCTGGAAGATCGCCTGACCGACGCGCAGAGTTCGGTGATCATCCATCAGGTGATCACTCCGGCGTTCAAGGCCGGTAACTTCAGCAAAGGCATCAGTGACGGCGTGGCCGCGATGCTGGTGGTGCTGGGCGGCAATCCTCTGGACGAGCCATCGACGGTGTACGAATCCAGCGGCGATCCGAATGACGATTTCGTCTCGCGGCATCCGGCGCTGTTCGTATTTCTGGTGTTGTTGTTCATCCTGACGGTGTTTGTCTGCCAGATGCTCGGTATCCTTCCCGCCGGTCGCGGCGGTTCGGGAGGCTCGGGCGGTTTCGGCGGTGGCCTGGGCGGTGGCGGTTTTGGCGGCGGTGGAGGCGGGGGCTTCAGCGGCGGCGGGGGCAGTTTCGGCGGCGGTGGTTCGTCCGGCGGCTGGTAACAATAAAAATGAGCAGGCACTTCACGACATGGCATTACTGACTGAACACGAACAACGCAAAGTCGCCGAGGCAATCGCCCGGGTCGAGCGCGACACTGACGCGGAACTGGTGACCGTGCTCGCCGCCCGTGCCGACGACTATGCGTACATCCCGCTGCTCTGGGCCAGCCTGCTGGCGCTGGTGGTGCCGGGGATCGTGCATTATCTGACCGGCTGGTTGACCCTGCACAGCCTGTTGCTGGTGCAATGGATCAGCTTCATCGTCCTGTGTCTGCTGTTCCGGCTGCCGAAAATCACCACCCACCTGATCCCGCGCTCGGTGCGCCACTGGCGTGCCTCGAATCTGGCGCGCCGGCAGTTCCTCGAACAGAACCTGCATCACACGGTGGGCAGCACCGGCATTCTGATTTTTGTCTCCGAAGCGGAGCGTTATGTGGAAATCCTGGTGGATGAAGGGATTTCCAGTCGGCTGGACAACAAGAACTGGGACGCGATTGTCGCGGCGTTTACCCGGCAGGTGCGGGAAGGGCAGACGTTGCAGGGCTTCGTCAATTGTGTGGAGGCCTGTGGCGAATTGCTCAAGGTGCACGTGCCGGTGACGCAGGTGCGCAATGAATTGCCCAATCGCCTGGTGGTCCTGGGCTGAACCCGATCCCCTGTAGGAGCGAGCCTGCTCGCGATGGTCGTCAACGATAACGCGGGGATTCAGGAGAAACGTGGTGCTCTTGAGTTCATCGCGAGCAGGCTCGCTCCTACAGGGGCGGCGCCGTTCGTAAATAACTGCGTGTCCTGAAACGCCATCCCCCCTAAAATACCCGCCATTCCCGATCCGCCCCGCCCTGAGGCCGTTTTTTCCATGTCTGCTACCGCTACTCCCGCCAGCCTCGCGCCGGATCATCACGCCCAGTTCATCGATCTTCTGCAATCGAGCCTTGAGCAAAACGCCTTCATCAAACTGGTGCTGGCCAAATACGCCGGCGAAGAAGCGGACCTGCAGCGCATCATCATCAAGGCGGTGACGGTCAAGGCGCAGCCGTGCCTGTCCTTCGTCTATCGCTATAAAACCCGCGATATCACCAAGAACCTGCCCGTTACTGAAGGCGTTGCGACCATTGCCGGGCTGTTGCCGGCGGCGTTCAAAAATGCGCATTTGTTGTCCGTGACCGACGAAGCCCAGCTCGAATACAGCAAAAAGGGCAAGAGTTCGCTGTTCAAGAGCAAACCCCAGCAATTGCGTGAGGCGCCGTCCGCCGAGCACAACCGTGAGAAAAACCGCTTCCTCGAATTGAGCCGGCCATTTCTCGCTGACCTGGGTGTGACCAACAAGCAGCATGAGCTGATCCCGGCGATGTCGCGCAAGTGGAAGCAGATCAACAAGTTCATCGAGGTGTTCAGCCATGCGCTGACGTCATCGCCGCTGGCGCTGGACAAACCGGTGCGAGTGGCGGACTTCGGCTCGGGCAAGGGTTACCTGACCTTCGCCATCCACGACTACCTGCGCAACACCCTGAAGGCCGAAGGCGAAGTCACCGGTGTCGAGTTACGCGAAGACATGGTCACCCTGTGCAACACGGCGGCGGCCAAGCTCGATCATCCGGGGCTGGTGTTCAAGTGCGGTGACGTGCGCAGCGTGGCGCCGAGCGAACTGGAAGTGATGATCGCGCTGCACGCCTGCGACATCGCCACCGACTATGCGATCCACACCGGCATCCGTTCCGGTGCGTCGATCATCATGTGCTCGCCGTGCTGCCACAAGCAGATCCGCCTGCAAATCCAGAGCCCGGCACTGCTCAAGCCGATGCTGCAATACGGTTTGCACCTGGGCCAGCAGGCGGAAATGGTCACCGACAGTCTGCGGGCGTTGTTCCTCGAAGCCTGCGGTTATGAAACCAAGGTGTTCGAGTTCATCTCACTGGACCACACCAACAAGAACAAGATGATCCTGGCGGTCAAACGCGCCGAGCCGGTTGATCCGGCCCAGCTGTTGGCGAAGATTCAGGAATTGAAGGATTTCTACCGCATCACCGAGCATTGCCTGGAAACCTTGCTGCGGGCCGATGGTTACCTGAGCTAAACCAAACCCACTGTAGGAGCGAGCATGCTCGCGATGGTCGCCAACGATAACGCTGGCTGCCAGGTATCCCGCGGAGTCTGTGCTTCCATCGCGAGCATGCTCGCTCCTACAGGGTTTATGTCGTGGCGACGCGCGCGGGTTGAACGGCGGTCTTGCGCCCGAGCATCACGGTCACGATCACGCCCGCCGCGAACAGCCAGGTGATCGGCTCGACATGCTCACCGAAAAACAGTGCTGAAAAGGCGATGGTGAAGAAGATCTGCAGCAACTGGATCTGACTGACCCGCGCAATCCCGCCCATGGCCAGCCCGGCGTACCAGGCGAAGAAACCGATGAACTGCGAAAACAGCGAGACGTAGCCAAACGCCCACCAGGTTTTGGCCGAGACTTCGCCGTGATGTTGCAGTGCCAGGTACAGCACCGGGCCGATCAGCAGCGGCGTCGACAGCACCAGTGCCCAGCAGATCACCTGCCAGCCGCCCATCTCCTTGGCCAACCGGCCGCCTTCGGCATACCCCAGGCCACCCACGGCAATCGCGCCAAGCATCAGCAAGTCACCGGCCTGAATGCTGCCGGCACCGCTGATCAGCGCATAACCGAGTACCAATGCACTGCCCAGTGCAGCGCAGGCCCAGAAGGCTTTCGACGGACGTTCGTGGGACAGCCACGCGGCATACAGCGCCACGCACAGCGGTTGCAGGCCATTGACCAGTGCACCGTGAGACGCCGGCAAGGTTTGCATGGCCCAGGCGGACAGCACCGGAAAACCAAGAATCACCCCGGCGGCTACCAGGGCCAGGCCCTTGACCTGTTTCCAGGTCGGCCATTTTTCCCGGCGCCACAGCAACAGAATCGCCGCCGGCACCGCCGCGAACAGGGCTCGCCCCAGGCCATTGAGCAGCGGATGAAGTTCTTGCACGACGATTCGCGTGAAGGGCAGGGTGAGGCTGAAGATGACGACGCCGAGCAGGCCCAGGGCCATGCCGGTGTTTTCGCGGGAGGACATGATGGCAACCGGAATTGTTGTGATTGGAAGAGCCTTCATCTAGCCATAAACGGCAGGTTACGCGCTGTTACAGCTAGGCAAAGAGTTAGGCGTACAGTTCAAGGACGCTATCGCGGGCAAGCCTTGCTCCTACAGGTGCTGCGCCGTTCTTCAGACCGATACAAAACCTGTAGGAGCAAGGCTTGCCCGCGATGAACGATAACGCGGTTTACCAAGTAATAGCCGGCTGTTACCCGACCCGCCGGATAAGGACTACCTTGAATACTCCTGCATGCCTACACATGTTCCAGAGGAGTCCTCCCCATGGCCGCTAAAAAGATTCTGATGCTGGTCGGCGATTTCGTCGAAGACTATGAAGTGATGGTTCCATTCCAGGCGCTGTTGATGGTCGGCCATACGGTGCACGCCGTCTGCCCGGACAAGAGCGCCGGCCAGACCGTGCGCACGGCCATCCACGACTTCGAAGGCGACCAGACCTACAGCGAAAAACCCGGCCACATGTTCGCCCTCAACTTCGACTTCGCCAAGGTCAAGGCCGAGGATTACGACGCCGTGCTGATCCCCGGCGGCCGTGCACCGGAGTACCTGCGCCTGAACGAAAAAGTCCTGGAGCTGGTGCGCGCCTTCGACAAGGCCGGCAAGCCGATCGCCGCCGTCTGCCATGGCGCACAATTGCTTGCCGCCGCCGGGGTTCTGGAAGGCCGCGAGTGCAGCGCTTACCCGGCCTGCGCCCCTGAAGTACGTCTGGCCGGTGGTACCTTTATCGACATTCCGGTGACGGACGGCCATGTGCAAGGCAATCTGGCCACTGCGCCGGCCTGGCCCGCCCATCCGAACTGGCTGGCCGGTTTCCTCGGCTTGCTGGGCACCAAAATCACCCTGTAACGAGGAATCCCGTCCATGTGCGAGCTCTACGTCAAGGCCGACCCGATTCTCTACGAGTCGCGTTCCCGCTCGCTGCGCATCTGTGGGGTGGTGACGACTTTGCGGCTGGAGAATCAGTTCTGGGACATCCTCAGCGAAATCGCCGAGGTCGATGGCATGACCACCAACCAGTTGATCGCCAAGCTGTATGAAGAGGTGATGGATTACCGCGGCGAAGTGGTGAATTTTGCCTCGTTCCTGCGGGTGAGCTGTACGCGGTATTTGAGTCAGCGGCGGGTGGCGGCGCCGGAGTTGGCGGTGGTGCGGGCGGTGGTGAAGTAGATAGGACTGTGGTGACTTCATCGCGGGCAAGCCTTGCTCCTACAGGCCATACGACGCTGAGCTGTAGGAGCAAGGCTTGCCCGCGAAGGGGCCGGTACAGGCGACAAAGATCCTGGGCTGGTCTTTACTCTGAAACGCCCAACCTCTCATTCGCCAAGGAGAAAGAGCATGTCCGGATGGTATGAAGTGAGCAAAAGCAGCAATGGTCAGTTCAGGTTCGTGCTGAAGGCGGCGAACGCCGAAACCATTCTGACCAGCGAGCTGTACACCACCCACGCGGCTGCCGACAAAGGCATCGCCTCGGTCCAGGCCAACAGCCCGCTGGATGAGCGCTACGAGAAAAAATCCACCAAGGATGGCCACCCCTATTTCAATCTCAGGGCCGGCAACCACGAGATCATTGGCAGCAGCGAGGCCTATTCCTCGGCGGCTGCGATGGAAAAAGGCATCGCCAGCGTGAAGGCCAACGGCCCGACCAAGGTGATCAAGGACAAGACCCTGCCGGTTCTCTGAACTCAACACCTATCCCTGTAGGAGCGAGCATGCTCGCGATTGCGGTGTGTCAGTCAGTACTCATGTGGCTGACACACCATCGCGAGCATGCTCGCTCCTACAGGGATCACCTTAAACCTCCACCGGTACCGCGAGTTTCGGATTCCCCAACGCATGGGTCTTCGAATCATAAAACCGCAACTCAACCCCCGTCCCCTCGAACACCTTCGCGTAATGCCGCTTCTGGTGCAGTATGAACGCCTGGCTGCGCGGGTAAATCGAAATCGCCACAACCTTGGGTTTCGCCTGGCGCAAGGCCTGCACGATATGGCCGTCCTGCTCGCCCAGCCCATGGCCGAAAATGCACAACCCGTCGCCATGGCTTAGCAACTGCGCGTGGCAGAACGACAGGTAATCCGAGCTGCGGATGGTCTTGAGCTTGTCCGCGCTCGACCCTTCGTTGACGAACAGCGGCACGTCGTCGAGGGTCTTGATCGTATTGTTGATGGCGAAATTGCCCAGCAGCGTGCCTTCGGTCGACGTCATCCGGCGCGCGGTACCGTCCTGATTGCGCACCAGGTGCAGGCCGCCGTGCAGGTACAGCAGGCGGGTCTTGTCGGTAGCGGTGGCACTCAGATCGAAGGACGGTTCCGTGCCCTCGAACAGGTCGCTGATCGCATCCGGTTGATGCTGAATGGCCCAGTGGTTGAGCAGGTCGTAGTTGGTGGTGAACACCGTGCGATAGCTGGCCAGTTCCCGATTGATCGTCTGCAGGGTCGACGCTTCGACCAGGCGCCAGGGAATGTGTACCGCATGCACGGTGTTGATCAGCGCTTCCTTGATCGCGTAGTAACGATTGCGCGGGGCGGCGGAGCTGACGGCCAGTGCCTTGTTGACCCGGCTGGTGGTCTTCAGTGCTCCCAGCACCTGCTCGAAACTGCGCGTCTGCATGGCGTCGAACACGCTCAGTTCCGACGGGCTCAGCGGTTTTTCTTCGACGGTGCGGGCGTTTTCGAACAGCGAGTCGTAGCCGAAATCGTCCCACACCGCGCGACTGGCGCCGTTGCCCACCAGCAAGCCGGCGAACGCAGCGCTGTTGCGCAAGGTGTTCCAGTCTTCAAGGTGGGCGTCGACATCCAGGAAATCGGTCATTGCGGTCACAGTCTCGAAGCAAAAGGTCTGATGGGCGGCGACTTTATCACGACCGGGGGCCCGGACCACGGCACGGTCCGGACGAACAGCGTTATGCTGCGACTTCGCCCGAGTTGACATCGCGAGTCCCTGATGCTGCAAAAAAGCCTGATCCGCCGCCTCGACCTGATCACCCTGCAACTGTTCGTCGCCGTCCATGAAGAAGGCACCCTGACCCGTGCCGCCGCGCGCGAGGCGATTGCGGTGTCGGCGGCGAGCAAGCGCTTGATGGAACTGGAAGAGGCGCTGGGCATTAGCCTGTTCGTGCGCCAGGCCAAGGGCATGACGCTGACGCCGGCCGGTGAAACCTTGCTGCACCATGCCCGGCAGATGCTGTTCAACGTGGAGAAGATGGGCCTGGAGCTGGGCGAGCACAGTCACGGTGTGCGCGGTTACGTGCGGATGCTCGCCAACCTGTCGGCGATCATTCAGTTCCTCCCCGAAGACCTGCGGGATTTTTCCGAGCGCCATCCGCAGGTGAAAACCGACCTTGAGGAACGGCCCAGCTCCGGGGTGGTTCAAGGGGTGCTCGATGGCGTGGCCGACCTGGGAATCTGTTCCAGCGACAGCGACATCAAGGGCCTGCACAGCGTGCTTTATCGTCAGGACAAACTGATGGTGCTGATGCTGCCGGATCACCCATTGGCCAGTTGTTCGAGCCTGGCATTTGCCGATACGCTGGACAGTGATTACGTCGGTCTGCACGCGGCCAGTTCGATCAATATGCGCACCCATGCAGCGGCGCGGGAGGCGGGCAGGGTCTTGCGGGTACGCATTCATGTGCCGGGTTTTGACGCCATGTGCCGCATGATCCAGGCCAACATGGGCATTGGCGTGCTGCCGCAACGGGCCTATGAATTGTTTGGCCGGGCGTTGGGGTTGCATGCGGTGCCGTTGACCGATGACTGGTCGGACCGGGCGTTGATTCTGGTGGTGCGGGATGAGGCGTTGTTGTCGCCGGTGAGCCGGATGTTGTTTGAGCATTTGCGTGGGCAGGCCTGAAGGTTCTCTGTTGAATTCACTGGCCTCATCGCGGGCAAGCCTTGCTCCCACAGGGTTTTGTGTTGGACAAAACTCTGCGGCTGGCCGAAAACCCTGTGGGAGCAAGGCTTGCCCGCGATAGCGATTTCAAGTCAATCACCTGCGTTCGCATTTCGCGAACGCTCGTTGCCAACTGAAGGTTGGATTCCATTCCCCATCGTCCTCTAGCCTTGGCCCCATATTCCAAGAACAAGAGGTACCCCGCGATGACTGCCCCCTTGAGTGCAATCAAAGTGATCGAGATCGGCACGCTGATCGCCGCGCCATTCGCCGCGCGCATGCTCGCCGAGTTCGGCGCCGAGGTGATCAAGATCGAAGCCATGGGCCAGGGCGATCCCCTGCGTAAATGGCGCAAGCTGCACGAAGGCACCTCGCTGTGGTGGTACCTGCAATCGCGCAACAAGAAGTCCCTGGCGCTGAACCTCAAATCCCCCGAAGGCATCGAGCTGGTCAAGCAACTGGCGACCAGTGCCGATGTGCTGATCGAAAACCTGCGCCCCGGTGCGCTGGAAAAACTCGGCCTGGGCTGGGATGTACTGCACGCGCTCAACCCCAACCTGACCCTGGTGCGCATCTCCGGCTACGGCCAGACCGGTCCCTACCGTGATCGCCCGGGCTTCGGCGCCATCGGCGAGGCCATGGGCGGCATCCGTTACACCACCGGCACCCCGGGCTCACCGCCGGCACGGGTGGGCGTCAGCCTGGGCGATTCGCTGGCGTCGTTGCACGCGGTGATCGGTGCGCTGATGTCGTTGCTGCGGGTCAAGACCGGGCAGGGCGTGGGGCAAATTGTCGATGTGTCGCTGGCCGAAAGCGTGTTCAACGTCATGGAAAGCCTGGTGCCGGAGTACGACATGCTCGGCCATGTCCGTGAACGCACCGGCGGCGCCTTGCCGGGCATCGCACCTTCCAATACCTACCTCACGGCGGACGGCGCCTACGTGGTGATCGCCGGCAACAGCGACCCGATCTATCGTCGCCTGATGCACACCATAGGTCGCGCAGACCTGGCCGAAGACCCCGAGTTCGCCCATAACGATGGGCGTGCGGCCAAGAGCAACCTGCTCGACGCGGCCATCACCCACTGGACCAGCAGCCTGCCGATCGACGACGTGCTGGTAGCGCTGGAGGCCGCTGAAGTGCCGGCCGGGCGCATCTATTCGGTGGCCGACATCGTCGCCGACCCGCACTATCAGGCCCGGGACATGTTGCTCAATGCCGAGCTGCCGGGCGGCGCCACTGTGAAAATGCCGGGCATCGTGCCCAAACTCTCGGAGACCCCGGGTGAGGTGAACTGGTCCGGCCCCGGACTGGGCCAGCACACCGATGGAATCCTCGCCCAACTGGGCCTGACCGGGGCCGACATCGAACGCTTGAAAGTCGAAGGAGTGGTGCAATGATCACGGATTATTCCGACAGCCTGATCGTTCAGGAAGTCTCCCCTCGCGACGGCTTGCAGATCGAGCCGACCTGGGTCGAAACCGTCGACAAGATTGCCCTGATCGATCAGCTGTCGCTGGCCGGATTCAGCCGCATCGAAGGCGGATCGTTCGTATCGCCCAAGGCCATTCCGGCGCTGCGCGATGGCGAACTGGTGTTCAAGGGCATCACCCGCCAGCCGGGGGTGATCTACGTTGCGCTGATCCCCAACCTCAAGGGCGCACAGCGGGCACTGGCCTGCAACGCCGATGAGCTGAACCTGGTGATGTCCGCCAGCCAGACCCACAACCTGGCCAACATGCGCATGCGCTGCGAAGACTCGCTGGCGGCGTTCGGCGAAATCGTCCAGTTCGTGCAGGGCTCGAAGGTGCGACTCAACGCCAGCATCGCCACCACCTTCGGCTGCCCGTTCGAAGGCCGGATCGATGAGGACCGGGTGCTGCAAATCGTCGACGCCTACCAGGAACTCGGCATCCCGGGCATCACCCTGGCCGACACCACCGGCATGGCCAACCCGCGCCAGGTGGATCGGCTGGTGCGAAGGGTCTTGCAGCGGGTATCGCCGGCGGACCTGACCCTGCATTTCCACAACACCCGCGGCCTGGGCCTGTGCAATGTGCTGGCGGCCTACGAGGCGGGTGCTCGACGCTTCGACGCAGCGCTAGGCGGGCTTGGCGGTTGCCCGTTCGCACCGGGGGCCTCGGGGAATATCTGTACTGAAGACCTGGTCAACCTGTGCGATGAAGTCGGGATTCACACCGGTATCGATTTGCCGCTGTTGCTGAAGTTATCGCGAGGGCTGCCGGCGTTGCTTGGCCATGAAGTGCCCGGGCAACTGGCCAAGGCCGGGCGTAATTGCGATTTGCATCCGATCCCCACCTGACCGCAATCCCCTGTAGGAGCGAGCCTGCTCGCGATGGACGTTAACGATAACGCTGGATGCCTGTTACCCCATGGCGTTCTCAGGTTCATCGCGAGCAGGCTCGCTCCTACAGTGAAATCGAACATTTACCAGACAACAAAAACAATCGGACACCCCAAGGGAAGTCCGCCTGGAGAAACGCAATGAGCCTTAATGCAATGGAGGCCGGGGCGAGCCCGGCCGTCAGCCACGACGAAGAAAAAGCCCTGGTCAGCAAGGTCGCCTGGCGGTTGATGCCGCTGATCATGGTCTGCTACCTGTTCGCCTTCTTCGACCGCATCAACATCAGCTTCGCCAAGTTCCAGTTGCAGACCGACCTGAGCCTGAGCGACACCGCCTACGGCCTGGGTGCCGGGTTGTTCGTGGTCGGTTATGTGATCTTCGAAGTGCCCAGCAACATGATGCTGTACAAGGTCGGAGCCCGGCGCTGGATCGCCCGGATCATGATGTCCTGGGGCCTGGCCACCGCCTTGATGGTGTTCGTCAACAGCGAATGGCAGTTCTACGCACTGCGCTTCGTGATAGGTGCGATGGAAGCCGGTTTTGCCCCGGGCGTGCTGTACTACCTGACGCTGTGGTTCCCGCAGCACTATCGCGGGCGCATCACCTCGATGCTGTTCCTCGCTTCCGCCTTTGCCGGTCTGGTGGGCGCGCCGTTCTCCGGGCTGGTGCTGCAACACCTGGATGGCGTGCTGCAAATGCGCGGCTGGCACTGGTTGTTCCTGCTCGGTGGCGTGCCGTGCATCGGCCTTGGCTTGCTGGTGCTGACCCTGCTCAAGGACCGCATTGAAGACGCCCATTGGCTGACCGCTTCGGAGAAGACGCTGCTGGCCAGTCGCATCGCTCACCATGAACCGCACAAGTCCGGCGGCTCGCTGCTCGCGGCCCTGAAGATTCCGGGCTTCCTGACCCTGGGCCTGATCTACTTCCTGATCCAGGTCGCCTCCTACGGCCTGAACTTCTGGGCACCGCAACTGATCCGCAGCGCGGGGACCGAAAGCCCGGTGATGATCGGCTTGCTGACCGCCATCCCCTACATCTGCGGTGCCATCAGCATGGTGGTGATCGGGCGCTTGTCCGATGCCTCGGGCGAGCGGCGCAAGTTCGTGGCCGGCCTGGTGGCGGTGGGTGCACTGGGCTTCTTCAGCGCGGGGATCTTCGCCAGCCACACGACCTTCCTGATTGTCGCGCTGGGCCTGCTGGGTGCCGGGATCATCGCCTCGATCCCGAGCTTCTGGACCCTGCCGCCAAAACTGCTCGCCGGTGCGGGAGCAGGTGCCGCAGGCGGGATCGCGGTGATCAACACCCTCGGCCAGTTCGGCGGCATTGTCAGCCCGGTCATGGTCGGGCGGATCAAGGACATGACCGGAAGCACCACCCCGGCGCTGTATGTCATCGGCGTTTGCGCGCTGATCGCCGTGGCGCTGCTGATGTGGGGATTGCCGCAGAAGCTGCGGACCCTCGACAAGATTTAAGGATTCGCAGGCTACGGCAGCCCCCACAAGGACCACGCACCCTTGTAGGAGCTGCCGCAGGCTGCGATCTTTTGATCTTCAAGAAGTCACAGTCACCGATTTCCCCAGCGCATCACAAAACTGAATCAACACCACCCCGCCAACCAACATCAACGCCCCGGCCAATCTCGGCAAGGTGACATGCCGCTCCAGCAACCCAAACCACCCAAAGTGATCCAGCACCAGCGACGCCACCACTTGCCCCGCCAGTGACAGGGCCAGGAACCCCGAAGCCCCCAACTTGGGCAACAGCACCACCGCCAGCGAAATGAAACACACCCCGAAAGCCCCTCCGGCCCACATCCACAGTGGAGCCCTGGTCACGAATGCCAACGAAGGCAGTGGCAAGCGCAGCGCCAGGATGATCGGCATCAACACCACAATGCTCACCAGCAACGACGCCAACGTCGCCCACAACGGATGGCCCAGGCCACGCCCCAGGTTGAAGTTGATCGCACTCTGGAAAGGCACCACCGCCCCGGCAATCACGGCGAGTAAAAGAAAACCGATTCCGTGCAGCGTACTCATGTTCAGGCTCCAACAGGTTTTGCTGGACTCTAGGGTATTCATCGAGCAGATTTAAATTCCGTTTTGTTATCCAGAACATGCATCAGATGAATGATCTGCGGCGTATCGACCTTAATCTGCTGGTGATCCTCGACGCCTTGCTCAGCGAACAGCACGTGACCCGCGCAGCTGAACGCCTGCACCTGAGCCAACCGGCGGTCAGCCATGCCCTGGCGCGGTTGCGCGATCTGCTGGGCGATCCATTGCTGGTGCGAGCCGGCGCCAGCCTGGTGCCGACTCCGCGAGCGCAGGAGTTGGTGGCGCCACTGACCGAAGCCCTGGCCCAGGTGCAATCGCTGCTGGCGCCAAACGCCTTTGATCCGACCACCGCCAAACGCACTTTTCGCCTGGCGATGTCCGACTATGGCGCCGCCATCGTCCTGCCGGGGTTGATTCGTCAATTGCGTCGCGAAGCGCCTGGCATCGATCTGCAGATCAGCCACGCCAGCCGTGAAGGCATGCTCGAAGGCGTGCTCAACGGTGACATCGATGTCGCCGTCGGCGTGTTTCCGGAAATGCCCAACGAGTTGCGCAGCACGCCGCTGTTCGAAGAGCACTACGCGTGTTTGCTGGACCGCAACACACTCAATGGTGACCTCGATCTGCCCACTTACCTGAGTCGCCCCCACGTGCTGCTGGAAATGCGCGGCAGCGGCACCCCGGAAATCGAACGCGCATTGACCGCACTGCGTGAGCGCCGCCGAGTGGCGATCAGCCTGCCGCACTGGAACGTTGCGCCGGATCTCATCAGCGGCACCGACTTGATACTCACCGTCGCATCCCGGGCCCTGCGCGACATTGATGAATCATCACTGATCGTTGTCCCGCCACCGTTTCACATTCCCTCGTTCAGCTTTGTGCTGGTGTGGCACAAGCGGCGGGGTGGGGATCAGGCGTTGAATTGGTTGAACGGGCTGATTGGGGGGAGAGGGGAAGGCTGAATTGATGATTACCAAAGAGCAGGTGGAAGGCGACGTGTGTGAAAGATTCGAAGAACCTGTAAGCGATCTTTACGAACGCGATAGGGAATCAGATAGGGGCGATCGGTCATGACCCATTCCCGGGTGCCGGGTAAACGCCCTTCATGGCCGGTCGCTGGAAAGTGAGCAAGATGGTCCACGCTGGCGAATACAGCCTGGACGAAATCTGCGGCAGCCTTTGGATTCTCTTTTGCGATGTATGCGGCTTCGTCATCAAGATTTTTCAACGCCGTACGTAGCCACTCAACGCGCATTGGTTGTCCACTTGTCAGCGATAGCTTTCACTTCATCTGTTGTTGCGAAGTCACCGGCATCGGCTTCTTTCAGTGCTTTCTGAATCTCTTCTATTTGCCAAGCTTCCCGGGCCAGGTACTCCCGTAACGCATCCACGGCCAAAAATGATTTGCTGCGGCCAGTTGCCTTGGAAAGGCTGGCGAGGGTATCGGCGATTTCATCGGGTACGCGCAGGGACATGACTGACATGATGATCTCGGTGTAGTTGTTTGTAATACAACATACTACACCGTAGTTGCCGGGTAACGGCCAGCCCGTTCGTCTGTCGAGATCTTTCAGTCAACACCCAATAACCTGATATAGACTGGCCACCATTCACCAAACAGTTCAAAAGGACTTCCCATGACCCCATCGCTGCTAATGGCCGTGCTTGCCTCGGGTTTCATTTATGGCATCACCCCGGGGCCGGGTGTGCTGGCGGTGTTCGGGATTGGCGCGGCCCATGGGCGGCGGGCGGGGGCCGGGTTTCTCTGCGGGCATTTGCTGGGCGATGTGATCTGGTGCAGCACGGCGCTGGTGGCGATTGTCGGGGCGCGGGAAATCGGCAGCACCGCGTTCGATGTGCTGGGTGTGCTCAGTGGCCTGTATCTGTTCTGGCTCGGCTGGCGTGCGGTGCGGGCGCGTCGCAGTGGTGTCGAGGCGCCAGAAGGGCCCGCGCGACAGCCCTTCTGGCATGGCATCCTGTTCGGCCTGACCAATCCCAAGGCATACCCGGTAGCAGTCGCCACCTTCACGGCCTTGTTGTCGAGCCGCGCCGAGTTGCTGACCTGGTCGATGCTGCCGTGGCTGATTTTCCTGAGTTTCGTCGGTGGGCTTATCGCCTACGCTATCCTCATCGGCATTGTCGGGGCGCGACGGGTGCGCACCTTGTATCAACGCCATGAGCTGGCGATTACCCGGTTGTGCGGGGTGATGTTTATCGGTTTCGCCATCAACGCCCTGGCGCATGCCTTGCCGGGGCTGGTGACGAACAAGGCTTGAAGCTGATCGCAGGATTGCATCAGTGGCACGGGTTTCGGTCAGGGATGGTTTCTTATCGCGGTATCGTTCGGACACGCTCTCGGCACCATGACCATCAGTAATTCCGCTCCGTTGGCGAGCTACATCGACCTCTTGCTGGACGCCGTTTGCGCGGTGGATAAACAAGGCCGTTTCGTTTTTGTCAGCGCCGCCTGCGAGCGCGTTTTCGGTTACAGCCCGGACGAGTTGATCGGTCGCCAGATGATCGACCTGGTGCACCCGGCCGACCGTCAGCGCACCCTCGATGCCGCGCGGGACATCATGGGCGGCGAGCCCAAGCTCAATTTCGAGAACCGTTACCTGCGCAAGGATGGCCGGGTGGTGAACATCCTCTGGTCGGCGCGCTGGTCGGAGGTCGATCAGTTACGCATCGCCGTGGCCCGCGACATCACCGAGCGCAAGCAGGCCGAGTCCCGGCAGGCGGCGCTGTACGCAATTTCCGAAGCGGCCCATGCGGCGGAGGACTTGCTGGCGCTGTTCAAACGCATCCACATGATCATTGGCGAATGGCTGCCGGCGCTGAATTTTTCCGTGGCGTTGTATGACGAACACTGCGCGGAGCTGAATTTTCCCTATCACGTCGACGATCACGAGCCGCAGCCCGAGCAGCCCGGCACGATCACCGGGCGCCTGTGTGCCGAGGTGATTCGCACGGGCTTGCCGATCCTGTTGACGCCGGACCAGGACATCCCACCCACGGGTTTCGAAACTTTGGTTACCGGGCAGAATTCGCCCTGTTGGCTGGGTGTGCCGCTCAATTCGCAAAACGGCACCATCGGCGCGCTGATCGTTAAAAGCATTCCCGGCGGCGAGCGCTACACCGAGCAGGACAAAGAGCTGCTGCAGTATGTCTGCGCCCAGGTGGCGACGGCGATCGAGCGCAAGCAGTTGCATGCGCGCCTGCAACGCATGGCCCAGTACGACCAGTTGACCCAGCTGCCCAACCGCGAATTGCTGCGTGACCGGCTCAAGGCTGCACTGGAGTCGGCCCGCGAGGAGTGTGGGCGCATGGCGCTGCTGTATGTCGACCTCGACCGCTTCAAGCAGGTCAACGATACCCACGGTCATGCAGTGGGCGACATGTTGCTGCAAACCGTCGCCAATCGGCTCAAGGGTTGCGTACGGGAAACCGACACGGTGGCGCGTATCGGCGGCGACGAGTTCGTGGTGTTGTTGCACAGCATCCACGCCTCGGGCGATGCCGACACCGTGGCCGGAAAGATCCGTCAGGTCCTGGCCCAGCCGTTGCGCCTGGATGGGCACAACCTGCACATCCAGCCCAGCATTGGCGTGGCGCAATACCCGGAAAACGGCACGGAAGAAAAGCAGCTGTTCAGGCACGCCGACGAGGCCATGTATACCGCCAAGCGCGCGCATCACTTGCGG
Source organism: Pseudomonas putida (assembly GCF_003228315.1). Lineage (NCBI taxonomy): Bacteria > Pseudomonadati > Pseudomonadota > Gammaproteobacteria > Pseudomonadales > Pseudomonadaceae > Pseudomonas > Pseudomonas putida. The sequence continues at coordinate 5,643,974 of NZ_CP029693.1, forward strand.
CTGGTCTGAGTGCCGGCTGCCGTTCGTCGCACTGTCGGCGCAATTTTCTAAACCTTTTGGGACGCATAAATTCAGAATCTATGCGGGCGCAAGTTCGCCAAGATCATTACCAAGAGGTAGAGAATCATGCCTAACTCAAGAAACTCGCACTCGGATCACATGGCCAACGATCGAACCAAGACGACTGAAGCGGGTCGCAAAGGTGGGAAAACCACCACCACGACTGTCGACAAAGAGCCAAAACCCGATATGAGCCGTAAAGGTGGACAGGGCGGGCAAAAATCCCGCTAGTGGATGCAGGTGGTTTTGATTGAGAAGCGGGGGCGAAAGCTCCCGTTTGAATTGTTAAAGGAGGGCGCGACCATGAACCCTGTGGCCACCCGTTTTCGCAACAGCGTTTTTGTCACTGTGTTGGGGTTGTGCGCTGGCAGCGCTTTCGCCCAGACCCCTGTTGAATTCATCAATGATGCCTCGGTGCAGGGTGTCGCCGAAATTGAAGCCAGTCGCCTGGCGCACCAGAAGTCCGAATCCAAAGAGGTCAAGGATTACACCATCATGGTGATCAATGACCGCACCACCGCCAATCAGCATCTGGCGAAGATCGCCAAGCAGCTGGATCTGCCGGTGGCTCCCCGCGAAGAGGTGGTGGACAAGGCCAAGGCCTTGATGCCTGAAGTCATGGACGGCACCAGTTTCGATGAGGCTTACGCGGCCAATCAGGTGAAAACCACCGAGCAAGCCATCGAACAGCTTGAGCAAACCGCGCAGACCACCGACGTGCCCGAGATCAAGGCATTCGCCGAGGAAACCCTGCCCAAGCTGCAGACTCACTTGCAAATGGCCAAGGCGTTGCAGGCCAGTCGCTAGCCCTTTGCGTGCGCGGGTGAGTCCGGCTCACCCGCGCATACATCCTCAGCAATCATTCAGGCCGTGCTTGCCTTTTTCTTCGACGACGGTGCCGTCGATGGAGACGGTCTGGCCTTCGCCCAGGCTGCGGTAGTGCTTGCGCAGTGCTTCCAGTTCCTTGAGATCCAGAGCCTCGAGCCCCAGCATCGCGTTCTGCGCTTCCTTCGTCACCCGCAGCAATTCATCGACTTTCAAATGCAGGATGTCAGTGTCGCGGTTCTGTGTGTTCTGGATCAGGAACACCATGAGGAAGGTGATGATGGTGGTCGAGGTGTTGATGATCAGTTGCCAGGTGTCGTTGAAACCAAAAATCGGCCCGCTCAGCCCCCACAGGAAAATCAGGATGATCGCCCCCAGGAACGTCCCTGGACTGCCAGTCCACAGGGCAAGTTTTTGTGCGATTTTTGCGAATTTCATGGCCGTGTTCCTTAAGTGAAGGCACCTGAATTTCAGACAGTGACGGCGAGCTGAAAATTCTGCTTTTCTCTGGAAAAGCACGCCTCGGCCATGGGGTAAGATGCTTGCGCATCCACGACAGGAGAACGCCATGAGCTGGTCCGCCAAGCAATACGTCGCTTTTGAAGATGAACGCACCCGTCCCGCCCGTGACCTGTTGGCGGCGATTCCCGCTGGGGAAATACGCTCGGCCGTCGACATCGGCTGCGGTCCGGGTAACTCCACCGAATTGCTGGTGGAGCGCTTTGCCGGTGCCTCGGTGCGTGGGTTGGACAGTTCGGCCGACATGATCGAGGCGGCCCGCAAGCGCTTGCCGCAGGTGCAGTTCGATATCGCCGACATCGACACCTGGAATGATCAGGGGCCGTTCGATGTGATCTTCGCCAACGCCGTGTTGCAGTGGGTGCCCGATCACGCCACGTTGCTGCCTTCGCTGGTGAGCAAGCTTGAACCCGATGGCAGCCTGGCGATCCAGATGCCGGACAACCTCAATGAGCCTTCGCACCGGTTGATGCGTGAAGTGGCTGCTGATGGTCCATGGGCCAGTAAGCTCGCAGGCGCTGCCGGCCAGCGAACCGAGATGGAAAGCGCCAGCGGTTACTACTCGATCCTCAAGGCCTGTTGTTCTCGCGTCGATGTGTGGCGCACCACTTACCATCATCCGTTGGCCGGTGGTGCCTCGGGTGTGGTCGAGTGGTTCAAGGGCAGCGGCCTGCGGCCGTTTCTCGAACCGCTGGATGAGGTGGAGCGGGCGCAGTACCTGAAGCAGTATCTGGCGGCCATCGAAAAAGCCTATCCGGCGTTGCCTGATGGATCGGTGTTATTGCCGTTTCCGCGGTTGTTTCTGGTGGCGACGCGTTGATGTGCAAAAGGGGCGGATGACAATCGTGTCATCCGCCCCTTTTCTTCGAGCTTCAGGAAATCCTCAGCGGTGAACGCTGACCAACATCATCATCGGCCGCTCCCGCTCTTCGGCCAGTGCCGGCAGGGCCGTCACTTGTGCATCCGTCGGCCCCCATTCATTGACATGCCGGATGCTGAAACCGGCGGCAATCAGGGTGTTGAGCAAGGTACCGATCGTGCGGTGCTGCTTGATCACGCCGTCCGCCAGCCAGTTGGTCACACGTTCGCCTTGCAGTTGATAGCTATCGACGGGCCAGCTCTTGCGACCGTCGGCATCGGTGATCCAGCCGGGGTTGCGCGGTGCCATGAAGATGGGGTGTTCGATGGAGAACACAAAGTGCGAACCGGGCTTGAGGGCGGTGTAAATATTGGCGAATAGACCCGCCAAATCCTTGATGTAGTGCAGGGCCAGGGAACTGTAGGCCAGATCGAAACTGGCGGCTGGCAGGTCGAGATGTTCCAGGTCGGCGCGTTCGTAGCGGATGTTGCTGTTGGGTGTTGTGCTGCGCGCCTTATCGAGCATTTTTTCCGACACGTCCAGGCCGAGCACGCTTTGGGCGCCTTGTTCACTGGCCCAGCGGCAAAACCAACCATAGCCGCAGCCGAGGTCCACGACCTTCAAGCCTTGCATGGGCGGTAGCATGGCCTTCAGTGCGGGCCATTCCGGTGCGGCATCAAGGCCATTGATGGAACGGGCCATCTGGCTGTAGCCGTGGAAGAAGTTGGAGTCGTCGTAGATATTTTGGGTCATGTTCTGGGCGCTCCGTTGAAATCGTTTGTATCCATATCGATTGTTGCCCATATGCAGCCTGCGTACTTTGAACTTGCTGCATGCAGAGAAACGTCATTGGCTGGCGGGATGGGAGCGCCATCCTCTATAAGAATCTCCAAGTGCCCCTCAATGGCTTCGCGAGCCATGACTATCACGTCGTCCAGGTTCTCAGCGGCGGAAAAACAACCTGGCAAGTCGGGGACTTCCACGCCCCATGCGTGTTGGGCGTCTCCCTTTGAAATCGCTATTGGGTAAAGCATCTTTGCGTCCTCCATGGACATGGTTGCCAGTTCTATTAAATACAAAGGGCGCCTTGACGGGCGCCCATTGGGGCATCACGACGGTTCTGCATCCATGCGTCGAGCAATAACGTCCAAAACATCGCAGCCATCGCGCAGCGGAATGCAGCAGAGCAATGCAAAGTCGCTGAGGATGACCGAGTCAGTGGTGATATCACCCCGCATCGCGAGATTTTCTAGGATCTGCGTCACGGCCCGAATTCTGTAACTGGCCGTGCTGAGCAGGGAGTGGAGGGGTTGTGTGGTATTCACAAAAAGCGAGGGGAGATCGTCGGCGTTACTGGTTAAGGCCATGAACTCTTGCATGAGTAAAGCTCCACTTAGTTGAGGTTTACCAGCCAATCGTCGCCAAACGAAAGGGTGGCAACTGTACGCAGGTTGGCGAACCGGAGTGGAAGCCGGCAGATCTTGAGATCTCCCGCGTACAGTTGCCATAAAACGACAACTTTACAGATGCAAAAACGCCTGCAAGCAAGCCAGTGCGCTTTTGCATTCCACTTCAGGTCGCCAAACCCGACACGCCAATTTGGCGCGCTGGGACTATAGGCCTCGTGGCAAAAGCGCAGCAATGCGGGAGTTTACGGACAATTCCCAGATTATTGTAGGACGTTGCCTTATTTAGAAATTGCTTCGGCAAGATCCAGAGATTCACTAAATTCCGCCCACAAAAAAACCGGCCATCAAGGCCGGTTTTTTCTTTACCTGCATCTCCCGTCAAAAACCGTCGAAAATCACTCTTCACCAATCCCCATTTCTCTATTCTCAAACACAGACCGCACAGCTTCTACAACACGTGCCGCCTTATCCTCATCCTCAAGCTGCGGATACTCTTTCTTGAGCTTGCCCGATGCCACCCAACCATTTTCCTTGATGGAGCGAATGATGCGATTTGCATCCTGGTCCGGCATCTCCAGCACTTCCTTCAACTGCTCCTGTGCCCGCTGAAAGATCATCAGTACTCTGGCTTCATCCGCCATTTCCTTTTTTATCGTGTGCTCGATGACGCGAGCGGTGTACAGGATGTGTTCGGTCAGATCGGGATAGCGCCATGCAAAGCGCGCGTCCTCGTATTCATCGAAGATGAAGTTGCTGCGGGTACCGTCCTCGTAGGTCACCAGTTCGCCGAATCGATAGGCCGTCGCGTAACGCCGCATGAACGGTCGCGAGAAAACTTCGAGCGTACGGTCGTATCCGGCCCTGAAGTCGATCGAACTTGTGATGGTGGCGGACACCGGCAGTATTACGCCGTCTGGCACTGCCTTGTCCCTGCCCAGAGTGTCGTTGATCAGGAAACGGTGAATCCGGCCGTTGCCATCGCGCATGGGATGGATGTACACGAAGCCGAATGCCAACACGGCGGCGCGTGCCACTGACTCCGCACCACGGGTGGCAACTTCAAACTCGTTGAGTCCTGCCAATAGCTGCGCGAGGTCCGCAAAATGGGGGGCGATGTAATGCACGATGTCCTCGCGCATGGTGGCTTGCCCCACAAACACCGGAGAGCGCCGCAAGCCCAGGCCGATAGCATCATGCCCAAGAATACCGGCTTGCAGTGAATGCAGACTGTCGTTACTCAATGGGTTTTTGATATGGCCGCAATGCTGCGCGATGACATGGGCAAAGCGCTGGATGCGATCGGCTTGGTCGGCTTCTTTTTCGATGAGAAAGCTCGCGCGCGATTCCTTGAACGTCAGCCAGCTGGCCGTACGCATCAGAATGTCGGCGCCGAAAGCCTGATCCAATTCTCCCAACGCTTCGCGTAGATCGAATTGCAGAGCTTCCTGCACAGGCGCCGTTCGGCGAATCAAGGGGCAGTACTGAGGCGTTCCCGGCAGGTTGTTGTTGATTCGCCAACGCCGTGCTCGTAGTGGTTCGCAGCGAGTCAGGTAATCCTGTGGCGAAAGCAGATCAACGTAGCCGCCATTGGTCACGTCAGGTACATCCAGGTGTGCCCCTGTCAGCCATTCGTAGAGGAACCCTGTGCGGCGGGCGTATTGGCCGAAAGGCTCCCGTCGACACCAATCTTCAACAGGCTGTGGACCTATGGCCGCAAACAGGCGGGCGAAAAACTCGAGGTGAATTTCTTCATATTTGAGGCCGAATTCGAAATGTCCCGCGAAATCATCCGCGGGCCGGTAGCTTGGCGGATATCGATTTTCCACATTACCGTCGATTTCGCGATGGACACGTACGGTGCCGATCATGGATTCGACACGTAGAGGCTGTACCAATGCGATGTTGTAACGGGTCGCGAGGGTCTTGAAACCTGTTTGCATTATCGAAATCCTTTATTGGCGCAATAAAAACGCTAACAGATCGTCGATCTTATGCGAAAACGCTAATTTCGAAAGTATGAAAAAATTAATGTCGGAAGAAATTTGATAACAAATCTGTGTTTTTCGAAAAAAACACTAACAAACTCAGAGTAGACGCTTTCGCCCCGGCGCATTTGTTCATTGATCAGCGGGAAATGAGTAAACGATTCATTGCTCCATCTCACCAAACCCCAGACACAAAAAAACCGGCCATCAAGGCCGGTTTTTTCTTTACCTGCATCCCCCGTCAAAAAATGACGTGAGACAAAAATTGGATTGGAGCGGGTGAAGGGAATCGAACCCTCGTTATCAGCTTGGGAAGCTGGAGTAATGCCATTATACGACACCCGCTCGGAGCGGTGACTTTGTACCAGATGTGACTGTGGAAATGAAGTTTTTCTTTGCGCTGGACGGCTTTGGACCGCGTGACGGTCAATCGCGGGCAAGCCTTGCTCCTACAGGGCGGGGCTTGCTCGCGATGACGCTGTTTCAGATGGCCAATGCATGGTGGTCCTGGACGTGGTTGTAACGCGGTCGAGCTTCATACTGCCCAGGCTTCAGGAACCCCATCAGTGCGTTGCGGCTGTCTCGGCAGGCGGCTTTGTGTTCCAGGTCGAGAAAGTGGCCGGTGGCCTGCAGGGTGCTGAAGGTGCCGTGTTGCACGTGGTTGGCGAACAGCCGGGCGTCTTCGGCGCTGGTGTACTCGTCCCATTCGCCGTTCATGAACAGCACCGGCACGTTGATTTTCTTTGCCGCGTTCAGGTAGCACTGCCGATCACTGTGCAACACGTCGTTGATGTGGAAGTGCATTTGCCCGTACTCGTGCTCGGCCAGGGAGCTGACGTGCTTGTAGTTGAAGCGCTTGAACAACGATGGCAAGTGTTTGCCAATGGTGTCGTTCACCAAGTGTCCAACCCGCTCGCCGTCCCGGCTGCCAAGGTAATCGACGCCACGTTCGAGGTAGTCGAGCATGTGCGCGTTGACCACCGGGGAGAACGAGCTGATGACGGCTTTTTCGATCCGGCGTGGCCGTTGCGAGAGTGCGACCAGAGTCGCGGCGCCGCCCCAGGAAAACGACAGCACGTGTTCGGCGGCGAAGTGGTCGATCAGCTCCAGGAGGATCTGCCCTTCGATTTCCTTGGTCAGCATTTTCTCATGCAGGTTGTGGGCTTTTGACTGGCCCGCATAGGGCTGGTCGTAGCAGACCACATTGAATTGCGGATAGAGGTTTTTCACGGTTTGAGCAAACGACGCAGTCGTGGACATCGAGCCGTTGACCAGAATGATGGTCTTCTCTGCGGCGCCTGCGCGATAGAACTCCGTGTAAACCCGATATTGACCCTGTATATCCAGCACAGCGATTTCTGGCCTCATGTCATAAGACTCCTGGCAAGCGGGTATGCGCGCAAATGAGATTGCACGAGCTTTGTGACAGGTAGGCATATGCCTGGAATTTTTGGAGGCCCATGTCGATCCATTGCAGCCGGTCGACGGGTATTGTTATTGGCGGGCAGTCTGCCGGGTGAGGCCGGAACCCATGGGTTCCTACCGGCAAAAAGTTTCTTAGAAGTATGTTGTGACTCGTCGGTCACATTTCGGCCGACGTCCTGATTCAAGCAGGGGTCACATCATTGCGCAAGTGCCGTTGGTAAATTGTTCGACAACTTTCTGCTGAGCGGTCGCGGGCTTATATCAGAGCGATCTCTTCATCGCGCAGTGGGCGGTATTCGCCCGGTTTCAACGTTTCGTCGAGCACCAGCGGGCCCATGCGTTCGCGATGCAGGCGCAGCACTTTGTTGTCGAAGTGACCGAACATGCGCTTCACCTGATGGTAGCGACCCTCGACGATGCTAAGTCGTGCGGATTTCGGTCCCAGCAGCTCTAGCCCGGCCGGTTGAGTGGTGAGGTCTTCGAAGGCGAAGTACAGGCCCTCGGTGAATTTGACGGCGTATTCCGGGCCGATGTCCTGCTCGGTCTCGACGTAATAGACCTTTGGCAGTTTGGTCTGTGGCTGGGTCAGGCGGCGTGACCAGCTGCCGTCGTTGGTGATCAGCATCAGCCCGGTGGTGTTGAAATCCAGGCGACCGGCAATGTGCAGTTCGTCCTTGTCCGGTTCATGAATCAGGTCGAGCACGGTGGGGTGCTGCGGATCGCGGGTGGCGCTGACGCAACCGGCGGGTTTGTACAGCATGAAGTGGCGCAGCGGCTTGCCGGTTTGCAGGACTTCGTCATCGACTTCGACACGACTGAACTCGCGGACCTCGGCATGGGGGTCGCTGACGATTTTTCCGTCGATCCTGACACGCTTTTCCACCAGCAACAGACGCACCTGCTTGCGGTTGAAGCGGGGCAGGTTGCTGAGGAAACGGTCGACGCGCATGACTCAAGTATCGATGGGGAAATGGGCGCGCATCTTACTTGATCGGCCGGGAGGCTGCTTGCAACTGCGCCTCGACCTCGGCGCAGCGCGGGCACAGGCAGGCGGCGTTACGCAGCTCGAGCGGCAGCGCTTCGAGTACCGCAGGGTCGATGCTGACGCCGTAGCACCAGCACGCCCGATCGGCGGTTCGCGGGTCGGCCAGGGCGCAGTCGTTGCGGGCGCCGCAGGCCGGGCAGAGGTCAGGCTGGCTCATCATGGATACGCATAGCTGGAGTGCGGCAGTTCCACACAGGTTCGGTTACGGCCACTTTGCTTGGCCCGGTACATCGCATGATCGGCCCGCGACAGCAGGGTGTGCAAGGTGTCGTCGTGTTGCAGGGTGGTCAGGCCGATACTGACGGTCAGATGCAGGCTGCGGCCATCGTAGCTGTAGGCCTGTTGCTCCACATGTTGGCGAATTTTCTCGGCGATCATCTTGCCGGTTTCGCCATCGGTGTCCTTGAGCAGCACGATGAACTCTTCGCCACCCCAGCGGCAGACGATGTCTGAATGGCGCAGGCAGCTTTCCAGGTCCCGGGCGAAGCCGATCAGCACCTGATCGCCGGCCATGTGGCCGTAGGTGTCGTTCAGGGCCTTGAAATGGTCCAGGTCCAGCAGCAACGCCGTCAGCGGCTTGGGCTCGCGCTGGGCCTCGTGCATGGCTTGCGCGGCCAGCAGGTCGAAGCCGCGACGGTTGGGCAGTTCGGTCAAGCTGTCGAGGGTGGCCTGGGTCTGAATCCTGTTCTGATAACGCTTGATCACCTGATGGATCAGCGCCAGCACGGTCAGCGTGACGATCAGGCAGATCAGCAGGTTGAGGTACAGCGAGCGGCGGATGTCACTGAGATCGCCGTCTTCGCGCTTGTCGACGAACAAGTACCAGTTCAGTTCCGGAATGAACCGCACGTTGAGGAAATGTCCCTGGCCCTCGCCTGAATATTCGTAGCTGCCGCTGTGGGGCTTGGGCAACTGGCTGACCAGGTTTTTCATGCTGTCGAGTTCACCCAAGGTGCGTCCGGCCAGCGCTCCCTCCGGACCGCCCTCGGCACCCGTGAGTACCAGGCGCCCGAACGTGTCGACGAAGTACACGCTGCGCTGATAGCGCTGCTGGTACTTGTCGATCAGCTTGATCACCGCATCGACCGTCAGCCCGACCCCTGCCGCACCGATGAAACGGTCGTTGTAGTCGTAGACCTTGTAGTTGATGAAGACCGTCAGGTTGTCCTTGTTGGCCAAATCAGGATCGACGTTGATTTCGTAGGGATCCTTCATGTCCCGCACACGGAAGTACCAGGTATCGCGCGGTTCCGTGGCCTTGACCTGCTTGAGCACACCTTTGGCGTGGTAGTAGGTCAGGCTGGCGTTGGAGACGAAGAAGGCGGTGTAGGCGCCGTAGTGGGTCATGACCTCGTTGAGGTAGCGGGTCATCTGGTCGGTGTCGCGTTCGCCGTTGACCACCCAGTCGCGCATGAAGGTGTCGCGGGCCATCATCGAGGAAATCAGGATCGGCCGGACCAGGTCTTTCTGGATTTCCGAGTAGACGGTGTCCGAAGTCAGCGGCAGCTCGGTGTTGACGATGTTGTCGCGGATCGACGCCCGTGAGGCGTAGTAACTGAGGAAGGAAGTGGCCAGGAAGCCCGCGCCCAACAATGCGACCAGCGTGAGGATCAATGAACGTTGAGAGTACAGCGGCGAGCGCAGCGGCATGGCAATTCCATTGGCAATAATCCGATGGCATGCATTCTAGTGGTAACGGCCGGGAAATAGCTGCTTCATGTGTGCTGCGAATGGTCTTGGATTGCACCCGGACCTTGTAGGAGCGAGCCTGCTCGCGATGGCGGTGTGTCAGTCGACATTCATGTTGGATGTGACGACGTCATAGCGAGCAGGCTCGCTCCTACAGGTTCCGGGTTAGCCCAGGGTTTTCAGGTATGTTCGCCACCCACCGAGATGACTGATATTGACCGCGCCTTCCAACCCATACGCCTCACAAATGAACCCGCTCTCCCAGCGCCCGTCCGCCAGTTGCACCTTGCCCAACCCCAGCGGCGCCGGGATGCCGGTGAGGAACGAGCCCAGTTCGCTGCTGGGCAATTCCCACACTTCTACGGCAATCGCCACGCCGCCGTCCTTGACCCGCACCATACCCGGACGAAACGGCGGGCCACCGGCCAGGGCATAGAGCTGATAATCAGGTGAGCTGAAGGTCGTTTCCAATAATCGCGCGCCACGCCGCTTGAGCTGCCAGTTCAACGCCAGGCCATCCAGATGCGCGCCACAGACCACCAGTCGCGCACGATCATTGCGAGCGGCAGCAGCAGGTGCAGGCATCGACAAACCTTGCAGGGCATCGGCCACGCTCAGTAGGTATTGATCGGTAAACGCCCGGCCAAACAGCGTCACGCCCCAGGGCAGGCCGTTGTCCATGAAACCGCTGGGCACGGCGATGGCGGCGTAGTCGAGCAGGTTCATGAAGTTGGTGTAGTAACCCAGTTCCGAATTGCGCAGCACGGGCTCGGCATCCAGCTCAGCCAGCGTGACAGGGCGGCCAATGGTTGGCGTGACGACGCAATCGAGTCCTTCCAGCGCCTTGTCGCACAGGGCTTTCAACGCTTGCAGCCGGTATTGGGCGCGGAAGGTCTGTACGCCGCTGACCGCCGGGGCCTTGGCCAACACCGCACGAATCACCGGCAGCACCGCTTCGGGATTCTGCTCCATCAATTCACCAGCCACGCTGTAGCGCTCAGCCACCCACGGCCCTTCGTATAGCAAGCGCGCCGCTTCGAGAAACGGTGACAGATCCAGCTCTACCGCCTCGCCGCCCAGCGCCTTCAGCTGCTCGACGGCATGAGCAAACAACGCCGGACCTTGAGTGCATCCGAAGAACTCCAGGTCTTGCGCCCGGGGCACGCCAAAGCGAAACGCACGTACCGCCCCGAACGCCGAACCGTCATTCCACAGTGGATTGCTGCGGCTGTATTCGTCCCGTGGATCGAGGCGTGCGGTAAGCGCCAGCAACTGACTGGCCTCCCGGGCGGTGGCGGTAAAGGTGGTTACGCAATCGAGCGTGCGACAGGCCGGCACGACACCCGCCGTGGAGATCAACCCTTTAGTCGCTTTCATCCCCACCAGGTTGTTCAACGCCGCCGGCACGCGTCCGGAGCCTGCGGTGTCGGTGCCAAGGGCAAAACTCGCCACGCCAAGCGCCACGGCCAGCGAAGAACCGGCGCTGGAACCACCCGACGGATACTCCGGCAGCACGCTGTTGGGGCAAACGCCGTAGGGCGAGCGACTGCCATTGAGGCCGGTGGCGAACTGGTCGAGATTGGCCTTGCCCAGTGGAATCGCGCCCAGGGCCAGCAGTTGTTCGACGATGGTGGCAGAGCGCTGCGGCACGTAGCTGAAGGCCGGGCACGCCGCCGTGGTCGGGATGCCGGCCAAATCGATGTTGTCCTTGATCGCAAATGGCACGCCGTACAGCGGCAGGCTGTCGATGTCACGACCGTCGAGCGCGGCGAGATAGGGTTCCAGTTCTTTGACGCTGAGCAGATGAATGAACAGGTGATAGTCCGGGTTCAGCGCGGCAGCTTTTTCCCGAAGAGTCAACAGTAGTTTGCGCGGCGTGGTCTCGCCGGTGCGGTAGGCAGTACGCAGGGCATCAAGTTGCAAATTCATGGTGTGTGTCCTTTTCAAAATGGGTTCAATCGAGAGCCAGCACCACGACGCGCTGTCCGGCGCGCACCGCCGAACCCGGTTGCACGCGGATTTCGCGCACCACGCCAGCGGTGGGCGCAAGTACCGGGATTTCCATCTTCATCGACTCCAGAATCACCAGCACATCGCCGGCCTCGACACGGCTGCCGATGTCCACCTGCACTTGCCAGAGATTGCCGGCGATGTGGCTGTCGACGCTCATTTCACCGACGGCCAGTGGGGCGTCTTCGCTGGTTTGTGTGGCGGCTTCTTCGCTCTCGAAGTGCGCCTGGCCGCTGGCGATCCAGCGCTCGCGCTCGGCGTTGAATGCGCCTTGTTGCTGCTCGCGAAAGGCCGCGATGGTCTGCGCCTCTTGCGCCAAAAACGCCTGGTAATCGGCGAGGTTCAACTGGCTGTGCTCGATATCCAGATCGAAGCGCCCGAGGGGGAAGTCACGACGGATGCGCAGCAGTTCATCGGCGCTCACCGGGTAGAAACGGATCTGGTCGAAGAAGCGCAGCAGCCAGGGTTTGCCATCGAACGCGGCGACCTCGCGGTAGCGGTTCCACATCTGCAAGGTCCGACCCACGAACTGATAACCGCCGGGGCCTTCCATGCCGTACACGCACATGTAGGCGCCGCCGATGCCCACCGAGTTTTCCGCGGTCCAGGTGCGTGCCGGGTTGTATTTGGTGGTCACCAGACGATGCCGCGGATCGAGGGGCGTGGCCACCGGCGCGCCGAGGTAGACATCCCCCAGGCCCATCACCAGATAGCTGGCGTCGAACACCGTGCGCTGCACTTCATCGAGGTTCCGCAGGTCGTTGATGCGGCGGATGAACTCCAGGTTGCTCGGGCACCACGGCGCGTCCTTGCGCACGGTGGTCATGTATTTCTCGATCGCCAACTGGCAGGCCGGGTCGTCCCAGGACAGCGGCAGATGGACGATGCGCGACGGCACTTGCAGGTCGTTGGCGGCGCACACGGCGTCCCATTCGCCAGCGACGATGCCCAGCAGATCGGCGAGCGGCAGTTGCTCGGGCTGGTAGTGCAGTTGCAGCGAGCGGATACCGGGTGTGAGGTCGATCACGCCGTGCAGGTTTTTGCCTTCCAGGGCCTGCATGAGGGCGTGGGCGCGGAAGCGTAAAACAAGATCCAGTTCGGGTGCGCCAATCTCTAGAAGCAGGTGGGTGTCGCCGGAAAGCCTCGCGACCAACCTCGTATCATCCTGCCCAATATCCAACACCACAGGCGACACAAGCCCCTGCAGGAGCGAGCCTGCTCGTGATTGCGGTGTGTCAGTCACGGTGATGTCGGATGTGAAGCCCTCATCGCGAGCAGGCTCGCTCCTACAGGGGGTAGTCCATTTCAGGGCGAGATGGCGGGCGGTCTTGAGATCGACAGGATGGAATTGCACCTTGTCCCCGGCCTTGAGCTGCCCCAACTGCCACAGATCTGCCTCGATCACCGTCACCGGGCACACGAAGCCGCCCAGGCTCGGCCCATCCGGCCCGAGGATCACCGGCATGTCCCCGGTGAAATCCACCGCGCCAATCGCGTAGGGATTGTCGTGAATGTTCGACGGATGCAGCCCGGCCTCGCCACCGTCGGCACGCACCCATTCCGGTTTCGGGCCGATCAGGCGGACACCGGTACGGCTGGAATTGAAATGCACTTCCCACTGGGTCGCAAAGAAGGTGCCGATGTAGTTTTCCGTGAAGTACTCCGGTGCACCGTGGGGGCCGTAAATCACCCGGATGTGTCGCACGGCAGGCAGTTCGCTGACCTGATGCTCAGCCAGTTGCGCGCCATTGCTGCGGTCGTTCAATGCCGGCACATGCAACACATCACCGGTGCGCAAGGCGCGTCCGCCATGGCCGCCGAACTGGCCGAGGGTGAAGGTGCTTTTGCTGCCCAGATAATCCGGCACTTGCAGACCACCGCGCAGGCACAGGTAGCTGCGTGCGCCCGCACCGGCGATGGTGCCCAGGCTCAAGGTCGCGCCGGCGGGAATCAGCAACGCCGTGTTCATGGCGACGGTTCCACCGTTCAACGTCAGCGGGATCGCTGCGCCGGTTACCGCCACCACGGCCGCGCAATTAAAGCGCAGCATGGGTCCGCTCATGGTGATTTCCAGCGCGGCGGCACCTTCTTCATTACCGAGCAAAAGATTACCCAGCCGCAGGGCGCGACTGTCCATCGGTCCCGAAGGCGGCACGCCCACGGCCCAGTAACCCAGGCGACCGGGGTAGTCCTGGACGCTGGTCTGGGTGCCGGCGCTGAGCACTTCAAAAGTGTTGGACTGATAGATCAGGTTTTCCAGGCAACGGGTCCACGGCTGGCCGCTGGCGAACGGCGCATCGAGCAAAATCTGCCGCAGGTAATCGCGGTTGGTTTCCACCCCGTAGAGCAGGCTGTCGCCCAGCGCCTGATGCAGATCGGCGCGGGCTGCTTCGCGGGTTGGCGCCCAACTGATGACCTTGGCGATCATCGGGTCGAAGTACGGCGGGATCTCGCACCCGGCCTCCACCCAGGTGTCGATGCGCAAGTGCTTGCCATCGGCAGCGGGGAAATTCACGGCGGTAAGCAGGCCGGGGCTCGGCTGGAAATCACGGCCCGGATCTTCTGCATACAGACGTGCCTGGATCGCATGGCCGTCGGCTTTCAAACCCTGGCTCAGTACGTTCAACGGCGGCAGATCACCGGCCGCCAACTCGATCATCCAGCGCACCAGATCCACGCCCCACACCTGTTCGGTGACTCCGTGCTCCACCTGCAAACGGGTGTTCACTTCGAGGAAGTAGAAGCGCTGGTCATCACTGTCGAACACGAATTCCACGGTGCCGGCACTGCGATAGTTCACCGCCTTGGCCAGCTTGATCGCCGCTGCGCACAGTTCATCGGCCATGCCTTCAGGCAGGTTGGGTGCCGGGGTTTCTTCGAGGACTTTCTGATTGCGCCGTTGCACCGAGCAATCGCGCACGCCGAGAGCGATCACTTCACCTTGGCCGTCACCGAACACCTGCACTTCCAGATGCCGGGCGCGCTGGATGTATTTCTCGATGAACACGCCAGCGTCACTGAAGTTGTTCTGCCCCAGGCGTTTGACCGCTTCGAAGGACTCGCTCAACTCGGCGGCGTCGCGGCACACACGCATGCCGATGCCACCACCGCCGGCGGTGCTTTTGAGCATCACCGGATAACCGACCTGTTCGCCGGCGAGCAGCGCGGTTTCGAGGCTGTCGAGCAGTTCGGTGCCTTCGAGCATCGGCACGTCGTGTTGCCTGGCCAGGGCGCGGGCGGTGTGCTTGAGGCCGAATACCCGCAGTTGCTCGGGTGTCGGGCCGATGAAGGCGATGCCGGCCGCTTCACAGGCTTGGGCAAACGCGGCGTTTTCCGAGAGAAAGCCATAGCCGGGGTGGATCGCCGTGGCGCCACTGGCTTTGGCTATGGCGAGGATTTTTTCCACCGCCAGATAAGTACCGGCAGCCGCGCCTTCACCCAGGCTGTGGGCTTCATCGGCTTGCAGGATATGCAGGCTGGCGGCATCGGCTTCGGAGTAAACGGCGACGCCCGGGACTTGCAGTTCACGCAAGGTGCGCAGGATGCGACAGGCGATGGCGCCACGGTTGGCAATCAGGACTTTTTCGAACATGGCATGACCCCTGGAGGGGATGCGGGCCGTCCCGCAGTTTTTCGATGAGCGCCGGGGTCGTCCCCGGCGGCAGAATCCATTTACTTGAGCACACCGCCGAACCCCTGTAGGAGCGAGCCTGCTCGCGATGGTCGTGAACGATGACGCGCACATCCAGATGCCCAGCGGTGGCTTCGCGTTTTTCGCGAGCAGGCTCGCTCCTACAGTGGAGGGTGGTGGTCTTGAGGTTTTAGGCACTGCCCCGAACGGGCCTGGCACAGGGCAAACAACCAGTGACGCAACCGCGCGAATTTCAGTTCCATACCAACAGCTCCGCAGGGGTCGGGTTGTAGGCGTTGCATGGGTTGTTCAGTTGCGGGCAGTTGGAAATCAGCACGATCACGTCCATCTCGGCGCGCAGGTCGACGTACTTGCCCGGTGCGGAAATCCCGTCTTCGAAGGTCAGCCCGCCGTCGGCGGTGACCGGTACGTTCATGAAGAAGTTGATGTTCGGCCCGATATCACCCTTGCCCAGTCGCCCATCGTGGACGCAGGCGCGCAGGTAGTTGTCGCGGCAGCTGTGCATGTAGCGTTTTTCCAGGGCGTAGCGCACGGTGTTGCTCTCTTGCGCGCAGGCGCCACCCAGGGTGTCGTGGCGCCCGCAGGTGTCGTCGACGATGGTCAGCATCGGTTTGCCGAGGTTGGAATACAGCACGCTGCCGGTGCTCAGGTAGACGCTGTTCTGCCGGCGCAGGGTGCGTTGCACGTCGTAGCGTTCTTTCGGGTTGGCGAGGCTGTAGAACAGCGTATCGACCGCCTGATTGCCTTCCAGGTCGAGGATGCGCAGGGTCTGGCCGGCCTTGACCTCCATCAGCCAGGGTTCGCCGGCGGGGATGGTGGCGCGGTAGATCGCGGCTTCGGGTTGCTTGGCAGCGGTAGCGAGTGCAAGTGACATGGCAACGATCCTCAGGCGAACAGGCGGTCGGTGTTGATGAAGCCGCGCTCGTTTTCCGGGCGCGAAGTACGGCAGTGTTCGGCGACGCTGGGGTCGGCGTTCATCCAGCTGAGCTTCAAGGGTTTCGGTGCGTATTGCGGCGAGGGATCCATCGGGTGTTGCAGGGCGGTGAGCACCACCAGCGTGTCCATCGGCGCGTACAACTCGATGTAGTCGCCGGCCTTGGAGTTGCCTTCGACAAAGTGGAAACGTCCGTCTTCATCGACGTTCACCCGGCTGAACAGGTTGAGCGTCATCAGCAGGTCGGACAGGCCCAAACCCCACTTGCCCAGCTCTACGAGCAGGTTGTCGGTGCCGTTGCGAAAGAAGCCGTTGCGCAGCTCCTGATAGCGCCCGGCGCCGTATTTTTCCGCGACTTCCTCGGCGCACAGCACACCGCCGAGGCTGTCACTCCAGCCGCAGGTGTCGGCGGTGATCGCTGCCAACACGCGGCCCATGTCCGAGTACAGGCAATGGCCCGTTGTGAGCTTGGCGGTGTGCTGGCATTTAAGGCTGTCGGGCAGGTTCAGGCGCTCGGTTTTTTCGTTGGCATTGAGCAACGTCAGGCTGACATTGGCGCCGCCACGAATATCGGTCAGGCGCAGCAATTGGCCGCGCTTGAGCACGAATGAACGATGGCCGCCACCGGGAAGCATTTCTTCGGCGAAGGGCGGGAACAGTTGGGTTGAATCAGTCATTTGCAGATTCCTCTAAGCGATACGAAGCGTGCCTGCCAATGGCGCCGGCAGGGCGTCGACGGCGGCGCGGCTGGCGCGGCGGTCGCTGTTCAAAGGGATGTCGTAGGTGATGCGCGCGCCATAGGCGCCGGGGGCGTGCGGGTCGAGGCGGACCTTGTCGAACACCAGCAAGCGGGTGCCGAGGCTGAAACCTTCGGACAGGTCGTGGGTGACCATGAATACGGTCAGCCGGGTCTCGCGCCACAGCTCCAGGAGCAAGGCGTGCATGTCTTTGCGAATGCCCGGATCGAGGGCGCCGAACGGCTCGTCGAGCAGCAGCACGCGGGGTTTCATGATCAGCGCCTGGGCGATGGCCAGTCGTTGCTGCATGCCACCGGACAACTGCGCCGGGTACTTGTCCAGCGAGTGGCCGAGGCCGACTTTGTGCAGCAGCACCGAGGCCTGTTCGCGGGCCTGTTTTTTAGCGCTGCCAAACAGCCGGCCAAGCAGTGGCGAACGCGGCAATTCAAGACCCAGGGCGACGTTGTCCAGCACGCTCAGGTGTGGGAACACCGAGTAGCGCTGGAACACCACGCCACGGCTGGCGTCCGGTTCTGCGGTCAGTGGTTGGCCGTCGAGGAGGATCTCGCCGCGACTGGCTTTTTCCTGACCGAGCAACAAGCGCAGGAAGGTCGATTTACCGCAGCCGGAAGCGCCGACGAGTGTGCAGAACTCACCTTCGTTGACGTTCAGGTTCAGGCCTTCCAGCACGACTTGATCGGCGTATTGCTGCCAGACGTTCTTGACGGTGATGAAGCTCATTTGGCGGCCCCCTCATACCAGGGGAACGCACGGCGGGTCAGGTATTTGAGCCCCCAATCCATCAGCCAGGCGAGCAGGGTGATCCACACCACGTAGGGCAAAATCACGTCCATCGCCAGATAACGCCGCACCAGGAAAATTCGATAGCCGAGACCGTCGGTGGAGGCGATGGCTTCGGCGGCGATCAGGAACAACCACGCCGAGCCGAGCATCAGCCGCAAAGAGATCAACAGGCGCGGCAGCAATTGCGGCAGCACCACGCGCAGCATCAAAGTCCAGGTCGAGGCACCGAGGGTCTGGGCCTTGATCAGCAACTCCACGGGAATTTCCCGGGCGCGCTGTTCCAGATCACGGGCCAGGGCCGGGGTGATGCCGATCACGATCAGCATCACTTTCGACAACTCACCCAGGCCAAAGACGATGAACAGGATCGGCAGGATCGCCAGCGGCGGCACCATCGACAGCATCGTCAGCAGTGGCGACAACGGCGCGCCGAACAGCGGCAGGGTGCCGGCGGCGATACCCAGGCACAGCCCGGCGAGCGCGCTGATGCCCAGGCCGATGGCCAGGCGTTGCAGGCTGGAGGCGGTGTCTTGCCACAGTAGATATTCGCCGGTGCGGCTGTCGGCGACGAAGGCCACGCGTTTCACCGCATCGGTCATTTGCACGGCGCTGGGCAGCAGCTTGTCGTTGGGGTTGTCCATCAGCCGTTCGGCCGAGCCCATGAAGTAGGCGAGCAGCACTAGGGCGAACGGCAGGATCACCAGCAACAGGCGACTCGGGCGATCCGGGTGGCGATTGATCAGGCGCATGGCCAGGTCCTCTTGTTACAGCTTGGCGTCGGCAGCCATCTGCACGTAGCTGGGGTCGAAGCGCAGCTTGAGGTTGCCCTTGTCACCGCTGGTCACGCCGTTGGCGAAGGCCATGCCGACGGCGCTGGTGTCTTTGGCGCCTTCACCCAGCAAACCGTGCTGGAACGAGAATTCGGCGACCTTGCGCATGGTTTCCGGCAGTTGCTTGCTGGTGCTGAACGCGAGGGCTTCCTTGGGCGTGGCGAACAATTTGGTGGTGTCCAGTTGCGCCTGGAAACCGGCCAGGTCGGTGCCCGAAGCCTTGGCCATATGTTCGAGCGCGGCGTTGCTGGCGGCGTTTTTCGCGTTCATCAACTCGACCACTTCGAACCAGGCACCGGTCAGTGCCTTGCCCAGGGCCGGGTTGTCTTTGAGGGTCTGGGAGTTGACCACCATCATGTCCATGATTTCGCCGGGGATCTGGCTGGAGTTGAAGACTTCAGTCACCGCAGGCTTGGCCTTGATGTCCGAGAGCATCGGGTTCCAGGTGGTGACAGCGTTGACCTGAGCGGTGTTGAAGGCCGCCGAGATGTCGGCGTCGGAGGTGTTGACCACTTTCAGGTCTTTTTCGGTGAGGTCCACCGAGTCCAGGGCGCGGGCCAGCAGGTAATGGGAGACCGACAACTCCACCAGATTGACGTCCATGCCCTTGAGGTCGGCGACTTTCTTGCCTTCGCCCTTGAGCACGATGCCGTCGTTGCCATTGGAGAAATCGCTGACGATCAGTGCGGTGCTGTCGACGCCACCGGCGGCTGGGATGGTCAGTGCATCCATGTTGGTCATGGTGCAGCCGTCGAACTGGCCGGCGGTGTACTGGTTGATGGATTCGACGTAGTCGTTGAGCTGCACCACATCGATCTTGATGCCGTACTTCTTCGCCCATTTATCGACGATGCCCTGGCTGCCGGCATATTCCCAGGGCATCCAGCCGGCATAGATCGTCCAGCAGACGCTGAAGTGGTCTTTCTGTGCGGCATGGGATTGGGTGCTGAGCAATGCTGCAAACGCAGCGGCGAGGAGGGCGGGGAAACGTAGTCGGGACATCTCGGATTCTCCAGTTGATCAAGGGCGGGCAGAAGGCAACGCGGCACCGCGAACGGTGGCTTGTCTCCCGGGCTTTTGTCCCGCCGTGTAACCTCAACTGGAGGTCGCCAACTCTCGGACCAGTCACTCGCCAGTGCGAGCCGGAACCCTAGTCAGCCATTGCAAATTGTGGTGCCGCGAACCTGTGATGACTCCTGCACGGCTTTGCTAAAGCGAGAGCCGTGCCAAGTCGGCGCAAGTGCTCTGGCGCGGGGATTACGCGATTGATGACTGGAGAAGGGGAGGCCGTGTTGCCTTTTGATGGTGCGTCGACGCACTGCAATGGGACGTGTCGGCCGCTGATCTGAAGGTTGCTGGCGCGATGCACTTGCTCGGCGTTTTCGAGTCAAAACAGGTATCGGTCGGCTTGTCTCGGCCGGAGGTCTTTCAGGAGGCCGCCATGTTTCGTCGATTGTTGTTCGCCGCTGTATTGGGTCTTGGTTTGTCCGGCTGCTATTACTATGCCGGTGACTATGACTACTACTCCTCGCCTTACTACTACCCCGGCTACGCGCCGTATTCCTACTACTACGGTCCGCGTTATTACTACGGCGGCCCGCGGTTTTATGGCGGCTATCGCTATTACTCCTGCTGCGGGCACGGCGCGCGTTATTACGGCGGTGGATATCACCACGGCCACCATTAATCGGCGCGTGAATGGATGAAAAACCTTTCATCGGCGAGATGTTTCAACTTGTTTCCGGAACGCACCAGATTCCGAATCCAGTGTCAGATATTGTGACAGTCACTGAATGATCGGCTGTCGCCTGCCAGCGTCGCTGGTGCGGCTCACTCGCGGTCCAGGAGGCCGCCATGTCCTGTCGAAAGCAGCTACGCCGAATTCTATTGACTGCTGTGTTGGGATTGTCCCTGGGCGGGTGCGTGCCCTATTACGATGAGGGAGGCAGCTACTACAGTTCCGAGGTCTATACGTCGCCTGCGCCGACGTATTACTCCGGTGGCTCGTACTACTCGAACGACGGGTATTACACGCCACCTCGCCGGTATTACTCACCGCCGGCCAGGTATTACCAGCCAACCCCGCGCTACTACTATCAGCCCCGGGTTTATCAGCCATCGCCGCGCTATTACCAGCAATCGCCGCGTTACTACCAGTCGCGCCCGGACTCCCGGGCGTATCAGAACCATGGATGGGACGGTCGCAACCGTGGGAACTGGGATAACGATCACCGTGGTGGTGGACGCAACGACAATCATGATCGGCGAGGCGACCGTAATGGACATGGCGATCATGATGACCGGGGGAATCACCGTTAATCGGACCTGAACGCAACCTCTTCTGTAGGAGCGAGCCTGCTCGCGATGGAGTGTCAGTCGACACCACTGTGTCTGATACACCATCGCGAGCAGGCTCGCTCCTACAGTTGGTTTTGTTCAGTACTCGGAGAGATCGGCCAGTGGATGCCGGCCTTCCCATACTTTGTGGAAATGCGCCTGCACCACCGCATCCGGCACATTGTTGATATCCGGCCAATGCCAGTGCGGTTTCTGGTCCTTGTCGATCAAACGCGCGCGTACCCCTTCGCTGAATTCCGGATGACGGCAGCAATTGAGGCTCAGGGTGTATTCCATCTGGAAAACCTGCGCCAACGACATGTGCCGGGCGCGGATGATCTGTTCCCATACCAGATGCGCGGTCAAGGGCGAGCCTTCGCTCATGGTCCGGGCGGCGCGGCCGAGCAACATATCGGTGTGATCGCGCAGTGCGCTGATGGCTTTCCAGGCGCAGCGCACATCACTGACATCCAGCAGTTCATCGATGCGCTGGCGGCGTGGCAGCCACTTGGCTTCCGGCATCTGCGCGGCAGCTTCCTGCTGCAGGGCCTTGAGCAGGCTGTTGAGCTGCATGGGCGTCTGCTCCTGCCAGTTCAACTGCAACAGGCCTTCGATCAGATCCTCCTGCTGGTCATCGCGCAGGAAGCGATCGGCCAGGTCCAGGTCGATCGCATCGCGACCGTTCATGTGCGCGCCGGTCAGACCGAGAAACAGGCCGAGCTTGCCGGGCAGGCGCGACAGGAACCAGCTGGCGCCGACGTCGGGGTACAGGCCGATGCTGATTTCCGGCATCGCCAATCGACTGCTCGGGGTGACAATGCGGATGCTTGCGCCCTGCAGCAGGCCCATGCCACCGCCCAGCACATAGCCATGGCCCCAGCAGATCAGCGGCTTGGGGTAGGTGTGCAGGCTGAAGTCCAGGCGATATTCCGCGTTGAAAAATTGCGCAGCCAGCGGCGGCACCTGGCCCGGGCTGGCGCGGCAGGCCTGCACTAGGCTGCGCACTTCACCGCCGGCGCAAAAGGCCTTGGCGCCGTTGCCACGCAGCAGGACGCAGACGATTTGCGGATCCTTGGCCCAGGCGCCCATCCGGTCGCGCAGGGCGTTGATCATGGGCAGGGACAGGGCGTTAAGTGATTGTTCAGCATCCAGACTGGCAATGCCGATGCGGGCGCCGTCGGTGCCGGTGAGTTCTTCGAAGTGCAGATTCATCATGACCTCGATCGGGAATTTGAGGGATAAGTATGATCGCTGTGTGGGAAAGTGCCGGATCCGTGTCAGATCAATTGACAAGCGCGATGGGCCTTCTTAGGGTTCGCCCCATTGTTTTTGCCGGATGTAACCATGACTGCTGATGACCGTATCAAACTCGAACCGAGCTGGAAGGAGGCACTGCGTGCCGAATTCGACCGGCCCTACATGGCAGAGTTGCGTAATTTCCTGCAAGAGGAGCGGGCGGCCGGCAAGGAAATCTATCCACCAGGCCCGTTGATCTTCAACGCCCTCAACTCGACGCCGCTGGACAAGGTCAAGGTGGTCATCCTCGGCCAGGACCCGTACCACGGCCCGGGCCAGGCCCATGGCTTGTGCTTCTCGGTGCAGCCGGGAGTGCCGACGCCGCCGTCACTGCTGAACATCTACAAGGAACTGAAACGCGACCTGAACATCGACATCCCCAACCACGGCTACCTGCAAAGCTGGGCCGATCAGGGCGTGCTGATGCTCAATACCACCATGACCGTGGAGCGCGCCAACGCCAATGCGCACAAGGACAAGGGCTGGCAATTCTTCACCGACCGGATCATTGAAGTGGTCAGCCAGACGCAGCCGCATCTGGTGTTCATGCTGTGGGGCTCCCATGCCCAGAGCAAACAGAAGCTGATCGATGCCACCAAGCACCTGGTGCTGACCTCGGTGCATCCGTCGCCGTTGTCGGCGTATCGTGGTTTTCTGGGATGCGGGCATTTCAGCCGGACTAACAAGTTTCTGGAGCAGAATGGCGAGATGCCGATTGATTGGCGGTTACCGCCAATCTGATGCGTTGACGGGGCCGGCCCCTTCGCGAGCAGGCTCGCTCCCACAGTGGATTTGTGGCGTTCACAAAATCTTTGTGGGAGCGAGCCTGCTCGCGAAGGGGGCGACTCGGTCTATCGGGAAGACTCAGGTTGCCGGTTCCAATACTTGAACAATGGCTCCGCCAGAAACAGCACAAACAACAGCCGCATCACCTGCATCGCCGTCACCAGCGGCACTGACAATTGCAGGGTCTCTGCCGTCAGGCTCATCTCCGCAATCCCGCCCGGCATCATCCCCAAAGTCAGCGAGCGCAAATCCAGGTGGGTCAGGGCACTCAGGCCCAGTGCCGCCGCTGTCGCAATCAACATGGTCAACACCGTGCCGATCAGGGTTCGGCCCATGAACGAGGGCGCGCGGCGGAAAAACTGACGGTTGAAATGACAGCCCAAACCGCTGCCGATCAGCCATTGGCCGATCTGGCTGCCACCATTGGGCAGACCGATGTGCAAGTCCCAACCGATGCTCACGGCGGCACTGACCAGCAACGGTCCGAACAGCCAGGGGTTGGGTTGGCGCAGGCGTTCCCAGATCCAGGCCGCCAAGGCGCCAGCAGGAAACAGCACCGCCAGCCAGCGCCAATCGATGCTGCCGGCGTGGGAAATCGGCGCGCCGTCGCCCAACAGGTATTTGAACGCCGCCGGCACACAGAGCACCACCACCAGCACCCGCAGGCTCTGGCCCGCCGCCACGCGGCTGAGTACCGCGCCGTTGCGGGCGCCGAGGTTGACCATCTCCCCGGAGCCGCCGGGCATGCTGGAGAAAAACGCGGTGGCGCGATCTTCTCCGGTGCGCCGCATCAGCCAGACCCCGACCACTGCGGACAGGCTGGTGACCAGTGCACCGAAGAAGATCAGACCGAAATGACTCAGCACCTGCTCCATCACCAGCGGGGTGAAGTGCAGGCCAATACCGATACCGACAATCCACTGGCCACACTTGCGGCCGCCAGGGATTTCCGCCAATTGCCAGGGGGTCAGGCAGCGCACCAGGATGATCGCCAGCAACGAGCCGACCATCCATGGCAGCGGCCAGCCGACCTGACTGGCGAGGTAACCGCCCAGCGCGCCGACCAGCGGCGTACCCCACCAGGCGTTGAAGGGTGTTCGATCAGACATCGGCAATAGCGCGCCGCGCAACCGAACGTTTGCGCCAGATTCGCAGCAATGGCACCAGCAGCATGATCACGGTCAGTACCCAGACACCGAAGGTGATCGGGCTCGACCAGAGGATCTCCAGCGCACCGTTGGAAATCGACAGCGCACGACGCAGGTTCTGCTCCATCAGACCGCCGAGGATGAACCCCAGCAGCACCGGCGACAGCGGGAAATCCAGCTTGCGCAGGATGTAGCCGAAGATGCCGATGCCAACCATCAGGAACAGGTCGAAGGTGGTGGCGTGCACCGCGTAGACGCCGATCCCGGTGATGATCGCGATCACCGGCACCAGTGCCCAGTTCGGCACGGCGAGGATGCGGGTGAAGATGCGGATCATCGGGATGTTGAGGATCACCAGCATGATGTTGGCGATGAACAACGAAGCGATCAGGCCCCAGACGATGTCCGGTTGCTGCTGGAACAACAGCGGGCCCGGTGTGATGTTGTACAGCGACAGGGCGCCGATCATCACTGCCGTGGTGCCCGAACCCGGAACGCCGAGGGTCAGCATCGGCACCAGCGCGCCGCAAGCCGAAGCGCCGATGGCGGTTTCCGGGGCGGCCAGGCCGCGCATGTCGCCCTGGCCGAAGGTGCCCTTGGTGCCGGCGATGCGTTTTTCGGTCATGTAGGCCACGGCGCTGGCGAGGGTCGCGCCCGCACCGGGCAGCACGCCCATGATGAAACCGAACACACCGCAACGGATGTTCACCACGAACACCGCCGAAGCTTCCTTG
This sequence comes from Pseudomonas putida, assembly GCF_003228315.1. Lineage (NCBI taxonomy): Bacteria > Pseudomonadati > Pseudomonadota > Gammaproteobacteria > Pseudomonadales > Pseudomonadaceae > Pseudomonas > Pseudomonas putida. Next base: position 5,669,058 of record NZ_CP029693.1, read on the forward strand.
AGGTTGAACATCATGCGCCCGGTGGCTTTCACCGCTTCCTGGCCGCGATGGGTTTTTTCCAGCAGCAGGAGGATTTCGCTGATGGAGAACAGACCCAGCACCAGCACCACGAACTGAATGCCGTCGGTGAGGTGGATGTTGTCGCCGGTGAAGCGGTAAACACCGCTGTTGGCGTCGATGCCCACCGTCGACAGGAACAGGCCGATCAGCGCGGCGATGAAGGTTTTCAGCGGGCGATCACCGGCCATGCCGCCCAGGCAGACAATCGCAAACACCATCAACACGAAGTATTCCGCCGGGCCGAAGGCAATCGCCCATTTCGCCAGCAGCGGGGCGAACAGCACCATGCCGCAGGTGGCGATGAAGGCGCCGATGAACGAACTCCAGGCCGACAGCGACAACGCGACACCGGCCAGGCCTTTGCGGGCCATCGGATAACCATCGAGGGTGGTCATGACGGTGGAGGCTTCGCCGGGAATGTTCAGCAGGATCGAGCTGATCCGGCCGCCGTATTCGCAACCCAGGTACACCGCCGCCAGCAGGATCAGCGCCGATTCCGGTGGCAGGCCGAGGGCGAAGGCGATGGGGATCAGCAATGCCACGCCGTTGATCGGGCCCAGGCCCGGCAGCAGGCCGACGACGGTGCCGATCAGGGTGCCGGTCAGGGCCGTCACCAGGTTGTAAGGGCTCAGCGCGACGCCGAAACCCTGACCCAAATAACCAAGCGTATCCATATCAGTTCTCCAGAACGTCGAGCAGGCCCAGGGGCAGCGGCACGTCCATCAACTTGTCGAACAGCAGGTACAGACCCACCGCCATCAGCGTGGTGACCACGATGCTGGGCAACCAGCGACCGCCATACAGACGGGCCATGGGGATGCCGATCAAGATGCTGCTGAGGATGAAACCCAGGGGCTCGAACAGCCCGGCGAAGATCAACAGCAGCACGACGCAGAGGCCGATCTTGTTCAGGGTTTCACGGTCGAGTTTCGGGTCGTCTTCGCTGTGCACGATGGGTGTCGGGCGAAACGCCATGTACAGCAGCGCGCAGCCCATCAGCCCGAGCATCAACAATGGAAAGGCCCGAGGCCCCACCGGTTCGTAGGAATATTCGGCCTGGTAGGGCCATGCCATCAGTGCCAGCCCCAGGCAGACCAGAAGCAGCACCGAAGCGAAAATGCGTTGTAAGAGCATGAGGAACTCCTGTGCCACGGCCCCGCGAAACGGGGCCGTGGCCGCTAGACAGAGGCGATCACTGGATCAGGCCGAACTCTTTGGCCAGCACTTTGTAGTCTGCTACCTGCTTCTTCACGTAGGTGTCCAGCTCCGGGCCGGTCATGGCGAACGGGAACAGCTCACGCTGGTCGCGCAGCTTGGCGAACTCTTCGGAGGCCAGCAGTTTGTCGAAGGAGGCTTTCCACCAGGCGTAGTCCTCGTCGCTGACTTTCGGCCCGAGGTAGAAGCCGCGCACCACTGGCCAGACGATGTCGTAGCCCTGCTCGCGGGCGGTCGGAATGTCTTTCATCTCCGGCTCGTCCAGGCGCTTGTCGGCGAACACCGCCAGCAGACGCATGTCACCGCTCAGGATGTGCGGCATGGAGTCGGAGATGTCGGTGCTGCCGACCTGGATGTGACCGCCGAGCAGGGCGGTGGCGATTTCACCGCCGCCTTCGAGGGCGACGTAACGCAAGTCGCGCGGGTTGATGCCGGCAGCCTTGGCGATCAGTGCGGTCTGCATCCAGTCCTGGCTGCCGACGGTGCCGCCGGAGCCGATCACCACTTTGCTCGGATCTTTCTTCAGCGCCTGTACCAGATCGTCGAGGTTCTTGTAGGGCGAATCGCTTTTCACCGCGATGGCACCGTAGCTGGTACCGACGGCCGCCAGCCAGCGTACGTTGGTTTCATCGAAGCGACCGAACTTGCCTTGTGCCAGGTTCAACAGCGAACCGCTGGACCAGGCCACCAGGGTGCCGGCATCCGCCGGGCGCTGGGCGACCACCGCGTTGTAGGCCACCGCGCCGACACCGCCGGGCATGTAGGTCACGCGCATCGGTTTGGTCAGCAGTTTTTCGTTAACCAGCGCGCTTTGCGCCAGTTTGCAGGTCAGGTCGAAACCGCCGCCGGGCGAGGCTGGGGCGATGCATTCCGGGCGTTTCGGCTCGGCCATCAGTTGGCCGGCAAACAGCACGCAGCTGGCGGCGAGGGCGAAACGGCGCAGTGATCGATTCATTTTCTGTGTCTCCTTCGGAGTTATTGTTTTTTGGGACGATTCAGATGCGACGATTTCGCGCGGCGCCGTCGTGTACCTGCCTGAAGAGGCAGAACGACAGGCGGCCGGCTTCGGCGCTGGCAAGGGTAAACATCGGATGTGGCGGGGGAGGGCAAGCCTGGGGCTGTGTGGGCAGCATGCTGCAGTACCTCGGTTATTGTTCTTATGGCGAAAACGCTTCATGGCGTTTTTCGGGCGCTACATTCAAAAAACAGAGAGCAAAAGGCGGGTGGAATATTCAGGTCGAAACATTCCTATCCCGACTCTAACCAGCGAACCTTTCGCTAACCTTTCATCGGGCTTTCAAGGTTTTTCGGGCTTCACAGCGGCGGATGCCGCTGTAAACTCCGCGCCAAAGAGTGGCGTCGACCATTCCCTGAACGAGGTAACTATCCATGCGTGTCCTGCTCGTCGAAGACCATCTGCAGCTCGCCGAAAGCGTTGCCCAGGCGCTCAAGAGCACCGGTCTGACCGTGGATGTGCTGCACGATGGCGTGGCGGCCGATCTGGCGCTGGGCAGCGAGGATTACGCCATGGCGATCCTCGATGTCGGCTTGCCGCGCATGGATGGTTTTGAAGTGCTGGCACGCTTGCGCGCACGGGGCAAGAACCTGCCGGTGCTGATGCTGACCGCGCGCAGCGACGTCAAGGATCGTGTCCATGGCCTCAACCTTGGCGCCGACGATTACCTGGCCAAGCCTTTTGAACTCACTGAACTCGAAGCCCGGGTCAAGGCGTTGTTGCGTCGCAGTGTGCTGGGTGGCGAGCGCATGCAGCGCTGCGGCGTGCTGGCGTATGACCTCGACACGCGGCGCTTCACCCTGGGTGAAGAACTGCTGACCCTGACGTCTCGCGAGCAGGCAGTGCTCGAAGCCTTGATCGCCCGCCCCGGTCGAGTCATGAGCAAGGAACAATTGGCCTCTCAGGTCTTCGGCCTCGATGAAGAGGCCAGTCCCGATGCCATCGAAATCTACGTGCATCGCTTGCGCAAGAAACTCGACGGGCAGTCGGTGGCCATCGTGACTTTCCGGGGTCTCGGTTACTTGCTGGAAAGCCGCGATGCATAAGCCCAGCAGCCTGCGCTGGCGCTTGCTGTGGAACCTGGCGCTGTTGCTGGTGGTATTGATGCTGGCCAGCGGCTTGAGCGCCTACTGGAACGGTCGCGAAGCGGCGGATACTGCTTACGACCGAACCCTGCTCGCGTCGGCGCGGACCATTGCCGCCGGCGTTACCCAGCGTGACGGCACATTGAGCGCCGATGTGCCTTATGTGGCGCTTGATACCTTCGCCTACGACAGTGCCGGGCGGATTTTCTATCTGGTCAACGACATCAACCAGAAACTGATTTCCGGATACGAAAACCTGCCGCCACCACCGCCGGGGACGCCGCGTACCGATGACTATCCAGCGCTGGCGCGGTTCTACAACGCGACCTATCAAGGCCAGAATGTTCGTGTGGTCAGTCTGCTCAAGCCCGTCAGTGAGCCGAACATGAACGGCATGGCGGAAATCCGCGTGGCGGAAACCGATGAGGCTCGCGTGAGCATGGCCCGCAGCCTGGCGGCGGACACTTTGCTGCGTCTGGGAATGCTCGCCGTAGGGGCGCTGATGATTGTGTGGTTTGCAGTGAGTGCGGCCTTGCGTCCGCTGGAGCGTTTGCGCACGGCGGTGGAAGAGCGGCAGCCGGATGACTTGCGTGCTTTGCCCTTGGTGGAAGTCCAGCACGAGTTGTGGCCGCTGGTGCGCGCGCTCAATCACTTTACCGAACGCCTTCGCGGGCAATTCGAGCGTCAGGCACAGTTCATTGCCGATGCCGCCCATGAACTGCGCACGCCGCTGGCGGCGCTCAAGGCGCGACTGGAACTGGGCTTGCGCTCGACCGAGCCGCAAACCTGGCGCGAGACTCTGGAAACCGCAGCCCAGGGAACCGATCGCCTGACTCATCTGGCCAATCAATTGCTCTCGCTGGCGCGGGTCGAAAATGGCGCGCGGGCGATTGCCGAGGGTGGTGCGCAGTTGCTGGACTTGAGTCAGTTGGCGCGGGAGCTGGGCATGGCCATGGCGCCGCTGGCCCATAAGCGCGGCGTGGCGTTGGCGCTGGAGGCCGACGAACCGGTCTGGCTGCGGGGCGAACCGACCTTGTTGAACGAGCTGTTGAGCAATCTGGTGGATAACGCCCTGGCTCATACGCCACCGGGCGGCAATGTGATTCTGCGGGTGACGGCGCCGGCTGTGCTGGAGGTTGAGGACGACGGGCCGGGCATTCCTCTTGATGAGCGGGATCGGGTGTTCGAACGCTTCTACCGACGCAATCAACACGTGGCCGGCTCAGGCCTGGGGTTGGCCATTGTCGGGGAAATCTGCCGCGCGCATCTGGCGCAGATCAGCCTGCACGATGGTGAGCAGGCGGGGTTGAAAGTGCGGGTGAGTTTCGTTGCCGGGGAGTGATATTGACTGGACTGGCCTCTTCGCGAGCAGGCTCGCTCCCACAAAGGCTCATGGTGTTGAATGGATCAAATGTGGGAGCGAGCCTGCTCGCGAAGGGCGCGATGCGGTCTTCAATCAATAAAACATCGACCGATTTTCTTCCAGATCGGCACACATCGCCTTGTTCTCCGGGTCGATCCCGAGCTTGTTGAAGGCTGGCACGCTGAATGGATCAATGCGCGCAATCGGGTGGTCGGTGTCCTTGTGGCAATACAGGCTGGCCACCTGCACCAGGTCGACGTAATCCACCTGCGCCGATTGTCGCTTGAAATTCAGGTACAGCTGCGGCACCTGCACCAGCACATCCGGAAACTCCCAGACCCTGAGCAGTTTGTCGCCTAGCAGCGGATGAATGTGATCGATCACGTGGTTTAGGCTGACCGGATCGGACAGCAGTTCGTAGTGATCTTCGGCGTAGGTCAGGATCGGCAGCACGCCAATCTGATGCACCAGTCCGCCCAACGCCGCCTGGTCGGGCTTGAGCTGGGTGTAGCTGCGGCACAAGGCGTAGCTGACGCCGGCGATTTCCAGGCTTCTGCGCCAGACATCGCGCATCTTCTGTTCCACCACTTCGGAGCGGGCATGGAAAATCTGCTCCATGACCAGGCCGATGGCCAGGTTGCTGCTGTAGTTGATGCCCAGGCGGGTGATCGCCGTATGCAGGTCGGTGACTTCCTGGGTCGCGCGCAGCAGTGGGCTGTTGACCACTTTGATCAGCCGCGCCGAAAGCGCCGCATCGCGACCGATCACTTTGCTCAGATCACTGATACCGATGTCAGGGTCTTCAGCGGCCTTGCGAATCTGCAACGCCACTTCCGGAAGTGTTGGCAGAACCAGGTCATCGTTATCGATGGCCTCAACCAAATCCTTTTGGACCTTTTCCGCCAGCTCGCTCATTTCGTTTCTCTAGGTGTTGCCAAAAAGGTGTCGCTGAACAGTGCCGTGCTTAACGCTGGATTTCGCGGTCGCGGTCGAGTTCGTAAGGCAGGTCGAGCACGTGCAGGGCCGGGCCATCGAGGGCGCCGACGTGCAGATCACCGGACTCGGCGGCCTCGGCTTGCAGGACCGCCAGCAGTTCGATGTGCTGTCCGGCACGGGCAGCCAGCACCACCTCGCCGATCGAGCTGGCATGAGCCGGGGAAAACAGCTGGGTGCCGGGTTCAGGCAATTCACCGGCGTCCAGTTGCACGCGATACAGGCGACGCTTGAGTTTGCCCAGGTACTGCATCCGCGCGACGATTTCCTGGCCGGTGTAGCAGCCTTTCTTGAAACTCACGCCACCGACGGCTTGCAGGTTGAGCATCTGCGGGATGAACAGCTCGCGGGTGCCGGGCATCACCTGGCCGATCCCGGCGCGGATCTGGCCCAGCAACCATTGATTCAGATCGCCTTCGGCCAGCAGGGCGCCGAGCTTGCCCTTGATGACGTCGGCTTGATCGGCGGCTGCCCAGACTTCCGCGCGATCAGGCGAAACGCGAATGGCGATCAACCCGGCATGACGCACGACACTGTCGGTCTCTGCCGGCAGTTCAAGACCCAGGCTGATCAGGGCGGCATCGCCATGGTCGACGCCGAAGCGTACCCAGGCGGCGCTTTCATCGGTCAGCTTGGACTTGGAGAACACCGCGTACTTTTTCAGGTCCGCCAGTTGCGGTTCCAGCAGCTCGCTGGCCATCGCAAGCAGTACGCCGTCGCCTTCGAGCAGGATGCGGAAACTCGATTGCATCCGGCCTTTCTGCGTGCAGCGCGCACCGAGGCTGGCTTGGGTATCGCTCAGGTAATTGAGGTTGCAGGTCAATTGACCTTGCAGGAACTTGGCAGCGTCCGCGCCGCGGACCGCCAGAACACCTTCATGAGACAGCGTGCAGAAAAAAGCAGAATCGGCCATGGGTCATCGCAGGGTAAAGAGTCTGGCGGACATGATAAGGGGGCGCCCTTGAAATGGGTAGTTCACAAAGGATCGCCGGTGCCCGACCAAAGCCGACTGTTCGATCAGACACAGGGCTGTATACTTGCGGCCTATTTGAGGAGCGCTCCATGGTCGAAGATGTTGAACTGAACCGCCTCTTTTGGCACAGCCGCCGCGGCATGCTTGAGCTTGATGTGTTGCTGGTGCCGTTCACGAAAGAGGTTTACGCAACGCTCAACGAGGTGGATCGCGCGTTGTACGTCCGACTGCTGACGTGTGAGGATCAGGACATGTTCGGCTGGTTCATGGAACGGAGCGAATCCGAGGATCCTGAACTGCAACGCATGGTTCGCATGATTCTGGATCGTGTCCAGCCCAAGTAATTCGTTTGAGTGCCGCTGGCATGCCTCTTGGCAGTTGCTGGCGGCGTATCTTCTGGCCCAGCTGTTCGCGCTGGGTTCATTGTTTCTACTTTCCATTCCGCTTTGGGCCAGTCTGCTCGGCGCCTTCGGCTGCCTCCTGCATGGCGCCTGGGTTTTGCCGCGTCAAATACTCTTGATTCACCCAAAGGCATTTCGCGGTTTGCGGCGCGATGCCGACGGCTGGCAGTTATGGAATGAGTCGGCGGGATGGCAACCGGTGCAATTGCGGCCCGACAGCCTGGCGCTGCCGTTGATCGTGGTGCTGCGTTTTCGCTTGCGTGGTGAGCGGCGAGTGCGGGCTATCTGTGTACCCCGGGATTCGCAGGCGGCGGACGTGCACCGCCGCCTGCGGGTTCGACTCAAGTTCAGTCGGCGTAGGTGGGCGGCACCAGAATAGTGTCCAGGGCGACCGGCAGCATTTTCGGATAGTCGAGGGTGTAATGCAGGCCTCGGCTTTCCTTGCGCTCCATGGCTGACAGGATCATCAGTTCGGCCACCTGAGCCAGGTTGCGCAGTTCGATCAAATCGCGGCTGACTTTGTAGTTGCTGTAAAACTCGTCGATCTCGTCGAGCAACAGGCGCACGCGATGCTGCGCTCGTTGCAGGCGCTTGTTGGTGCGCACGATCCCGACGTAGTCCCACATGAATCGCCGCAGCTCATCCCAGTTGTGCGCGATGATCACGTCTTCATCGGAGTCGGTGACCTGGCTCGCATCCCAGACGGGCAGGGCGACGGGTGCAGCGACCTGCTGTAACTGCTCCATGATGTCTGCCGCCGCCGAACGGGCGTAAACGAAACACTCAAGCAACGAGTTGCTGGCCATGCGATTGGCGCCGTGCAGGCCGGTGAAGCTGGTTTCGCCGATGGCGTACAGCCCCGGTACATCGGTGCGGCCATTCTGGTCGACCATGACGCCGCCGCAGGTGTAGTGCGCTGCTGGCACCACGGGAATCGGTTGCTTGGTGATGTCGATGGAAAACTCGAGGCAGCGTTCGTAAACGGTCGGGAAGTGGGTCTTGATGAAGCTTTCGGACTTGTGGCTGATGTCCAGATAAACGCAGTCGACGCCCAGGCGCTTCATTTCATGGTCGATGGCCCGGGCGACGATATCTCGTGGGGCCAGTTCAGCCCGTGGGTCGAAGCGCTGCATGAAGCGTTCGCCATTGGGCAGCTTCAAGTGGGCACCTTCGCCACGCAGGGCTTCGGTGATCAGGAAGCTCTTGGCTTGCGGGTGATACAGGCAGGTGGGGTGGAACTGGTTGAACTCCAGGTTTGCCACCCGGCAGCCGGAACGCCAGGCCATGGCGATGCCGTCGCCACAGGCTCCATCGGGGTTGCTGGTATAGAGGTAGACCTTGGCGGCGCCTCCGGAAGCGAGGATCACGAAACGGGCACCATAGGTGTCGACTTCGCCGGTGCCGCGATTGAGCACGTAGGCACCTAGGCAGCGATCACCCTCCAGGCCGAGGCGTTTTTCCGTGATCAGGTCGATGGCTACCCGTTGTTCCAGCAGTTCGATGTTCGATCGCTGCTTGGCCTGGGCCAGCAGGGTTCTGAAGATGGCTGCGCCGGTGGCATCGGCAGCGTGGATGATGCGCCGATGACTGTGGCCGCCTTCACGGGTCAGGTGAAATTCGAATCCACCGTCTTCGGTGCTCGATTGGTCATCGCGGGTAAACGGCACCCCCTGATCGATCAGCCATTGAATCGCTTCTTTACTGTGTTCGACCGTAAAGCGCACGGCATCTTCATGGCACAGGCCACCACCGGCATTGAGGGTGTCATCGACGTGGGACTCAACGGTGTCGGTGTCGTCCAGCACGGCCGCGACGCCGCCCTGGGCCCAGAAGGTCGAGCCGTTGGCGAGGTCGCCCTTGCTCAGTACCGCAATGCGCAAATGACCGGGCAAGGTCAGCGCAAGGCTCAAGCCGGCAGCGCCGCTGCCAATTACCAGAACATCGTGTTGAAACTGTTGGCTCATTTCAGGATTCCGCTCAAGGCGACCCGGTTCGGGGGAGGCGCTGGACAACTGGACAGGCGAGTCGGGTTTGCGCACGGCCCACTAGTATATAGAGGGGTGGGGCGGCACAATAGCCGAGCCCATATGGCATTGTGAAACTACTGTGACGAGAAAAACCCGACGCTTCGTCGGATGGTTTTTCCACTGATTTGCCCGTTTGACGACTGTATCGTGGATTTAACAGTCTTTTTCTATTCACAGTTGCACAATGTCGCCGTCACACAGCTATAAATGTGTGGAACTTTTGCCAAAGGCCCAAGATCAATAGACGGTTGCCTGAAACAAGGGACAGTGTCGGGATCGTGGAGGGTTCGTGATTGGATCCTGCCGGTGAAACTGACAACAAGATTATTTGCGCAGCCGGGGCATCTCGCGCTGCGTTTTTCGTGCGTGCCGAATCAGAGCCCGCAGGAAACTTGCCCGGAGGGGGAGAACTTTTGCGAAAAGCCCGAGTCTATGTTTGCAAGCCCGGTCGTTTAGTTTTGCAAGCCTCCTCCGTGCTTATCGAGGAGTGTTCATGCTAACCCAGGAAGAGGATCAGCAACTGGTCGAACGCGTACAGCGCGGCGACAAGCGTGCTTTCGATCTGCTAGTGCTGAAATACCAGCACAAAATTCTCGGGTTGATCGTGCGTTTCGTGCACGACACCCATGAAGCCCAGGATGTGGCGCAGGAAGCCTTTATCAAGGCGTATCGCGCACTTGGAAATTTTCGCGGCGACAGCGCGTTTTATACGTGGCTTTACCGCATCGCCATCAACACGGCGAAAAACTATCTGGTTTCACGCGGCCGTCGGCCGCCGGATAGCGATGTCAGTTCCGAGGATGCAGAGTTCTACGATGGCGATCATGGCCTCAAGGATCTCGAGTCGCCAGAGCGGGCTTTGCTGCGGGATGAGATCGAAGGCACCGTCCATCGAACCATTCAGCAACTACCTGAAGATTTGCGTACGGCTTTAACTTTACGTGAATTCGACGGTCTGAGTTATGAGGACATTGCGAGCGTCATGCAATGTCCGGTGGGCACCGTGCGCTCCCGGATCTTCCGCGCCCGGGAGGCCATCGATAAAGCCCTGCAGCCGTTGTTGCAGGAAAACTAAAGACAGCGGCGACAGCCAAGAGAGGAACGCCATGAGTCGTGAAGCCCTGCAGGAATCGCTGTCCGCAGTGATGGATAACGAAGCGGACGAATTGGAACTGCGTCGGGTACTCAGTGCCTGCGACGATGTTGAAACCCGTGAAACCTGGGCTCGTTATCAGATCGCTCGGGCGGCGATGCACAAGGATCTGCTGCTTCCACGTCTGGATATCGCAGCAGCCGTTTCCGCAGCCCTGGCTGACGAAGCGGTGCCGGCCAAAGCCACCCGTGGTCCATGGCGCAGCCTGGGTCGTCTGGCCGTTGCTGCTTCGGTAACGGTTGCCGTGCTGGCAGGTGTTCGTCTGTATAACCAGGACGAAATCGCCGGTGTGGAACTGGCTCAGCAATCCACCCAGCAGAATCTGGCTGCCCCTCAAGTCAAGGGCCCGGCCGTTCTGGCAGGCTACAATGAGAGTTCGGACGCCACCGGCCCCATGGCCAACGGCGTATTGCAAGGTCAGCCGGGCTGGCACGATCAGCGTCTTCCAGGCTACCTGCGTCAACATGCGCAACAGGCTGCATTGAAAGGTACCGAGAGCGCTCTGCCTTACGCGCGTGCAGCAAGCCTGGAAAACCGTTAAGGAGGATCATGCGCGCCATACCTCTACTTTCGCTTCTGCTTGGTGGCTGGTTTGTTGTTCCAGCCCATGCCGATGAAGCTCAGGACTGGTTGACCCGTCTTGGCCAGGCCGAGCAACAGCAAAGCTTTCACGGTACTTTCGTCTACGAGCGCAACGGTAGTTTTTCTACCCATGACATCTGGCACCGCGTCCAGGACGGCAAAGTCCGCGAGCGATTGCTCCAGCTGGATGGATCTGCGCAGGAAGTCGTACGCATTGATGGACGTACTCAATGCGTCAGCGGCACCCTGATAGCGGGGCTTGGGGATTCACCAAACTCCGCAGCTCGTGCACTCGATCCTCAAAAGCTCAAGAATTGGTATGACCTTGCTGTCATCGGCAAGTCGCGCGTGGCCGGGCGTCCGGCTGTAATCGTATCGCTGACGCCTCGTGATCAGCACCGCTACGGGTTTGAATTGCATCTGGACAAGGAAACCGGACTGCCACTCAAGTCCTTGCTACTTGATGACAAGGGGCGATTGCTGGAAAGGTTCCAGTTCACGCAATTGGATACCTCCGGTGTTCCCTCCGACAGTGACTTGCAACCGGGCTCCGATTGCAAGGCCGTCAACCTGGAAAGCGACAAAGCCTCTGCGGTCAAGGCCGCGCAGGTCTGGCATTCGGACTGGCTGCCGCCTGGCTTTGAATTGACTAGTAGCACGGCGCGCAAGGATCCCGAGACCAAAACCCAGGTCAACAGCCTGATGTACGATGATGGTCTGGCGCGTTTTTCGGTGTTTCTGGAGCCACTGAATGGTGCCACGGTCACAGACACCCGCACTCAACTGGGGCCAACCGTTGCCGTTTCCCGCCGGCTGACCACTCCGCAAGGCGAAATGATGGTGACCGTTGTCGGAGAGATTCCGGTCGGTACCGCGGAACGGATTGCACTATCGATGCGTTCCGATGCTGCCACCACCAAGCAGTGAGCTGAAATCGAAATGTTTCGTGAGCATTTCAGTTTGCAAATCCCCTCAGAATTTTTTATAGGTCAGAGCCCCTCGGCTCTGGCCTTGTTTGTTGTTCCCGAAACAAAGATACCGGCGTATCTTTTCCCGGGTTCCTTGTTCCATATCGCTTAACCATGCTCGTCGTAACGGGAGCCGTATGTCGATACCACGCTTGAAAGCTTATCTCTCCATTTTTGCCACCGTGTTTGTGCTCGGTCAGGCAGTCGCTGCGCAAGCGGCGGAGTTGCCCGACTTCACGCAACTGGTCGAGCAAGCCTCGCCCGCGGTCGTGAACATCAGTACCACGCAAAAACTGCCGGATCGCAAAGTGAGCCAGCAGATGCCTGATCTCGAAGGCCTGCCACCGATGCTGCGCGAGTTCTTCGAACGCGGCATGCCGCCGCAGCAGCGTTCTCCTCGCGGCGATCGTCAGCGTGAAGCGCAGTCCCTGGGATCGGGATTCATCATTTCGTCTGACGGCTACATCCTCACCAACAATCATGTGATTGCCGATGCCGATGAAATTCTGGTTCGTCTGGCCGATCGCAGTGAAATGAAAGCCAAGCTGATCGGCACCGATACGCGTTCCGATGTGGCGCTGTTGAAGATCGAAGGCAAGGACTTGCCGGTCCTGAAACTGGGCAAGTCCCAGGATCTGAAAGCCGGTCAATGGGTCGTGGCGATCGGCTCGCCGTTCGGCTTTGACCACACGGTGACCCAAGGTATCGTCAGCGCCGTGGGTCGCAGCCTGCCGAACGAAAACTATGTGCCGTTCATCCAGACCGACGTGCCAATCAACCCGGGCAACTCCGGTGGGCCGCTGTTCAACCTGAATGGCGAAGTGGTGGGGATCAACTCGCAGATCTACACCCGTTCCGGCGGCTTCATGGGCGTTTCCTTTGCTATTCCGATCGACGTGGCCATGGACGTTTCCAATCAGTTGAAAAGCGGCGGCAAAGTCAGCCGTGGCTGGCTGGGCGTCGTGATCCAGGAAGTGAACAAGGATCTTGCCGAGTCGTTCGGTCTTGAGAAACCTGCAGGTGCTCTGGTCGCCCAGATCCAGGACGATGGTCCGGCAGCCAAAGGTGGCTTGCAAGTCGGCGACGTCATCCTGAGCATGAATGGTCAGCCGATCGTGATGTCCGCCGATCTGCCGCATCTGGTGGGTGCACTGAAGGCCGGTTCCAAGGCCAATCTCGAAGTGATTCGTGACGGCAAGCGCAAGAACGTCGAACTGACCGTTGGGGATATTCCTGACGAAGATAAAGACCTCAGCGTGTTGCCAAAATCCGGTGCCGAAAGCAGCAGCAATCGTCTCGGTGTTTCGGTCGTCGAAATCACCGCCGAGCAAAAGAAAACCTACGACCTCAAAGGTGGTGTGGTGATCAAGGAAGTTCAGGATGGACCTGCCGCCATGATTGGCCTGCAGCCGGGGGATGTGATTACCCACCTGAACAATCAGGCCATCGAGTCCACCAAGCAGTTCACCGAGATCGCCAAGGCGTTGCCGAAGAATCGCTCGGTGTCCATGCGCGTACTGCGTCAGGGTCGCGCGAGCTTCATCACCTTCAAACTGGCTGAATAATCCGGTTGCTGGCTGAATAAAAAACCGCCTCGAAAGAGGCGGTTTTTTATGACCGGAATGAAAGGTTGTCCGACTCGTCAGCCCATCATGTCCTTGATCATTCGCTCCTGTTCCATCAACTCACGCTGGCGGGCATCGATCCGCGACGATAGCGGGAAGTTGCTGCCAGCCTTGCGCTTGGCAAAATCCAGTTGCTGAATGGCCTGACGGTAGTCGCCGACCAAGGCGAAGTATTCGGCACGAGCCTGATGCAGGCCGATGATGTTGCCCGAAAGGCCGCGAGTCTCCGCCACCTGGTACCAGACATCCGGATCGTCCGGGCGCGACTTGAGTAAGGCTTCCAGCGCTTTCTCGGCATCGGCGGCACGGTTCTGTTTCAGCAACAGGTCGACACGCACCTGGTTGAGCGGATAGTTGCCAGGGTATTGGGCCAGCATCCGGTCCATTCGGGATTGAGCGTCCGGCAGGCGATTGTTGGTGATGTCCAGATCGATCTGCGCGAGGTTGTAAATGATCTCGTTGGGCGATTTGGCGAGCAAGGGCTTGAGGTTTTCCCGTGCTTCGTTCAACTGGCCGCCCTTGATCTGGGCGATGGCCAATCCATAGCGTGCGACATCGTTTTTCGGATTTTCATCCAGGAGTGCGCGGAATCGCTTGGCGCCAAGTCCGGGGGTTTCCTCATAGATCAGTTGGACACGCGCGCGGATCAGTTGATAACGCAGGGTGTCTTCAATACCACCCTGAGGGGCCTGTTCGGCGCGGTTGCGGGTGTCGGCGATTCGAGATTCGGTCACCGGGTGAGTCAGCAGGAATTCTGGCGGCTTGGCATCGAAGCGGTACTGGCGGCCAAGGCGTTCGAACATTGTGGGCATCGAGCGCGGGTCATAGCCGGCCTTTTCCAGATTGAGAATACCGATGCGGTCGGCTTCCTGTTCGTTTTGCCGCGAGAAACGCCGTTGCTCCTGAATGGCCGCTGCCTGGGTACCGGCAATGGCGGCGATCCCGGCGTCGCCGGCACCGGCGGCGGCGATCACGATCCCCGCTAGCAGCGCTGCCATCATCGGCACTTGCATGCGCTGTTGGGCTTCCACGCCACGGGCAAAGTGGCGTTGCGACAAGTGAGCCAATTCGTGAGCCATTACCGAGGCGTATTCGCCTTCGGTCTGGGCGTTGAGGAACAGGCCGCCGTTGACCCCGACAATGCCGCCCGGTGCGGCAAAGGCGTTGAGTTGCGGGCTGTTGATCAGAATGAATTCAAGGCGCCGGTCATTGACCTGACTGGTCTCTACAAGGCGATAAACACTGGATTCGACATAGTCCTTGAGCTGCGGATCGTTGAGCTGCGCGACCTGGCTTCGCAGCAGCGCCAGCCACGCACGGCCTAGTTGGTATTCCTGTTGCGGCGAGACGATGGCAGAGCTGGCGTCACCGAGTGACGGCAGATCGTCGGCAAAGCCCGGTGAGGCGAGCAGGCAAGCGAGCGTCAGCAGGGTGGGGCGCAAAAAAGTCATGCACAAAGCCTTAGTCGACAAAGACCTTACTGTAGCCGGACACCAGCGTTGCGACCAGATATTCTAGGCAGCTCAATCATCTGAAACGGAGTGATGCAATGATCGACGCTGTAGCCCATGACGTTGAACTGGACGCCAGTGGCTTGAATTGTCCGTTGCCACTACTCAAGGCCAAGATGGAACTCAATCGGATGGCCAGTGGCGCGGTGCTCAAGGTGATCGCCACGGATGCGGGCTCGCAGCGCGACTTTCGCACCTTTGCCCGTTTGGCCGGTCATACGCTGCTTCGTGAAGAAGATGAGTCGGGCGTTTACCGCTACTGGTTGAAAAAGGCCTGAAATCCGCGGCGTTTGTTCTTAAGGATTATTGATGTTCAAAGTGTTACGCGACTGGATTCAGCGCTACTTCTCCGATGAAGAAGCCGTGGTTCTGGCAGTCCTCCTGTTTTTGGCCTTTACCGCCGTCCTGACGCTGGGAGGCATGCTTGCGCCCGTGTTGGCCGGGATGGTGCTGGCGTATCTGATGCAAGGGCTCGTGCTGAGCCTCGAACGCTTGCGTGTTCCGGGCGGGGTGGCGGTAGGGCTGGTCTTCGCGCTGTTCATGGGCGTGTTGCTGGTGTTCATCGTGGTCGTGGTGCCGCTGCTCTGGCATCAATTGATCACCTTGTTCAACGAGCTTCCCGGCATGCTCGCCAAGTGGCAATCACTGCTGTTGTTGCTGCCTGAACGCTATCCGCATCTGGTGTCGGATGAACAGGTGCTGCAAGCCATCGAAGTGGCCAGGGGCGAGATCGGCAAGTTCGGACAGTGGGCGCTGACATTCTCGCTGTCGAGCCTGCCGCTACTGGTCAACATCATGATCTATCTGGTGCTGGTGCCGATCCTGGTGTTTTTCTTTCTCAAGGACCGGGCAATGATCGGTGAGTGGGTGCGTGGTTACCTGCCACGTGAGCGAGCGTTGATCACCCGTGTCGCCCACGACATGAACCGGCAGATCGCCAACTATATTCGCGGCAAGGTCATTGAAATCATCATTTGCGGCGGCGTGACCTACATCGCTTTCGTCATTCTGGAGCTCAACTACGCGGCACTCCTGGCGTTGCTGGTCGGTGTCTCGGTGGTGGTGCCCTACGTCGGGGCCGTGGTGGTGACCGTGCCGGTGCTGTTGATTGCGCTGTTCCAGTGGGGCTGGAGCGATCAGTTCATCTATTTGATGGCGGTGTACGGGATCATCCAGACACTGGACGGCAACGTGCTGGTGCCGTTGCTGTTCTCGGAGGCAGTCAATCTGCATCCGGTGGCGATCATCTGCGCGGTGCTTTTGTTTGGCGGGCTGTGGGGGTTCTGGGGGGTGTTCTTTGCGATTCCCCTGGCGACCCTGTTCAAGGCGGTGCTGGATGCATGGCCGCGCAAGGAACCGATCGTGGCGCCGCTGCTTTAGGCAAAAAAAGATCGCAGCCTTCGGCGGCTTCTACAGATACATGCGAACCTCTGTAGGAGCTGCCGAAGGCTGCGATCTTTTAGGGGTCAGGCCTTGTTCAGGGCCTGAGCCGCAGCCAATACCGCATCAACGTGACCGGGCACCTTCACGCCACGCCATTCCTGGCGCAGCACACCGTTCTTGTCGATCAGGAAAGTGCTGCGATCCACACCCATGTATTCCTTGCCGTAGAGCTTCTTCAGCTTGATCACGTCGAAAAGCTGGCATAGCGCTTCTTCCTTGTCGCTGATCAGCTCGAAGTTGAATGCCTGCTTGGTCTTGAAGTTCTCGTGGGATTTCAGACCGTCGCGCGATACACCGAAGACTTCGGTATTCGCCGCTTTAAATGCGTCGAGCTGGTCGCGAAAGCCTTGACCTTCAGTGGTGCAGCCCGGGGTGCTGTCCTTCGGATAGAAGTAGATCACCACCTGCTTGCCCTTGAGTGCCGCCAGGCTGACGGTTTGCCCGCTGGTGGCGGGGGCTTCGAAATCGGCAACCGGTTGGTCGATGGCAACGGCCATGAAAGTTTCCTTACATTGGGTTTTGAGGGCGCCACGGTTCGATCAGCGCATCCAGGTTCAGCGCATCGGCGAAATCCAGGAACTGATCGCGCAACCAGCTGATTTGCACGCCGGCCGGCAAGGTCACGGTAAAGGTGGCGTTGAGCATGGTGCCGCCGGTTTGTGGTGCCTGATACGTATCGCAGGTCAGGTTTTCCAGCTCGACGTGGTGATCCATGAAGAACTGGCACAGCTCGTTGATGATGTCCGAGCGATAGGCCGAGCTGACATAGGCGACATATGGCAGGGCTTGCGGACGGTTTTCCAGGGCGGCACTGCGCACCACATTGACGGTGAAGGCGTGTCGTTTGGCAAGGATCGGCAGGCTGCCTTCCAGGCGTGCCAGGGCGTCCCAGCTGCCGGAGACTTCAAGGACCAGCGCACTGCACTCGCCATGACGGGTCAGGCGGGAGGTGACCACGGCGCAGCGGTTTTCATGGCTGGCGCGGCACAGGACGTTAGTCAGCTCCATGGGGTTGGCGCCGAGGGCACTGATGACAAGGAATTGTTCGCGAACTGTGGGGGTGGACATGCAGCATTCCTAAAGCGATGAGCGGTCGGTACTTCTATCGGTTTGTTTTTCCCGGAGTGAGCCTGCGGATGCGAATCGCAAAGCCCCTGGCGCAGGTTGCAATGTGCTCCAGTATGGCAGGAACAGAGGAATGGCAACGCTGGAATGGGGCTTGTGATACCGAAAATGGAGGCTCAGACCTGACGAACGAGCCTGTCAGTACCGATCAAAGTCTGAAGGGTAGCGAAAAGCGGCGCCAAGGGGAATGGCGGCAGCGCAGTACTTCGCTTGTACAAGCATCTTGGCGCCAGTACCATTACGGCTCTCTTTTTCCGGCAGGAGCGGTTGCATGATTGCGGGCAGTATGGTGGCACTGGTCACACCCATGGATGCACAAGGTAATCTCGACTGGGACAGCCTGAGCAAACTGGTGGACTTTCACCTGCAAAACGGCACCCACGCCATCGTGGCGGTTGGCACCACAGGTGAATCCGCCACTCTTGATGTGAACGAACACATCGAAGTCATCCGTCGCGTCGTGAAACAGGTCAATGGTCGCATCCCGGTGATCGCCGGTACCGGCGCCAACTCGACCCGCGAAGCCATCGAGTTGACCACCAATGCGAAGACCGCCGGCGCCGATGCGTGCCTGCTGGTCACTCCGTATTACAACAAGCCGACCCAGGAAGGCCTGTACCAGCACTTCAAGGCTATCGCCGAAGCCGTCGACATTCCGCAGATCCTCTATAACGTCCCCGGCCGCACCGCGTGCGACATGCAGGCCGAGACCGTGATCCGTCTGTCGACCGTCAAGAACATCATCGGTATCAAGGAAGCCACCGGCGACCTGAAGCGTGCCAAGGCGATCATCGACGGTGTCAGCAGCAATTTCCTTGTGATCTCCGGGGACGATGCCACCGCAGTCGAACTGATCCTGCTGGGCGGCAAGGGCAATATTTCGGTTACCGCCAACGTCGCCCCGCGCGAGATGGCCGACCTGTGCATCGCCGCCCTGAACGGTGACGCCGAGAAGGCGCGTGCCATTCATGAAAAGCTGATGCCTCTCAATAAAACCCTGTTTATCGAATCCAACCCTATCCCCGTGAAATGGGCGCTGCATGAGATGGGCCTGATGCCGGACGGTATCCGTCTGCCGCTCACCTGGCTCAGCGCCGAATGTCACGAACCGCTGCGTCAGGCCATGCGTCTGTCCGGCGTCCTGGCTTAATTGAGGAAGTACAACGCATGAAGCGAATGGCCGGACTTTCCGCACTTGCCTTGATCATCTCCAGCACCAGTGGCTGTGGATGGGTCTGGGGCCCGGAAGGTTATTTCCGTGACCGTGGTAGCGATTACCTGGAAGCAAAACAGACTGCACCGATGCAAATGCCGCAGGATATCCAGACCTCCAAGCGCCTGGATCCGCTGCTGCCAATCCCGCGTAACGTCGCCGATGACACCGCCAAGGGCGAGTTTGTCGTTCCTCGTCCGCTGCCGTTGTCTTCCGTTGCCGATGCCAGTGCCTATTCCCTTCAGAAGAGCGGCGATTCGCGCTGGATCCTGGCGCAAAACCCGCCGGCCGAAGCCTGGCCCGTGGCCGTGCAGTTCTTCCAGGACAACGGTTTCCGCCTGGACGAGCAGCGCCCGCAAACCGGCGAATTCACCACGACCTGGCAGCATTCCGACGAATTGTCTGCAGCGGTGGCCAAGCGCTTGAGTGCCGCGGGTGTCGCGTCTGACAGCGAGATCCGTGCCCGCGTGCGTATCGAGCCGGGTGTGCAGCGCAATACCAGTGAAGTTTACGTAGTCACCGCCGAGCGTCCTGCCGGCAGCACTGACGACGTGGCCTTCACCAACCGTTCGGTCAACACCGGCCTGGACGCGGCGTTGGTCGATGACATGCTCGCGAGTATGAGCCGTATTTCGGAGAAGGGCGGTTCGGTCTCCATGCTGGCTTCCCGTGATTTCGACACCCCGAGTCGAGTCAGCCTGAGCGAAGACGGCAGCGGCAACCCTGTGCTGAACGTCGGCTCCGACCTGGATCGCGCATGGTCGAGTGTCGGCCGCGCTCTGGAACAAGGCGAGTGGCGTGTGGAAGACATCAACCGCAGCCTGGGCCTGTACTACATCAACCTGGCTGAAAAGGCCGAGAAGAAAGACGACAAGCCTGGTTTCTTCAGTGGTCTGTTCGGCAGCAAGCCGGACAAGGAAGAGCGTGAAGCCCGCGCCGAGCGTTATCAGGTCCGCCTGAGCAAGGTGGGCGATAGCGTCCAGGTCACCGTAGAGAAAAACATCAATACCGTGGCGCCGGCTGACGTGGCGCGCAAAGTGTTGAGCGTGATTCAGGACAATCTGGGCTGATCACATGCGTTTTGCCGTTCTCGGCAGCGGTAGCCAAGGGAACGGCACGCTGGTAGCCAGTGCTGATACCTATGTGCTGGTCGATTGTGGTTTCTCCCTGCGGGAAACCGAAAAACGCCTGCTGCGCCTGGGTGTGAACCCTGCGCAGTTGAGCGCGATACTCGTGACCCACGAACATGCCGACCACGTGCATGGCGTGGGTTTGCTGTCTCGGCGCTACAATTTGCCTGTCTATCTCAGTCGCGGGACCTTGCGCGAGATGCGCAAGCCTGTGGAGCCCACCGGCTTCCTGGCGGATGGTCAGCAACTGCAGATCGGCAACCTGAGCATCGGTGTCATTGCCGTGGCCCACGATGCACAGGAGCCGACGCAGTATGTATTCAGTGACGGTGAACGGCGCTTCGGCCTGTTGACCGACCTGGGTTCGTATTGCAACAAGGTACTGGAGGCATATCGGGATCTCGATGCGCTGATGATCGAGGCCAACCATTGCCGAGACATGCTGGCTCGTGGTCACTACCCGTACTTTCTCAAGCAGCGGGTGGGCGGCGAGCTAGGACATTTGAACAACCATCAGGCGGCATTCCTGGTGGCCGAGTTGGGCTGGCAAGGCCTGCAACATTTGGTCCTGGCCCATCTGAGCAGCAAGAACAACCTGCCGCGGCTGGCCCGGCAATGTTTTGTCGACACCTTGGGGTGCGACCCGGACTGGCTGCAATTGGCCGATCAAGATTCAGGGCTCGACTGGCGACACATCGCCTAGCCCATCTACTTAGCAAGCGGAGCCCATCATGGAAAAACGTGAAGAACTCTACCGCGGCAAAGCCAAGTCGGTTTACAAGACCGACGACGCTGACCGTCTGATCCTGCTGTTTCGCAACGACACTTCGGCGTTCGACGGCAAGCGTATCGAGCAGCTCGATCGCAAGGGTATGGTGAACAACAAGTTCAACGCCTTCATCATGCAAAAACTCGAAGCCGCCGGCGTGCCGACCCAGTTCGACAAGCTGCTGGGAGACAACGAATGCCTGGTGAAGAAGCTGGACATGATCCCGGTCGAGTGCGTCGTGCGTAACTACGCCGCCGGCAGTCTGGTCAAGCGCCTGGGCGTCGAAGAGGGCATGAAGCTCAACCCTTACACCTTCGAACTGTTCCTGAAGGACGACGCCAAGGGCGACCCGTTCATCAACGAATCCCACGTCGTGGCCTTCGGTTGGGGTACCGCCGAGCAACTGGCTCGCATGAAAGAGCTCTCGCTCAAGGTCAATGAAATCCTGAGCAAGCTGTTCGATGACGCTGGCCTGCTGCTGGTCGACTTCAAGCTCGAATTCGGCGTGTTCAGCGATGGCTCCATCGTCCTGGGCGACGAATTCAGCCCGGACGGCTGCCGTCTCTGGGACAAGGACACCAAGAAGAAGATGGACAAGGACCGCTTCCGCCAAGGCCTCGGTGACGTCATCGAAGCCTACGAAGAAGTCGCCAATCGTCTGGGCGTACCGCTTTAACCGACGCAAGCATCTGATAGCACAGAAATATTTCGCGAAAGGGGGTTCGCTTCCGGCGAAAGTGTTGTTATGATGCGCGCCGTTGGAGAGATGCCAGAGTGGCCGAATGGGACGGATTCGAAATCCGTTGTACCTTCGCGGGTACCTAGGGTTCGAATCCCTATCTCTCCGCCATTATTGAACAAGACTAAGCCCCTGAAATGGTTAAACATTTCAGGGGCTTTTTCATTTCTGTCGTTTAGTCCGTGGAATTTTCAGCGTCACCGATAATCGAGTGATGTGACTTCATTTGCATTAAACGTAAAAAATGCCGGCACCATTTGTTCTATCGCATAGACGCCAATTGTTACACCTCCCTAAACTGTCGACAGTAAACAGGCGCTGGGGCAATGGATGAACCGCAACGAACTACGCAAGGCCGACATCAATCTGATGGTGGTGTTTGAAACGCTGATGCTCGAGCGCAACGTCACCAAGGTGGCAAACAAGTTGTTTCTCGGCCAGCCCACCATCAGTTCGGCGCTCAACCGCTTGCGTACGATGTTCAACGATCCGTTGTTCATTCGCGTCGGTCATCGCATGGAGCCCACCGCACGGGCCGAAGAGATCTTTCGACACTTGTCGCCAGCACTGGATTCATTGTCGGTGGCCCTGAGCCTGACCCACGATTTCGACCCCGGCAACAGCACCATGACCTTCCGTATCGGCATGTCTGATGACGTCGAATACGGACTGCTGCCGCCGCTGCTGCACGCGCTGCGGCAGGAAGCGCCGAAGTTAGTGTTCGTGGTGCAGAACGTCGATCACTGGCGGATACCCGATCTCCTGGCTTCCGGCGATATCACCGTCGGCATTTCCCAGACCCGCGGTCTGCCAGCCAATGCCAAGCGCAAGCTGTTACGACACATCTATCCCAGCGTGCTGCGTGCGGACGCCTCGGACACGCCGCTGACCCTCGACGAATACTGCTCGCGTCCCCATGTATTGGTCTCCCACATTGCCAACGTCAGCGGGTTCGCCGATGAATGGCTGGCGCAGATTGGTCGTTCGCGTCAGGTGGTGCTATCGGTGCCGCAGTACAGTTCGTTGCCTGCGTTGCTGGCCGGTACCGATCTGATTGCCAGCCTGCCGGATTACACCGCCGAAGCCATGGCGGTGTCCGGTCAACTGTTCAAGGAGGGTTTCCCGTTCAAGACCCCGACGCTGGAGCTGTCGATGGTTTGGCTCAGTCACGTCGACAGCGATCCGGCCGAGCGCTGGCTGCGCTCACGAATCGAAACGTTCATGGGCGAGCGCAATCTGTTGTCGCTACCCCAGTAAGCGTTACATGTAAGAGTTTTCCACCCATTTACAGGAGTCACGCCATGCCTCACCTGCACCTGGAATACACCGCCAACCTGCCGGACCTGAATGCCGATGTCGCCTTGATGCGGCTCAACAATACGCTGGTGGGGTCGGGTCAGTTCGGTGCCGAATTTGACATCAAGAGCCGGGCGGTCAAGGTCGAGACTTTCAAGGTCGGCACGGCATTGACGGAACGGGCATTCGTGCATGTGAAACTGGCGCTGTTGAGTGGGCGCTCGCCGCAGATCAAGCAGCAATTGTCCGAAAGCCTGTTGGCGGTGGTGAAGGAGTTGTGTGAGTGGCCGGCGGGTGTTGAAGTCCAGCTGTGCGTGGAGATTCTAGACATTGACCGCGAGTCGTACACCAAGACCGCCATCGGCGTTTGAGTCCGCCAGGGCAAGCAAGGTTGATACCCAAAGGGAGACTGCTGAGCCCTTGGGATCTGAACCAGAGCTGAACGGATCTCAAATAAATCGAAAACTTCACTTGAATTTGCATAGCCAACTAATCGTTGGCTTCTTTTTCACGAAAAATTGATGGTCGGCTGCCTACAGTTATGCTGTCGCGGTAAATGAATTTTTCACATTTATCGACGGCATTTCTTTTCAGGAACAGCCGATTGCCATGTTGAAGATTAAAGCCGTGCGCCCGGAGTGGGTGACACTGATTGCCAGCGCCTTTTTATTGACTGCCTTCAATTTTGTGTTGTGGCAGCACCTGTTCGAAATCACTGCAGCTGACGGAAAGGGCGTGGTGATGCGCGTGGCCTTCGGCGCAATGATCCTGGCGGCCTTCAATATAGTGTTGACGTTGCTGGCGTTCCGTCCTGTCATGAAGCCGGTCTTGACCCTGCTGTTCATGGTCAGCGCCGGCGTGGCGTACTTCATGAGCCAATACGGCGTATTGATCGACGCAGGCATGTTCCGCAATTTCGCCGAAACCAATGCCACGGAAGTGCGCGATTTACTCTCGTTGAAGTTGTTTGCCTATATTTTGTTATTGGGTGTTTTGCCGTCCTGGTTATTGTGGAAAACACCGATTGATTTCCGCCGCTGGCACCGCGAACTATTAAGTAAAGTCCTGGTGACTATTGCGTCGGTTGCAGTTATTGGCGGGGTGGCCCTGGTTAACTATCAGGGCCTTTCATCGTTATTTCGCAATCACCATGAATTGCGCCTGATGGTCGTGCCCAGCAATTACATCGGCGCCTCGTTCGGTTATCTGCGTGAACAGGTAGCGTCCGCGCATCAGCCTTTTGTCAAAATCGGCGAAGACGCCCAGCGCAACCCGGCTTTGCAATCACGCACCCGTAAATCCCTGACAGTGCTTGTGGTCGGGGAAAGTGCACGGGCGGAGAACTTTGGCATTCTCGGTTACAACCGTGACACCACGCCAAAACTGAACAAGGAAGCCGGCCTGATCGCATTCACCGATGTGCACTCCTGTGGCACGGAGACTGCCGTGTCCGTGCCCTGCATGTTCTCCAACATGGGGCGCAAGGATTACAACGCCAGCAAGGCGAAGAATGAAGAAGGTTTGCTCGATGTGCTCAAGCGCGCAGGCCTTGATGTTATCTGGCGCGATAACCAGTCAGGCTGCAAAGGTACTTGCGATCGTGTCACTCTCCAGGATGTCAGCAACCTGAAAGATCCCGCCTTGTGCGCCAATAGCGAATGCCGCGATGAAATCCTGCTGCAAGGCCTGCAGCATTTCATCGATAACCTGAATAAAGACACCGTATTGGTATTGCACCAGATGGGCAGTCACGGTCCTGAATACTTCAAGCGCTACCCGAAAGAGTACGAACACTTCACCCCTGTCTGTGAAAGTAATGCGCTGAACAATTGCAGTCGCGAAAGCATCGTCAATGGCTACGACAACACCCTGGTCTACACCGACCATGTGTTGTCGAGCCTGATCGATATCTTGCGCAGCAATCAGGGCAAGGTGGATACCGCGATGCTGTACCTGTCGGACCACGGCGAGTCCCTGGGTGAATACAACCTGTTCCTGCATGGCACGCCTTACATGCTGGCGCCGGAACAACAGAAGCACGTGGCCATGCTGGCCTGGTTCTCCGACAACTATCAGAAGTCGTACTCGGTGGACACCCACTGCCTGCAATTGAACCGTGAAAAGCCGCTGAGCCAGGACAACCTGTTCCATTCAATGCTGGGTCTGCTGGAGGTCAACAGCAAGGTTTACAACCAGGATCTGGACATGTTTGCCGGATGTCGCGGGCCGGTGATCGACGGCGTGCTGGCCAGGGACTGAATGCACCAATCTTTCAATCAACGGCCGCCAACTGGCGGCCAGGCACCGATTATCAAGAGCAACGATCACCCAGAGCCATCGCCCATGTCCACCCAGTCTCTCACCGCCATTGAGCTTGAGTTTGCCCGGCGCTACGACCAGGAGCACGCCCGCGTCTGTCTGCAGCCACGGGTACAGGGCCTGAGCGGGCGCCTGGCGTTCTGGCGCGAGCAGCAGCTGGTGCGTCATGCGTTGAGGGTCGCGGGTGAGCCGGGGTTGATCCTCGATGTGGCATGCGGAGTGGGGCGTCTGTGGCCCGTGCTGGCCGAGCACGCCAATCGGGTCATTCTCGCCACCGATCCTTCCCAGGACATCCTCGATCATGCCCGGACCCATCATCCCCAAAGCCTGTTGAAGCGGGTCAGGACCTTTCAAAGTTCGGCCTTTACCATCGGGCTGTCGGAAAATGCGGTGGACAGCATTTTCTGCATGCACCTGTTCCAGCATCTGGCCAACCCCGAACATCGCCTTGCGATACTCGGCGAGTTTCACCGGGTCAGTCGCGATTCGGTGATCGTGGCGGTACAGGTCGAAGGTCGTTTCAAGGCTCGGAGTACAGGTGTTGAAGGCCTTGCAGTCGATTCGATGGTGAGCAAGGGCGAGATAGAGGCCGAATTCAGGCAAGCCGGTTTCCGTGTGCTCGGCCATCAGGACTTCCTGCCCGTGTGTTCGCCGATGCGGGTCTACGTGCTTTGTAAGATCGGATAGTCCCACTTTGTCAGACTATTCTTTTTGTTAAGCAGGTATTTTCGCCGATGCTCTCGTTCAGTGGATGCGCGGAAATCGCCGGGGGCGATATATACTGCGCGCCATTCTTCAAGGGAGAGCCGTGTGGCCATCGAAATTCACTGGATTCGCGACAACGATAGCCTTGGCCGGTTTTGCGCCGAATGGCAGCAACTGCCCTACGTTGCCCTCGACACCGAATTCATGCGGGTCGACACCTTCTATCCGATAGCCGGCCTGTTGCAGGTGGGTGATGGCACGCGCGCTTACCTGATCGATCCGCTGACCATCGACAACTGGCAGCCTCTGGCCGCGTTGCTGGAAAACAGGGCGGTGGTCAAGGTTCTGCATGCCTGCAGCGAAGACCTTGAGGTCCTGCTGCGCTTGACCGGCAGCCTGCCGGCGCCGATGTTCGACACGCAACTGGCCGCCGCTTACCTGAACCTGGGTTTTTCCATGGGCTATTCGCGACTGGTACAGGAAGTGCTCGGTATCGACCTGCCCAAGGGAGAAACCCGTTCCGACTGGCTGCAACGCCCGCTGTCCGAGACTCAAATCAGCTACGCCGCCGAAGATGCCGTGCATCTGGCGGAAGTGTTCCTACGCTTGCGTCCGAAACTTTCCGACGACAAATACGCCTGGGTTCTGGAGGATGGCGCCGAACTGGTGGCCAACCTGCGCCGTGAGACCGATCCGTACGAGGTCTATCGAGACGCCAAGCTGGCCTGGAAACTGTCCCGGGCGCAACTTGCCGTGTTGCGTGAGCTGTGCGCCTGGCGTGAAACGCAAGCACGTGCCCGTGACCTGCCGCGTAACCGGATCATTCGTGAACATTCGCTATGGCCACTGGCGCGCACCCAGCCGGATAACCTTGGCGCCCTGGCGAAAATCGAAGACATGCACCCGCGTACCGTGCGTCAGGACGGCGAATTTCTGCTTGATCTGATCAAGCGCTCTGGCAGTGTGTCGCCCGATCAGTGGCCACCCGCCGTGCCGGAGCCATTGCCGGTGGACGCTGCCGCGCTGCTCAAGCAGATGAAAGCCATCGGCCAGTCCGAGGCCGAGCGACTGGACATCGCACCAGAACTGATGCTGCGCAAGAAAACACTGGAAGCGCTGCTCAAGAGCGGCTTCCCCAATGGTCCCTACCAATTGCCTGATTCGCTGCGTGGCTGGCGCCGCGAATTGATGGGCCAGGCGCTGCTCGACAGCCTGGCCACCGCCGGAGAACAGCCTTGAAACGTATTTGCTCCATCTATCGCAGTTCGAAGAAAAACGAGATGTACCTCTATGTGCTCAAGAGCGACGCACTGGAGCGCGTACCGGAACCTCTGCTGGCCGCTTTCGGCAAGGCGATCCACGCATTCGATCTGGTGTTGACCCCCGAGCGCAAACTCTCGCGCGAAGACATCGGCGTCGTGCTGGAGAACCTCGAAAATCAGGGTTACCACCTGCAAATGCCGCCAGCCGAAGAGGAATACATCGAGCACTTGCCTGAAGAGTTGCTGCGACGCAACGATCCGGTTTGATCAGCCGACCGGCTCTGTTCTGAGCCCTGGTGAAACACTGGAATGATATTGGCGATGGCCGCGACGCGCCGCAAAAGGGCGTCGGCGGCTATCGGCAGCGCTTTTTTGAAAGGTTGAAGCATGCGCGTTCTGATTGCCGAACACGACCACCCTGTTTACACCCAGCTATTGCGTGAAGCCGCGCCGGACCTTGAGGTACTGACCAGCGGTGACTCCGCCGAACTGTCCCGTCAGGCCGCCGAGTGTTCGATCTGGCTCGGCCAGCCCGACCTGCTGGCGACGCTGTTGCGTCAAGGCCACCAACCGCAATGGATGCAGTCGACCTGGGCAGGCATCACGCCATTGCTCGTCGAGGGTTTGCCACGCAACTATCGGCTGACCCGGGCGGTGGGGATTTTTGGTCAGGTCATGGCCGAATACGTGCTCACCTACATGCTCGGTCATGAACGTGAAGTGCTGGCGCGACTGGTCAGCCAGGTCGAGCGCAAGTGGGACAGTCGCCACGGCCAGAGCCTGGCGGGGCGCAAGGTGCTGATCGTCGGTACCGGTGACATCGGCCAGACCGTGGCGCAGTTCCTGGTGCCCTTCGGTGTGGAGTTGTACGGCGTCGCCAGCGAGGCCCGGGTGCAAGCACCGTTTGTCGAAGTCGGTTCACTCAGCGATTTACCCCGGCTGGTGGGACAGGTGGATTACGTAGTCAATCTGCTGCCAAACACCCCGAGCACCCACGATATCTACGATGCAGCGCTGTTCAAGCAGTTCAAGCCGACGGGATTGTTCATCAACGCCGGACGCGGCGTGGCGGTGGTTGATGCGGATCTGGTGGAGGCCTTGAAAGAAGGGCATCTGGCGGGTGCGGTGATCGATGTCTGCCGCCAGGAACCGCTGCCTCAGCGCCATCCTTTCTGGACGGCCTGGGGTTTGCTGCTGACAGGTCACAGCTCGGCCCCGACTTCGCCGTCATTGATGACAAAGCTGTTTGTCGAGAACCTGCGGGCCTGGCAGGCGGGCGAGGCATTGCGCGGGGAAGTGGACTTCAATCGCGGGTATTGAACCGCCCCGGAGCCTGTAGGAGCCGAGCTCGCGATGGCGGCATAACAGTCAACAGTGATGTTGAATGTCATGGCCTCATCGCGAGCAAGCTCGGCTCCTACAGTCGTTCTGCGTTGTGGCTTAGAGAGAGAAATCCCCTTCGGCAGCCAGCTCGCTCAACGGACGACGCGGGCTAGGTTCTTCACGCGCCTGCAGATACTCGGCCAGCGTCGCCTTGTCCCCCAGTTTGCCGATCGCCACGGCGGCGTGCAGGGCGTAACCCTCGGGAATGTTCAGGGTCTTGCGGGTCAGTTCCTGGTCGAAACCAGCCATGCCGTGGGTGTGCCAGCCGCTGATGCTCGCTTGCAGCGCGAGGTGACCCCAGGCGGAACCGGTGTCGAAGGTATGCCACAGGGCCGGGGTTTCTTCGGTGGCGCCGGGTACGGCGAAGGTGGTTTTCGAGATCACGATCACCAGGGCCGAGGCGTGTTGCGCCCAGCTGCGGTTGAACTCGTTCAGCAAACCCAGGTAACGCTCCCAGTTTGGCGTGTCACGGCGGGCATAAAGAAAGCGCCACGGCTGCGAGTTGTACGCCGATGGCGCCCAGCGCGCGGCTTCGAAAAAGCTCAGCAGGGTCTCGACGGGAATGGCTTCGCCGGTGAAGGCGCGAGGCGACCAGCGATCGGTGAATTGAGGGTGGATGGCGTAATCGGCAATGCGCGGGTTTGCACTCATCAAGAGATTCCTTGCTACGTTTGAAAGTGAGGGTGACTTGAACCTGCGGGCGCAGTTGAGCTGGGCGATGAGGTTTGTCGAGAGCCGTGGCGATTCACCGTAATGCAACGCGGTCGAGCGTTAATGGCACGCGGGTAGGGCGCCTTGCGACTGGCAAAGCTACTGGCCTGTGGGAAAACTGACAAGTCCCGATCTACCGGCAGTCGCCAATGCTTGGCCCCGGAAGCCTTGGGCACTAGACTGGCGGCCTTTTCACCACCTGATGTTGATGCTTGAGCCATGGCCGCCAAAGTCGAACCGTTCTGGATACGTAAAACCCTCGATCAACTCGATCAGGAGGAATGGGAGTCGCTGTGCGATGGCTGCGGTCTGTGCTGCCTGCAAAAGCTCGAAGACGAAGACGACAACAGCGTTTATTACACGCGTATCGCCTGCAAGCTGCTGGACCTGAAAACCTGCCAGTGCACCGACTATCCGAACCGCCGCGACTCGGTGCCCGACTGCATCCAGCTGACGCCAGGCAAGGCCGATGAATTCAAATGGCTGCCGCCGACCTGCGGTTATCGCCTGGTCAGCGAGGGCAAGGACTTGCCGCTATGGCATCACCTGGTTTGCGGTGATCGCGATGCCGTGCATCACGAACGAATTTCCCAGTCCGGGCGTATGCTCGCCGAAGGCAGCGTGCCGGAAGAGGATTGGGAAGACCATCTGATCTTCCGTGCGGGCTGATCGTCCAGGCGAGTTCAGGTTTCACCAAGGAGTGTGTATGGCTGTGGGATGGCGGCAAGCACTGGTCGTTGGGTTACTGACCCTCGGTTCACCCGCATGGGCGGCGAAGAAGGTTGATCTGGATTACCACGTGCGCCTGTTGCCGCAGAGCGATCAGGCAGAAGTGCGCCTGACCCTGGCCCAGGGCTCGGCGGTGCGCAGTCTGGATTTCGACCTTGGCGACGGCAGCCGTTACAGCGATTTCAAGGCCGACGGCCAGTGGCAACTGACACCTGGCGCGCAGGCCCGTGGCGTCTGGCACCCGGCCACGGACAAGGCCAGCCTGACGTACCGTGTCCACGTCAGCCACGGCCGCAAGAACGGCAGCTTCGACACGCGCATGACGCCGAACTGGGCGTTGATGCGTGGTGAGGACCTGGTACCACCGGCCAGGCTTGATCAGCAGGATGGCATCGAGTTGGTTTCACGCCTGGAGTTCGAATTGCCCAACGGCTGGAAAAGCGTCGAAACCGCCTGGCCGCGTATCGGCAAGAACAAGTTCCGAATCGACAACGTCTCCCGATTGTTCGACCGGCCGACCGGCTGGATGCTCGCCGGCAACCTCGGCAGCCGCCGCACTCGCCTGGGGGAAACTGAAGTCACAGTGGCTTCGCCCCAGGGGCAGGGCATGCGACGCATGGATGTGCTGACCCTGCTGACTTTCGTCTGGCCGCAGGTTCAGGCCGTCTACCCACGACATCCCGCCAAATTGCTGATAGTCGGTGCCAACGATCCGATGTGGCGTGGCAGCCTCGCGGCCCACGAGTCCATTTACCTGAACAGTCGCCTGCCTTTGGTCAGTGAGAGCGGCAGCAGCGCTTTGGTGCGGGAGTTGGCGCAACTGTTCGGGCGAATCAACGACAAGCAGCGCAGCGAGTGGATCAGCGAGGGTTTTGCCGAGTATTACGCCATCGAACTGGTGCGCCGCGCCGGTGGCATGAGCGATGAGCGTTATCAGAGTTTGCAGGCTCGGTTGACCAAGACCGGTCAGAAAGTCACTACCTTGCGCGGCGAGCAGATCAGCCCGGCGCAGATTGCAAAAGCCGTGATCTTGATGCAGGAACTGGATCGCGAGATTCGCCTGAAGACTCGCAACAAGCGGTCGCTGGATGATGTGTTGCGCGGGGCGATGCGGTTGGGGAGCCTGGATACCAAAGAGTTTGTTCAGCTCTCGGAGAGTGTGATTGGCGATTCTTCCAAGGTCCTGGATACCGAGTTGATTCAGTAATACCGCTATCGCGAGCAAGCTTTGCTCCTACAGGATTGGTGCATTTCACAATTCCTGTAGGAGCAAAGCTTGCTCGCGAAAAGGCCATCAGCCCCCGCGAAGATTAAGGATCAAACCCCGGCCTTCGGCGATTTCAACGAATCATTGCCGGTTACCGTCGCGGTCTTGGTCGCTGCTTCGGCATTGGCCTTCAACTGGCTAAGTTCCTCACCCGCCCGCTGAATCTTCGCCCTTACGTTGTTCATGTCCTGACGGCTTTTTTCCAACAGGCTTTTCGCCGAGCTATGGCCGGTGATGCCCCGGGCCAGTGCGACGCCGCCGATGGCCACCTGAATCAGGCCGAAGATACCGCCACGCCGCAAGCCCTTGCCGACCATGACCACGCCGCCGGCCAGGGAGCCCAGGCGTTCCCAGCCCTGAACGTTCTGTTCGGAAGGGCTCTGGAATGGGGTGGATTCGATGCGTTCTACGCGTTTGAGTTCGCTCATGATCTGTCTCCAGGCAGGAAAGGCTGCGTCGTGGGTCGATAGTTAAGCTGACTGCCGAAATTGCCCGCTTGTTCCATCCAATCTTGCGCACATCAGCGGAATTTCGGACCCGAGCGGGTGTTGAGGCCCTTGGCCATGCGGTCATAGAGCACGACGTTGACCGTGGCGGCCAGGTTCATGCAACCGGTGGTGGGGATATAGACCACGTCTTCGCACCAGTCGCGGATCTCTTTGTCCAGCGAGCCGTCTTCCGGGCCGAAGATGTACAGCGCACGGTCCGGGTGGGTGTACTCGGGCAACGGGCGGGCGCCTTCGACCAGCTCCACGGCAACCGGTACGCAGTTGAGGGGCAGGATCTTTTTCAGGTCGTCGATGCCGATCAGCGGGATGTCGTAGTGCACGCGCTTGGTGTCGGTGACGAAGTCGGCGGCGCGTTCATAGCGCTTGCCGGTGTAGAACACCGACGCCACGCCATAGCAGCCAGCGGCGCGCATTACGGAGCCGACGTTTTCCGGTGATTTTGGGTTGTACAAACCAATGCAGCTGTACCGTTTGTCTGCCACGAGCGGGGTGCCTTTCGGGAAAAAAGCGCGATTATACGGGGATTGGCTGGCAGCGGTCAGTTTGGAGATTGGCGGTGTGTGAGCGATCGCTATCGCTGGCAAGCCAGCTCCCACAGGAGCTGTGGCGTACACAGAATGTGTGATCACCACCCATCACTGTGGGAGCTGGCTTGCCAGCGATGAGGCCGGTTCTGGCGCTGAGGATTATTCGTCTTTCTTCATCAAGCCAGCCAACGCAGCAAACGGATTATGCGTCGCCTTGGCAATCTTCGGCGTGCTCAGCGAGCCCTCGCCAAAGTACTGCTGGTCGGTATAGCGCGAGTGCTCGTTGTCATGGCAGTACAGGCACAGCAACTCCCAGTTCGAACCGTCCTGGGGGTTGTTGTCGTGGTTGTGATCTCGGTGGTGCACCGTCAGTTCGCTCAGGCGCTTGCCGGAGAATTCCCGGGCACAGCGGCCGCACACGTGGGGGTACATTTTCAGGGCCTTGTCGCGGTAGCCCATTTCCTTGTCGCGCTGGTTGTCGGCGAGGATGCGATCCAGCTTCGACGTGTTGGTTGGGGTGGACGAACTCATGGGTTCACCTTTGTTGAAGACTAATGACGGTTATACAGCAGAGTTTAGCTCAGCCCTTGAGCTTCTCGGCAATCCAGATGGTGTGGCGGGTGCCCCGGTTGCCGTGGGCGAACACCTGTACTTCCTCGGCCTTGAACCCGGCTTTTTTCAGTTTGTCGGAAAACTGTTTGTCGGCGCTGGCTGACCAGACCGCCAGTACGCCCTTTGGTCGCAGGGCCTTGGCGCAGGCGCTCAGGCCACCGGCGGAGTAGAGCCAGCTGTTGGCCCTCTGGGTCAGGCCTTCGGGGCCATTGTCGACATCGAGCATGATCGCGTCGAAACCCTGCGGCTCGGCTTGCAACACTTTGGCCACGTCTTCCAGGCGGATGACGGTGCGCGGATCAAGCAACGGGTTCCCTGCTTTCTCACCCAGCGGTCCTCTATTCCACTCCACAACACCGGGCACCAGTTCAGCGACTACCACTTCAGCGTTCTTGCCCAGGTGCTTGAGCGCCGAAGCAAGCGTGAAGCCCATGCCCAGGCCGCCGATCAGCACCCGCGAATTCGGGCGTCCGGCGACCTTGCGGCAGGGGATCTCGGCCAGGGCATCTTCTGAGCCGTGCATGCGGGTGTTCATCAGTTGCCCGCCGTCGCCGCCCTGGATCTTGATGACGAAATCCTCACCGTATTCGAACAGGCACAGGGCACCGCCGTTCTCGGGAATAGGGGTGGTGTCGAGCAGAACGAAACGTTTCATGGGGCTCACTTGAGGAGAAAATGGCAGCAGGGGGAAGGCAAACACGCGCAGTTGGGAGTAGCCTGCAAATGACCACAAGGCCAACGGAGCCATTGATGAAGCGCACCATTCTAACGGCCATTGCCCTGGCCGCGCTCTCGATTACTGCAGTGCAGGCCCAACAGTTGCAAACCACGCCCGTCAGTCCCTCGCCGATGCCAGGTTCCCCCGGCACCGCGACGCCCACGCCGTATCCGCAAATCACCCCCGCGCCGCTGCCCAAGGTCGGCCCCGGCAGCAGCGGTCCACCGTTGGTCCCTATCGAAAGGCCGAGCCCGCCGACCAAGGATCAGCCGGTGCCGGGGATCGAGCAGAACCCGCCGAAGGTCAAGTCGCCCGGCGGCTAGACCTGCTGCGACAGCAGTTGCCCATCGACCATGCGCAAGCGTTTGGAAAGGGAGACGGCGAGGGCGCGGATGATCTTGGCGGCGATTTTCGGGGCGTCGTTGAGCATTTTTTCCAGCGAGTCCTTGCCCAGGTTGAGCAACTGACAGTTGCTCGCCGCCACGCAACTGGCCGAGCGGCGTTCGCCATCGAGCACCGCCATTTCGCCGAACGAGCGGCCACTGCGCAAGGTGGCGATGGTCACCAGCTGTCCGTCACTGGTGGTCTTTTGCACGGCCACCTGGCCGGTGTGGATGATGCACATGAAGCTGCCGGCATCTCCCTCATGGAAAATCTCTTCGCCCTGGGCAATGGTGCTGATGCTGAAATAGCCCGAGGCCGCGGCAAAGTCGGCCGGCAACAGCTGATTGAACAGGCCGCAGTCCATCAGCCAGTCGCGGATTTCGTTGTTCAGATGAGTGGTTTCTGCCATGTCGTGCGGTCTTTGTTGTTGTGTTGGTTCCAGGATTTGGCATTGCCCTGTAGGAGCAAAGCTTGCTCGCGATGAGGCCGCTACATTCAACATCAGTAGTGGCTGACACGCCGCCATCGCGAGCAAGCTTTGCTCCTACAGAAGCGGTTTTGGCGTACGAAACTAAGACCTGTGCGCCAGGCCAAGTTCCTCACGCAATACCCAAAACCTTGAACAAAAATGCGTATTCGAGCGCTACGTCACGCAATCCCTGGTATCGACCACTCATGCCGCCATGCCCCGCGCCCAGTTCGGTCTTGAGCAGCAGGAGATTGTTGTCGGATTTGGTCGCGCGCAACTTGGCCACCCACTTGGCCGCTTCCCAGTACTGAACGCGGCTGTCGTTGTAGCCGGCGATGACCAGGGTCGCCGGATACGCCTGCGCGGTGACGTTTTCGTACGGTGCATAGGCCTTGATCCGATCGTAGACGTCCGGCTCCTGCGGATTCCCCCACTCGTCGTATTCGGTGACGGTCAGTGGCAGGTCCGGATCGAGCATGGTGTTGAGCGCATCGACGAACGGCACTTCGGCAATCGCGGCGCCAAACAGCTCCGGCCGTTGATTTAGCACGGCCCCGATCAACAGGCCACCTGCACTGCCACCGCTGATAGCCAGTTGTGGCGCGGTGGTCAGTCCGGCGGCGATCAGGTGCTCGGCACAGGCGATGAAGTCGCTGAAGGTGTTGTGCTTGTGTTCCTGCTTGCCGGCGCGATACCAGGCTTCACCCAGCTCGCCGCCGCCACGCACGTGGGCGATCGCGAACGCCACACCGCGATCGAGCAGGCTGAGGCGGGCATGGGAGAACCACGGGTCGAGGCTTTGCCCGTAGGCACCGTAGCCGTACAGATAAAGCGGCGTGGGCTTGCCGAGCGCTTCGCGCTTGACCACCAGACTGATCGGCACTTGCGTGCCATCGGGCGCCGTGGCCCAGAGGCGCTGGCTGACATAGGCATCGGCGTCGAACGGGCCGAGCACCGGCGTTTCCTTGAGCACCTTCTGCTCGCCGTTGACCAGTTCGAGCTGGCGGATCTGGGCCGGACGGTTCAACGCTTCATAGCGCAGGCGAATCCGTTCGCTGACGAATTCCAGGCTGTTCTGCACATGCAGGCTGTAGGCGGCGTCCGGCAGTTGGACCCGGTAGCTCGGCAAGTCCTGCGGGTGAACTTCGATGATCGGTAAGCCGCCTTCGCGCAGGCTCAAGGTCATGGCACCGGCGTTCAGGGTCATGCCGTCGATCATCACCGTATCGCTATGGGCAATCAGGTTTTGCCAAGTGGATTCGATGGGGGCGGCGCCGGTATCGACCGAGGTGTACAGGGCGAAATTGATACCGTCGCGGTTGGTGCGGATGAACCAGGTCCATTGGCCGTCGAGGGCGCCGTGGTCGACGTCGTATTCGTGGTCCTCGACCCGTGGCGCGATGCAGGTAAAGGCCTGCTGCGGGTGGTTGGCGTCCAGCACCCAGACTTCGCTGGTGGTCTTGCTGCCCACGGACAACAGCAATTGCTGCTCCGAGCTTGAACGGTAGCAATGCATGAAGAAGCGCCCGTCCGGCTCGTGGAACACTTCTTCGGCCGCCGTGCCGTCCAGGCGGTATCGGTACAGTTTGTGCGGGCGGTGCGTGTCGTCCAGCTCGCCGAAAAACAGGGTCAGGCTGTCATTGGCCCAGGTCATGCTGCCGTCGCAATCCTGGAATTCCAGTTCACTGACACGACCGTCGGACAATTCCTTCACGAACAGGGTGTAGATCTCATCGCCCGTGGAGTCGATGCTGTAGGCCAGTCGCTGGTGGTCCGGGCTGACGCTGAATGCGCCCAGAGAAAAGAAGCCGCCATTGGCCAGCACATTCGGGTCCAGTAGCAGCTGCTCCTGGCTTTCATCGAGGGTCAGGCTGTCATCGTCCGGGCGCGGGCAGCGATAGTGCCGGGCATATTCATCGCCCGCGGTGGTACGGGTGTAATACAGGTATGGCCCCCATGGCGAGGGCAGGGACAGGTCGGTTTCGAGAATCCGGCCCTTGATCTCCTCGAACAGGGTTTCGCGCAGCCCGGCCTGATCGGCGGTTTGCGCTTCCTGGTAACTGTTTTCGGCCTTGAGATAGTCGAGAACTGCTGCGGTATCGCGTTCCTGCAGCCAGGCATAGGGGTCGGCGCCTTCAGCCTTGTGGGCGATCGGGGGGAGGGTGGCGTTCGCTGATAAGGACATGAATGGCTCTCGAACAATGTACGAAACGGGGTTGATAACCTGTAGGAGCGAGCCTGCTCGCGATGGCGGACTGATAGACAACATTGATGTTGAATGTACCGACCTCATCGCGAGCAAGCTCGCTCCCACAGGTGCTATGTCAGGCCCAACAGGCATTGGTGCAGCCTGACGTGCGAAAAGCCGTTATCATAAGCGCCTCTTTGCCTGCCTTGCCATGGACACCATGACCGAGAACGACTATCTGATCGCTTGGGGCCTCTACGCCTTTGCCGCCTTGGGCTGCCTGTTGGTGTGGATGCGACTGACCCGCTGGATGTGGCGCTGGTTGCGCGAGCCGCTGCGGGTGCTGATGGCGGTGCTGCTGTTCAGCCCGACCATCATCGACCCGGTCAAGGAAAAGGTGGCCCCGGCCATCGCCATTACCGCCCTGGACCTGCTGTTCAAGGTCGGCAATAACGCCTGGCGGGCGATTTCCGATCTGTTCATGTACGGCATGATCGCTTTTGCCATCTATCTGGTGTTCGTGGCTATCCGCTTCCCCATCGAGCGCGCTTCCAGGGCTCGCAAGGAACAGGCTGCCGCCGCCAAGGCCGCTGCCCAGGCCGATGACCCGGAAGAAGAGCATCCCTTTGGTGGTGCCGGCAATGATCGCTACGGTCGACCGCCGGTGCCGAGCAATCCCCAGCGTATGCGGGTCGAACCCCGCCTGTAACCTTGCCCCTGGCTTTAAGCGAGAGTCCAAGCATGTGTGAGTTATTGGGCATGAGCGCCAATGTCCCGACCGATATTGTGTTCAGTTTTACCGGGCTGATGCAGCGCGGCGGGCGCACCGGTCCGCACCGGGACGGTTGGGGCATCGCGTTCTACGAAGGCCGGGGCTTGCGTCTGTTCCAGGACCCGGCGGCGAGTTGCGAGTCGGAAGTGGCGAATCTGGTGCAACGCTATCCCATCAAGAGCGAAGTGGTGATCGGCCACATCCGCCAGGCCAACGTCGGCAAAGTCTGTTTATCCAACACCCATCCGTTCGTCCGTGAGCTGTGGGGTCGCAACTGGTGTTTCGCCCACAACGGCCAGTTGGCGGATTTCCAGCCAACCGCCAGTTTCTACCGTCCCGTCGGCGATACCGACAGCGAAGCGGCGTTCTGCGATTTGCTCAACCGAGTACGTGCCGCGTTCCCTGAACCGGTGGAAGTCGAAGAGCTGCTGCCGGACCTGGTTGCCGCCTGCGCCGAATACCGCAGCAAAGGCGTGTTCAACTGCCTGCTCAGCGATGGCGACTGGCTGTTCTGCTATTGCTCGACCAAGCTGGCGCAGATCACCCGTCGTGCTCCGTTCGGCCCGGCGCGCCTGAAGGATGTCGATGTGATCGTCGATTTCCAGGCTGAAACCACGCCGAACGACGTCGTCACGGTGATTGCCACCGAACCTCTGACCGAAAACGAAACCTGGACCCGCTATGAGCCGGGCCAATGGAGCCTGTGGCGACGTGGTGAATGCGTCAGCCAGGGCAAGACCGAATAAGGACCTGTTCCATGTTGCTCAGTTATCTACGGCTGGTGTTGTTCGCGGCGGGCCTGTTGATCGGTGTCCAGGTGCCGGGTTTTCTCAGCGACTACACCAAGCGGGTCGAAGCGCACCTGATTGAAGCCCAGGCCGGCTTGAGCGGATTCCAGAACACCGCCAACCAGTTCTTCAAGGGCGATATGCAGGCACTGGTGGCCCATTATCGTGCCAGTGAAGACCCGATCTTTCGCAGCGATGCCGAGAGCCTGAACAACCTGCTGACCCGTCAGTTGGCGCTGGACAAGCAATTCCAGGCGATGCAGGGCCCGTGGTACATCCGCTTGCTGCAAGTGGTGCTGGCCGCCGATCCGGACATTCGCAAGGAAACCTGGAACGGCTACAGCTACCAGATCCTGCTGACGCCTGAAGCGATGATCTGGGGCATGAGCGGTGCGTTGTTGCTGTCGTTCGGTCTGGAATGCCTATACCGTTTGATCGACTGGGTGGTGCTGGGCGGCAAGCGCATGCGCCAGAGCCGGCCGATCGAAGAGCGGGATTTGCGGGGGCTCTGACTGTGGGAGCAAGGCTTGCCCGCGATGGCGATCTCAAGAATGTCATCGCGGGCAAACCTTGCTCCCACGGATTGGATTTGTCTCCAGCCACTGTCAATTGGCTAAAACGATGTAACGCTCACCCACCCTGCGCGCATACTCCTCCAACACCTGCCGGCACAACGCCACAATCTCCTCGACCCATTCCGCGCCCACCCGCCACGACACCACCACCTGCAGATCCGGCGGACGCTGGTCGATGTCCAGCAAGGTCAATTCCCCTCGCGCCAGTTCCTCGGCCACCAACACCGGCGGCAAGGCACCGATGCCGAAACCGTCGCGCAACAACCGGGTAATCGCCGACACCGAGTTCACGCAGTTCAGCCTCGGCGCCATGACCCCATTGGCCTGCATCAAGGCGAGCACTTCCTGATGGGGATGGGAGTTTTTCGAATAGGTGATGATTCGTTCATTGCCCAGGTCGGCGACGCCTGAGTACTCGCGGTTGTATAGGGAGTTGCTGGCGGCGATCCAGCCTATCGGGTGGCTGGCCAGCTCCAGGCTGCGCACGCTTTCCTGACGCAACAAATCGGTTTGCAGGGCCACATCGAGAAAGCCTTTTTGCAGCTGATCGCAGAGGTTGAGCGAGGTATCGGCGACCAGTTCGATTTCCACCAGCGGATAGAGATCGGTCATCTGCGCCACCAGCGGGCTGAGCCAGGTGTGGATCACGGTGTCCATCACTCCGATGCGCACACGCCCGGACTTGCTCGAGCGGGTTTCGATCGAGTGCTTGAGCGCCTGCATGGTGTCCATCATCTGCTCAGCGTAATCGAGCACTTTCAGT
This sequence comes from Pseudomonas putida, assembly GCF_003228315.1. Lineage (NCBI taxonomy): Bacteria > Pseudomonadati > Pseudomonadota > Gammaproteobacteria > Pseudomonadales > Pseudomonadaceae > Pseudomonas > Pseudomonas putida. The sequence goes on from NZ_CP029693.1 coordinate 5,708,425, forward strand.
CCTTCGGGGGTCAGGCTCACGCCCCGGGAATCGCGCACGAACAGCTTCACCCCCAGTTCACTTTCGAGCACGGCAATGCGGCTGGAAATCGACGCCTGGGTGGTGAAGAGCTTGTCGGCGGTCAGGCGAAAACTCTTGAGGCGGGCGACCCAGACGAAGGTCTCGAGAAACTTCAGGTTCATGGGATAAAAATTTCTTATGTCTAAGGCGGGTTTTTATTAGTTGGACGAGGTGGGGGCACGCGCCCAAAAATCTGGCCATCCGGTTCCCACGATAGGCGTCGTCGGGGCTCAGAACAATACCAATAAAATCAGCGCGGAGATTTGCCATGAGTGCGCCCGACACCACCGCCATTCCAAAGGCCACGGCTCGTCCCGGACCTTTCGACTGGTATCGCAACATCAATCAGCAGGAACGTCGCACCTTCTGGAGCTGCAAGATCGGCTATGGCCTGGACGGCATGGACACCCAGATGCTCAGCTTCGTGGTGCCGACCCTGATTGCCATGTGGGGTATCACCACCGGCCAGGCCGGGCTGATTCACACCAGTACCCTGATCGCCTCCGCCATCGGCGGCTGGGTGGCGGGGATTCTCTCCGACCGCATCGGCCGCGTGCGCACGCTGCAATTGACGGTGCTGTGGTTTGCCTTTTTCACCTTCCTCTGCGGCTTCGCCCAGAGCTACGAGCAACTGCTGATCGCCCGGACTCTGATGGGCTTCGGTTTTGGCGGTGAGTGGACGGCCGGTGCGGTACTGATCGGTGAAGTCATCCGCGCCAAGGACCGTGGCAAAGCCGTGGGCATGGTGCAGTCCGGCTGGGCACTGGGTTGGGGCCTGACTGCGATTCTCTACGCGCTGCTGTTCTCGGTGTTGCCACCGGAAGACGCCTGGCGCGCGCTGTTCATCCTCGGCATCGTCCCGGCGATTTTCGTGATCTTTGTTCGCCGCCTGGTCAAGGATCCGGAAATCTATCGTGAAGCCAAGGCCAAGGAAGCCCCGGCGAACCCTTCGAAGTTCTACGAGATCTTCGCGCCCGGCATGCTCTTCACCACCGTACGCGCTTCGCTGCTGACCACCGGTGCGTTGGGCGGCTACTACGCGATCACCTCCTGGCTGCCGACTTTTCTGAAGAATGAGCGGGGTTTGAGCGTACTCAACACGAGCGGTTATCTGGCGATGGTGATCGTCGGTTCCTACGTCGGCTACGTCATCAGCGCCTACCTGACCGACATCCTCGGCCGGAAAAAGAACTTCATCCTGTTCGCCGTTGGTTCGTTCACCATCGTCCTGCTGTATACGCAAATGCCGGTCAGCAATGGCGTGATGCTGTGGCTGGGCTTCCCGCTGGGTTTCTTTGCCTCGGGGATTTTCAGCGGCATGGGCGCGTTCCTCACCGAATTGTTCCCGACACGCATTCGCGGCTCGGGCCAGGGCTTCTGCTACAACATCGGCCGCGCGCTGGCGGCGTTGTTCCCGCTGCTGATCGGCCTGCTCAGCCAGAAAGTGCCGCTGAGTGTGGGGATTGGCGCCTTTGCGGCGGTGTCCTACGGCGTGGTGATCCTTGCGGCTCTGAGTCTGCCGGAAACCCGTGGCAAGCAACTCGATGCCCAGTAACTGATAACCTGCGGGCAAGTCCTACGGACATGTCCCGCAGCTGAAAAGAATAAAACCTACAGGAGTGTTCATCGTGAGCCGCCTGCTATTGAACTGCGACATTGGCGAGAGCTTCGGCAACTGGACCATGGGTCTGGACGCGGAAGTCATGCCCTTCATCGATTGCGCCAACATTGCCTGCGGTTTCCATGCCGGCGACCCGAGCATCATGCGCAAGACCGTCAGCCTGGCCCTCAGTCACGGCGTGCAGATCGGCGCGCATCCGGCCTATCAGGACCTGGTGGGGTTCGGCCGTCGCTCCATGGCTTATGCCGCCCAGGAACTCCAGGACATCCTGCATTACCAGATCGGTGCCCTCGATGGCATCTGTCGTGCCCAGGGTGGGCGGGTCAGTTACGTCAAGCCACACGGCGCCATGTACAACGACATGATGGCCAACCCGGCCCAATTGCGTGCGGTGCTGCAAGCGGTGGCCGCTTATGACCGCAGTCTGCCGTTGATGTTGATGGCCACTAAAGACAACAGCGCCGCGCAGCGATTGGGCGACGAGTACGGCGTGACCCTCTGGTTCGAAGCCTTTGCCGACCGCGCCTACGACAGCGCCGGCATGCTGGTCTCGCGAAGCCTGCCAGGAGCGGTGCATCACGATTCGGAGACCATCATCGGCCAGGCGCTGACCATCGCCCGTGGCGAACACCTCACCGCCAGCGACGGCAGTGCCTTGCACTTGCAGGCCAACACCCTCTGCGTGCACGGCGACAACGCCAGTTCGGTCGCCGCGGTACGGCGCATTCGTGAAGCCTTGAATCAGCAGAGTGCATCATGAAATTGCGCGTGGAAGTGGTCTCGCTCGATTGCCTGATGGTGCGTCTGTTCGATGAAATCGCCGAAGCGAACATGCCGTGGATGCTGGCCGCCAGCGAAAGCCTGCGAGCCGCGTTCGGCGCGCAGTTGATCGATCTGGTGCCGTCCTATACGACCTTGATGGTGCATTACGACCTCACCGCGTTGAGCCCGGCTCAGGCCCGGGAATTGATCGCCACGGCCCTGATTGATCTGTCGCCCAACGCTCGAAGCCGCGGCAACTGCCATGTGTTGCCGGTGTGGTACGACTTGAGCGTTGGCCCGGAACTGACGCTGTTGTCCCGGCGCAGCGGGTTGGCGGTGGAGGAGGTGATCCGCCGTCACAGTGAGCGTGAATACCAGGTGTTTGCCCTGGGATTTGCACCGGGGTTTGCGTTCATGGGATTGGTAGAAGAAGTGCTCGCCGCACCACGGCTGAACACACCCCGCAAGAAAGTCGCCGCCGGTAGCGTCGGCATCGCCGAACGGCAGACGGCGGCGTATCCGGTGGTGTCGCCGGGGGGCTGGAACCTGATCGGCCGCACACCGGCCAAACTGTTCGACCGCAACCGTGACGGCTACAGCCTGATGCAACCGGGTGACACCGTGCGCTTCGAAGCGGTCGGGCACGCTGAATTCATCAATCTGGGCGGTGACGATACGCCACTGGAGGGCCAGGCATGAGCCGTCTGATGATTGAGGCGAGTACGCCGCTGTGTTTGTTGCAGGATGCCGGTCGATTCGGCGTGCGCCATCTGGGCGTGACCCAGGGCGGCGGGCTGGATTGGCGCTCGATGTCCTGGGCCAACTGGTTGCTGGGTAACGGGCTGGATGCTCCGGTGATCGAAATCACCTTGGGCGGCTTTACCGTGATTGCGGAGGATGATTGCGTACTGGCCTTGGCAGGTGCTGATCTAGGGGCGCTGCTGGACGGCGAACCACTGGCACCGTGGCGCAGCTTCAGGCTGGGCAAAGGGCAGCGTCTGCAATTTACCCAGCCCTTGCTTGGCGCGCGTGCCTACCTGGCAGCGCCGGGTGGCTTCGAGGCACCGAAGGTGCTGGGCAGCAGCGCCACGGTGGTTCGCGAAGAGTTGGGTGGCCTGGATGGCATGGGGCGGGCGCTGAGCAAGGGCGCACGGCTGAGCTATTCAGGCAACCCGGTGATGTTGCTGCGGGCGTTAACCCCGGAACAACAGCCGGACCTGACCTTGGATGCGCCTCTGGATTTGATACTCGGTGCACAAATCGGCGAATTCAGCGGCCAAAGCCTGTTCGATGCGTTCAACAGCGCGTGGAGCCTCGACAGCCGGGGCGACCGGATGGGAATTCGCCTGTTGGGCACGGCGTTGCAGTATCAGGGCAAGCCGATGATTTCCGAAGGTATTCCACTGGGGGCGGTGCAGGTGCCACCGGACGGGCAACCGATCGTGTTGCTCAATGATCGGCAGACCATTGGCGGGTATCCACGGCTGGGGGCGTTGACGCCATTGGCGTTGGCCCGGTTGGCGCAATGCCTGCCGGGGGCGCAGGTGCGGTTGCGGCCGGTGGTGCAGGAGGTTGCCCATCGGGAGCAGGTCGATTATTTGCAGCGTTTTTCAAACCGCTAGAAGCATCGCGGGCAAGCCTTGCTCCTACAGGATTTGAGCCGTGCCCAATAATTCCGGCACATTCAAATCCTGTAGGAGCAAGGCTTGCCCGCGATGGCGTCAGTCCCGACAACCGAGATTATTTGGAAAGAAACCGCATCCCTTCCTCCAACCCCCGCAACGTCAGCGGATACATCTGGTCCTCGATCAAATCCCGAACAATGTTGGTCGACGAGGTATAGCCCCAAGTGTCTTTCGGGTACGGATTGATCCAGATGAGTTTCTTGTACTTCTCCTTGAAACGCTGCATCCACACATACCCGGCTTCTTCGTTCCAGTGCTCGACGCTGCCGCCGGGCTGGGTGATTTCGTAGGGCGCCATGGCGGCGTCGCCGATGAAGATCACTTTGTAGTCGGCGCCGTACTTGTGCAGCAGGTCCATGGTCGAAGTGCGCTCGGACGTGCGGCGCATGTTGTTCTTCCACACCGACTCATAAATGAAGTTGTGGAAGTAGAAGTACTCCAGGTGCTTGAACTCGGTCTTGCAGGCCGAGAACAGCTCCTCGCAGATCTTCACATGGGCGTCCATCGAGCCACCGATGTCGAACAGCAACAGCAGCTTGACGGTATTGCGCCGTTCCGGACGCATCTGGATGTTGAGCAATCCGGCGTCCTTGGCGGTGTGGTCGATGGTGCCGTCGATGTCCAGCTCTTCCGCCGCACCCTGGCGGGCAAACTTGCGCAGACGGCGCAGGGCGACCTTGATGTTGCGCGTGCCCAGTTCCACCGAGTCATCGAGGTTCTTGTATTCGCGCTGGTCCCAGACCTTGACCGCCTTGCCCTGGCGCTTGCCGGCGTCGCCGACCCGAATGCCTTCCGGGTTGAAACCGCCGGAGCCGAACGGGCTGGTGCCACCGGTGCCGATCCACTTGTTGCCGCCGGCATGGCGTTCCTTCTGTTCTTCCAGGCGTTTCTTGAACTCTTCGATCAGCTTGTCCAGGCCGCCAAGGGACTGGATCGCCGCCCGCTCTTCGTCGGTCAGGGATCGCTCGAATTCCTTGCGCAGCCAGTCTTCGGGAATCAGCGCCTGCAGGTGATCGTCGAGTTTATCCAGGCCGTTGAAGTAGGCACCGAAAGCCCGGTCGAACTTGTCGAAATGGCGTTCGTCCTTGACCAGGATCGCCCGGGACAAGTAGTAAAACTCGTCCATGTCGGCGAAGGTCACGCGCTGCTTGAGCGCGTTGATCAGGTCCAGCAACTCGCGCACCGACACCGGCACCTTGGCTGCACGCATTTCATTGAACAGATTGAGCAACATGGCGTTGACCCTTGGTTAGCGGTACTTAGCGAGAGCCGCGACGGCTCATGAACGCCAGGCGCTCAAGCAATTGCACGTCCTGTTCGTTTTTCACCAGGGCACCGGCCAGGGGCGGGATAGCCTTGGTCGGATCGCGTTCGCGCAGTACCGCTTCGCCAATGTTGTCGGCCATCAGCAGCTTCAGCCAATCCACCAGTTCGGAGGTCGAAGGCTTCTTCTTCAGGCCCGGCACCTTGCGTACGTCGAAGAACACGTCCAGTGCTTCGCTGACCAGGTCTTTCTTGATGTCCGGGTAGTGAACATCAACGATTTTCTGCAGGGTGGTGCGGTCGGGGAAGGCGATGTAGTGGAAGAAGCAGCGGCGCAGGAAAGCGTCCGGCAGCTCTTTCTCGTTGTTGGAGGTAATGATGATGATCGGACGCTTCTTGGCCTTGATGGTCTCGTCGATCTCGTAGACGTAGAACTCCATCTTGTCGAGTTCTTGCAGCAAGTCGTTGGGAAACTCGATGTCGGCCTTGTCGATCTCGTCGATCAGCAGGATCACCCGCTCCTCGGACTCGAAGGCTTCCCAGAGCTTGCCCTTTTTCAGGTAGTTGCGAACGTCGTGAACCTTGTCCACGCCCAGTTGCGAATCGCGCAGGCGGCTGACCGCGTCGTACTCGTACAGGCCCTGATGGGCCTTGGTGGTGGATTTGATGTGCCAGGTAATCAGCTTGGCGCCAAAGGATTCGGCCAGTTGCTCGGCGAGCATGGTTTTGCCGGTGCCGGGTTCGCCCTTGACCAGCAGTGGCCGCTCCAGGGTGATGGCGGCGTTGACCGCCAGCTTCAGGTCATCGGTGGCGACGTAGGCCTGGGTGCCTTCGAACTTCATCTGCTAAATCCTCGAACGGTAAATGCCGGCCTGAGCGAGGCAGGGCGGGGCGCAATAAGGCGCAACAAAATGGTCAGCCCCGACTATAACGCGGCGCCCGGTCGACTGTGAACGCAGACGGCTTATTCAGTCTCTGAATGGAGCGTCACATCTTGACTCAGCCCGCATCCGGCTTCGGTCGTTCATAGCGGGCATTGAACGCCTGGATGAAGCCATTGCGTAAAATCTGCAAAAACGCTTCGAACGCGCTGATATCTCGCTGGTGGACGCTGCCACTGAGCTCGACGCGCGTGGCGAACTGGTTTTTACCCTGGTTCTTCAGGACGGTTTCAGTCCCTCCCACCAGGGCTTCCCACACCGAACGGAACAGACTCTTTTTCTCGTTTTCCACGTCCTGCTGCCAATTGAATACATCGACGTCGCGCAGCAGCGGTTTGATATAGCCGGTCAGGCGGCCTTTTTTGGAGTCGGCTTCGATGACTACATCACCGTGGCCTGCATTGAAATCGAACTTGCCGTAGGCCGAGGCAAAGTCATTCAGGCGCTTGAGTTCGATGTTCATGGCGCGCAAGCGAAATTCAAAGTCTTCGAAGTTGCTCAGCGGGTCGAATGTGGCGCTGGTTTCCAGCGGCGCATGGCCCAGCAACAGGGCCTTGCCTTCAAAACGGGCGTCGCGCTTGCCTTGGGTGTCGACCACGTTGGTCAGGTTGTAGATGTGGGCGTTGACCTTCGTGGCGTTCATGTTCACGGGTGGTTTGGAGTTGAAGTTGCGAAAGCTGATTTTGCCGTCGTCGATCCGAACATCGTCCAGTGTGATGGGCAGCAGTTTTCCCAGTTGGGCGCGCCAGTCGGTGCCTTGACCGGTTTGCGAGTTTTGCTTGTTGGCGCCACCGTCGACGAAGTTCACTTCGGGTTTGACGAATTTCACCCTGGCCACCACGGCATGGTCATGCCAGAGCGAATGCCAGCTGACCGAAAGATCGATCAATGGTGCATCGACGAAAGGGACCGGTACTTTCCCTTCGACCTTGACGATTTTCAGGCCATTGATTTTGTAGGCCCCGCGCCACAAGGCCAGGTCCACGTCGGCGATCTGGCCGCGGTAGTCGCCCATGTTCGCCAGCCGGTCATTTAGGTAGTCGCGCACCAGAAAGGGCAGGGCGAAGTGCAGGGCAATCAGCAGCGCAACGAAGCCGACGAGGGTCCACAGAGGCCAGCTGTATCGACGTTTCATGCTCGCAATTCTCTGGCAATCTAAAGCCATTGACTGCGCTGATAACCGGACGTTCGACCGACTGGACGACCACGGGCAACAGGCTTACCTTTGTGCGCTTATCAAATGCTGTATCAAGGACCCCGTCATGAGCCGTATTTTCGCTGACAACGCCCACTCCATCGGCAATACGCCGCTGGTGCAGATCAACCGCATCGCACCGCGCGGTGTGACCATCCTGGCCAAGATCGAAGGGCGTAACCCGGGGTATTCGGTCAAGTGCCGGATTGGCGCGAACATGATCTGGGACGCCGAAAGCACCGGCAAGCTCAAGCCTGGCATGACCATTGTCGAACCGACTTCCGGTAATACCGGTATTGGCCTGGCCTTCGTCGCGGCGGCTCGGGGCTACAAATTGATGTTGACCATGCCTTCGTCCATGAGCATCGAGCGACGCAAGGTGCTCAAGGCGCTGGGAGCGGAACTGGTGCTGACCGAGCCGGCCAAGGGCATGAAAGGCGCGATCGAGAAGGCCGGTGAAATCGTTGCCAGCGATCCTTCCAAATACTTCATGCCGGCACAGTTCGATAACCCTGCCAACCCGGCCATCCATGAAAAAACCACCGGTCCCGAGATCTGGAACGACACCGACGGCGCGGTTGACGTGCTGGTGGCAGGTGTCGGGACAGGCGGAACCATCACCGGTGTATCGCGGTATATCAAGAATACCCAGGGCAAACCGATTCTCTCGGTGGCGGTGGAGCCCATGGTTTCGCCAGTGATCACCCAGGCGTTGGCCGGTGAAGAGATCAAGCCAAGCCCGCACAAGATCCAGGGGATCGGTGCCGGTTTTGTGCCGAAGAATCTGGATCTGTCGATCGTCGATCGGGTGGAGCTGGTCAGTGACGAAGAGTCCAAGGCCATGGCCCTGCGCCTGATGCAGGAGGAAGGCATCCTGTGTGGCATCTCTTGCGGCGCGGCAATGGCGGTGGCGGTGCGCCTGGCCGAGACTCCGGAAATGCAGGGCAAGACCATCGTCGTGATCCTGCCGGACTCCGGGGAGCGTTACCTCTCGAGCATGCTATTCAGCGACTTGTTCACCGACCAGGAAAATCAGCAGTAAGATTTTGACGATAGGCCGCTGTGGTGCAGGATTCACCACAGCGTTGGGCTTTCGAAGGCGAATCAGAACAGCCAATGTTCAGCGGTCACGTGTTAAGAAAGGCTTTATTGCGCATTTAATGATACTGAATGTTGCAGAAGGCAGTTTTTCCCCGAAGTCGGTCGTGTTTATATGGCTGCTGCAATGCCGGGCGAATGGTGTTGTGCAAAGCGTTTATTACCAAGGAGTTGTAGATGACTGTATCCCTTGCCGCGAAGGCGTCGTTGTTGCTGCTGTTTATCGGCAGCACCCTCTATGTGCATTTGCGTGGCAAGGCGCGATTGCCGGTACTTCGTCAGTTCGTCAATCATTCGGCATTGTTCGCTCCCTATAACGCCTTGATGTACCTGTTCTCCGGCGTTCCTTCCAAACCTTATCTTGATCGCAGCAAGTTTCCTGAACTTGACGTGCTCAAGGACAATTGGGAGGTCATTCGCGACGAAGCGATGCATCTGTTCGACGAGGGTTATATCCGCGCTGCGGAGAAGAATAATGACGCCGGTTTTGGTTCGTTCTTCAAGAAAGGCTGGAAGCGTTTCTACCTCAAGTGGTACGACAAACCCCTGCCTTCGGCCGAGCTGCTGTGCCCGAAAACCGTGGAGCTTGTTAGCGCTATTCCGAACGTCAAGGGCGCCATGTTTGCGCTGTTGCCGGGCGGGAGTCACCTCAATCCCCACCGCGATCCGTTTGCCGGGTCGCTGCGTTATCACCTGGGTCTCTCGACACCCAACTCCGATGACTGTCGAATCTTTGTCGACGGCCAGGTTTACGCCTGGCGCGACGGTGAGGATGTAATGTTCGATGAGACTTACGTGCACTGGGTCAAGAACGAAACCGACAAGACCCGGGTCATCCTGTTTTGCGACATTGAGCGGCCGCTGAGCAATCGCCTGATGACCCGCATCAATCGCTCGATCAGCGCTTTTCTGGGGCGCGCCACCGCACCGCAGAACCTGGACGATGAGCGAGTGGGCGGGATCAACAGGGCCTATGCCTGGAGCAAGAACTCCAGCGACAAGGTCAGTGGCGTGGTCAAGCAGTGGAAGCGTCGTAATCCCAAGGCTTACAGGGTTTTGCGACCAATACTGGCGGTGGTAGTGCTGGCTGGCCTGATCTATTGGCTGTTTGGCTGAGCGACAGCTACTTCACACGTAAAGAATAGGGATCGTCTTCAGGCGATCCCTATTTTGGAATTTGTGGGAACTTTCTTACAAATTTGTAGTATCATTCTCCCCCGCAAATGCCATCATGTTTCAAGGTGTTTGCTCAGAGCCCGCCGCAGAGCAGGCCTGCACCCCGGCACCCCTTGCCATTAAAACCTTCGAACACCTTGCTTGCCCGCCTTTGTCCCCGGAGCTGGTTCGTTATTACATGGAGTTTTTGTATGTCCACTGTTCAAAAAACTACCCAAGCCATTCCCGAAGTCAGTGAGCCTCGCTGGGTGTCATTGCGCTGAGTTGCCTTGCCGCAAGCGCAGTGCGATACGCGACCTTGCTCGTTGCATCGGTGCCTTATTAAACGCATCGATGTGTGAGATGAAGGTAATCATTGAGTAGTTGTTTTGACAGATCGACCTCGCATCACGTTGATTTCATCCCAAAAATGCTGATCAACATCGATAATTGTCGAACACAGGGAAGGAATTTTTTGTGGGTATTCAGGAATCCAGTGTTCTGCGGGCTTGCATCAGTTCAACGTTAAGCCAATACGAGACTACCGACGAAGTCGCGGTACTGATGTGTTCATACAATGGCGCATCATTTATTTCGGAACAGTTGGCGTCTATCCAACGGCAGACTCACCGTAACTGGAGTGTCTATGTTTCCGATGATGGCTCTCAAGACCAAACGCTGGCGATCCTGCAGGCAACAATCAAGCAGTGGAAACCCGGGCGCCTCCAGGTTTTTGAAGGACCTCGTCGAGGTTTTGTTGCCAACTTTCTTTCCCTGACCTGCCGCCCAGATATCAGAGCCAATTTTTATGCGTGGGCCGATCAGGACGATGTCTGGAAAGACGATAAGCTCGAAAAGGCGCTTGCCTGGCTAAAGACGATTCCCTCGCATATTCCAGCGCTTTACTGTGGCCGTACCGAGCTTATCTGTGAGTCCGGGACGCCGTTTGGCTATTCACCCCGGTTTGTACTTGCACCGCATTTCTCCAATGCACTGGTTCAAAACATTGGTGGTGGCAACACCATGGTGTTTAACCAGGCAGCGCGCGAACTACTCCAGGAAGCAGGCGACCAGATCGATGTCCCTTCTCATGACTGGTGGGCGTATCAACTGATTTCCGGTGTGGGCGGGGCTGTCCACTATGACCCGGTTCCCACTGTGCTATACCGTCAACATGATGAAAATGTGGTCGGAACGAATTCCGATTGGAAGGCGCGAATCAAGCGTTTGCGCATGGCCTTCCAGGGACACTTTCATCGGTGGAATACCCAAAATATCAATGCGCTGGAGTCCATGCACCATCGACTGAGTCAAGAGCATCGCAAGAAGCTCGACGAGTTCAAGGTGGCTCGAGCCCAATCACTTCCTTTAAGGATCCTGGGGTTCAAGCGTGCTGGTTTGTATCGACAAACCCTGCTTGGAAACCTGGGGTTGATCCTCGCAACTTTACTGAAAAAGATTTGAAAAATGACCATCTTGGTAACTGGCGGCGCAGGCTTCATTGGGGCCAACTTTGTACTGGATTGGCTGGCTCATCACGATGAAACCGTGATCAACCTGGACAAGCTGACCTACGCGGGCAACCTGGATAACCTGAGCAGCCTGGCAGGTAACGAGCGGCATGTTTTTGTGCGTGGCGATATTGGCGATAGCGCCTTGGTCGCTCGCTTGCTGCAAGAGCACCAGCCTCGCGCCGTCCTGAACTTTGCCGCCGAGTCCCATGTCGATCGCTCCATCCACGGTCCCGAAGACTTTATCGAGACCAACATCGTCGGCACTTTCCGAATGCTGGAAGCCGTGCGTGCCTACTGGAAGGGCCTGGCTTGCGATGCTCAACAAGCGTTTCGTTTTTTGCATGTGTCCACCGACGAAGTCTACGGTTCGCTGGCCAAGGACGAGGCCGCATTCAGTGAAAGCCACCAGTACGAACCCAACAGTCCCTACTCGGCCAGCAAGGCCGCCAGCGACCACTTGGTTCGTGCCTATCATCACACCTACGGCCTGCCGGTACTGACCACCAACTGCTCGAACAACTACGGGCCGTATCATTTCCCGGAAAAACTGATTCCGCTGATGATCGTCAATGCGCTGGCTGGCAAGGCCTTGCCGGTCTACGGCGACGGTCAGCAGATTCGTGACTGGCTGTATGTAAAAGACCATTGCAGTGCCATTCGTCGCGTACTGGAAGCCGGAAAAGTTGGTGAGGTCTACAACGTTGGTGGCTGGAATGAAAAGCCGAATATCGACATCGTGCACACCGTCTGCACCTTGCTGGATGAGATGCGTCCACGTATCGACGGCCAGCCTTACAGCGCTCAAATCACCTACGTAACAGATCGTCCCGGGCATGATCGCCGTTACGCCATCGACGCTCGCAAGCTTGAGCGTGAACTTGGCTGGAAGCCGGCGGAAACCTTCGAGACCGGCATTCGCAAGACTGTCCAGTGGTATCTGGATAACCAGGAATGGGTCAGCAATATCCAGTCCGGGGCCTATCTTCAATGGGTAGAGAAAAACTACGCCGGACGCACGGCATGAAAATCCTGTTGCTCGGTAAAAACGGCCAGGTAGGGTGGGAATTGCAGCGAAGCCTTGCCCCACTCGGCGAGCTGCTCACCCTGGACTCCCGAAGCCAGGACTACTGCGGTGACCTGAATGATCTGCCGGGGATTGCCGCCACCGTCAAGCGCTTTGCCCCTGACGTTATTGTTAACGCGGCGGCGTATACGGCTGTCGACAAGGCCGAAAGCGAATCCGGTCTGGCCCGTCGGATCAATGCCGAAGCACCTGCGGTTTTAGCCCGGGAGGCCCTGCGCCTGAATGCCTTGCTGGTGCATTACTCCACTGATTATGTATTTGCGGGCGATGGAAATACGCCGTGGCAGGAAAGCGATCCGGTAGCGCCGCTAAGTGTTTACGGTGCCAGCAAGCTGGCCGGTGAGCAGGCGATTCAGGCCAGCGGTTGTGCTCATCTGATCTTCCGCACCAGTTGGGTGTATGGCGCGCGCGGTAACAACTTCGCCAAGACCATGCTGCGCCTGGCCAGGGAGCGTGACAGTCTGAACGTGATCGACGATCAGTTCGGTGCGCCAACCGGGGCTGAGTTACTGGCCGATGTCACCGCGCATGCAATCCGTACCATGAACTCAAATCCCGAGTTGGGCGGGCTTTATCACCTTGCTGCCGCAGGCGAAACCACGTGGTGCCGTTACGCCCGATGGGTACTTGAGCAAGCTGAACTGGCAGGTATATCCCTAAAAGTATCGCCGCAAATGATCGGAGAGATTGGAACCAAGGACTATCCGACACCAGCGCAACGCCCGGGCAACTCCCGCTTGAATACTCAGAAACTGCAGAAGGCCTTTGCGCTGACATTGCCTGAATGGCAAGTCGGCGTGACACGGATGCTCACGGAAATACTAGAGAAGTAATCATGCTTAAACGTAAAGGGATCATCCTGGCCGGTGGTTCAGGCACTCGTCTGCACCCCGCAACATTAGCAATCTCCAAACAGTTGCTGCCGGTGTATGACAAGCCGATGATCTACTATCCGCTGAGCACACTGATGTTGGCAGGCATCCGCGATATTCTGATCATATCCACGCCGCAGGATACTCCACGGTTCGAGCAACTGTTAGGCAATGGCCACAGCTGGGGATTGAACATTTCCTATGCTGTACAAGCCTCTCCAGATGGACTGGCGCAGGCCTTCATTATTGGTGAAGAGTTCATCGGTAACGATCTGTGTGCGCTGGTACTCGGAGACAACATCTTTCACGGTCACCATTTTGACGAGTTACTGCAAAGCTCAATGGCGCGAAAGGATGGGGCTACTGTTTTTGCCTACCACGTCAATGACCCGGAACGTTATGGGGTCGTGGAGTTTGATGCTCTAGGCAAGGCTGTCAGTCTTCAAGAGAAACCACTCAAACCCAAGTCGAACTACGCAGTAACCGGTTTGTACTTCTATGACCAACATGTCGTAGACATTGCCAAGAGCATCAAACCGTCTCCGCGAGGCGAGCTGGAAATTACCGACGTCAACCAAATCTATCTGGAGCAGGGCAACTTGTCGGTAGAAATCATGGGGCGTGGTTACGCCTGGCTGGACACCGGCACACATGATTCCTTGCTGGAAGCCAGCCACTTCATTGCCACGCTTGAGCATCGTCAAGGCCTCAAGGTCGCTTGTCCGGAGGAGATTGCCTTCCGGCAGAAATGGATTGATGCCGAACAACTCGAAAAGCTCGCAGCTCCCTTGGCGAAAAATGGCTATGGCCAATATCTGCGCCGCATTCTTTGGGAAACCGTTTACTAATGAAAGCCATACCCATGAACATCCCGGATGTTGTGCTGTTTGAACCAACGACATTTGGTGATGAGCGCGGTTTTTTTTATGAAAGTTTCAATCAGCGCATTTTTGAAGAAGTGATAGGTCGTACTGTTCAGTTTGTGCAGGACAACCATTCCCGTTCCAGCAGAGGCGTATTGCGCGGCCTGCATTACCAAATACAGCAGGCTCAAGGAAAGCTCGTGCGTGTGGTTCAGGGGGAGGTGTTTGATGTCGCCGTTGATATTCGTCGCAGTTCCGCCACTTTCGGGAAGTGGGTTGGTGCTCACCTGTCTGCAGAGAACAAGCGGCAGCTATGGGTGCCGGAAGGTTTTGCCCACGGATTTGTAGTGCTCACGCAGACAGCGGAGTTTCTCTACAAAACGACGAATTACTATGCGCCAGCGCATGAGCGTTGCATACGTTGGAATGATCCGGAACTGGGGATCGACTGGCCTATCAGCGAGGCTCCGGCACTATCGCCAAAAGATCAGCAAGGTGCTCTCCTGGCGCAGGCAGAGGTGTTTGATTAATGCAGCACTTTTCAACCTCTCCATTAGAGATGGGGGCCAGTGTTTGGCGTAACAGAGCACTGATAGCTGCGCTGACCAAAAGAGAAATATTGGGGCGTTATCGTGGTTCAATTTTTGGATTGCTGTGGTCTTTTTTCAATCCAATTCTAATGCTTTCGGTCTACACGTTTGTATTTAGTTTTGTTTTTAAAGCTAGATGGGGTTTGAGTGAGAGCGGTTCGAAAACGGAATACGCACTTGTCTTATTTGCTGGGATGATCGTTTTTAATGTTTTTTCGGAATGCGTCGGACGTGCACCTGGCTTAATACTGTCGAATATTAATTATGTGAAAAAAGTGGTGTTCCCCTTGGAGATTTTACCTTGGGTTTCACTGATTGCATCCTTGTTCCACAGTTCGATTAGTATTGTTGTGTGGTTGGGTTTTTATGTGATTTTCTTTGGTCTACCTGGTTTTACTGCGTTGCTTCTGCCTCTTGTTGTATTACCGCTGATGGTGTTCTCAGTGGGGCTGTCCTGGGTGCTTGCATCTTTAGGTGTGTATCTGCGTGATATATCTCAAGTTATCGGTGTTGTAATAACCATGTTGATGTTTCTTTCCGGAATATTCTATTCGGTATCATCATTGCCTGTTGAATACCAGGAAATTATGCGGCTGAATCCTCTTGTTTCTATCATTGAGCAAGCAAGAGGGGTGTTGATTTGGGGGCAGAGCCCTGATTATTTATTTTTGCTCAATTATATGGTGCTGGCGCTAATTTTTTCTTGGCTTGGTTTCGCCTGGTTTCAGAAGACGCGAAAAGGATTTGGTGATGTCCTCTGAAGAAAAAAAGGCCGTTCCAACTGAATCCTCGATCGCTTCGATGAGTCTTGTCCAAGCAAATGAGAAAGGAAAGGTCGCAATCCGTGTGGTCGATCTGAGCAAGTGCTTTCAAATTTATGAGAAGCCTAGCCATCGGTTACTGCAGATGATAACTCGAGGGTACAAAAAGTATTTTCGAGAATTTTGGGCTTTGAAAGGTGTTTCTCTAGAGGTCAAGAAAGGGGAAACCGTAGGCATTGTTGGTCGCAATGGCAGCGGAAAATCCACGCTGCTGCAATTGATCTGCGGTACTTTGAATCCCAGTGGCGGAGATATTCAAGTAAACGGTCGGATCGCCGCGCTTCTCGAACTTGGTTCAGGATTCAACCCGGAGTTCACTGGGCGTGAGAACGTGTATATGAATGCAGCCGTTCTCGGGCTTACGAAAAAAGAAATTGATGCGCGTTATGCAGAGATTGAAGCTTTCGCCGATATTGGTCAGTTTATTGATCAACCGGTTAAAACATACTCCAGTGGGATGGCAGTTCGTCTCGCATTTGCGGTGGCTATCAATTCGGATCCCGAAATTCTAGTGGTTGATGAAGCACTTTCAGTGGGGGATGAACTATTCCAGCGTAAGTGCTACTCCCGTATAGAAGCAATAAAAGCACAAGGTGCTACGATTCTATTTGTTTCCCATTCTGGGAATATTGTAGTTGAGCTCTGTGATCGAGCGGTTCTTATGGACGCCGGAGAGTTGCTGTTGGTTGGGCGGCCAAAAGATGTCATAGGCAAATACCAGCAATTGCTTTACGCACCAGAAAGCAAGCGTGCAATAATTCGAAGCAGTATTGCCGCGGCTGCTCCTGTCATGGTTGGCTCAAATACTTCGGCTGTAACCAAGGTTCAAAAGGTTGAAGATTTCCTCGATCCAGGACTTCAGTCGGATTGTATGGTGGAAACTGAATCTCAGGGGGCTCATATTAGAAGTCCAGGTATAAAGACCCTGGGTGGTCGACCTGTTAATACACTAGTGCGTGGTCGAAAATATAAATATTGTTATCAGGTTTTTTTCTCTCAATCTGCGACGCTGGTTCGGTTTGGTACTGTTATAAAGACCAAGTCAGGGTTCCCTTTGGGGGGAGTGCTATCAGTATCATCGCAAGATCGCACCATTCCCCACGTGAGCGCGGGTACAACAATTGACGTTGAGTTTGAGTTCAATTGCATATTAAGTTCGGGAGTTTACTTTTTTAACGCCGGAACATTTGGAGCGGTAGGTCAGGATGAAACGGTGCTACATCGGTTGATTGATGCCGTTGCATTTCGCGTATTACCGATCGAGCAGGATCTTGTGACCGAAATCATCGACTTTGGCTTTTCACCCAGGATTGTGATCAATGAGTAATTTTTTCTCTGGGCTTTTTATTTCCAGCCCAAACAAAGGTGGTTTGTTTTTAGTTGATGAAAACAAGGTCTATAAACTAGATGATTTTAGTACGACTGGATTGAGCCGTTCTGCCGAATATCTGGTCAGAGGGTCTCAGCCTGCTTCCCTATTCGTTTATGGCGAACAAACGCTTGAAATAACAGAGTCAAATTTCAGCTTTCATGATATTCATGATGCACTTGTCGTTGGTGAGCATGTTTATCTCGTTGCCACGACCGGGAACGAAATTATCAAGTTGAGCATGAACGGCGTTGAGGAACAGCGCTGGGTTTTTCCAGGTGAAGTTGACTCCTTGCATATCAATTGCCTCGCAGTCTGGGGTGGCGCTGTTGTGTTCTCTGCATTCGGGGCGTTTTCAGAGCACCGAGGTTATAAGGGGAATACCAAGGGGGCCGGTTATGTACAAGATCTGAATACCGGTAATCATTTGGTTGTGGGACTTTCGCAGCCTCATAGCCTAACCACTTTTGGCGAGAATCTTTTAATCGCAAACTCTGAACAGAAGGAACTTTGTGAGTATTCTCCGTCCGGTGAACTACTGCGTTCAAAGAGTCTTGGGGGATACACTCGTGGTGTGTGTGTCAGTGATAAATACATCTATGTAGGGCTGAGCAAGTCCCGAAATATCAATGCATCGGGCGTAGAAACGGCAACGCTCGTTTGTCTTGATATTGAATCTTGGCATGAGTTGGGTCGCATACAAATTCCAAGTGATGAAATCTACTCGGTTGAGTTGATCGCCGATAAACCTGAGCTATTGAGTTTCGTAGCAAAAATTTCGAGCAGTACCTCCTATAAATACTCGGCCATGGTAGGAGAGCAGGAAAAGAAAATTGCAGGGCTCGATCAGGCGATTGCCGAGAGTGAACAAAAAATACTGGGGCTAGGCGAAGTAGTCAGCGAGCGTGAAAGGCATATAGCCATTCTAAAAGACTCAGTAAAATCGCTTGAGACTCAGATATCTCATCTCAATCACACTTTGGAGTCGCGCGATCAATGGATGGCAAAGTCAACTCAACTATCGAGTGAGCGGCAGCGGCAGATCGAGGAACTTGAGACTCTGGTGCTTGAGCGTAATGGACGGGTGATGGAGTTGAACAAGCTCGTAGAGGCTCGTGAAACTCAGCTTGCGGAACAGAGTCTGGTTTCTGCACAACGCGACAGGAGCATCGCTGAGAGTAAACAAAAGATCTTGGGATTGGGCGAGATTGTTGGTGAACGTGAAAAACATATAGCCCTTCTAAAGGACTCAGTAAGTGAGCTTGAGAAGCTGGTGCTTGAGCATAATAACCGGGTATTGGAACTCAATAAACTCGCCGGGACACGCGCAGCTCAACTTGAGGAGCAGGATATAATCTCTACGCAGCGCGATAAAAGGATTGCGGAGCTAACCGGTACAATACTTGAGTATGAGCAGAAAGTCCTGACGCTTGAGGCAAATGTCAAGGGCCAGGAAAGGGTTGTGCTGGACTTGAGCAAGTCGCTGGACGAGTCCCATGAGAAGGTCAAAGAGCTTGATGACTTGTTAGTCCGAAAGGAAGAGCACATCGAAACACTTGACCAGAGTATTGTCGCGAAAAATCAGGGGCTATTTGAGTTTGAGCAGGCATTGAGCGAAGCGCAGGCGAAGCTCCATATTCTTGATGAGTTATTTTTAGATCAGGATCTCCAGATAGCAGATCTGGATGAACGCCTAGTAAATAACGAAAAGAGCTTGTTGGCTTCTGGTCAGGCTTTGATTGATGAACAATTGAAGTTGGAAGCACTTAATACTGTGCTGGGACAGCGAGATGAGCAAAATGTTCATCTTACCCAGTCGATAGCAATTCAGTTGGAAGAAATTTCAATTCTGAGTCAAACGCTCGCCGAACGCGAGTCTCAGGTTGCCAGATTGACCGAGTTGAGTTTAGAACAAGTAAATAGAATTACCTACCTTGAGCAATCTGCATTGGAGGGCGACAAGAAGCTCTCCGCTTTGAGCCTGGAACTGGTCGATCATCAAGCGCAAAAAGAAGAGGTGATTCGCCGGGGGCTTTGGGCGCTCAGACTAACAGAAGAGTTGAAGGCGGCTCAGGAACAAGTTTCTGGAATGGGTAGTAGTAACTCGTGGCGGTTGACGATGCCGTTAAGAGAAGCGAGTCGTTGGGTTTTTTCGCCCATTCAACAAAGCAAGCGTTATGTGAAATTAACGCTGAAAAGTTTAAAGCGGATGTATCAAAAACTCCCTTTTAAATCGGCAACTAAAGCGGCGCATAGAAACTTCGTTATCAAGAATTTTCCATTTGCTGTAACTGCTGCGGATATGAAAGCTGATGCTGAAACCTTTGTTGCTGGCGCGAGGGTGATCGAGCTTCAAGAATGCAGTGATCTTGAGGGCTTGGCAGCTAATATCAGCATAGATACTTCTTCTCGGCCACTAGTGTCAATTGTAATTCCGATTTATGGGAAATGTGATTTCACACTTCGGTGCCTGGCTTCTGTTGCACTAAATACCACTGGCATTCCCTTTGAAGTCATAGTTGTTGATGACTGCTCGCCGGATAACTCTGTTGAGTTGTTGCAGGCAGTGAACGGTATCAGATTGGTTTGCAACGAAACGAATCAAGGATTTATTCGCTCTTGCAACGCCGGTGCGCAGGCGGCAAAAGGGAAGTATGTATGCTTTCTTAATAATGATACAGAGGTAATGCCGCGTTGGCTCGAGGAGCTAGTCAATACTTTTCACGAATTTCCCGGCACCGGTCTGGCTGGTTCAAAGCTTGTCTATCCTGATGGCACTCTTCAAGAGGCGGGGGGATTATCTGGGAAGATGGCAGTGCTTGGAATTATGGCCGAAATCAGAATCCGGATCTGCCGATTTATAATTATGCTCGTGAAGTGGATTACTGTTCCGGTGCGTCTATTCTTATTCCGAAAGATCTCTTTGTCGAGTTGGGTGGGTTTGATGAGCACTATTTGCCGGCCTACTGTGAAGACGCTGACCTGGCTCTGAAAGTTAGAGATGCAGGTTACCGTGTAATCTATCAGCCTTTGTCCGTTGTGGTGCACTACGAGGGTGTCACTTCCGGGACAGACGAGACACAGGGTGTTAAATCATACCAAGTCGTGAATATGCAAAAAATGTTCACGCGCTGGGAAGCTCGCTTAAAGACACATCAACGAAATGGTCAAGACCTTGATCTTGCAAAGGACCGCATGGCTACCCGCCGGGTATTGATCCTGGACCATTGCACTCCAACACCGAATGAGGATGCGGGCTCCGTACTGGCTTTCAATACGTTTCTATTGTTCAGGGAAATGGGATTTCAAGTCACATTTATTCCAGAAGACAATTTCTTGTATATGCCGGGTTATACGGAAACCTTGCAACGAGTGGGCATAGAGGTGCTGTACAGGCCCTATGTCAAGTCGGTTGAAGAGCATCTAATGGAAGCTAAGGATCGGTATGATCTCGTTTATTTGCTTCGCCCGATGGTGGTCGAAAGGAATCTTGAGCTTGTTCGCAAACTCTGTCCGCGAGCTAAGGTTCTTTACCATACGGTTGATTTGCACTTCTTGCGTATGGAGCGAGAGGCGAAGTTGCTTAACGACTCGGCCAAAGCAAACGCTGCGGTAGAAATGAAGGAAATCGAGTTTGCGGCAATCCGCAATGCGGATGCTTCAATTGTAGTCAGCACCAATGAACTTGAGTTGCTTCGTCCTCAACTACCGAATGAAAAAATACACCTGTTTCCTTTGATTATGGACATCACAGGTACTGAAGCAAGCTTTAACGCCCGGCGAGACATCGTGTTTGTCGGTGGTTATCAACACACGCCTAATGTTGATGCTGTTCAGTACTTTGTCGCTGAGGTCATGCCGCATTTGCGCAAGCGTTTGCCAGGTGTGCGTTTTTATGCCGTGGGTAGCAAGCCCCCTGCGGAGATTAAAGCACTCGAGAGTGAAGATGTCGTTATTACTGGCTTTGTTGAGGATTTGCCGCCGCTGTTGGACAAAATGCGCGTGTCTGTTGCACCGTTGCGTTATGGCGCAGGCATCAAGGGCAAGATAGGCACTGCAATGGCCCACGGTCTTCCCGTTGTTGCGACATCCTTAGCGGCGGAAGGGATGTCGCTCAGTGCCAACGAAAACATTCTAGTGGCTGATGATGCGCAGTCCTTTGCAGAAGCGATTGTACGTCTCTATGAAGACGAATCACTTTGGAATGAATTGAGTTTGGCTGGCCAGGATTTTGCGCTTCAGGAGTGGGGTGTAGAGGCGGCTTGGGTATCATTAAGCAAAATTCTTGATGATATTGGTTTTAGTACAGTGCGCTCTCAGTTACCTCTAAGTTCTTATTCATTTGCTAAAAAAGATTTGGCGTATGATAAGAGTGCGTGAGCTTTGGCTGCTGCTTTAAGGGAATTATTTTTGGGCTGACTTGGAAGATTTGGCATGACAGTTTTTTTAGAAAGTGCATTCACTGTCGGGTCTTCAAGTCAACTCGTTTTGGATTTAGGCTGATGCGTGATTTAAATAATCCGGCAATTAATTATCGTCCAGATATCGATGGTCTACGTGCTGTCGCGGTTTTGTCGGTAGTGCTCTACCATGCTGGGGTGGGTGTTTTTAGTGGCGGATATATTGGCGTCGACGTTTTTTTTGTAATCAGTGGTTTTTTGATTACACGTCTACTCTTGGACGAAGTTAAAAAAGAGGGGCGACTGAGCTTCAAACGGTTTTACCTGCGCAGGGCTAGAAGGCTATTGCCAGCATTCTTCTTTACGCTGGTTTGTTCCACGATTTTTGCGATTTTATTGTTTTCTCCGAAGCTGTTGGAGAGCTATGGTGCTTCGCTAATTAATTCACTGTTATCTATATCAAATATTTATTTTTACTCTGAAAGTGGCTATTTTGATTCGGCTTCTTCTATGAAGCCGCTGCTGCATACATGGTCGCTGGGTGTTGAGGAGCAGTTTTATTTAGTTTGGCCAGTTTTGATTGGTTTTCTCGCGTCCAGGAAGTGGTTGGCCCCTGTTGTTGTTATCGCTTTGGGGTTGATTAGCTTGTGTTTTGCGCAAGCAATGTTGAGTAAACAGCCAGATGCTGTATTTTTTCTGATGCCATTCAGGGTCTTTGAGTTTTCAATTGGTGCCATTACCGTGTGGTTGCTGCAGGCCAAGCCAAAGAATAATGCGCTTCTGGAGTTATTGCTTTGTGTTGGTCTGGTTTTAATTGTGTTCTCGATTTTCTTTTACGACGAAAGAACACCGTTTCCTGGTGCAAGCGCGTTGTTGCCATGTATTGGCGCAGCACTCTGTATCTATGCAGGGCAAGCCCGTTTTACCGGAAGACTATTAAGTAATAAGCTCCTTGTCGCGTTGGGGTTAATTAGTTATTCGTTGTACTTGGCTCATTGGCCTGTGGTGGTGTTTTATAAGTACTATATTGGCGGCGTAAGCTTTTCCATGCTTCAAACCTGGCTTTTGATCGCTGCTTGTGTCGTCATTGCTATAGCAATGTATCACGGTATCGAGAAACCTTTTCGACGGAGTCGTCAGTTTAATTCAGGCTTTTTGGGCGGCAGTGTTTTCTTTGCGCTTTCAATTAGCTATTTGTCCGCTTCAATGTGGGCTGAAGATGGCTGGGGTTGGCGAAGCTGGGCAACCTCAGGCAGTATTTCCAGTGAGGCAGTGAAAAATGGAAAAGAACTTAGATTTAAAGTAAGGCAGGAGATCTGTCAGCGAAAGGGTTGGGCTTCATGTGATGAATTCATCCCTGGAACTGTCAATGCGCTGGTTTTAGGGGATAGCCATGCGGTTGATGCCTTGAATGCTTTCCAAAAGATATACCCGAAACATAATTTTGTAATGTCTACCTTGGGCGGTTGTCCGCCTTTTCGAGAAATAGAAAAAATTACATTGCCCAATCATCCAGGGCTCGAAAAATGTAAAGAGCTAAATCTTTCTAGGTTTGATGTCGAGTACCTAAAGCGTTTTGATTATATCGTTATAAACGTTCTTTTCGGGTGGTATACACCCGACCATTTACGCAGCTATTTGAGTTTTCTAAAAGAAAACGATATTCAAAAGGTGGTTGTGGTTGGTGACTATTTGGTTATGAAGAAGGATATGTATGAGCTTCTCAATCAATATGGTTTCAACTCGAATGCGTTGAGGGCGTGGGTTGACGAAAGTGCGAATGTCGAATCCTCATTGAAGCCAGAAGTGGAGGAGGCCGGTTATTTTTACTTGAGTAAGCGTCAGGCTTTATGCAAGGGTCAGGGTTGTGAGTTGTTTGATGACAAGAACATACCCTTTACTTATGACGAAAATCATTTGTCATACGAGTTTGCGTCGCGACTCGCTTTAGATTCAAAAAGTACTCTGGACCGTTATTTGGGGTTTGTCCGAAAAGAGCATTTAGCTGCGTTAAATGAAAGCCCTGAGAAGTCAGGGTCGAAAGTTATGGTGGCTACGTTTAGCTCCGAAGGTCATGCTGGAGAGAATTCAGTTTTGTCCCTTTTTCCTGCCTCTATAAACCAGTGTCAAAACGCAGAGAGGATAAATGTGCATTGGGATGTACGCGGCCTTGAAAGTGGGGATTCAATGAAGACCCAAGTATGGGTCAAGGACCTTGATGGGAAGGAAAAGTTATTCGTTTCTGGAAGCAATGCCGGAGATGAGGTTACTGGGGCGTGGGCCCGCCCAGGCATAATGTTTACTCTGAAAAATGCGGATACTGGGGCAATTCTGAATCAGGTTAAATTGCGGGGGCAAAGCTGTGTCAAGTCATGACTTAATATCTGACAATAGTTAATTTTTTATGGTGATTTGCAAAGTATCAAAGGAGTGACGCCAGTGTGCTGGAAAAATCGTCGCTTCGATCAATGCTTGGTTTAAGCAGGCCAAAAGGTCAATAACTTGAAAAGTACAGCATGAAAAAACTTCTTGTTACAGGTCTGACCGGCTTTGTCGGAAGGCATCTCAAAGCAATGCTCGGGGTCGCCATTGATGGCCCTTGGCAGCTCATCGCACCGAAGTCGTATGATCTGCTCGACAGCGCATCACTGGACGCCTGGCTGCAGGACGATTGCCCGGACGCTGTTATTCACCTGGCCGGGCAAACCTTCGTGCCTGAAGCGTTTCGCGACCCTCTGCACACCCTGCAGGTAAATTTGGTCGGTACCCTTAACTTGTTGCAGGCACTCAAGAAGAGGGGGTTCTGCGGAACATTTTTATATGTCAGCTCTGGCGATGTTTACGGTCAGGTGGATGAATCTGATCTGCCGATCAGCGAGAGCTTGCCGCCTCGCCCGCGCAATCCTTATGCAGTGAGTAAGGTTTCCGCTGAATTACTTTGCCAACAGTGGAGTTATAGTGAAGATTGGCGAATTATTATTGCTCGCCCTTTTAATCATATTGGTCCCGGGCAAGGGGAATCTTTCGTTATTCCAAGTACCGCACGTCAACTGATTCGCATACGTCATGGATCGCAATCATCCCAACTCCAAGTGGGAGATGTTGATGTAACTCGTGATTTTCTGGATGTCAACGATGTGTTGCGTGCCTATTTTTCCTTGTTGGAGTGTGGACGTAACGGTGAGATTTACAATGTCTGTTCAGGTGCTGAATCTCGAGTTAGAGATTTGATCATGCAGATGGCAGATTTGGCCGGGGTTGAAGTGCAGTTGACGCAGGATGTTAATCGGTTGCGTCGTTCGGAGCAGCGACGTGTAGTCGGGTGCTCAATGAAGTTACAAAAAGAGACTGGGTGGAAACCCCAGGTCTCTATCAAGGAAACACTTTCGAGTGTGCTCGCTGACTGGGAAGCAAGAGAACTAAAGAATGTCTAAATCTGTATTGATTACTGGTGTTACCGGCCAAGATGGCGCTTATCTAGCAAAAATGTTGTTGGAGAAAGACTATGAGGTTCATGGTCTGGTCGCTAGACGCAGTAGCGATACTCGCTGGCGTTTGCGTGAGTTAGGCATTGAAGATCAGATTCGTTATCACGAAGGTGATTTGGCTGACGCTTGCTCCATCCAAAGGGCGGTAATCAAGTCCAAACCGGATGAAATCTACAATCTCGGCGCTCAGAGCTTTGTCGGTAGCTCCTGGGATCAACCGGTGACAACCGCCATTGTTGATGGTCTTGGTGTCACCCATCTGCTTGAAGCAATTCGTCAGTTCGCACCGCATACACGTTTTTATCAGGCATCGACCAGCGAGATGTTTGGATTGATTCAGGCGGAGCGTCAGGATGAGAACACTCCGTTCTATCCGCGCAGTCCGTATGGTGTCGCCAAGGTTTACGGCCATTGGATAACTGTCAATTATCGCGAAAGCTTTGGCATGCATGCGTCCAGCGGCATTCTTTTTAACCATGAATCACCGCTGCGTGGTATCGAGTTTGTTACGCGTAAAGTGACTGATGCTGTGGCTCGCATCTCGCTTGGCAAGCAGAAAGAGTTGCGGTTGGGCAATATTGATGCGAAGCGCGACTGGGGATTCGCAGGTGACTACGTCGAAGCCATGTGGCTGATGTTGCAACAGGATCAGGCTGACGATTATGTCGTCGCCACCGGTGTAACAACCACTGTTCGTGATATGTGCAAATTGGCCTTCGAGCATGTTGGCTTGGACTATCAAGACTACGTTGTCATTGACCCGCAATTTTTCCGCCCAGCGGAAGTTGAAGTGCTGCTGGGCAATCCGGGCAAGGCTGAAAACAAACTTGGCTGGACACCTAAAACAAGTCTGGCGAGCCTTATTGATATGATGGTTGAAGCTGACCTGCGCCGCGTTGGTCGGGAGTAAGTTCCATGATTATTCCCGTCATTCTTTCTGGTGGTGCTGGTACCCGTTTATGGCCGGTATCGCGTGAAGATCATCCAAAACCCTTCATGCGTTTGCCGGATGGTCAGACTCTGCTCGAGAAAACATACCTTCGTGCTGCCAGTTTGATTGCCGAGGATTGCGAGATCGTCACGGTGACTAATCGTGAGCATTACTTTGAAAGCCGCGATCACTTCGCCAGAACCGGGCTCGGTCACCAAGCCCGCTTTTTGCTCGAGCCACAGGGACGCAACACTGCTTCGGCGATTGCTGTCGCTGCCTTAGTCCTTGCTTCCGAGCAGGGAGACAACGCAGTAATGGTGGTCATGGCGGCGGACCACCTCATAGGTGATTTGCCCGGATTCAAGGCGGCAACCGAGCAAGCAGTAACGTTGGCTCGACAGGGTTACCTTGTGACTTACGGCATTCGTCCTACTGCGCCTGAAACCGGCTTCGGATACATCGAAGCGGGTGACGCATTGGATCAGGCCGGCGGGCGCCGTGTAGTGCGTTTTGTTGAGAAACCGGATCTGGTAACTGCTCAGGAGTATCTGGATAGCGGCAGCTTCCTTTGGAACTCCGGCATGTTCTGCTTTACCGTCGGCAGTCTGATTAACGAGTTACAACAGCATGCCCCCGAGTTGCTGTCGCTAGCCCGTGACTGTGTGGCGCAAAGCCCGCGTTCCACCGGGGCGAATGCGCAAATGCACGAGTTGCACGCGCAACGTTTTGCAGCCATGCCCAATATATCCATTGATTATGCGCTGATGGAGCGCTCGTCCAGGGTGGCAGTGGTACCGGGTACATTCGACTGGAACGACATTGGTTCATGGACGGCAGTTCGTGATTTGGTCGAGTCGGATGATCTACAGAACCGTGCACTATGTGATGCAATCTTTATCGATAGTCGCAATACCTACGTTCAAAGCCAGGGGCGCGTGGTTGCGACTGTGGGGGTGGACAATCTCATTGTTGTAGAGACTGCCGATGCGGTGTTGGTGGCACATGCCGATCGGGCCCAAGAGGTTCGTCAGGTTGCCAGGCACTTGAAACTGAAAAATCACCAGGCTTACCGTTTGCACCGCACAGTTTCGCGTCCCTGGGGAACTTACACGGTGCTTGAGGAAGGGCCGCGCTTCAAGATCAAACGCATTGTCGTTAAACCTGGGGCCGCACTTTCGCTGCAGATGCATCATCATCGCAGCGAGCACTGGATAGTGGTGCAAGGTATGGCAAAGGTGGTCAACGGTGGTGAGCCTCGTTTGGTAAACACTAACGAGTCAACCTTCATTCCTGCGGGACATCAGCATCGTCTTGAGAATCCCGGCGTAATTGACTTGATGATGATCGAGGTGCAAAGCGGTGAATACCTCGGTGAGGATGATATTGTGCGTTTCGAAGATCAATACGGTCGGGTTCAGTAATTGAAACTGGATTCCTGCGTTTTTGGAGGGGTCCAGATCAGGTAAGCAACTAGCGTGCGCAAGGGCACACCCGCCCGATGATTGATACGTCAATATCTATTTTTGATAGGCGTGCTGACTTTTTTAGAGACGGTGGAGCCGTGTCGATGAGAAAAAGTTTGGCGTTGGTTTTCTGGGGTGAGTGTGAATTTCGCGGTTTTGTAAACAGTCGATCAGACTATTTTCATAAATATAGAGGTGATGTGATGCGTGTAAAATTTTTTATGCTTTCGGTTCTGACCCTGGCCTTGGTTGGTTGCGGTGAAGATAAAGTGTCGACCAAGTCTGTCGTCGATAGGGCTGATGCTGCAGGAGTAAAAAACTTGGGTGTTATCACCGTTTCCAAGGATCCTTCTGCAGAGATTAGTTGCGAAGGTTCTGTTGTGAATGTCAAGTGGGATGCCAGTAAGGCAGGCGTTACAAAGGATAAAACTGAAGTGCAGATTTGGGTTCAACCTGTTACTGGGGAGCCTGTGCTTTTTGTTGAGGGAGGCGTGGTTGGGCAAGCTAAAACAGGCAGCTGGATAAGCCCAGGAGTCAAGATTGTTGCTAAAATGAAGAGTGACAAATCTATTGTTGATGAGTTTGTTGTTGCCGGTAAAAAGTGCTGATTTTTCAGCCCTTTGATTGGTTTAAATGGATTTCAAGGCTTTTTGGATTAAGTGTATAGCTGACTTTTTGAATGAGAGTTTGGCTTTAAAATAATATTGTCTGTAGTGGTTTCTGGCTTTTAGACGCGTGGAAGCTCGAGTCGGCGTTAAAAGTAGTACGGTGTCGCGATGATATTAATATAAAAGGTTCTTTAGAAAGCTGTAAGGCTCAGAGAACTATAAATCGTGATGTCGAGACTTGGAAATTGCTTCATATTTTTGTAGTAAACGGGGGGTGATAGGTGCAAGTTCAGCCGATATTTATTATAGGTAGTTATCGATCGGCAACAAGTCTGATGGGGTGGGTGTTAGGTCAGCACACCAAAATTTTTCCGTTGGAAGAGACTCACTATATCTACAGGCTGAGTTGCGATGCAGTTTCGCAACATGAGCTAGGAACAAAAGGATTGGCTCGTTCGTTTCTTGCATCGGCCAATATCTCTCGCAGATCATATTGTGTGGCTGCAGGTGTTTCTTGTAATGATCTGATATTGCAGTCACGTCACGATATTGTTGAAAGTGCCAAGCTTCCCCAACATGCAGCAGATGCTTCGGATCATGTAAAGTTTTGCGTTACACCAGATAAAAATCGTTGGGTCGATGCGACGCCAGAGAATGCTCATTATGTTTATTCCTTGTTGCGGATGTTTCCAAAGGCAAAGTTTATACATATATTGCGTAACCCGAAATTGGTGGCGAGCTCTCTGATGAATTTTAGCGGGGTGGGTGCCAACGATTATGAAGAGGAGAACGCCTACAATACTTGGACGCGTCTGGTAGGGGCTTGTCAACTTGCGGAAAAAGCGTTTGGGTCAGAGGTGGTAAAACGAATTTACTTTGATGATATTTTGACTGACCCGGAGTCGGTTGTTAGAGAGTGCTTGGAGTTCGTTGGTGAAGAATATCAGCCTGACTGTTTGGGGCCTTTTTCGTTGAAGGTCAACTCGTCCAGGCATAAGCAACCCCAGGATATTTCTATTGAAGGAAATATTAACGACTCCAGACCCTACGTTAGAAATGCTTTCAAGCTCTATCAAGAGTTGCTGCAGAATAAAGATCTAAAAAACAAGGGTGACCTGAAATCATTACGTCTGTGCAAACAGAAAGATGCTGATTTGATTTTCTCGAGAAGTCAGAAAGGTATTGATTACATCAATGGAGATCGCGCACGTTTGCTCGCTGAAAATAGCCGCTTGCAGGCTGAAAGCCTGAAGCTAAAGGTTGAGCTAATGCGGGCACGTCTAAAAGTTATTGATTGGGGGCCGCAAGCTGTTTATGCAGGTCAGCCATTTAATGCTCAAGCTAATGGTGCTTCGGCACTTTGGATTAAAGTAAGCGGGCTTGAAGAAGATGTGGATGTTGAGTTGGGTGGGACACTATTGCCAACGTTCGTGGCGGATGACTTTAGTGTTATTACGGTGGAGGTTTCGCGCTCATTGACAAGTATTCCATGCGCTATTCCACTGACTTTTAAAGAAAAAGAAAGTGGAGCCGTTGTAGGAGAGCTTGAATTGTCAGTTCTACCTTTTGCCAAACATAAGATGTTTAGTTAATTGAAATGTCGGTTTGCTTTTCCCTTATGACTTGAGGGGTAGCAAAGGCCTTGTCAATAATCTGGATGCCGCGCCAAAGGTGCGGCATCCAGAGGGGCAGGGTATTTATGACTTCAAAATATCCACCATCTTCCCAACCGACTCTCCCACCGTCATTTCCCCCACCCCAAGTTCAATATCCGCAGCCAGCGGCGCCTCATACGGACTCCCCACCCCCGACAAATTCGGCAACTGACCCGATCTCGCCTTCTTGTACAACCCCTTCACATCCCGCTGCTCGCACACCTCCAGCGGTGTGCTGACATAGACCTCGACAAAGTTTTCCTCGCCAATCAACTCCCGCGCCATTTGCCGTTCTCTTCTGAACGGTGAAATGAATGCGGTCATGACCACCATCCCGGCATCCATCATCAGCTTTGCCACCTCGGCGATTCGGCGGATGTTTTCTACCCGATCGGCGTCGGTAAAGCCCAGATCCTTGTTGAGCCCCTGGCGGACGTTGTCGCCGTCGAGGAGGTAGGTGCGATAACCCTTGGCGTGCAGCTCGACTTCCAGAGCATTGGCCAGCGTCGATTTGCCCGAACCGGACAATCCGGTGAACCAGATGACCTTGCCCTTGTGGCCGTTTAGCTTCTCGCGGTTTTCGCGGCTGATCGAGAGCGCCTGTTTATGCACGTTTTGCGCACGGCGCAGGCTGTGGGTGATCATGCCGGCGGCGACGGTGGCATTGCTGATGCGGTCAACCAGGATGAAGCTGCCGAGGGTTTTCGAGTGCTGGTAGCTGTCGTAGACCAGCGGTTTGCTGATGGCGAAGGTGCAGACGCTGATGTCATTGAGTAGCAGTTGGGTGCTGGCGTCATGGGCCAGGGTATTGATGTCCACGCGATACTTGATGTTGGTGATCGACGCGGAGGCCCACTGCGAGGCCAGTTTGATGTCGTAGTTGCGACCGTGCAGGCCTGCGTCTTCGCTCATCCACACCAGGATGGCCTCGAACTGGTCGGTGGTCTCCAGTGGTTTGTCGCTCAGGGAAATGATGTCGCCCCGTGAGGCGTCGATCTCGCGGTCGAGCCGCAGAGTGACAGCGTCGCCCCGCTCAGCGTGTTGCATCGCGCCATCCATGCTGACAATTTCAGCGACCTTTGCCGTTTGCCCCGAGAGGGTCACCCGGACCTCGTCGCCGACGCTGACCTTGCCTTCACCGACGTAGCCGCTAAACCCTCGGAACGTCGCGTCGGGGCGGTTGACCCACTGCACGGGAAACACCAGGCGATCGGAGGTGGGCGCCGTGATTTCTGCCGTTTCGAGATACCCCATGAGCGTGGGTCCCGAGTACCAGGGCGTACGACTCGATCGCTGGGTGATGTTGTCACCTTTGAGCGCGCTGAGCGGAATGGCGGTGATTTTTTCAAAGCCCAGGGTTTGCGCGTAGGACTGAAAGGATTCAAGGGTGCGCTGGAAGGTGTCTTGGTCGAAGTCGATCAGGTCCATCTTGTTCACCGCCAATACCACCTGACCAATGCCCATCAATGAGGCCAGGTAGGCATGACGTCGAGTCTGGGTCACGACACCCTGGCGTGCGTCGACGAGCAGGATTGCCACGTCGGCGGTGGAAGCGCCTGTGACCATGTTGCGGGTGTATTGCTCGTGACCGGGCGTGTCGGCAACGATGAATTTGCGTTTGTCGGTGGCGATATAGCGATAGGCCACATCGATGGTGATGCCTTGTTCACGCTCCGCCGAGAGGCCGTCGACCAGCAAGGCGAAATCGATGTCGGCACCTTGGGTGCCATATTTTTTCGATTCGCTTTTCAGGGTGGCCAACTGATCGTCGGTCAACTGCCGGGACTCCCACAGCAGGCGACCGATCATGGTGCTTTTGCCATCATCGACACTGCCGCAGGTGATGAACCTGAGCAGGTCTTGACCTTGCTGCTGTTCCAGGTAGGCCTCAATAGTCGAAGGCATTTGTGGGGCTGTTGCCAGTGCTTTGGGTGCCATCAGAAATATCCTTCTTTCTTTTTCTTTTCCATGCTGGCGGAGCTGTCGCTGTCTATCGCCCGCCCTTGTCTTTCGGAATGGGGGGAGCCGAGCAGTTCAAGCACAATCTCGGCGACGGTCGCGGCGCTTGATTCCACGGCGCCGGTCAGGGGGTAGCAACCCAGCGTGCGGAAACGGATAGTGCGGGCTTCGATTTTTTCACCGGGCAGCAACGGCATGCGCGCGTCGTCCACCATGATTGTCATGCCGTTGCGTACGACAACAGGGCGTTGCCGGGCGAAGTACAGCGGTACCAGGGGAATGTTTTCCTGATAGATGTATTGCCAGATATCGAGTTCGGTCCAGTTCGACAACGGGAACACGCGAATGCTTTCCCCCGGTTTTTTGCGTGTGTTGTAGAGGTTCCACACTTCGGGGCGCTGCTGTTTCGGGTCCCATTGGTGGCTCTGGCTGCGAAACGAAAAGATGCGTTCCTTGGCACGGGATTTTTCCTCATCCCGGCGTGCGCCGCCGAACACGACGTCAAACTTGTACTTTTCCAGGGCCTGTTTGAGGCCTTCGGTCTTGGTGATGTCGGTATGCAGTGCCGAACCATGGTCGAACGGATTGATGTCCTTGCTGATGGCCTCCGGATTGATGTGCACCAGCAGGTCCATGCCGCTCTCACGCGCCATCAGGTCGCGGAACAGGTACATCTCCTGGAATTTCCAGCGCGTATCGACGTGCAGCAATGGCAGCGGCGGCGGAGAAGGGTAAAAGGCCTTGCGGGCCAGATGCAGCATCACCGCGCTGTCCTTGCCCATCGAGTAAAGCATGGCCGGGTTTTGCGCTTCGGCAACGGCTTCACGAATGATCTGCAGGCTTTCGGCCTCCAGGCGGCGAAGATATGGAGTGCGTATTTTCAGAGGGGCGAGTGTGCCGGTGCGAGGGCTGTCGTCCAGCGTGGCCGGGTAGCCCAGCAGTCCCAGCTTGACGTTATCTGGCGCCATGACTTGTCGGCATACCTTCACCAGGCGACCACTGGGAAAAACCACGATGCTCTTGGCGATATGCGTCTGCAGCTGTTGCAGTGCGCTGGCGAGCTGATGTGGATGCGCCAGCTGAAAGCCAAGCGGAAGCCAGTAGCGAGCACCACGAGCGTCGTTGGCATGCAGGACATCCTGCCCGTCAGCGGTGCGGTGCAATTGGGCAAAAAGCACCAGTTTGCGTTTGGTGCGGGCCTTTTCTATTTCCCAGTCCAGGATCGAGGGCGTCGGCTGGCGCCCGGACTCGTCGACGAGACGCTGGGCACTCAGTTCTTCGGGAAGCAGCGCAAGTTCATGCAACCGCCGTTCGGCGGTGCGTTTGGTGTCTGCCTGGTTGATTCGGTTCAAATGAATGAAGGCCAGCTGTGTATCCCATACAGCGGGGGCGTCCAGCCCAAAAAGATCGGGGTTTGCCAAAAAAAGTTCGTCCTTGTCGCAATATGTTGTTTTGATTCTTTTGATGGTTTTTCAGATGTTGAAAAACGGTGCTGAAGATTGGTGGTGAATTAGATCACATCTTGCGACACGCCTTCTCGGGGATTTAATCAGTTCACCGGGGTTCGACGCGTTGATCACAATCAACTTATTGCCATTTGTGTCGGGCGCTGGTTATAGTCAGTCCACTTCAGGTCCGACGACCTGTCTTCTAGACCTCTCAAAAAGATCAGCCCATGCCTGCATCCCTCATCAACGCGGTAGTCGATTCAGCGGTCAACGCTGGCGTCGTGCCGTGCGGGAATCAGCAGCCTGTGCAGATCAGTCATTACCCCCCTCCTGTCAGTCGCACCCCAGTGTGCGCGGTGGTTTCACCGCCAGGTGTTGGCATCCGGGGCTGATCGGCGTTTTCTGCTGACCCCTGCCGCCCGCCTAAAAAAACGACTGAATTTCAGCTTCGGCTGAGTTGGCTTTTTGCCTGACTACAGGTGGTATTCATGTTTGCTTTTTCTCGAAAGTCCGCGCTCGCGGCGGCTTCCACGAGCCTGTTCGTCCTGCTGTGGAGCAGTGGCGCGATCTTTTCCAAATGGGGCCTGGCCCACGCGTCACCCTTCGCCTTTTTGCTGTTTCGTTTCGTCATCGCCTTGTGCGGGTTGTTGCTGTTGGTGCCGTTGCTCAAGCTGAAGTTGCCCAAGGGCGGCAAACCGATGCAGTACGCGATGGCCACCGGCGTGGTGTTGTTGGGGGCCTATCAGATTTTCTATCTGCTGGCCCTGGACCTGAAGGTCACGCCGGGGGTGATGGCGACGATCATGGGCGTGCAGCCGATTCTCACGGTGGTGATCATGGAGCGCCAGCGCTCGGCCAGCCGGATGTTCGGTCTGTGCCTGGGGCTGGCCGGGTTGATCATGGTGGTTTACCAGGGCATCGGCCTGGCCGGCATGTCATTGACCGGGATGCTGTTCGGCCTGCTGGCGCTGGCGAGCATGACGTTCGGTTCGATCATGCAAAAGCGCATCACTGACAATCCGCTTGGCACGCTGCCGGTGCAGTACCTCGCGGGACTGCTTTTGTGTGGGGTGTTCGTGCCGTTCCAGCCGTTTCATTTTGAACACAGCAGCGGGTTTATCGTGCCGGTGTTGTGGATGGGACTGGTGGTGTCGGTGCTGGCGACCTTGCTGCTGTATCGCCTGATCGCCCGGGGCAATCTGGTGAATGTCACCAGTCTGTTTTACCTGGTGCCTGCGGTGACAGCGGTGATGGACTACCTGATCTTCGGCAACAAACTGGCGGCCTTGAGCCTGTTGGGGATGCTGCTGATCATCATCGGACTGGTCTTCGTGTTCCGTAAAAACGCGTGAATCCCCACAGGTCCGGAGCTTTGCTTCGGACCTGTGGGAGCAATGCTTGCTCGCGATAGCGGTGGTTCAGTCGACATTAATGTTGGATGGGACTCGGTCATCGCGAGCAAGCTTTGCTCCTACAGGGGATCAGGGCATTTTCATTTGGCCAGCGTATGCTCGGCCCGCACCGAATGCATGAACGCCTGCATCGCCGAGGATTGAATGCGATGGCGCCGGGTGATCAAGCCATAGGGCGGCAGGCGTGCCTCGAATTTGATCGGCAGCACCGCCAGCAAATCACGACCCGGGTAATCCTCCACCACGGACACTGGCGTCACGCCCAGCATGTCGGTCTGCTGGATCAATGAGAGCAGGGTCATGATCGAAGTGGTTTCGACGATGCTGCTGGGGATGTCAACCCGCGCGTTGTGAAACACCTGATTGATGATCGCGCGCATCGGGCTTGGATGTTGTTGCAGTACCCAGGTCTGGTTCTGCAGCTCCGCCCAGCTCAGTTGGGTTTCCTGCGCCAACGGATTTTGTGCGCCACAAATCACGCACAAGGCTTCTTCACCCAGGCTGTCAAAGAGCAATTCTTCGGCCCGCGCCCCGACAGGGATTCGCCCAAGCACCACGTCCAGTTGATCCTGCAACAGCGCCTGCACCAGCACGTCGCTGGTGTCGACCTGAATGCTCATGGACAGTCGCGGATGGCTCTGCTTCAAGGTCGCGATGGTGCGGGTCAACAATCCCGAGGCCAGTGCCGGAATCGCCCCGACAGCGACCCGGCCAAGGTTGCCCGATTCCAGCGCCACCAGTTCCTCGCGCATGCCACTGAGCTCGGCAAAGACCATGCGCGCGTAGTAGATGACGGTTTCCCCGAACGGGGTCGAGCGCATGCCTCGAGGCAGACGCTCGAAGAGTTCGACACCGAGCAGGTCCTCGGCCTCGTGCAACATCTTGGTCGCTGCCGGCTGGGTCATGCCGATATGGTCGGCGGCGCGGCGCAACGAGCCGAACTCCTGCAATGCCAGCATCAGGCGCAGCTGGCGCAGACGCAGTCGACTGTGGATCACGTTAGCTACAGGAATTCGTGTCATGGGCCGCGCTCGCAAAAAAGACTGCGGCAAGCCTGACAACAAATGTCAGGCGTTGCCAGCATTGCCGTGTCACAGCACCGATTTGGGCTTGGCAACGGGAGATTTGCGCAGCCCCATCAGCGATTGCACGGCTTTGGAAATCAACGGCCAGAACAGCATCAGCAGGGCTGCCGTGGTCAGACTTCCCACCAGCGGGTTGGACCAGAAAATCCCCAGTTGCCCGTCCGAGAACAGCATCGACTGACGGAACGCATCTTCCGCCTTGTCACCCAGCACCGCCGCCAGTACCAGCGGTGCAATCGGGTAGCCGAGTTTCTTGAACAGATACCCCAGCGCGCCGAAACCCAGCATCAGCACCACGTCGAAGAACGAGTTGTGCACCGAGTAGGCACCAATGGCACAGACCATGATGATGATCGGCGCGATGATCGAAAACGGAATGCGCAGGATCGAGGCGAACAGCGGCACGGTGGCCAGCACCACGATCAGGCTCACCACGTTGCCCAGGTACATGCTCGCAATCAGCCCCCAGACAAAATCATGCTGCTCGACGAACAGCGTCGGGCCGGGATGCAAACCCCAGATCATCAGGCCGCCGAGCATCACCGCCGCCGTGGCCGAACCGGGAATGCCCAGGGTCAGCATCGGCAGCAGGGCGCTGGTGCCGGCGGCGTGGTCGGCGGTTTCCGGGGCGATCACCCCTTCGACTTCGCCCTTGCCGAAGTTGTCGCGGTTCTTCGAAAAACGCCGGGCCAGGCTGTAGCTCATGAACGAGGCTGCGGTCGGTCCGCCTGGAGTGATGCCCATCCAGCAGCCGACCAGCGTGCTGCGCACAATGGTCCACCAGTAACGGGGCAACTTGGCCCAGGTGCGCAGGATTACCATCGGCGTGATACGCGCATGTTCGCCACGGAACACCAGGCCTTCTTCGACTGTGCAGAGGATTTCGCCGATGCCGAACAGGCCGATCACCGCCACTTCGAAGCTGATACCGGTCATCAGCACCGGCTGGTCGAAGGTCAGGCGCAGGTTGCCGGACACGGTGTCCATGCCGACCGCTGCCATGGCGAAACCGATCATCATTGCCACCACGGTTTTCAGCGGCGGGTTCTTGCTCATGCCGATGAAGGTGCAGAACGCCAACAGGTACACCGCGAAGAACTCCGGTGAACTGAACGACATGGCGAACTCGGCGATGCGAGTCGACAGGAAGGTCAGCAACAACACCCCGCAGAGGGCACCGATCAGCGCCGAGCTGAACGCAGCGGTCAGCGCTTCGGCGGCGCGGCCTTCGCGGGCCATCGGGTAGCCGTCGAAGGTCGTCGCCACCGATGAGGGCTCACCGGGAATGTTGAACAGAATCGAGGTGATCGAACCACCGAACAACGCCCCCCAATACATGCACGACAGCAAAATGATCGCCGACACCGGTGACATGGTGAACGTCAGCGGCAGCAGCAACGCCACGCCGTTGGGGGCGCCGAGGCCGGGCAACACACCGACCAGAATGCCCAGCAGTACGCCGACCACCATCAGGCCGATGTGGCCCGGGGTCAGGATCAGGTTCATGCCTTGCAGCAGGGAATCGAATTCGCTCATTTGAAATGTCTCCCGATCAGGGCAATCAAGTCGCCCAGGGGACCGGCATCCAGGGGGACCTTGAACCACAGCGCGAACACCAGGTAGCTGAACAGCGCCGCGCCGATGGACACGCTGGCGATCATCCACTTGCCATAGGGCTTGGCGCGCACGGTGTCACGCCACATGAACCAGGCGATGAACACCACAGAGGCCAGGTAGATGCCGGTGAACGGCATGGCGCCGACGAACAGGGCAATCGGCAGGAACACCGACATCACTTGCCTGAACGCACTGCGGCTGACGAAGGAAACGCTCAAGGCTTGCCAGCGCACCAGGGCCAACACGCCATTGGCGATGCTGGCTGCGCTCAGCAGCAGGCCGATATAGAAGGGGAAGTAACCTGGCTCGGGGCCGGCGTCACCCCAGCCGATGCCTTGTTCGTAACTGCCGAACATCACCACCACACCCAGCAGGGTGGTGAACAAGGCCAGGCAGAGTTCGACCCAACGGGTGCCGACCAGCGCCGGTGAATCCGAAGAATGGGACATGAAAAAATCTCCAGCAGGTGACGGCCGCCCGCGAGCGAGCGGCCGTGGCAACATCAGTTTTTCAGCCAGCCGGCTTCCTTGAACACCGGCGTGACACGGGCGGTGTCGTGCTCGATGTAGGCGGTCAACGGCTCACCTTCGAGGAAGGTCGGTACCAGCGCGTTCTGCTTCACGTAGGCCTTGAACTCATCGGTCTGGGTGACTTTGCGCATCAACTCGACGTAGAACGCCCGTTGTTCGGCACTGACGTCGCCGGGCATGAACACAGTGCGCGGGAAGCGGTACTGATCGATACCCAGGCCCTGTTCATGGCAGGTCGGTACGTCGGCCCAGGATTTATCGCCGGCGACTTTCTCGGTGTAGGCCATGCGCTCCTTGCTGAACACGCACAGCGGTTCGACCTGGTCGCCGCGCCATTGGCTGATGCTTTCGCTGGGGTTGTTGACGTTGGCGGCGATGTGTTTACCGGCCAATTGGGTCGCGGCTTCGCTGCCGCTCTTGAACGGGATGTACACCAGTTTGCTGTTGTTGGTCTGGTTGAGCAGCAGGGTCAGGGTCTGGTCGACGTCCTTGGACTGGCTGCCGCCCATGCGCAGGTTCGACGGATCGGCCTTGACCGCCTCGTAGAAGCCCTTGGCGTCTTTCCACGGCGCGCCCTTGTAGCTCCAGAGAATGAAGTCATCCTCGGCCACGGCGGCAATCGGCGTCAGTTCCTGCCATTGGTAGCCGAGCTTGGACACCAGCGGCAGCAGGTAGATGTTGTTGGTGCCGATCACCAGTTTCTCGGCATCGCCCTTGTTCATCTTCATGTCGAGGAAAGCTTCGGCGCCATTGCCACCGCCCTTGTTGAGGACGATGGTGTTCACATCGAGCAGCTTGTGGGTGGTGATGATCGACTGGATCAGGCGACCGAGCTGGTCGGTACCGCCACCAGGTCCACCGGCGACGACGATTTCGACGTTCTTGTCCGGTTGCCAGGCAGCCTGGGCGAAGGTGGGTAGGGCGCCGGCGGCGATCAGGGTGCAACCAAGAAACAGACGGGAGGTGCGACGGACGAATGCATTTCGCATGGAAGGGCCTCGTTGTTTTTGTAGTTGTTATGAGTGACTTGTCTGTGCGGTAAAGCCGCAAGCCTGGCCCGAGTGTGGGAACGTCGTGCCGCCGCGTCTACTCAAAACAATACATACACCGATAGCCTGGGGTTATAGCTGCCAGGTGCGAAGCTTGAAACGCTCGCGCAATGACCCGGAATAGAGCGGTTGCTGTAACAAGTGGAAACAGAGCTAATGCGCTGAAAGCTCATTGAAAGCGGGCTATGCCATAACCCAAGGCTATCGCCGTATTTCCAGGTTTGATTAGACGGTTATCGCTGGGCCTTCGATAGTACGGACCAAGGCCGCTCCCCTGTAGGAGCGAGCACGCTCGCGATGGTCGTCAACGATGACACGGGGTGCCTGACACCCCGCGGTGCTCTCAGGTCCATCGCGAGCAGGCTCGCTCCTACACAGAACACGGCAAAGTTGTCCCCGACAAAAATAATAAAAGAGGTACGCACCATGGCTCGTCCCAGTGCTTCCCTGCAGTTGCCCGGCACCGACGCTCCGTCCGCCGCCATCCCGCAGGCCAACACCCTCAAGGCCAGCAATGTGCGCTGGCGGATCTTCGCGATCATCTTCGCGCTGACCATGGTCAACCTGATCGACCGGGTGTCGCTGTCCATCGCCATGCCCACCATCGCCCATGAATTTTCCCTGTCTCCGAGCATGCAGGGGCTGATCCTCAGCAGCTTTTTCTGGGCCTATGCGTTGTTACAGATTCCCGGCGGCTGGTTGATCGATCGCTTCGGCCCGCATCGGGTGATCGGATGGTCCACCGGCTTGTGGGGCGCGTTCCAAGTGCTGGCGGCCTTTGCCACCGGAGGCCTCTCACTGCTGTTTGCCCGCGTGGCGCTGGGGGCTTCGGAAGCGCCGTTGTTCCCCTCCGGCGGCAAGCTGATTTCCCTGTGGCTGGCGCCCAGCGAACGCAGCCGTGGCGCCGTGCTGATGGACAGCGGCAGCCCGCTGGGTGTGGCGCTGGGCGGCTTGATCATCGCCTTCCTGATTGCCTCGCTCGATTCCTGGCGCCTGGCCTTCGTGATTGCCGGCGTCGCGACCCTGGCCCTGGCCTGGCTGGCGTGGCGCTACCTGCGCGATGACCCCAACAGCCACCCGCAGGTCAACGCGCTGGAACTGGAAAAAATCAACGCCGGACGCGCCACGCCGGCCGCCGAAGCCGCCCGCGCGCCGGTCAAGGGGCTGGGCATCGCCTTCCGCTCCTTGAGTGGTCTGCTGATCGGGCGGGCCAGCTGGGCCATGGTGTATTTCGGCCTGTTGACCTGGGGCCCGAGTTATCTGTCCCAGGCCCGTGGCTTTGATATCAAGGGCATTGGCGCAGCGACCTTCGTGATTTTCATCTGCGGCGCATTGGGCTCGCTGACCGGTGGTTTTCTCTGTGATGGCTTGATCCGCAAAGGCGTGCGGCGCGGTGTTGCGGTCAAGAGCCTGCTGGCGTTCTCCGGCCTGGTGGCCCTCGGCGCCTTCCTGCTGTTGCCGACCCTGAGCAGTCCTTATGCGGCCGTGGCGATGCTGGCCCTGACCGCGTTTTTCCTGATGTGGGGCAGTCTCTACTGGAGCTTCCCGGCACTGTTGGCGGCCCCGGCACGGGTCGGCCTGATTGGTGGCGTGATGAACATGGCCGGCAGCACCGGCGGTATCGCGGTGCCGATCCTGGTGGGCGTCATCGTGCAAATGAGCGGTGGCTTCGCGCCGGTGCTGGGGTTCTTCGCGGTGTGCTCGGCAGTGTTCGTGCTCGCCACCCTGTTCATCAGCCTGGATGAGGTGCGACATGGCTGAGTCTTCCAGAAACCTTTGGAAAGGCCCGATCATCGATGCCCATCATCACTTCTGGGACCCGACGATCAATCACCATCCGTGGCTCGCACCCGAGGCCAGCATCCCATTTCGCTATGGCGATTACAGCGCGATCAAGCGGCGTTATTTTCCCGAGGATTATTTCGCCGATGCCGGTCCCCACAACGTCGTGCAAACGGTGTACATCGAGACCGAGTGGGACCCGCAGGATCCGATTGGCGAAACCCGTTTCGTCGAGAAGCTGGCCGCCCGCTACGGCGTGCCCAACGCCATCGTCGCCCAGGCCTGGCTCGATCATCCGGACGCCATCGCGGTGCTCGCCGAACAGGCCGCTTTCAAGTGCGTGCGCAGCGTGCGACACAAGCCCGGCGGCCCGACGTCGCCGGCCGAGGTTGGCCATGTGCGCAGCCTGATGAGCAATGAACACTGGCGTCGCAGTTATGCCGCGCTGCAAGGCCTGGGGCTGCATTTCGATTTGCAGACGCCCTGGTGGAACCTGCACGAAGCCGAACGGCTGGCCCGGGATTTCCCCGGCACCACGCTGATCCTCAACCACGCCGGCCTGCCCAGCGATCGCAGCGCCGAAGGCCTGGCCGGCTGGCGCCTGGCAATGTCGCGGCTGGCCCAGTGGCCGAACGTGCAGGTGAAGATTTCCGGCCTCGGCCAGGCCGGTCGGGCATGGCGAGCCATCGACAATGCCTGGATCGTGCGTGAAGTGATTGCCATGTTTGGAAGTGGCCGGGTGATGTTCGCCAGCAACTTTCCGGTGGACAGCCTGTGCGGCTCGTTCGATGACATCTACAGCGGTTTCAAATCCATCGTCGCCGATCTGCCCGTGGCCGATCAGGAGCGACTGTTCTACAGCAACGCGCAGCGCATCTATCGCTGCGAGCCTTGCGCCATTGACCGGGCGCAGCCTGAACCCATGAGGAGTGAAGCATGAAAAAAACCACCATCGCGATGGTCCTGGGGGACCCGGCGGGCATTGGCCCGGAGCTGATCGCCCGCCTGCTTGCCGAGCCCGAAGTGCGCAGCAAGGCGCAGGTGATTCTGATCGCCGACGAGGCGGAAATGCGTCGCGGCATGGACATCGCCGGCGTGCAGTTTCCCTATCGCCAGGTGGCGTCGCTGGAGCAGTTGTCGTTCGTCGACGACACGCCGCTGTTCTACGATTTTCGCGGGGATGCCGTCGGCGAATTCCCGCGCAGCGAAGCCAGTGTGATTGGCGGTCGCTACAGCCTCGACACCTTGGAAAAAGCCCTGCGCCTGACCGAAGCCGGGATTACTGATGCGGTGCTGTTCGGCCCGCTGAACAAGACCTCGCTGCACATGGCCGGCATGGCTCACAACGATGAGTTGCACTGGTTCGCCGAGTTGCTGGATTTCCACGGGCCGTTCTGCGAGTTCAACGTGCTCGACAACCTCTGGACTTCGCGGGTGACGTCCCACGTGGCGCTGTCGGAGGTCTCGGGAATGCTTAGCGAAAAGCGGGTAGTGGAGGCGATTCAACTGATCGACACCGCGCTCAAGCGCAGCGGCCTGGAAAAACCGCGCATCGGCGTCTGCGGCTTGAACCCGCACAACGGCGATAACGGCTCGTTCGGTCGCGAAGAACTGGACATCATCGGCCCGGCGGTGCGCACGGCTCAGGGGCTGGGGATTGCCGCCGAAGGGCCGTATCCGGGGGACACGATTTTCCTGAAGGTCCAGGGTGATGCCAGTGCCTTCGACGCGGTGGTGACCATGTATCACGACCAGGGCCAGATCGCGATCAAGCTGATGGGCTTCTCCCGTGGCGTCACGGTTCAGGGCGGCCTGCCAATCCCCATCACCACCCCGGCCCACGGCACCGCCTTCGACATCGCGGGGCAGGGCAAGGCCAATGTCGGCGCAACCCGCCAAGCCTTCGAAATCGCCTGCCGGATGGGTGCCAACAGCTACTGACACAACACAAAACCCTGCAACACCCCAAATCACTGTGGAAGCGAGCCTGCTCGCGATGACGGCCTGACAGACACTATTGCAGTGACTGTCATACCGCTTTCGCGAGCAGGCTCGCTCCCACATTTCTTTGAATTGATCACAAAACCCGACAACACTCCACCCACTGTAGGAGCGAGCCTGCTCGCGATGACGGCCTGGCAGACACTATTGCAGTGACTGGTAGAACGCTATCGCGAGCAGGCTCGCTCCTACAGGTTCTTGGCTGATAACCCGATCTAGCGGATAACCGGAAATTGCTATCACCCCAGGTTATCGCCGGATACGCATAAGTGATTATCCGCCGTTCCCTGGCGCTGGCTAAAGTCGCTCCATCGAATGCCGCAAGCCGCCAACCACGCGGTTCCAGGCACACGACTCACAATGACAAGAAGCGCCAGCAAGGAACT
The DNA here is from genome assembly GCF_003228315.1 of Pseudomonas putida. Taxonomy (NCBI): domain Bacteria; kingdom Pseudomonadati; phylum Pseudomonadota; class Gammaproteobacteria; order Pseudomonadales; family Pseudomonadaceae; genus Pseudomonas; species Pseudomonas putida. The sequence goes on from NZ_CP029693.1 coordinate 5,751,132, forward strand.
GTATTCATGAAAATCAAAGCGATCCGTACCCGCGTATTCGAGTGGAAAGGCAAAGTCGTTCCCCCTCAGGCGCACTTCTGCACCAACGCCAGTGACATCCTCTTCGAGCGCGGCGACGCCATGGGCTCGTTCCGTTTCCACGGCTGGCTGGTGGTGGAGGTCGAGACCGATAACGGCCTCGTCGGCATCGGTAACTGTGCCCTGGCACCTCGCGTGGCCAAGGAAATCATCGATACCTATCTGGCGCCGATCGCCATCGGCGAAGACCCGTTCGACAACGAATACATCTGGCAGAAAATGTACCGTCAGAGCCACGCCTGGGGCCGCAAGGGCATTGGCATGGCGGCCATCTCGGCCATCGACATCGCGATCTGGGACATCATGGGCAAGGCGGTGAACAAGCCGGTGTTCAAGCTGCTGGGCGGACGCACCAAGGAAAAGATCTGGACCTACGCGTCCAAGCTCTATGCCAACGACAACCTCGACCTGTTCCTCGAAGAAGCCCAGGGCTATCTGAGCCAGGGTTTCACCGCGCTGAAAATGCGTTTCGGCTACGGCCCGAAAGACGGCCCGGCAGGCATGCGTCGCAACATCGAGCAAGTGCGCGCGTTGCGTGAACTGGCCGGCCCCGACGTCGACATCATGCTCGAGTGCTACATGGGTTGGACCCTGGAATACGCCCGACGCATGTTGCCAAAACTGGCCGAATTCGAACCGCGCTGGCTGGAAGAACCGGTGATTGCCGACGACATCGAAGGCTACATCGAGCTGAAAAAAATGGGGATCATGCCGATCTCCGGCGGCGAGCACGAATTCACGTCCTACGGCTTCAAGGACCTGCTGGAGCGCCGCGCCGTCGACGTGATCCAGTACGACACCAACCGTGTCGGCGGCATCACCGCCGCGCGCAAGATCAACGCCATGGCCGAAGCCTGGTCGGTGCCGGTGATCCCCCATGCCGGGCAGATGCACAACTACCACCTGACCATGTCTACCACCGCCTCACCGATGGCCGAGTTCTTCCCGGTGTTCGATGTCGAGGTCGGCAACGAACTCTTCTACTACGTGTTCAAGGGCGAGCCGCAGCCGGTCAACGGCTACATCCAGCTCGACGACAACAAGCCGGGTCTGGGCCTGGAAATCTCCGATGAGTACCTGAGCGACTTCAACATCATCGAGTGACCTTGCAGCGCCGCCCACGGGCGGCGCCATCCACGACTTTGCGGAGGCCGACATGCGCCTGATTCAATTCGAAAACACTAACGGTCAGCGCCATGTGGGCGTTGTCGATGGCTCGCAGGTACGGGTGCTCAATGACACCCGCAGTACCCGCGAACTGGCACTGGCAGCGATCCGCGCCGAGCGCAGCCTGCAAGACGAGGTGGCGCTGCGTGGCGCCGACGCCGGCCTGGACTATGCGCAATTGCTGCAGGAAGGACGGGTGCTGCCGCCGCTGGACCATGAAGACCCGGCGCATTGCCTGATCAGCGGCACCGGCCTGACCCACCTGGGCAGCGCCTCGACGCGGGACAAGATGCACCAGCAGGACGGTGCGGTCGAAGCCGGCATGACCGACACCATGCGCATTTTCAAATGGGGTCTGGAAGGCGGCAAGCCGGCGCAGGGCCAGGTCGGTGCGCAACCCGAGTGGTTCTACAAGGGCGACGGCAGCATCGTCGTGCGCCCCGGTGCCGACTTCCCGGTGCCGCCGTTTGCCGAAGATGCCGGTGAAGAGCCGGAGCTGACCGGGCTCTATGTGATCGCCGATGACGGCCAGCCCTATCGCCTCGGCTATGCGCTGGGCAACGAGTTTTCCGACCATGTGATGGAGCGGCGCAACTACCTGTACCTGGCCCATTCAAAACTGCGTAGCTGCTCTTATGGTCCGGAGTTGCGCGTTGGCGAGTTGCCCCGGCATCTGGTCGGCACCAGCCGCATCAAGCGCGACGGCCAGACCATTTGGGAAAAGGAGTTTCTCAGCGGTGAGGACAACATGTGCCACAGCCTCGCCAATCTGGAATTCCATCACTTCAAGTACGCGCAGTTCCTGCGTCCCGGCGATGTCCACGTGCATTACTTCGGCACCGCCACGCTGTCATTTGCCGACGGGGTGAAGACCCAGCCGGGGGACCGCTTCCAGATCAGCCTCCAGGAGTTCGGTGCACCTTTGGTCAACGGCATCGGTGAAAGCGCCCAGCCACTGCCCATCGGTCAGGTACGTGCGCTTTGAAACTGCAAAGGAAATACTCATGACCACGATTCTGGGACACAACTACATTGGCGGGCGGCGCAGTGCCAACGGCACCGTGCAACTGCAAAGTCTCGACGCCACCACCGGCGAACCCTTGCCGGCCCGGTTCTTCCAGGCCAGCGAAGCCGAAGTGGACGCAGCTGCCAAGGCCGCCGCCGTGGCCTACCCGATCTTTCGCAACCTGAGTGCGGAAAAACGCGCGACCTTTCTCGATGCCATCGCCGATGAGATCGACGCACTGGGCGATGATTTCGTCGCCACCGTGTGCCGTGAAACCGCGCTGCCGGCCGGGCGCATTCAAGGTGAGCGCGGTCGCACCAGTGGTCAGTTGCGCCTGTTCGCCAAGGTGCTGCGTCGTGGCGATTTTTGCGGCGCGCGGATCGACCGCGCCTTGCCCGATCGCCAGCCGATGCCACGCCCGGACCTGCGTCAGTACCGCATTGCCCTGGGGCCGGTGGCGGTGTTCGGCGCCAGCAACTTCCCGCTGGCCTTTTCCACCGCCGGAGGTGACACGGCGTCGGCGCTGGCCGCCGGCTGCCCGGTGGTGTTCAAGGCCCACAGCGGGCACATGGCAACGGCGGAGTGGGTCGCCGATGCGATCATCCGCGCCGCCGAGCGCACCGGGATGCCGGCGGGCGTGTTCAACATGATCTATGGCGGTGGTGTGGGAGAGTGGCTGGTCAAGCACCCAGCCATCCAGGCGGTGGGCTTCACCGGTTCACTCAAGGGCGGCAATGCCCTGAGCCATATCGCGGCAACGCGGGCGCAGCCGATACCGGTGTTCGCCGAGATGTCGAGCATCAACCCAGTGTTCCTGCTGCCCGAAGCGCTGGCGGTTCGCGGCGAGCAGATCGCCGCGCAACTGGCCGGTTCGGTGACGCTGGGCTGCGGTCAGTTCTGCACCAATCCAGGGTTGGTCATTGGTCTGCGTTCACCGCAGTTCAGTCAGTTTCTGCAGGCGTTTTGCGCCAATATGAACGAGCAACCGCCGCAGACCATGCTCAATGCCGGCGCATTGGCCAGCTACAGCCGAGGCCTGGGTGAACTGCACGAGCATCCGGGCCTGACGCATCTGGCGGGCAAACCGCAGCAGGGCAATCAGGCGCAGCCGCAGGTGTTCAAGGCCGATGTCAGCCTGCTGCTCAAGGGCGATGAATTGCTTCAGGAAGAAGTGTTCGGGCCGACCACCATCGTCATTGAAGTCGAGGATCGGGCGCAGTTCGCCGAAGCCTTGCACGGTCTGCGCGGGCAACTGACGGCGACGTTGATCGGTGAGCCGGATGAGTTGCTGGAGTACCGCTGGCTGGCGGAAGTGCTGCAGGAAAAGGTCGGGCGGATTCTGCTCAATGGCTATCCGACAGGCGTCGAGGTCTGTGATGCGATGGTTCACGGCGGGCCGTACCCGGCAACCTCCGATTCGCGAGGGACATCGGTGGGCTCGCTGGCCATCGACCGCTTCCTGCGGCCGGTGTGCTTCCAGAATTATCCGGATGCGTTGCTGCCCGAGGCGTTGCAGGATGCAAATCCGCTGGGGATTCGGCGGTTGGTGGATGGGGAGGTCAGTTCTTTGGCTTTGTAGTGTTTGAGCCGACGCTATCGCGGGCAAGCCTTGCTCCTACAGGATCTGTGTTGTGTGCGAACTTTGTGTACGACACACATCCTGTGGGAGCAAGGCTTGCCCGCGATGACTGAGTCAGCTACACCACAAAATTATCTGGTCACCACTTCAATTTTCTTTGCGGCAGGCTTCAACACCAACCACAACGCCGCCCCAATCAGCACCCCGCCATAAATGTGCGCCATCGACAACGGCTCATCCAGAAACAACGCCCCCCACAACACCCCGAACGGCGGAATCAGGAAGGTCGTGGTCATCGACTTCACCGGCCCGACCGAGCTGAGCAGGCGGAAGTAGATGATGTACGCAAACGCCGTGCACACCAGGCCCAGCCCCAGCAACGACAGCCAGACATTCCAGCCGCCCCAGCTCGCCGGTGGCTGGGTGATCACGCTGTAGCCAAACAAGGGCAATACGAACAGGGTCGCCCCGAGCATGCTGCCCAGCGCCGACAGGCGACTGTCCAACCCACCGGCCTGATCCAGCCAGCGGCGGGCGAGGAACCCGGCAAAGCCGTAGCAGGTGGTGGCCATCAGGCAGGCGAGGGCGCCCATCAACAGTTCCATGTCGAAGGCCACGGGACCTGCGCGGGTCAGGATGCCGACGCCGAACAGTCCGAGAAACACGCCGCCGAGCTTGGCGGAGGAGAGCCGTTCGTGGAAGAACAGGCCGCCGATCAAGACCCCCATCAAGGGCGTCGTTGCGTTGAAGATCGCCGAGTAACCGGCCGGCAGCACCTGTGCCGCCACCGAATACAGGGTCGCGGGAGCCCCGGAGTTGATCACCCCCAGCAGCATCACGGTTTTGAGCTTGCCCTTGAAATCCCAGCGCACGCGCATCAGCCCGAGAATCACCAGCAGGCCTACGGCGGCGATGGACACGCGAAAAAACGCCGTGGGGATCGTGCCAATCACTGGGGCGATGATGCGCATGAAGAGAAAGCTCGCTCCCCAAATGGCCGCCAGCGACAGTAATCGGAATAAATCGACGGGGTTCACGGCGCGCTCCAGGCATGATCGGGACGAGAGTGTTGCCGAGCGCCTGATCGATGGCAACCGGAAAACGGGCATTTAACTCCGCAGGGCGGCGATGACGCGGCAACGGAAAATTACACTTCTCCTGCACCCGCTTCACTGGCTAAGCTCAGGGCTCGAAAATTCCCGCAGAGGTCTCACCATGCCGCAGCATTGGCCAGCCGCCGACATCGCCCGTTTGATCCTCGACGGCTTTGACGATTACCGCGAGCATTTCCGCCAGATCACCGACGGTGCCCGGGCCCGTTTCGAACAGGCCCGGTGGCAGGACACGCAATCGGCGTCGGCGGCGCGGATCAATCTGTATGAAGAGAAGGTCGGCGAGACGGTGCAACGCCTGCACGTCGCTTTCGATGACGACACGCTGGACGTCAGCTGCTGGCCACTGGTCAAAAGCGCCTACATCAAACTCATCGACCTGCGTTTCGACGATGAACTGTCGGAGACCTGGTACAACTCGATTTTCTGCGGGCTGTTCAGCCACGACCTGATCAGCGACGGCTGCATGTTCATCCACACCACCCGGCCGAGCCTGCGCCGGGCCCGGGCCGCGCAAACCCGCACCTATAAACCCCAGGGCCAGTTGTCGGGCATGCTGGCGAGCATCTTTGCCGATTACCGCTTCAGCGAGGAGTACGCCGATCTGCCGGGCGACCTGCAGCGCCTCGAAGCGCAACTGCGTGAGAACCTGCCGGACTGGGTGTGCAAGGACCCAGACTTGAGCGTCGAGCTGTTTTCCTCGGTGCTTTACCGCAACAAGGGCGCGTATCTGGTGGGGCGCATCTACACCGCCGATGAACAGTGGCCGCTGGCGATTCCGCTGCTGCACCTGGAAGGTCGCGGTATCCAGATCGATGCCTTGATCACCGACGAAGCCGACGTGTCGATCATCTTCTCGTTCACCCGTTCGTATTTCATGGTGGATGTGCCGGTGCCGGCGGAGTTCATCGGCTTCCTCAAGCGCATCCTGCCGGGCAAGCACGTTGCCGAGCTGTACACCTCGATCGGCTTCTACAAGCACGGCAAGTCCGAGTTCTACCGGGCGCTGATCAATCACCTGGCCAACACCGACGACCAGTTCATCATGGCCCCCGGCGTGCGCGGCATGGTGATGAGCGTGTTCACCCTGCCGGGCTTTAACACCGTGTTCAAAATCATCAAGGACCGCTTCTCGCCGTCGAAAAACGTCGATCGTGCCACGGTGATCGAGAAGTATCGGCTGGTGAAAAGTGTCGACCGTGTCGGACGCATGGCCGATACCCAGGAGTTCGCCGACTTCCGCTTCCCGCTGAGCAAGTTCGACCCCGCGTGTCTGGAAGAACTGTTGGAAGTCGCGCCATCGACCGTGTCGGTGGAAGGCGACACGGTGCTGATCCGCCACTGTTGGACCGAACGGCGCATGACGCCATTGAACCTGTACCTGGAAAACGCCAACGAGGCGCAGGTGCGCGAGGCGCTCGATGATTACGGCCTGGCGATCAAGCAATTGGCGGCGGCGAACATCTTTCCCGGCGACATGCTGCTGAAGAACTTCGGCGTGACCCGCCACGGTCGCGTGGTGTTCTACGACTACGACGAAATCTGCTTCCTCACCGAAGCCAACTTCCGCCACATCCCGCCGCCACGCACGCCCGAGGACGAAATGGCCTCCGAGCCCTGGTATTCGATCGGGCCGCTGGACGTGTTCCCGGAGGAATTTCCGCCGTTTCTGTTTGCCGACTCCGGGCAGCGCAAGTTGTTCGATAAGCTGCATGGAGAGCTGTACAACGCCGATTACTGGAATGGATTGCAGGAGGCGATTCGGGCGGGGAAGGTGATTGATGTGTTTCCGTATCGGCGCAAGGGCCTGGATAACGCGTAGTTCTTGCTGACGCCTTCGCGAGCAGGCTCGCTCCCACAGGGATGGCCGATAACCTGTGGGAGCGAGCCTGCTCGCGATCGGCCGCGCAGCGGCCGTAAAATCTGCGACAATCTGCGACCTTGCGCCACTACACGACCGAATTGCCTACCCGATGACCGACGAATCGCCCTCCATCGACAAACTGCTGAAAAACCTCGATCACGCCATGCTCGCCGACCGTCACCGGTTGCGGCGGCAGTTGCTTGAGCTGCGCAAGAAACCCGACGAGGCCAAACTGGCCCAGTGGGTGGCGCGGATGCAGGCGTCCTGCGATCAGGTGCTGGCGCGCAAGGCCAGCCTGCCGGTGATTCGTTACGACGACAGCCTGCCGATTGCCGCCAAGCGCGACGAAATCAAGCAGGCGCTGGAAAAGCACCAGGTGCTGATCATTGCTGGCGAAACCGGCTCGGGTAAAACCACCCAGTTGCCGAAAATCTGCCTGGAAATCGGTCGCGGCCAGCATGGCCTGATCGGCCACACCCAGCCGCGCCGTATTGCCGCGCGCAGCGTGGCCAGTCGGGTCGCCGAGGAACTGGGCACGCCGTTGGGCGCGCTGGTCGGCTATCAGGTGCGCTTCGAGGACCAGAGCGACGCCAATACCCTGGTCAAACTGATGACCGACGGCATCCTGCTGGCGGAAACCCAGAACGACCGCTTCCTGGAACGCTACGACACGATCATTGTCGACGAAGCCCACGAACGCAGCCTCAACATCGACTTCCTGCTCGGTTACCTGAAAACCCTGCTCCCGCGCCGCCCTGACCTGAAAGTCATAATCACCTCGGCGACCATCGACCTGGAGCGCTTCTCCAAACATTTCGATGATGCACCGATTGTCGAAGTCTCCGGCCGCACCTTCCCGGTGGAAACCTGGTATCGCCCGCTGACCCTGGAGCAGGACGAAGAGGGCAACCGGGTCGAGGACGACCTGACCGTGGATCAGGCAATTCTCGCCACCCTCGACGAAATCGCCGCCTATGAACGCAGCGAGCGTCGCAGCCCCGGCGATGTGCTGGTGTTCCTGCCCGGCGAGCGCGAGATTCGCGACGCCGCCGACATGCTGCGCAAGGCGCAGCTCAAGCACACCGAGATCCTGCCGTTGTACGCGCGGTTGTCGCCGGCCGAGCAGCAGCGGATTTTCCAGTCGCACCCGGGGCGTCGCGTGGTGCTGGCGACCAACGTCGCGGAAACCTCGTTGACCGTGCCGGGCATCCGCTACGTGATCGACAGCGGTACCGCGCGCATCAGTCGCTACAGCTACCGCGCCAAGGTCCAGCGCCTGCCCATCGAAGCGGTTTCCCAGGCCAGCGCCAACCAGCGTAAAGGCCGGTGCGGGCGGGTCGAGCCGGGCATTTGCGTGCGCCTGTACAGCGAAGAAGATTTCCTCGCCCGTCCGGAATTTACCGATCCGGAAATCCTGCGTACCAACCTTGCCGCGGTGATTCTGCAGATGCTGCACCTGCGCCTTGGCGAGGTGAGCGCATTCCCGTTTATCGAGCCGCCGGATGGCAAGGCCATCAGCGACGGTTACAACCTGCTGCAAGAACTCTCGGCCGTGGACCGCAACAGCCAGTTGACCCCGCTCGGTCGGCAACTGGCGCGCCTGCCGGTGGACCCGCGCATGGGCCGCATGTTGCTGGAAGCGGCGAAGCTGGGCAGCTTGCAGGAAGTGCTGATCGTCGCCAGTGCCATGTCGATCCAGGACCCGCGCGAGCGACCGCCGGAGCGCCAGCAGGCGGCGGATCAGGCCCACGCGCAATGGAAGGACGCCGACTCGGACTTCGCCGGGCTGGTCAACCTGTGGCGCGGCTTTGAAGAGCAGCGCCAGGCGCTGACTGCCAATCCACTACGAAACTGGTGCCGCAAGAATTTCCTCAATTACCTGCGTTTGCGCGAGTGGCGCGACTCCCATCGCCAATTGAGCCTTATCTGCCGCGACATGCAGTTGAGCCTCAACAAAGAGCCGGCGGATTACCCGAAACTGCACAAGGCGGTGCTGGTGGGGCTGCTCAGCCAGATCGGCCAGAAAACCGAAGACGGCGACTACCTCGGCGCCCGTCAGCGGCGTTTCTGGATTCACCCTTCGTCGGGCATAGGCAAGAAGCGCCCGCAATGGTTGATGACCGCCGAACTGGTGGAAACCACCAAACTCTATGCGCGGATGGTGGCCAAGATCGACGCCGACTGGATCGAGCCGCTGGCCGGGCACCTGATCAAGAAGAACCACTTCGAACCCCATTGGGAGAAGAAGCGCGGCCAGGTGGTGGCCTACGAGCAGATCACCCTGTTCGGGCTGATCGTGGTCGGGCGCCGGCCGGTGCATTACGGCCCGGTCGACCCGGTGGTGTCCCGCGAATTGTTTATCCGCGAAGGGCTGGTGCGCGGCGAGATCCAGTCGAAGGCCAAGTGCCTGGCGGCCAATGCGCGGTTGCTGGAGCAGCTAGACGAGCTGGAGGCCAAGGCCCGTCGGCGTGACATTCTCGCCGACGAAGAAACCCTGTTTGCGTTCTACGACGCGCGGCTGCCGGCGGAGATTCACCAGACCGCGACCTTCGATAGCTGGTATCGGGTCAACAGCCAGAAAGACCCGCAGCTGCTGATCATGCGCGAGGAAGACGTACTGGCCCGCGAGGCCAGCGAAGTCACCGCCCTGCATTACCCGGACACCCTGCACATCGGTGATCTGGAACTGGCCCTGAGTTACCACTTCGAGCCCAATCATCCACGCGATGGCGTGACCCTGCGCGTGCCGGCGCCACTGTTGCCGATGCTGCCGCCGGAGCGTCTGGAATGGCTGGTGCCGGGTCTCATTGAAGCCAAGTGCATTGCACTGGTGCGCAACCTGCCCAAGGCCTTGCGCAAGAACTTCGTGCCGGTGCCGGACTTCGTCAAGGCCGCCTTGCAGCGCATGACCTTCGCCGAGGGTTCGTTGCCCCAGGCCTTGGGCCGTGAGCTGCTGCGCATGACCGGTGCGCGGGTCAGCGATGAAGCGTGGGCGGAAGCGGCACAGCAGGTGGAAAGCCATCTGCGCATGAACCTGGAAATCGTCGACGGCCAGGGCAAGTTCCTTGGCGAAGGTCGCGATCTGGCCGAGCTGACCGCGCGTTTCGCCGAAGCCAGCCAGGCGGCGCTTGCCGTACCGCAAACAGCGAAAAGCCAGCAGCCGGTGGAGCCGAAAGTGTTCGCCGCCGTGGCGGAGAAAACCCAGCAGAAGATCGCCGGGCTGTCGATGACGGTCTATCCAGCGCTGGTGGAAGAGGGCGGTACGGTCAAGGAAGGGCGTTTCTCGACGCCGGCCGAGGCCGAGTTCCAGCACCGTCGTGCGTTGCAGCGCCTGTTGCTGCAACAGCTGGCGGAGCCGGCGAAGTTCCTGCGCGGCAAGTTGCCGGGCCTGACCGAGCTGGGACTGCTGTACCGCGACATGGGCCGCGTCGATGCGTTGGTGGAAGACATCCTGCTGGCCAGCCTCGACAGCTGCATTCTCGACGGCGAAGACCCCTTGCCTCGCGATGGCGCGGGCCTTGCGTCACTGGCTGAGCGCAAGCGCGGCGCCTGGACCGAGCACGCCGAACGCGTGGCGAAGCTGACCCTGGAAATCCTCAAGCTCTGGCACGGCCTGCAAAAGCGCTTCAAGGGCAAGATCGACCTGGCGCAAGCCGTGGCCCTGAATGACATCAAGCTGCAGCTCAGCCAACTGGTGTATCCGGGCTTTGTCCGGGAAACGCCGATGCTGTGGCTCAAGGAGCTGCCGCGTTACCTCAAGGCGATCGAGCAGCGTTTTGAAAAGCTCGGCTCTCAGGTGCAGAAGGATCGGGTCTGGAGTGGCGAATTGGCCAATCTCTGGACTCAGTACCAGGCTCGTGCCAGCAAGCACGCCCAGGAAGGCAAGCGTGATCCGCAGCTGGAGCTGTATCGCTGGTGGCTGGAGGAATACCGGGTTTCGCTGTTTGCCCAGCAACTGGGGACCAAGGTGCCGATCTCCGACAAGCGCCTGAGCAAGCAGTGGAGCCAGGTGGAGCCCTGACCCGTCCCCTGTAGGAGCGAGCCTGCTCGCGATGGTCGTCAACGATAACGCTGGGTGCCTGACACCCCACGGCGTTCTCCAGTCCATCGCGAGCAGGCTCGCTCCTACAGGTATTGCGTTGTTCTTGAGAAAGGCGCCAAAAGTTAACGTTTATGGCAAACTTCGCGACCATAAACGCCGTTTTCGCGACCATGAGCCTTCGACCGTGTTGCGTGTCGGAATAAACGTTGCCAGTTTTGCGTCCCCAGGATGGGAATAGATCCTTTGTGTATTGGTACGTCGGTGCCAATGCTTTCTGCCTGAACAGATTAGAGACACGACCATGCATAACGTCGTCATCAGCGGCACCGGCCTTTACACCCCAGCCAACAGCATCTCCAACGAAGAGCTGGTTCAGTCTTTCAATGCCTATGTGGCGCAATTCAACGCCGATAACGCTGACGCCATCGCCCGTGGCGAAGTCGAAGCGTTGACTGAGTCCAGTGCCGCGTTCATCGAAAAAGCCTCCGGCATCAAGAGCCGCTTTGTCATGGACAAGGACGGCATCCTCGACCCGCAACGCATGGCGCCACGCCTGCCGGAGCGTTCCAACGACGAATGGTCGGTGCTGTGCCAGATGGCCATCGGCGCTGCCGAACAAGCCTTGCAGCGTGCCGGCAAGACCGCCGCTGACATCGACGGCGTGATCGTCGCCTGCTCCAACCTGCAACGCGCCTACCCGGCCATCGCTATCGAGGTTCAGGAAGCGCTGGGCATCCAGGGTTTCGGTTTTGACATGAACGTGGCGTGCTCCTCGGCGACCTTCGGCATCCAGGCCGCCGCCAACAGCGTCCAGTTGGGCCAGGCCCGGGCGATCCTGATGGTCAACCCGGAAGTCTGCACCGGTCACCTGAATTTCCGCGACCGCGACAGCCATTTCATCTTCGGTGATGCTGCCACGGCGGTGATCATCGAGCGCGCCGACCAGGCCACGTCCAAGTATCAGTTCGACATTGTCAGCACCAAGCTGCTAACCAAGTTCTCCAACAACATCCGCAACAACTTCGGCTTCCTCAACCGCGCGGCGGAAGAGGGCATCGGCGCCAGGGACAAGCTGTTCGTCCAGGAAGGTCGCAAGGTGTTCAAGGAAGTCTGCCCGATGGTGGCCGAGCTGATCGGTCAGCATCTGGAAGAAAACCAGTTGAACGTCAGCGACGTGAAGCGCTTCTGGCTGCATCAGGCCAACCTCAGCATGAACCACCTGATCGTCAAGAAACTGCTGGGCCGCGACGCCACCGAGCAGGAAGCCCCGGTGATTCTCGACACCTACGCCAACACCAGCTCCGCCGGTTCCGTGATTGCCTTCCACAAGAACCAGGACGATTTGCAGGCCGGTTCGCTGGCGGTGCTCAGCTCGTTCGGTGCCGGTTATTCGATTGGTAGCGTGATTCTGCGTAAGCGTTGATTCTGCGGTTCACCCGCAACCCTGTAGGAGCGAGCCTGCTCGCGAAACGGTCTGTCAGGCGCATTGATGTTGAATGTGCCACCGCCTTCGCGAGCAGGCTCGCTCCTACAGGGGGCGTGTGGTTTTCAGGTGCGCGGCAAGCGAATGACCGCGGTCAACCCGCCCCCCGGGGTTTCTTCCAGGCTCAATTGCCCACCCAGCCGTTCCGCCGCCTCGCGCGCAATGGTCATACCCAGACCCACGCCGCCGGAATTGCGATTGCGTGAACCTTCCAGGCGAAAGAAGGGTTCAAACACCGCTTCGCGCTGCTCCGCCGCGATTCCCGGCCCACGGTCGATGACTCTGATCAACAACTGGTTGCGATGATCTTCCAGGGTGATCAATGCCTGTCCGGCATAGCGCAGGGCATTGTCCATCAGGTTGTTGATGCAGGAACGCAACGCCATCGGCTGCACCTGCAGCGGCGCGCAGTGGCCACTGGTCTGAACGTCGGCGCCCTGGTCCTGGGCGTTTTCACTCAAGGATTCGATCAGCGCCTGCACGTCCATCAGTTGCAGCGCCTCGCTGGTTCGCTGTTCGTGCAGGTAGGTCAGGGTGGCGTCGAGCATGCCGATCATGTCGTCCAGATCCTGGCGCATCTGACCCTGCAGCTTGTCGTCGTCAATCTTCTCCAACCGCAGCTTGAGCCGCGACAACGGTGTGCGCAGGTCGTGGGACACCGCGCCGAGCATTCGCGAGCGCTGCTTCACCTGCTCGATGATGCGTCGCTGCATTTTGTTGAAGGTGTTCGCCGCTTGACGAGCCTCTCGGGGACCGGACTCCTCCAGGGGCGGGATGTCGAGGTTTTCACTCAAGCGCTCGGCGGCGTCGCTCAGGCGCTGAATGGGCCGACTGAGCAATTTGGCGCCGTACCAGGCCGCAATGATCAGCGAGATCAATTGGAAGGTGAACGGCACCACCGGCCCGCCGAACCACGGTCGTGGTGGTCGGTTTGCGAAACGCGGATCCGGTGGCGGGCGTTGTCCGTCGAAACCTTCGGCGGAGGCGGAGGGCGGCGGTGGGGGAGGTGGTGGCGGGCCGTAATGGTGAAACCAGGTGAAGGCCAGCAGGTGCGCGATGATGATCGCCAGCATCAGCACGCCGAACAGGCGGCTGAACAGCGTATCGAAGCGCCCGCGCATCAGCCGATGTCTCGGGCGTCGAACAGATAGCCTTCACCGCGCACGGTTTTGATCAACTGGGGAGCTTTCGGATCATCCCCGAGCTTTTGCCGCAGGCGCGACACCAGCAGGTCGATGCTGCGATCAAAGGCTTCGATCGAGCGACCACGGGCGGCGTCCAGCAGTTGCTCGCGACTCAGAACCCGGCGCGGGCGCTCGATGAATACCCAAAGCAGCCGGAACTCGGCGTTGGACAATGGCACGACCAGGCCATCGGCGGAGATCAACTGGCGCAGCACGCTGTTGAGCCGCCAGTTGTCGAAGCGAATGTTCGCCCGTTGTTCGCTGCGGTCATCACGCACCCGGCGCAGGATGGTCTGGATCCGCGCCACCAGCTCCCGGGGTTCGAACGGCTTGGCCATGTAGTCGTCGGCGCCCAGTTCCAGGCCGATGATCCGGTCGGTGGGTTCGCAGCGGGCGGTGAGCATCAGGATCGGGATATCGGACTCTGCGCGCAGCCAGCGGCACAGCGACAGCCCGTCTTCGCCGGGCAGCATCAGGTCCAGCACCACCACGTCGAAATGCTCAGCCTGTAGCGCCTGACGCATCGCAGCGCCATCGGTGACGCCGCTGGCGTGGATGTTGAACCGGGCCAGGTAGTCGATCATCAGTTCGCGGATCGGAACGTCATCGTCGACGATCAGGGCGCGAATGCTCCAGCGTTTGTCGTCGCCGGGTGCTTTTTGTTCGTCGTTCACAGGTGCGTGGATGTTGTGCATGCGTGCGTTCATCTGTCAGGTTGGCTGCCAACCACAAAGATAGGCCGCGAGGTGGTGGTTCCAGCATAGGCGCCCGGCCCGCGGGCGAAAAGTGCTGCGTCAGGACGTGTTGCGGCTGGGGAGGGTAGCGGGCATGGGTGTTGTGGACGTGTCGGTAATGTACCGGGCTCGACACAATTGGCGCAAAAGCTAGTCTTGGCTGAGCGTTCTCGATGATTTACCGATCATCGGGTCCCCCAGCGGCGCCGGTTCCGCTACAATGCGCGCCGATTTCGACTTGCCTGAGAGCCCGCTCATGTCCGCCTGCCAGACTCCTATCATCGTCGCCCTGGATTTCCCCACCCGTGACGCCGCACTGAAGCTGGCCGATCAGCTGGACCCGAAACTGTGCCGGGTCAAAGTCGGCAAGGAACTGTTCACCAGTTGCGCTTCGGAAATTGTCGGCACCCTGCGTGACAAGGGCTTCGAAGTGTTCCTGGACCTCAAGTTCCACGATATCCCCAACACCACCGCCATGGCCGTTAAAGCGGCCGCGGAAATGGGCGTGTGGATGGTCAACGTGCACTGCTCCGGTGGCCTGCGCATGATGGCGGCCTGCCGTGAAGTGCTGGACAAGCGCAGCGGCCCGCAGCCGTTGCTGATCGGCGTGACCGTGCTGACCAGCATGGAGCGTGAGGATCTGGCGGGTATCGGCCTGGATATCGAGCCACAGGAACAAGTGCTGCGCCTGGCAGCCCTGGCGGAAAAAGCCGGGATGGACGGCCTGGTGTGCTCGGCCCTGGAAGCCCAGGCCCTGAAGTCGGCGCATCCGACGCTGCAACTGGTGACCCCGGGGATTCGCCCGGCGGGCAGCGCCCAGGACGACCAGCGCCGCATCCTGACCCCGCGTCAGGCGCTGGAAGCCGGTTCTGACTATTTGGTGATTGGCCGTCCAATCAGCCAGGCGGCGGATCCTGCGCAGGCATTGGCTTCGGTTGTGGCCGAACTGGCCTAAACACCACGAAACCTGTAGGAGCGAGCCTGCTCGCGATAGCGATGTGTCAGTCAATATTAATGTCGACTGACACACCCTTATCGCGAGCAGGCTCGCTCCTACATGGGTTACTGGGTTAAACCTTCAGCACCAACTTCCCGAAATTCTCCCCGCTGAACAACTTCATCAGCGTCTCCGGGAACGTCTCCAGCCCTTCGACAATATCTTCCTTGCTCTTGAGCTGCCCCTTGGCCATCCAGCCGGCCATTTCCTGCCCGGCGGTGGCGAATTGTGCGGCATAGTCCATCACCACGAAGCCTTCCATCCGCGCGCGGTTGACCAGCAGCGCCAGGTAGTTGGCCGGGCCCTTGACTGCTTCCTTGTTGTTGTACTGGCTGATGGCGCCGCAGATCACCACTCGTGCCTTCATGTTCAGGCGGCTCAGTACCGCGTCGAGAATGTCGCCGCCGACGTTATCGAAGTACACATCGACGCCTTTCGGACATTCACGCTTGAGGCCGGCGATGACGTCTTCGTTCTTGTAGTCGATGACGCCGTCGAAACCCAGCTCATCGATCAGGAACTTGCACTTGTCCGCACCACCGGCGATGCCCACTACGCGGCAGCCCTTGATCTTGGCGATCTGCCCGGCAATGCTGCCCACCGCGCCGGCTGCGCCCGACAGCACGACAGTTTCGCCCGCCTTCGGGGCGCCAACATCGAGCAGGGCGAAGTAGGCGGTCATGCCGGTCATGCCCAGTGCGGAGAGGTAACGCGGCAGAGGAGCGAGTTTCGGATCGACCTTGTAGAAGCCTCGTGGCTCGCCGAGGAAATAGTCCTGCACGCCCAGTGCACCGTTGACGTAGTCCCCCACGGCGAACCCGGGGTTGTTCGACGCCACGACTTTTCCCACGCCCAAGGCGCGCATCACTTCGCCCAGACCGACCGGAGGGATGTAGGACTTGCCCTCGTTCATCCAGCCACGCATGGCCGGGTCCAGGGACAGGTATTCGTTTTTGACCAGGATCTGGCCCGCTGCCGGCTCGCCGACCGGTACCTCCTGATAGGTGAACGTCTCGCGGGTAGCCGCACCGACCGGGCGTTTGGCGAGCAGGAACTGGCGATTGGTCTGGGAAGTCATGTCAGGCACTCAAGATGAATGAAGCCTTGTAGATAGACGTTCAACGGCGAGGCCGCAAGTTTGGCTGATGGGGCGAATACGGTTCGATCCAGTGCAGTGATAGTTGGTACGGGAGTTCCATCACTGCAACTCATGGGCACTCAACCGGCCCTCTGATAGTGCTGCCGTGCCGGGGAACGCTGTGGCTAGACTGGGAAAACAATCACCCTCGCCAACTTTTCCCTTGAGGACATAACGATGAGCATGACTTTTTCCGGTCAGGTCGCTGTAGTGACAGGCGCCGCCAATGGTATTGGTCGCGCCACGGCCCTGGCGTTCGCCGCCGAAGGCCTGAAGGTGGTGGTGGCTGACATGGACACGGCGGGGGGCGAGGGGACGGTTGCGCTGATTCGTACAGCGGGCGGCGAAGCGACCTTCGTGCGCTGTAACGTCACTGTGGAAAGTGAAGTGAAAAATCTGATGCAAGAGGTGATCAATACCTACGGGCGTCTCGACTACGCCTTCAACAATGCCGGGATCGAAATCGAGAAGGGCAAGCTGGCGGATGGCACCATCGATGAGTTCGACGCGATCATGGGGGTCAATGTCAAAGGTGTGTGGTTGTGCATGAAGTACCAGCTGCCGTTGCTGCTGGCCCAAGGCGGTGGCGCGATCGTCAACACCGCGTCGGTGGCGGGCCTCGGGGCTGCGCCGAAGATGAGCATCTATGCGGCTTCCAAGCATGCGGTGATCGGCCTGACCAAGTCGGCGGCCATCGAATATGCCAAGAAGAAGATCCGGGTTAACGCGGTGTGTCCGGCGGTGATCGATACCGACATGTTCCGCCGCGCCTATGAAGCCGACCCGAAGAAGGGCGAGTTCGCCAATGCCATGCATCCGGTAGGTCGTATCGGCAAAGTCGAGGAAATCGCCAGTGCGGTGCTGTACCTGTGCAGCGACGGCGCAGCATTCACCACCGGGCACTCGTTGGCGGTAGATGGTGGCGTGACCGCGTTCTGATTTCCGTAGCGACATCGAACCTGTAGGAGCGAGCCTGCTCGCGATGGCGGTGTGTCAGGCAACGTGTTTGTCGACTGACACACCCTTCGCGAGCAGGCTCGCTCCTACAGTTTTTTGTATGTTGCAAAGGGTTAAAAGCAACGGCTTCAGCGGCGTTGTCGCACACCTCGGCCAGCACTCCTGTGATTAACTCCCTCTCGCATAACCAACAGGAGGTTGCCTGCTCATGGAATTGAGAATCGATCGACAGGCCATGGTGCCGGTCGTACAGCAAATCGTCGACGCGCTGGTCTGCACAATCCATTGCAATCAAATGATGCCCGGTACACGCCTACCGTCGGTACGGGCAATCGCACGAATCAACTCGCTCAACGAGTTCTGTGTCGTCCAGGCTTGCGAGCGACTGGTCGCGCAAGGCGTACTGGAGCCGTGCCATCGCGCTGGTTACCTCGTGTCAGCTCCGGCCTCTGTTGTGGCCAGTGACGCCGGATGGATCGGAGACGCTGAATTCGATCCTTGCCATTCCTCGTGCGAGTTGCAACTGGGGGCTGGAAGCCTGCCCGACAGCTGGCGTGAATCGGATGATCTGGCTTATGCGATTCGCGAGGTCAGTCGTACCGACATGGCCGGCCTGTTCAACTACAGCTCGGCACTGGGCCTGCCGCGTTTGCGCCAGCAGATTCAGAAGTGCCTGAAGCCCTTGGATATCCACGTTGAAGACAGCCGGATTCTGACCACCGATGGGGCCAGCCAAGGGCTCGATCTGATCGTGCGGACCTTGCTCAAGCCGGGCGATTGCGTCGTGGTGGAAAGCCCCGGTTGTCCGGTGTTGTTCGAGCTGCTCAGGCTGCACGGCATCAGCATGCGGCAGGTGCCGCGCACTCCGCTGGGGCCGGACCTCGCAACCCTGGATGAGCTGTTCGCGAAACATCGACCGCGCGCATTCTTCATCAATAGTTTTCATCACAATCCCACCGGAACCAGCCTCGTGCCGGAGGTAGCCAGGCAGGTACTGAAACTGGCCAGAGAGCATGACGTGCTGGTGATCGAGGACGACGTCTATGCGGACCTGCACAGCAGTTGCGGCGAACGCCTCGCAGCGCTGGATGAGAACGTGATCTACGTGGGCAGCTACTCCAAAACACTCAGTAGCGCCCTGCGAGTCGGCTTTATCGTGGCCACTGCCGAGTCGATCGAGCGACTGGCCAGCGTCAAGATGATCACCAGCATGGGCACCTCTGGATTTAGCGAGTCGGTGCTCGCGTGCCTGTTGGCCAACGGCGCCTATCGCAAACTGGTGCAACGTCAGCGGCAGCGCCTGAACAACGACAGGCTGGCGCTCCTGCAGCTGCTCGAAGACGCCGAATGGGAAGTGTTCGGCAAACCGGTGGGCGGTTTGTTTGTCTGGGCGCGCTCACGCATGGGGGACTGCGCTCAGGTGCGGG
This sequence comes from Pseudomonas putida, assembly GCF_003228315.1. NCBI lineage: Bacteria > Pseudomonadati > Pseudomonadota > Gammaproteobacteria > Pseudomonadales > Pseudomonadaceae > Pseudomonas > Pseudomonas putida. The sequence continues at coordinate 5,769,900 of NZ_CP029693.1, forward strand.
CCCAGGCGCGACGTTGCGGCATCGTGTTGTCGTCGACAACTGCCTTCAGTTCCGAGGGCACGGTCAGTGACTGGCAGCGCATCAATGTAGCTTGCGCGGGCGATCCACGCGCCCGGGCTTTTATTCAGGCCACCACTCCGGATCGACCTCAAGCGTTCTGAAAACGACGCGGGCGTAGCTTTTTGCCATTATTCCGGCGCCAGAGTCTTGTGTTGCTCAAGGGCCGTTGCGAATCTGCGTCAATCAATTCTGGCGGGGGACCAAGTCCAATGATTTCGGCCGTGCAAGGACGTTTTGCCAACCTGGGTATGGCAAAAAAAATGGGTGTCGGGTTTGTACTGGTGCTGTTGCTGACTGCCCTGGTGGCGGCCATCGGTGTCTGGTCCCTGCAAACCATCAGCTTGCGCTTCGACGGGCTCAAGCAGATGTCGTCGCTCAACAGTGGCTTGTTGAAGGTGCGTCTGCTGGAGCAGGAGTATGCCTTGCACGGCAACCCGAAAACCGTCGACGCCTTGCACGAAGGCGTGGATGGCTTGATTGCACTGGCCAATCAGCTAAAGGGGGAGTCGGCAGCCAATGTGCCGGTGATGAACGATGTCGAGCAGTCGCTCGGCGCCTATCGCAAGGCGTTCGATGAGTTTGTCTCCCTCAGCCAGGCCAAGGACCTGGCGCTGGAAATGGCCAGTTGGTCGGTCTCCAGCGTGGCCAACAATCTCGACGTGTTGCAGTCCGGGCTGGCCGATGACGGTACTTACACGCTGAAGACTTCCGAGGGCAAGGACGGTTCGCAATTCATCGAGCAGGCCAGTCAGGTCAGTCAGGTATCGCGCTTGATGCTGCAAGCGATGAACGAAGCGCGTGTGCGCCTGGATCAGAGCCGCAAGGGCGATGACAGCGCCGGCCAGGGCAAGATCGAACAGGCCAGTCAGGCGCTGGCTCAGGCCGAACAGCTGAAAACCACGGTGAAGGATGAGGGGTATCAGACCGTACTCAATGAAGTGACCGGTCATATCGCCAGTTTCAGCGACAAACTCACCGAGTACACGGGCCTGTTGGAGCAGGAAAAGACCGTCTATCAGCAATTGCATCAACGCGCCGCCCAGGTCATGGAGCGGGTTGACCAGGCCTATGTCGCCGAAGACCAGTCGATGCAGGCCGAGCTGAAAAAGAACTCCTTGATGATTATCGGTTCTTCCGCGCTGGCGTTGCTGGTTGGCCTGATTGCGGCGTGGGTGATTACCCGCTTGATCGTCGGGCCGCTGCGTAGCGTGATTCGCGTGGCGCAGCAGATTGCATCGGGGGATTTGAGCGGTACGGTCGAGGTGAACCGTCGGGACGAGATCGGCCAGTTGATGCAGGCCATGCAGCAAATGGGCGCCGGGCTTAGCCAAATCGTCAGCGGCTTGCAGGCCGGCATCGAGCAATTGGCCACGTCAGCACAATCGTTGTCCGCGGTGACTGAACAGACCAATCTTGAAGTCAGCAGCCAGAAGGAAGAAACCGAGCAGGTCGCCACGGCCATGAACCAAATGACCGCCACCGTGCACGATGTCGCGCGCAACGCCGAGGAGGCTGCCGTGGCGGCGCAGACGGCGGATGGCAAGGTCGAAAGTGGTCAGCTCGTGGTGCGTCAGAGCATGGCGCGGATCGAACAATTGGCGGATTCGGCCACGTCGGCCAGTTCGAGCATCGAAAGCCTGAGCGCGGAAATCCAGAACATCGGTACCGTGCTCGGTGTGATCAAGAGCGTGGCCGAACAGACCAACCTGCTGGCGCTCAACGCGGCGATCGAAGCCGCCCGGGCCGGTGAGCAGGGCAGGGGCTTTGCCGTGGTGGCCGACGAAGTGCGCGCACTGGCCAAACGGACCCAGCAATCGACCGAGGAAATCGAGCGTCTGGTCAGCGCCTTGCGCTCGGCGGCGCAGACGTCCGTGCAGCAGATCCAGAGCAGCGGCGATCTGGTGAAACTGGCGGTCAGCGATGCACTGCAGACCGAAAGTGCGCTGGGCAGCATTGCGGCGGCGGTGTCGTTGATTCAACAGATGAACCAGCAGATCGCCGCGGCTGCCGAAGAGCAGAGCTCGGTGGCCGAAGAGATCAATCGAAGTGTCACGAGTATTCGAGCCAGCGCCGATCAGTCTTCACTGGCGATGCAGGGGAATGCGGCGTCGAGTATCGAGCTGGCACAGCTGGGGGTTGAATTGAAGGGGATGGTGGGGCACTTCAGGCTGTAACCTGGATCGTAGTCCCTGTAGGAGCGAGCCTGCTCGCGATGGACGTCAACGATAACACTGGGGGCCTGACACCCCGCGGTGTTTTCGAGACCATCGCGAGCAGGCTCGCTCCTACAGTTGTTTCGGTGATCAGTCGTAAATCACTTTCTTTTTCCAGTCCGCATCCGCTTCAACGTCCTTGAGACCTTCGGTCAACTGGTTCACTTCGCCTTCCGTTGGGGCAATGCGGTCCATGACCTGCTCGTTGGCGCGGGCCAGGAGTTTTTCCAGATACTCCAGTTGTTCGGCGTAGATCTGCGGCTCCTGTTGCTTGCGCAAGTACTGCACGCCGCGTTCGAACGCCAGACGCGCCTGGCCTGGCTGATTCTGTTGCAGCGCGTGCTGGCCGAGGTTGTTGAAGAACTCGATGTGCAGCAGCACCAGAATGTGGCGCACTTCACGGATCCAGCGCTTGGCCTCGTTCGGTGGCAGGAAGCCGTCCTGTGCCGCGCGGGTGATCTGGCCATGCAGGGCTTCAAGCAGGAAGCGTACATCCTTGGCCTTGGCTTCAGTCTGGATCGGTGCCGGCGGGTTGTTGACCGGGATCGATTCGCCCTGGCCCACCAGCGCTTCGAGCTCGACAATCCGCGCCTTGAGGTTGGAACTGGTTTTTTCGAGGTTCAGCAGGCGTTGGCAGACATTCAATTCCAGGCGCGCCAGCAGCAGCTTGAGTCCCGGTGTCATTAACTGGCCCGGGAATGTTTCGGTGATCTCTCCGCAACGACGCAGGCGATCGTTGAGTTCAACCTTGGTGCGGGCCCTTTCCAGCTTGTTGTTCTCCACCACATGGTTGATGTAGCCAATGGCGATCAAGAGTGCGATCCCGGCTACGACGAGCAGGGTGATCATGAGTGGTGTCACCGGTAAGACCTCTTCTATGGGAGTTCGCTTGCGAGTGTATGAGCTTGGCATTTGAGCGCCTAGCGCCGCTCGACGAGTTGGATCAATGTGGCTACGCCTGTATCGGCCGTAGACCGGCCTAATTAAATGCTGGCATTTGTTTAGCACATTGCCATCACTCATGGTCGCCGACTATAACGCCTTGGCGAGTGTCAGAATATAGGCGCCAGACAACGGACAGCGCAAAAGCCGGAGAGGGGCTGAAAAGCAGGGCCAAGTCATTGATTTAAAAAAATTTATAACAGGGGGTTGACGACCTTCCAAACCATCCATAGAATGCGCGCCACTTGCAGCGTAAAGCACACAGCGAAACGAAGCAGGGAGTGAATGTTGTAGCGTGTCCCCTTCGTCTAGTGGCCTAGGACACCGCCCTTTCACGGCGGTAACAGGGGTTCGAGTCCCCTAGGGGACGCCAATGCGGGAATAGCTCAGTTGGTAGAGCACGACCTTGCCAAGGTCGGGGTCGCGAGTTCGAGTCTCGTTTCCCGCTCCAATTTTAAACAGCGTTGCTTTCGGGCAGGGCTGAGTGAAACCAGAACCAAGTCTTCGGATGCGGATCTGGACACCGAAACACACACCATGTGTTCCGGGTAGCGTGTCCCCTTCGTCTAGTGGCCTAGGACACCGCCCTTTCACGGCGGTAACAGGGGTTCGAGTCCCCTAGGGGACGCCATTTGCGGGAATAGCTCAGTTGGTAGAGCACGACCTTGCCAAGGTCGGGGTCGCGAGTTCGAGTCTCGTTTCCCGCTCCAAATTAAACGAAAACGCCGCTCAATAGAGCGGCGTTTTTGTTTGCGCGTGATTTGTACCTGCATAAAAAGGGCCCGCCAGTCAGACTGCGCGGGCCTTTTGCATTCCGGCCTTTTTTACATCGACAGGATCAACCGTCCCGCAAACAAAATCAGGATCACGCCCATGGTTCGCTCGAACCAATGCCCCATGCGCAAAAACAGCAAGCGCACCCGGCTGCTCGAAAAAAACAGCGCCACGATTACAAACCACAAGGCGTTCACGCCGCACATCCATACCCCGTATAGCGCCTGAATCGTCAGCGGTGTCGTGGTGCTGATGATGGTGGTGAAGATCGCCAGGAAAAACAACGTGGCCTTGGGATTGGTGGCATTGGTGAGAAAGCCGGTGGTGAATGCCTTGAACAGGGTTTGCTCGACCACTGGGCTGTCCGCTTCTTTTTCACCGTCGAGCACGGATTTGGGACGGCTGCGCAACAGGCTGACACCCAGGTACAGAATGTAGGCACCACCAATCACTTTGGCTGCGGTCAGCAACCATGGAGTGGTGTGCATCAGCGCGCCGACGCCCAGCAAGGTGTACAGCACATGCACGGAAATGCCGGCGCCGATACCCAGTGCCGTGCAGATACCTATCCAGCGACCAAAACGCACGCTCTGGCGGATGGTTACGGCGAAGTCCGGTCCGGGAGCGACTACGGCCAGAAAGTGGATGGTCGCCAGCGCCAGGAACTCGCCCAGATAATTGGAAAGCATTTCAACTCCAGAAGGTCAGGGGGGAAGCGGTACCGCGATAGCCGACGAAAAAAGAGAGACTCAAGCGCGGATCGTTCAGGCCCGGTGTCACCGCGTGCATGCGCCGTGAGTTGAACATGATGAAATCCCCCGGCTCGGGGCGAACTTCCAGAGTCGGCGTTCCCAGCAGGACGGGGTCGATGCCGTAACTGTTCCCGCGCATTTCGTCAAACCGTTCCGGCGAAATGTCGTGGTCCCACATCTGCAGGGCGCCGCCTTTGGTGGGCATGTTCAGATAGACATTGCAGGCGAACTGCGCCGAAAGGCTCCTGGCCTGAAAGCTGTCCGGCGCGTCCTTGGCGAAAATGTCGTGATGGGCGAGAAAACACACGTCGGGTTTCACCACCCGGGAAAGCCCGACATACATCTTGCGTCCGTAGAGGGTTTCCAGGTGAGCACCTGCTGGCCAGGACTCATCGAGCATGCAGCGCAGGGTGTCGACCGGGGAGGCGTAGGGCGCGCAGCGGTTGCGCAGTTCGGCGATGTTGCGAGTGGCGCGTCGGAAATAGTCCTCGATCAGCAGCGGCTGGTTTTCCGCTTCGTAGAACGCCATGCCGATGCGACCGATGCTCGGCGCGTTGATATAGCCTTCAAAGCCGGGTTCGAGGATCTTGTCGCCGATCCTCAAAGCCAAAGGCGGGGGTAACCAGCCCTTGATACGGATGGCGAGAACTTCTTCATTGGCCAGCTTTTTTATGCACGTCTGATCGAGACATTCGACGTCCAGCATCATGTCCTGGGTCCATCCGGCAAAGTGTCAACGAAGCCTGCGAACGCAGGCTCTCCATCCTCGGGCGATGCTGGCAAACGGCACCGTCCCGGAATTCAGTCCACGTGATAGTGAACGGACAGGATCCCTTTTTTGTGCGAAAGGGATTCAATCGTGACCGTACCCAAATCCTTCAGGCTACGTACGTGGGTGCCACCGCAACCGTAGGCGGGCAGCTCACCAAAACCGATTTCCCGGCTACCTTCGCGTGACGAGGTCAGGCGCGGCAGGTCATGGGCTATCCAGTGTTCCAGGCCGTGCTGCAGCGTCTGTGCATCAACGTCCTGTGCACAGTCCGCCGGTTTGAACTGCACTCTTGCTTCGCCCGGCCAGTGATGTGCCTTGATCGGCATCCAGCCCATGGCCTGGACGAAGTGACCGATCAGGTGGCCGGCCGAGTGCATGCGGGTATTGAACTGGCGACGTTGCTCGTCGATACGGATTTGCGTCATGCCGATGTTCACCGGGCGATCGACGAAATGGATGATCCGCTCGGGATCCTGCATCACGCGCAGAACCCGGCTTTCGCCAATCCAGCCGGTGTCGCAAGGTTGTCCGCCGCCCTGGGGGTGGAACAGTGTGGCGCGCAGTACCACGGCAAACTCCTGCTCGTGGGGCGTGCATTCCAGGATTTCCACGCTGGCCTTGAGGTCATCGCTGTGGAAAAAGAGGCGAAGCGTCATATACCAGGCTCACATAAATGTTTCTGATTTTTATTATATGGAGCGTGCTGATGCGTGATAATCCGATCAAACATCAAAGGACTGTTGCGTCGTGAGCATAAATCTTCCGCTGCCCCTGCTGGGTGAGATGGCGATTTTCGTCAAGGTTGTCGAGACCGGCAGTTTCTCCGAAGCAGCTCGCCAATTGGGCTCTTCGCCCTCGGCGGTCAGTCGCAGCATTTCGCGACTGGAGAAAGCCCTCGCCATGCGCTTGTTGCAACGCACTACACGCAAGTTGCGCTTGAGCGACGGTGGCGAGGAAGTGTTCAAGCGCTGTCAGGACATGGTCAGTGCGGCCCGGTCGGTGATGGAAATCAGTGGCCAGTTCACCGATGAGCCCGAAGGCGTGGTGCGCATCAGCGTGCCGAAAGCGGTTGGCCGAATTGTCATTCATCCGCACATGCCGGAGTTTTTGCGCCGCTACCCCAAGGTGGATGTGGAGATGCTGCTCGAGGATCGTCAGGTGGACTTGATCGACGATCATGTCGACCTGGCGATTCGTATCACCGATCGGCCACCGGCCGGGCTGGTGGGACGGCAATTGCTGAGCATCGATCATTTGCTCTGCGCGACACCACAGTATCTGGCCGAGCACGGAACGCCGACGCATCCCCATGATCTGCTCAACCACAGTTGCATCTACCTGGGTGAAACACCAAGCGATGCGCGCTGGAAGTTCAAGAAGGGCAGCAAAACCGTGACGGTCGGTGTGCGCGGGCGCTATGCCGCCAATCACACGGGTGTACGTTTCGGCGCCGTGTTGCAGCACCTGGGTATTGGCAGCCTGCCGTATTTCACGGCGCGTCGCGCTCTGGAGAAGGGGCTGATGGTGCAAGTGCTGCCGGACTGGACCTTTCTGGCGTCGTACCACGGAGGCGCCTGGTTGCTGCATTCGCCAACCCGTTACCTGCCGCCCAAGATACGGGTATTGATCGATTACCTGGTGGAGTGTCTGGAGAAGGAGCCGACGTTGCACCAACCGGGCAAGTCGGGGCCTACGAATATTGCGGTTTCGGAGTATGAGCTGCCCGAGAGTGACGGATTGTTTTAATCGACCCGGTAAATGAAAAGGCCCGCCTGGATAACCATCCGGGCCTTTTGCGTATCTGACCGTGGATCAGTGCTTGCTGTCCTCATTCGACAACGCCAGCAGCTGCTTTTCCTGATTCCAGTCAAACGGTTCGTCGTTCTGTTCGGCTTCAAAGCGACGTTCTTCCAGCGCCTGGTACAAGTCGATTTCATCATCGGGCATGTAGTGCAGGCAGTCACCGGCGAAGTACCACAGCAGGTCACGCGGGACCAGATGGGCGATTTGCGGGTAGCGGGTGATGACCTGGCACAGGATGTCCTGGCCCAGGTATTGGCTTTCGATCGGGTCGACCGGCAGCAGTGCACGCAGTTCGTCGAAGCGCTCCAGGAACAAGGCATGGCTTTCTTCGGGCACCTGGTCGGCCTCACCCACGGCGACCAGGATGCTGCGCAGGTGGTCGAGCAAAACGAGATGATCGGCAACGATGTTGGACACGAGATAAGTCCTCAAGAGCAAAACGGGCGCGGGAGTATAAAGCCCCCGCGCCCATTTTTATATGCCAGGCCTGGCCGGCTGGATCAGCGGACCTTGCCTGCGGCCAGTGCGATTTCCTCTTTGTCGAAATCATCCACATCGATCACCTTGCGCCGCGCAGTCTCGGCCTCACGCAAGGTTTGCGCTTCTGCAGCTTGCAGCACGCCGGCCTCCAGCGCCGCATCGATGACATGTTCACCGGCGACCGGTTTGACCTGGCCGCTTTTGAGCGCCAGGTGAAGCTTTTTCTGCAACGGTTGCGCAGCACTCAAGCGGTCGCAGGTGTGTTGCAGGATACCCACCGGATCGTCGTTCGATTGCGGACGGTAGCAACCCTGCAGCAGCTCTTCGAGGGCGGGATCGCCCTTGGCCCGACCGATCACCCCGGCGACGGCGGCCCCGAGCTTGTCCGACGGTCCTTTGTGGCGACGGCCAAACGGGAACATGATCACCCGCAGCAGGCACGCCATGACCTTGTTCGGGAAATTGTTCAGCAGTTCATCCATGGCGCGTTCGGCCTGGCCGAGGCTTTCCTCCATGGCCCAGATAAACAGCGGCTCCATGTGCTGTGGCGCGTCGAGGTCGTTGTAGCGCTTGAGGGCGGCGCTGGCCAGGTACAGGTTGCTCAGCACATCCCCCAGCCGTGCCGACAGGCGTTCGCGACGTTTCAGTTCACCGCCGAGCAACATCATGCTCAGGTCGGCCAGCAATGCGAACGCCGCGGCCTGTCGATTGAGGGCGCGGAAATAACCCTGGCTGAGCCTGTCACCCGGCAGGTGTTCCAGATGACCAAAGCCGAGATTCAGCACCAGCGTGCTGGCCGCGTTACCCACGGCAAACCCGATGTGCTTGAGCAGAAGGCCATCGAACTCGGTCAGTGCCTGATCCTTGTCCTCGCGACCCGCCAGGGCCATTTCCTTGAGCACGAAAGGATGGCAGCGAATGGCGCCCTGGCCGAAGATCATCAGGTTGCGCGAGAGAATGTTCGCGCCTTCCACGGTGATGCAGATGGGTGCGCCTTGCCACATGCGCCCGAGATAGTTTTTCGGCCCCAAGATGATTCCCTTGCCACCGTGCACATCCATCGCGTGGCTGATGCATTCGCGACCGCGTTCGGTGAGTTGATACTTGAGAATCGCCGACAGCACCGACGGTTTCTCTCCAAGGTCCACCGCGTTGGCCGTCAGCATCCGCGCGGCGTCCATCATCCAGGCGTTGCCGCCGATGCGGGCCATGGCTTCCTGAATGCCTTCGAACGCCGCAATCGGCACATTGAACTGCTCGCGGATCTGCGCGTACTGACCGGTGACCAGGCTGGTGAACTTGGCCATGCCGGTGCCCACCGCCGGCAGGGAAATCGAACGCCCGACCGACAGGCAGTTCATCAGCATCATCCAGCCCTTGCCGAGCATTTCCTGGCCGCCGATCAGAAATTCCAGCGGGACGAACACGTCCTTGCCGGAGTTCGGACCGTTCATGAACGCCGCGCCCAATGGCAGGTGACGGCGACCGATGTTCACGCCCGCGGTGTCGGTTGGCACCAATGCCAGGCTGATACCCAGGTCCTCCTTGTCGCCCAGCAGATGATCCGGGTCATAAGCCTTGAATGCCAGGCCGAGCAGGGTGGCCACCGGGCCGAGGGTGATATAGCGCTTTTCCCAGTTCAGACGCAGGCCGAGGGTTTCCCGACCTTCCCATTCACCCTTGCAGATAATGCCGGTGTCGGGCATGCCGCCGGCGTCGGAGCCGGCCAGCGGCCCGGTCAGCGCGAAGCAGGGAATATCCTCGCCCCGTGCCAGGCGCGGCAGGTAGTGGTTGCGTTGTTCGTCGGTGCCGTAATGCAGCAGCAGTTCGGCCGGGCCGAGGGAGTTGGGGACCATCACGGTGGAGGCGAGATCGCCGCTGTGGCTCGCCAGTTTCATCGCCACTTGCGAGTGGGCGTAGGCCGAAAAGCCCTTGCCGCCATATTCCTTGGGAATGATCAGGGCAAAAAAGCCGTTGTCCTTGATGAACGTCCAGGCCTGCTCCGGCAGGTCCAGGGTTTGCCCCAGCTGCCAGTCGCTGACCATGGCGCAGAGTTCTTCGGTCGGACCATCGATAAAGGCGCGTTCCTCTTCGTTCAGTTGTGCCTTTGGATAGGCCAGCAGTTTGTTCCAGTCCGGACGTCCGCTGAACAGTTCGCCGTCCCACCACACGGTGCCGGCTTCGATGGCGTCGCGTTCGGTCTGCGACATGGGGGGCAGGGTTTTCTGGAACCAGTTGAACATCGGCGCGCTGAAGAATTTGCGCCGCAGGTCAGGCAATAGCAAAGGCGCTGCCACTACCGCGAGCAGAACCCAGAAAATCACCAGCAACCAGCCCGGCGCGCGACTGAGGGCGCCCATGGCCAGCAGGTAGATGGCGACCATGCCCAGAGCGGGCAGCGGGGAGATACGACGGTGGGCTAAATAAGCTATCCCGACAACCAGAACCACTATCCACAACAGCAGCATATTTAATCCTCCGTGAAACCAGGGCAAACCAACCCCCAGAGCTTAGACGGCATCCACAAAACGGGGTGGTTGGCGGCAGGCGCCTGAAAAGGTGGCAAACCCGTGGTGATTGTGTAGGCCCGAGTGGCGTCGGACCGTGAAGAATCGTTCATTGAGCGGGCGCCAAAGCGTCCATATTTGGCCGAAACGTCGTTATCTCTGTGCTGAACCTCTCGCTAGACTCGAGGCTAGCCAAGGAGATTGCCCGCATGCATGAGTACCTGCTTGAGTACCTGAGTCCCGGCCGCTTCATCGATAGTGACCACCCGGCGGTGGTGGAGTTCGCCGAAAAACATCGGGGTGCCAGTCGCGATCCCATCGAGCAGGCCGTCAGCCTCTATTACGCCGTGCGCGAGGCAGTGCGCTACAACCCTTACACCTTCAGTCTCGATCCAAAGACGTTGCACGGCAGTTACGCACTGGCCACCGGTGAGAGTTATTGCGTGCCCAAGGCCACGTTGCTGGCTGGTGCCGCACGGCACTGCGGGATACCCGCGCGGATTGGCCTGGCGGACGTGCGCAATCATTTGTCGACGCCGCGATTGCTCGAGTTGCTCAAGAGCGATGTGTTCGCCATGCATGGTTACACCGAACTGTACTTGAACGGTCGTTGGGTCAAGGCCACACCAGCGTTCAATCAGGGTTTGTGTGAGCTGTTCAACGTCGCGCCGCTGGAATTCGACGGCATAAATGACAGCGTTTTTCACCCATTCAATCGCGACGGCGAAAAACTGATGGAGTACCTGGTCGATCACGGCCAGTTCACCGATGTTCCCGAAGCGTTCTTTTTCGAACACTTGCGCAAGTGCTACCCGCACTTGTTCGGCGCGCAACTGCAACCGCTGCTCGGGGACATGCAGAGCGATTTGAGTCGCGCCTGATCCGGCGTATGCTGCCCGCGCATTCATCAATCGTGAGGCGGTCATGCTGAAGATCTGGGGTCGGAAAAATTCGTCGAATGTCAGGAAACCATTGTGGGCCGCCGAGGAGCTTGGCCTGGCCTACGAGGCCATCGATGCGGGCGGTGCCTTTGGTATTGTCGATACGCCCGAGTATCGCGCCATGAACCCCAATGGCCGTGTTCCGGTGATCGAGGACGACGGTTTCGTGTTGTGGGAATCCAACGCCATCGTCCGCTACCTGATGGCCAAACACGCGGCCGGGACGGCGTGGTTCTCCTCGGATCTGCAAGCACGGGCTACCGCTGACAAGTGGATGGACTGGACCACGTCCAGTTTCGCCGGCCCTTTCCGCACCGTGTTCTGGGGCGTGCTGCGTACCCCGGCGGAGCAGCAGGACTGGCCGGCCATCAAGGCCGCGATCAAGGAGTGCGATGCGTTGCTGGCAATGGCCGATCAGGCGCTGGCGAGTAAGCCTTATTTGTCGGGCGATGAGATCGGCATGGGCGACATTCCCCTCGGCAGTTTTATTTATGCCTGGTTCGAAATGCCGATCGAGCGTGCGCCACTGCCTTATCTGCAGGCCTGGTACGAGCGCCTGAGGGAGCGTCCGGCGTATCGCAAGGCCGTCATGACCGCGTTGACTTAATACTCACTATCGACACACTTGACTGTACTTGTGTGGCGGCGACAAGCACCATTGTGCTATTGCGCTGCGGTTGCGTTGCTCGCCGTCCGCCCATATTCATTTCTTTCTTTCCTTCTTGGTGCGTAAATCCGATATGAGTTCCGCTCTGTCCATCCGGCAGCTAACCAAAACCTACGGCAACGGTTTCCAGGCCCTGAGTGGTATCGATCTGGACGTCGCCGAAGGTGACTTCTTCGCCTTGCTCGGCCCCAACGGTGCCGGCAAATCCACGACCATCGGCATCCTCTCGACCCTGGTGAACAAGACCAGCGGTACGGTGAATATCTTTGGCCATGACCTGGACAAGAACCCGGCCGCGCTCAAGCGTTCCATCGGCGTGGTGCCCCAGGAATTCAACTTCAACCAGTTTGAGAAGACCTTCGACATCGTCGTGACCCAGGCCGGTTACTACGGCATCCCGGCGAAAGTCGCCAAGGAACGTGCCGAGCAATACCTGACCCAGCTGGGCCTGTGGGACAAGCGCGATGTGCCTTCGCGTTCGCTGTCCGGCGGCATGAAGCGCCGGCTGATGATCGCCCGCGCGCTGGTTCACGAACCGCGCCTGCTGATCCTCGATGAGCCGACGGCGGGGGTGGACATCGAACTGCGTCGCTCGATGTGGACCTTCCTCACCGAACTGAACAAACGTGGCATCACGATCATCCTCACCACCCATTACCTGGAAGAGGCTGAACAGCTGTGCCGCAACATCGGCATCATCGACCACGGCACCATCGTTGAAAACACCAGCATGAAGCAGCTGCTCAGCCAATTGCATGTCGAGACTTTCCTGCTGGACCTGAAGAACGGCATGGGCGCTGCGCCGCAACTGATCGGCTACCCTTCGCGTCTGCTAGATGGCCATACCCTGGAAGTCCAGGTGGATAAAAGCATGGGCATCACCGCGCTGTTTACCCAGTTGGCGCAGCAGAACATCGAAGTGCTGAGCCTGCGTAACAAAACCAATCGCCTCGAGGAGTTGTTCGTGTCCCTGGTGGAGAAAAATCTGTCGAAGGTGGCGGTATGAGTTCCGAGCTGCGCCCCAATCTCGTTGCCCTGAACACCATCGTTTACCGGGAGGTTCGCCGTTTCACCCGGATCTGGCCGCAGACCCTGCTGCCGCCGGCGATCACCATGGTCCTGTACTTCGTCATCTTCGGTAACCTCATCGGCCGGCAGATCGGCGACATGGGTGGCTTCACCTATATGGAGTACATCGTGCCGGGGCTGATCATGATGTCGGTGATCACCAACTCCTACGGCAACGTGGTGTCGAGCTTCTTCGGCAGCAAGTTCCAGCGCTCCATCGAAGAGTTGATGGTGTCGCCGGTTTCACCGCACACCATCCTGATCGGCTACACCCTGGGCGGCGTGCTGCGCGGTCTGATGGTGGGAATCATCGTGACGCTGCTGTCGCTGTTCTTCACCCATTTGCAGGTGCATCACCTGGGTGTGACCATTCTGGTAGTGGTGCTGACGGCGACGATTTTCTCGTTGCTGGGCTTCATCAACGCGGTGTTTGCGCGCAACTTCGATGACATCTCGATCATCCCGACCTTCGTGCTGACGCCGCTGACGTACCTGGGCGGGGTGTTTTACTCGATCTCGCTGCTGCCGCCGTTCTGGCAGACCGTGTCCCTGGCCAACCCGGTGCTGCACATGGTCAACGCGTTCCGCTACGGCATCCTGGGCGTTTCGGACATCCGCATCAGCATTGCGATTACGTTCATGCTGGTGGCCACGGTGATTCTGTATTTCGGTTGTGCGCGGTTGCTGGTGAGTGGGCGGGGGATGCGTACTTAACATCAACTGTTGCATTGCCTTGTAGGAGCAAAGCTTGCTCGCGATGACGACAGCCCAGTCATCAATGATGTCGTCTGATTCACCGCAATCGCGAGCAAGCTTTGCTCCTACAGGTGTGCATGCACCAAAAAAACGGCCTCCAATCGGAGGCCGTTTTGCATGCTCACATTCGGCGCTGCTTGCGCCGTTTCCACTGCCGCGCCACCCACCAGCGCCAGTACATCATCACCAGAAAATAGGCCAGCACCCCGAGCACCAGTCCCGTCACCACCGATCCCAGCAGGAATGGCTGCCACAGGGTCGAGAGCTCTCCACTGATCCATTCCCATGTCAGCGCGTCCGGCAACTGGCGGGGCGGGACGTCCATCAGCCAGGCGCCTGCCTGGTAGGTACAAAAGAACACGGCGGGCATGGTGATGGGGTTGGTCAGCCACACCAGGCTGACGGCAATCGGCATGTTGCCGCGCACGACGATGGCGAGGACGGCGGCGACCAGCATCTGCAAGGGAATCGGCAGGAACGCCGCGAACAGCCCGACCGCCATGGCGCGGGCGACGGAGTGGCGGTTGAGGTGCCAGAGGTTCGGGTCATGCAGCAGGGTGCCGAGAAAGCGTAAGGACTTGTGTTCCCTGATGCTGGTCGGATCTGGCATGTAACGTTTGAACAAGCGCCGGGGCATAAGGCTTCTCGGTCGGTGAAGGCGGCAAGTATGTCTGGATTCCGTGAACCTCCTATTCAGACTTTGTGACAATTGTTAACGACGGTCGTGCGGTCGGCCGGCTATGCCTAGGGGCCGGACTCTCAAGGACAGGCGTATGCGCACAGGGATGGTGGCGTTGGCGCTGGGCTTGCTGGCCCTGCGTTTTTTACCGGCATTGCCGCCGGTCGGATTGTGGCTGTTGTTACCGGTAGTCGGTTTGATGCTGCTGCCGTTTCGCACCTACCCCGTGGCGTTTTTTCTCTTCGGGTTGAGCTGGGCCGGAGCCCAGGCGCAATCGGCGCTGGATGACCGGTTGCGGCCGAATCTGGATGGCGAGACACGCTGGGTTGAAGGGCGTGTCGTGGGCTTGCCTGCGCATGGCGATGCGGCCGTGCGTTTCGAATTGGCGGACACCCGGTCGCGACACGGCCGCGTGCCACAACGCATGCGCCTGGCCTGGTATGGGGGGGCTGCGGTCAACAGCGGCGAACGCTGGCGACTGGCGGTCAAGTTGAAGCGACCAGCCGGGCTGCTCAATCCCCATGCCTTCGACTACGACGCCTGGTTGCTGGCCCAGCGCATCGGCGCGACCGGCACCGTCAAGGATGGCGAGCGGCTGGCCGAGGCGCGGTGGGCTTGGCGTGACGGCGTTCGACAAAGGTTGCTGCAAGTGGACGCTCAGGGGCGAACGGGCGTGCTGGTGGCGTTGGTACTGGGGGATGGCGCCGGGCTCAGTCGCGAAGACTGGCAGGTGTTGCAGGACACCGGCACCGTGCACCTGTTGGTGATTTCCGGGCAGCACATCGGGTTGCTGGCGGGGCTGGTGTATTTGCTGATCGCCGGGCTGGCCCGATATGGCTTGTGGCCAGCCCGCCTGCTGTGGCTGCCCTGGGCCTGCGGCCTGGCTTTCGCTGCGGCGCTCGGATACGGACTGTTGGCCGGTTTCGAGGTACCGGTACGGCGTGCCTGCCTGATGATCGGTCTGGTGTTGTTATGGCGCCTGCGATTTCGCCACCTTGGCGCCTGGTGGCCGCTCCTTCTTGCGCTCAATGGCGTGCTGTTGCTGGATCCATTGGCCAGCCTGCAACCGGGATTCTGGTTGTCTTTCGGGGCGGTGTTGGTGCTGATCTTCACTTTCAGCGGACGATTGGGGCCGTGGCGATGGTGGCAAACCTGGACCCGCGCCCAATGGCTGATCGCAATCGGGTTGGCGCCGTTGTTGCTGGTTCTCGGGTTGCCGATCAGTCTCAGTGGGCCGCTGGTCAATCTGTTGGCGGTGCCCTGGATCAGCATGCTGGTATTGCCACCGGCCTTGCTGGGAACCCTTTTGCTGCCCGTCCCCTATGTAGGGGAGGGTCTGTTGTGGCTGGCCGGCGGGTTGATTGACGGGTTGTTCCGGGGGCTGGGGATGATGGCCGGGCAGGTTCCCGCGTGGATACCTGTGACGGTTTCGGGGTGGGTATGGGGCTTGGGGGCGATCGGTGCGTTTCTGCTTCTGCTGCCGCGAGGCGTGCCGCTGCGGCCCTTGGGTTGGCCATTGCTGTTGGTACTCGTCGTCCCGCCCAAACCTGCGCTGCCGGAAGGTGTTGCGGAAATCTGGCAGCTGGATGTCGGTCAGGGTTTGGCCATCCTGGTTCGAACCCGCCATCACACGCTGTTGTTTGACGCTGGACCACGCATGGGTGACAACGATCTCGGTGAGCGTGTCGTGGTACCGGTCTTGCGCAAACTGGGTGTGGATGCACTCGATCAGATGATCATCAGCCACGCCCACATTGATCATTCCGGTGGAGCTCAGGCGGTTACCAGGGCACTGCGGGTGCAGCAGGTCATCAGTGGCGAGCCCGAGGAGCTGCCGGCTGAACTACAAGCCCTGGAATGTGAAAGCGGGCGGCAATGGACCTGGGATGGCGTGAACTTCGAGCTTTGGCGCTGGGCGGATGCCCGGGAAAGCAATCCGAAATCCTGCGTCCTGCAGATTGAGGCCAGCGGCGAGCGATTGCTGTTGACCGGCGACATCGACGCCAGCGCCGAGCGTGTGCTGCTCGACAGCCCGCTGGCGGTCCAGACTGACTGGCTGCAATCGCCCCACCATGGCAGTCGCAGCTCCTCCTCAACGGCATTGCTCAATGGATTGCAGCCCAAGGCTGTGCTGATCTCTCGCGGCCGGGGCAACTCGTTCGGTCACCCCCATCCGACAGTCGTGGCGCGCTATCGAAAACGTGGCATGGCTATCTACGACAGCGCGGAGCAGGGTGCCATTCATCTGCAATTGGGGCGCTTCGAGCTGCCACGGTCAATGCGTCTGGAACGGCGGTTCTGGCGCGATCCGCCACCGGCTCCTGAATAACCTTCGGCTATCACGGACCGACCGGATGCGACATCGCGGTCTTCGGTGCGCGCACCCCCTATGTTAGAGTGGCGCACTTTTTCGAGGGGACTGTCACTGTGTGGGAATTGGTCAAATCCGGCGGCTGGATGATGCTGCCGATCATCCTGAGCTCCATCGCAGCCATGGCGATCGTCGCCGAGCGCCTGTGGACCCTGCGGGCCAGTCGCGTGACCCCGGAGCATTTGCTCGGGCAGGTCTGGGTCTGGATCAAGGACAAGCAACTCAATAAAGAAAAACTCAAGGAACTGCGCGCCAATTCGCCGCTGGGCGAGATCCTCGCGGCGGGCCTGGCCAACTCCAAACATGGTCGCGAGATCATGAAAGAGTGCATCGAAGAGGCCGCCGCCCGGGTCATTCACGAACTGGAACGCTACATCAACGCCCTGGGCACCATCGCCGCCATGGCGCCGCTGCTGGGCTTGCTCGGCACCGTGTTGGGCATGATCGATATCTTCAGTTCCTTCATGGGCACCGGCATGGCGACCAACCCGGCGGTGCTGGCCGGCGGTATTTCCAAAGCCCTGGTGACCACGGCTTCCGGTCTGATCGTCGGTATCCCGGCGGTGTTCTTCCACCGTTTCCTGCAACGTCGCATTGATGAGCTCGTCGTGGGCATGGAACAGGAAGCCATCAAACTGGTTGAAGTGGTGCAGGGCGACCGTGACGTTGACCTGGCCGGGGGCAAAGCGTGAAGTTCCGCCGCAAGCAACGGGAGACCGTGGACATCAACCTGGTGTCGCTGATCGACGTGGTTTTTGTTCTGCTGCTGTTTTTCGTGGTGACCACCACCTTTACCCGCGAAACCCAGTTACGCGTGGACCTGCCCGAAGCCGTCAGCGGCGCGCCGGCCGAGGATCAGTCGAAACAGCTGGAAATCGCCATCAGTGCTGATGGCGTGTTCTCGGTGAACAACCAGATTCTGCCGAAAAGCGATCTGGCGAGCCTGATGGACGCGCTGCAGAAAGCCTCCGATGGCGATACCAGTCGACCACTGTCCATCAGCGCCGATGGCAAATCCCAGCATCAGTCGGTGATCACTGCCATGGACGCCGCCGGCAAGCTGGGCTTCAGCCATTTGCGCATGACCACAGTCGAGGCGGCGCCTACCGCGCCATGATGGCCATGTCCGATCGTCTGCTCGCCGCCTGGTACCAGGGGCATCCGGCCCTGAAGCTGTTACAGCCGCTGGAGTGGTTGTATCGGCGTGTGGTCAACAACAAGCGCAAACGCTTCCTGGCGGGCGAGGGTGAGATCTATCAGCCGCCCGTGCCGCTAATCGTCGTTGGAAACATCACGGTCGGCGGCACCGGCAAGACGCCATTGATTCTATGGATGATCGAGCACTGCCAGCGCAGCGGCCTGCGGGTCGGTGTGGTCAGTCGAGGCTATGGCGCCAAACCGCCGCAATTGCCGTGGCGGGTCGAGGCCGATCAGGGCGCAGACGTTGCTGGTGACGAGCCGCTATTGATCGTCCAGCGCACTGGCGTGCCGCTGATGATCGATCCGGACCGCAGTCGCGCGGTCAAGGCGTTGCTGGCGAGCGAGCCGCTGGACCTGATCCTGTCCGATGACGGCATGCAGCACTATCGTCTGGCGCGTGATCTGGAACTGGTGCTGATCGACAATGCCCGTGGCTTGGGCAACGGGCGTTGCTTGCCTGCTGGGCCATTGCGCGAGCCGGTCGAGCGCCTGCAAAGCGTCGATGCGGTGCTTTATAACGGCGCCACGGCAGATCGCGAAGATGGTTTTGCCTTCCAGTTGCAGCCCAGCGCATTGATCAATTTGCGCAGCGGCGCACGACATCCCCTCGACCACTTTGCCCCGGGCCAGGCATTGCACGCCGTCGCCGGTATCGGCAACCCGCAACGTTTCTTCAATACCCTCGAAACGCTACACTGGCAGCCGGTCCCGCATGCATTTGCCGATCACGCCGAATACAGCGTGCAGGCCTTGAATTTCACGCCGTCATTGCCGTTGGTGATGACCGAAAAGGACGCGGTGAAGTGCCGTGCCTTTGCCGCCGCCGATTGGTGGTACCTGGCGGTCGATGCTGTACCGTCGCCGGCTTTCGTGGCCTGGTTCGACACTCAGCTGATGCGTCTGTTGCCGGCTCGTCTGTTGCCTTAATCCGTTTTTCTCCAGGGAATGCTCATGGACACCAAATTGCTCGACATCCTCGCTTGCCCGGTCTGCAAAGGCCCACTCAAGCTCAGCGCCGACAAGACCGAGTTGATCAGCAAGGGCGCAGGTCTTGCCTACCCGATTCGCGACGGTATCCCGGTGATGCTCGAAACCGAAGCCCGCACCCTGACCACCGACGAGCGCCTGGATAAATGACCACAGCCTTTACCGTTGTCATTCCATCGCGCTATGCCTCCACCCGCCTGCCGGGTAAGCCACTGCTGCTGATCGCCGGCAAGCCGATGATCCAGCACGTCTGGGAGCAGGCGAGCAAAAGCAGCGCCCAGCGCGTTGTAGTGGCCACCGACGATGCGCGCATCGTCGAAGCCTGCCAGGGGTTTGGCGCCGAAGTGGTACTGACCCGGGAAGATCACAACTCCGGGACCGATCGCCTGGCGGAAGTCGCGGCGAAGCTGGGACTGGCCCCGGACGCCATCGTGGTGAACGTTCAGGGTGACGAACCGTTGATCCCGCCGAGCGTGATCGATCAGGTCGCCGCCAACCTGGCCGCTCACACCGAAGCGCGCATGGCCACCCTGGGTGAGCCGATCGAAGACGTTGAGAGCCTGTTCAATCCTAATGTGGTCAAGGTCGTCAGCGACATGAACGGTCTGGCCCTGACCTTCAGCCGCGCCACGCTGCCATGGGCGCGGGATGCCTTCGCCCAGAACCGTGAGCAGCTGCCGCAAGGCGTGCCATACCGCCGTCACATTGGCATCTATGCCTACCGCGCCGGTTTCCTGCATGACTTCGTCAGCTGGGGCCCGTGCTGGCTGGAAAACACCGAATGCCTGGAGCAGCTGCGGGCGCTCTGGCACGGCGTGCGGATTCACGTGGCCGACGCGCTGATCGCGCCGCCGGCCGGTGTCGATACCGTTGAAGACCTTGAGCGCGTTCGTCGCCTGCTGGAGGCCTGATGCGGGTTCTGTTTGTCTGCCTGGGGAACATCTGCCGATCACCCACGGCCGAGGGCGTGCTGCGGCACAAACTGCGGGAAGCGGGTTTGGCCGACCAGGTCGAAGTCGCCTCTGCCGGAACCGGTGACTGGCACGTTGGCAAGGCCCCGGACAAGCGCAGCCAGGCTGCCGCGAAGCGTCGTGGCTACGACCTGTCGACCCAGCGCGCCCAGCAGGTTACTCGCGCCGATTTCGCCACTTATGACCTGATCCTGGCGATGGACAACAGCAACCTGCGCAACCTCAAGGCCCTTCAGCCGGCCAAGGGCAAGGCCGAGCTGGACCTGTTCCTGCGCCGTTATCAGGGCGAGCTCGATGAGGTACCTGACCCGTATTACGACGGCGACCAGGGTTTCGAGCAGGTACTGGATCTGATCGAGCGCGCCAGCGATCTGCTGGTGATTGAACTGAAGGGACGGTTATGAGTTTGCAACTGCGATCACAGGTATCGCTCAAGCCGTACAACAGTTTTGGCGTGGACGTTCAGGCCCGCCTGTTTGCCGAAGCCCATAGCGACGCCGATGTGCGGGAAGCCCTGGCTTACGCACAGACCCATGACGTGCCGTTGCTGGTGATTGGCGGCGGCAGCAATTTGCTGCTGACCGCCGATATCCCGGCGCTGGTGCTGCGCATGGCCACCCGCGGAATTCGTGTGGTCAGCGACGATGGCAGCAAAGTGGTGATCGAAGCCGAGGCCGGCGAGCCGTGGCACCCGTTCGTGCAGCACACGTTGGTGCAGGGTCTGTCGGGCCTGGAAAACCTCAGCCTGATTCCCGGCACGGTCGGCGCGGCACCGATGCAGAACATCGGTGCCTATGGGGTCGAGATCAAGGACGTGTTTGCCGGCCTGACCGCGCTCGATCGTCAGAGCGGTGAACTGCGCGATTTCAGCCTTGAAGAATGCAACTTTGCATACCGTGACAGCCTGTTCAAACAGGAGCCGGGACGCTGGTTGATCCTGCGCGTGCGCTTCATCCTCGACCGTACCGCGCATTTGCATCTGGAATACGGCCCGGTTCGCCAGCGCTTGACTGAGCAGGGTATCGAGCATCCGACGGCCAGTGATGTCAGCCAGGCCATTTGCACCATTCGCAATGAAAAACTCCCGGATCCGGCGGTGCTGGGCAATGCCGGCAGCTTCTTCAAAAACCCGTTGGTGCCGTCGGCGCTGGTCGCACAACTGAAGGGCCAATACCCGGATCTGGTGGCCTACCCGCAAGCCGACGGGCAGATGAAACTGGCCGCCGGTTGGCTGATCGAGCGCGCCGGCTGGAAGGGTTTCCGTGAAGCCGATGCCGGCGTGCACAAGTTGCAGGCGCTGGTGCTGGTCAATTACGGCAGCGCAACCGGGTTGCAATTGCTCGACCTGGCGCAGCGAATCCAGAAAGACATTTCAGAACGTTTCCAGGTCGAGCTGGAAATGGAGCCGAACCGCTATTGAGACTAAGCTTTCCAGGTTCAACTCGAAGCCCTGCACTGATGATAAGTGCAGGGCTTTTTTGTTAATGCTGGGTTAACTTAGCGAGCTAACGATGCAATGCTTTCCCCCATCAAAGGCCCGGTGCAGACGTTCCCGTCGGCACAAGAGAGCCTCCTTAGCCTGAGTCGATCTGCGTAATGCCAACCGCCGGACCCGGCGGCAGATTGCTCGACCCCATAAACCAATACTATGCGGGCGTGCCCATGATTACCCTGAAGCTCAATGGTCAAGACCATCAACTCGATGTCAGCGAGGATATGCCCCTGCTGTGGGCGATCCGCGACGTTGCCGGTTACAACGGCACCAAATTCGGCTGCGGCATGGGCCTGTGCGGTGCTTGCACCATTCATATCGAAGGCGCTCCGGCGCGCAGTTGCATCACCCCGATCGGTTCGGTGGTCGGCCAGAACGTCACCACCATCGACAACCTTCACGCTGACCCGGTAGGCAAGGTCGTCCAGCAAGCCTGGCTCGATACGGCCGTGGCCCAATGCGGTTACTGCCAGGGCGGGCAGATCATGTCCGCCACGGCGTTGCTCAAGACCAACCCGAACCCGAGCGATGAACAGATCGAAGAGGCGATGGTTGGCAATATCTGCCGTTGCGGCACCTACAACCGCATCAAGACCGCCATCCGCCAGGCATCCACTCACCTGAAGGAGGCCAAGGCATGAGCCGGTTACCGAATGATTTCGCCCTGAGCAATCTCAGCCGGCGTGGTTTCCTCAAAGGGGTGGGGGCCACGGGCGCCCTGGTGGTTGCCGCGAGTTGGGGCTGGCAGGACGTGTTCGCCGAAGAGCCGGAAAAGAAATTCGGCGCCGATGGCATGCCCCATGGCTGGGTCGATGATCCCAAGGTGTATGTCAGCATCGCCACTGATGGCTCGGTGACGGTGGTTTGCAACCGTTCGGAAATGGGCCAGGGCGTGCGTACCAGCCTGAGCATGGTCGTGGCCGATGAGCTGGAAGCCGATTGGGCGCGGGTCAAGGTGCGCCAGGCACCGGGCGACGAGGCCCGCTACGGCAATCAGGACACCGACGGTTCACGCAGCATGCGTCACTGGTACGAGCCGATGCGCCGTTGCGGTGCTGCGGCGCGGACCATGCTGGAGCAGGCTGCAGCGGATCAGTGGAAAGTGCCGGTCAGTGAATGCCAGGCGCAATTGCACAAGGTTGTACACAAACCTACCGGTCGCGAATTGGAATACGGCGCGTTGGCTACTGCCGCCAGCGCCCTGGCGGTACCGGCTCGCGACAGCCTGAAGCTCAAGCAGCCCTCGGAGTTCCGCTATATCGGAAAAGAGGGCAACAAGGCCATCGACGGTGACGACATCGTCAACGGTCGCGCGGTGTACGGTGCCGATGTGCATTTCGACGGCATGCTGTTCGCTGCCATTGCCCGGCCGGCGGTGTATGGCGGCAAGGTGAAGAGCTTCGACGGCTCGGCAGCGATGAAGGTCCCCGGCGTGGTCAAGGTGCTGCAGATCGAAAGCCGCCCGCTGCCTTCGGAGTTTCAGCCGCTGGGCGGTATCGCCGTGGTGGCGAACAACACTTGGGCAGCGATCAAGGGGCGCGAGGCGCTGAAAATCGAGTGGGATGACGGGCCCAACGCCAGTTACGACTCGATCGCCTATCGCAAGGAACTGGAAGCTTCTTCGCTGAAACCCGGCAAAGTGGTGCGCAACACCGGCAACATCGAGGAAGCCATGAAGAGCGCCGACAGCACGCTGACGGCCTCCTATTACTTGCCGCATCTGTCACAGTCGCCAATGGAGCCGATGGTCGGCATTGCCCGGTACAAGGATGGTGTGTGCGAAGCCTGGGGGCCGAGCCAGGCGCCTCAGGTCACCCGCGAGCGAATTGGCGAACGTCTGGGTTTGCCGTTTGATAATGTGACGTTCAACGTCACCTTGCTGGGCGGTGGTTTTGGGCGCAAATCCAAGCCGGACTTCATCATCGAAGCGGCCATCCTGGCCAAGGAGTTTCCCGGCAAGGCCGTGCGTGTGCAGTGGACCCGTGAAGATGACATCCATTGTTCGTATTTCCACACCGTATCGGTCGAGCACCTCGAAGCCAGTCTGAACAAGGATGGCCTGCCGTCCGGCTGGTTGCACCGCACGGTGGCGCCGAGCATCACCGCGCTGTTTGCGCCGAACATGAATCACGAGGCGGCGTTCGAGTTGGGCATGGGCTTTACCAACATGGCTTACGCGATCCCCAATATTCGCCTGGAAAACCCTGAAGCGACTGTCCACACCCGGGTGGGCTGGTATCGCTCGGTGTCGAACATTCCTCACGGTTTTGCGGTCCAGAGCTTCATTGACGAACTGGCACATAAAGCCAAGGAAGATCCGCTCAAGTATCAGATCAAGTTGCTCGGCCCGGATCGGCAGATCGACCCGACCACCTTGAGCGATGAGTGGAACTACGGCGAATCTCCCGAGCGTTATCCGATCGACACCGGGCGTTTGCGCACCGTGCTCGAAACCGCCGCCAAGGCCGCCGGTTGGGGGCGTCAATTGCCGAAGGGGCGGGGTCTGGGGCTCGCGGTGCACTACAGCTTCGTGACCTATGTCGCGGCGGTGATTGAGGTCGAGGTCAAGGACGATGGCACCCTGATCGTGCACAAGGCGGACATTGCCGTGGATTGCGGGCCGCAGATCAATCCCGAGCGGATCCGCGCGCAATTTGAGGGCGCCTGTGTCATGGGCCTGGGCAACGCAGTACTGGGTGAAATCAGCTTCAAGGACGGCAAGGTCCAGCAGGACAACTTCCACATGTACGAAGTGGCGCGCATGAACCTGGCGCCGAAGGAAGTGGCCGTTCATCTGGTGACGCCACCGGGCAATGTGCCGCTGGGTGGCGTCGGTGAACCGGGTGTACCGCCCATAGCTCCGGCGCTGTGCAATGCGATCTTTGCTGCTACCGGAAAACGTATACGCGACCTGCCGGTTCGCTACCAGCTCCAGGGCTGGAACAAGGCCGGCGCGTGATGGACAGCGCCGATCTGAATGTCCTGCGCAGCGTGCTGGAATGGCGCCGCGCCGGCCAGCGGGTGGTGTTGTACAGCGTGGTCCAGACCTGGGGCACCGCGCCCCGGGCTCCTGGCGCCATGCTCGCGTTGCGCGAAGACGGTGTGTTGATCGGCTCGGTGTCGGGTGGTTGTGTCGAGGACGACCTGATTGCGCGTTTGCATGACGGTCGTATCCCTGCTGACGGGCCGCCGGTGCAGTTGATTACTTACGGTGTCACCCGGGAGGAGGCGGCCCGCTTCGGATTGCCCTGCGGCGGTACCTTGCGCCTGACCGAAGAGCGCGTTGGTGACCCAGGATGGGTCGCTGAACTGCTGGCGCGTTGCGAAGACCATCAGATCGTCGCGCGTTTGCTGGATATCGCGACGGGTGAGGTGGTGCTGCAGCCGGCCAGCAAGACCGACGTGCTGACGTTCAATGACAAGAGCTTGCGGGCCATTTACGGCCCGCGCTGGCGATTGTTGCTGATTGGTGCGGGGCAATTGTCCCGCTACGTCGCCGAAATGGCCCGACTGCTGGATTTCGAAGTGCTGGTCTGTGATCCGCGTACGGAGTTCGTCCATGACTGGGAAGAACAGCACGGCCGGTTTGTCTCGGGCATGCCGGATGAGGCGGTGCTGAGCATCCAGACTGACGAACGCACGGCCATCGTCGCCCTGACCCATGATCCACGCCTGGATGACATGGCATTGCTGACCGCTCTTGATTCAAGGGCTTTCTATGTCGGAGCGCTGGGTTCGCGGGTCAACAGCCAGAAGCGTCGGGACGATCTTCTCCAGCTGGGCTTGTCGCCACAGGCTATCGCACGGCTGCATGGGCCGATCGGCCTGCACATCGGCAGTCACAACCCCGCGGAAATTGCCTTGTCGCTGATGGCCGAGATCGTGGCAATCAAGAATGGCGTCGAGTTGAAACAGAAAAAGTCGATGCAGGAGAGTGCATGAGTACGTCGGTGGGCGTGATCGTATTAGCGGCAGGGCAGGGCAGCCGGTTCAGGCAAGTGGCGGGTGCCGACAGGGACAAGCTGTTGGCGGACTGTGCGGGGCGCGACGGCGCCGTTCGTTCGGTGATCGAGCAGGGGCTGGTGAATTTGCCGGCCGACCTTGGCAAGCGCGTCCTGGTTACCACTGAGGACCGCCCGCAAGTGATCCGCATGGCCCAGGCCCATGGTTTCGAGATCGTGCTGATCGATTCGACCGGCATGGGCGACAGCATCGCGGCTGGGGTAAGGGCTTGTTCGCAGCTGGGTGGTTGGTTGATCGTGTTGGGGGACATGCCGTTCATCCTGCCATCGACAGTGGAGCAAGTGGTGGCGGGTATTGCCGACGACGGGATCAGCGTGCCGGTGATCAATGGCGAGTACGGACATCCGGTGGGGTTCGGGCGTGCGTATGGACCGGGATTGATGACGTTGTCGGGGGATCGAGGGGCCAAACCGTTGTTTGCGTCGGGCAAAGTGGTTGAAGTGGCGGTGGATGATCCCGGGGTTTTATGGGATGTCGATGTGCCTGAAAAACTGAACTTCGAGTTGTAAATCCCCTGTAGGAGCGAGCCTGCTCACGAAAGCGTCAGATCAGTCAGTCTATTTTTTGAATGTGAAACCGCCTTCGCGAGCAGGCTCGCTCCCACAGGGGGTATTAAGTCGACAGACATAAAAAAGCCCCGTCTGGCATCACCAGGCGGGGCTTTTTATCGGCTTTTGGAATCAGACGAGAGGTTTGGTCTCGTGTTCTTTTTCCTGGGCCTGTTCGTGTTGCTCCACGGCGTCCTGAACGGAGCGCGGTGCTTCGTGGATGACCGACTCAGCCGGCTCGACAGCCACTTCGGCGGCCGGGGCAGGTGCTGCCTCGACCACTTCAGCAACAACCGGCGCTGGTTCAGCGGCAACCACCTCAGCCTGAGCGGCGGCAGCGGCAGCCAGTTCGGCTTCCTTCTGCAGGCGCTCTTCTTCACGCTTGCGACGACGAACTTCACGCGGGTCATTCGGTGCGCGGCCACTTGGCGTCAGGGCGCTGACAGGAGCGGCTTCGACCACTGGAGCAGGCGCTGGAGCAACTACTGGTGCTTCAACCACTGGAGCTGGCTCGGCAGCGGCAACCACTGGCTCGGAGACCATCGCTTCAGCCACTTCCGCTGGGGCGGCAGGTGCTGGAGTTTCGACAGCGGCTGGCTCGGCTGCCCAGTTGAACGCGGTTTGCTCTTCGCGAACCTCACGGACAGCTTCGGTCACGGTTTCGACGACAGGCTCCGCGACCACGGCTGGTGCTTCGGCGACGACAGGCTCGGCAGCGGCTTCAACCACAGGCTGGGCCTCGATTGCCGGTGCCAGTTCGACTTCCGGCGATGCCGTCACTTCGACTGGTGTGGACGCTTCAACGACTGGCGCTTCTACCGGAGCAGTCTCCAGGGTGGCGGCTGTGGCGCGTTCGGCTTGCTCGTTGGCTTGGGCTTCGGCTGGAGCACTGATCACGGAGCTGGCAACAGCGGCGGTTACAGCCAGGCCGGCGGCCAGATCGGCTGTGCTTGGCGCTTCGCCGTTGGCAGTGGTCTCGCCGGCTTCGGACTCTTCCGAACCTTCGATCACGTTGCCGTTGGCATCACGCTGACGCTCGCGACGGTTGCTGCGACGACGCTGGCCACGGGAACGGCGGCGTGGACGATCGCCTTCGGCGCCTTCCTGACCATCTTCCTGCAGTTGCTCTTCGTTGGTTGGCAGCTCTTCTTCAGCTGCGGCGGCAGCGGCCTGTTCGGCGCGAGGTTGACGCTCTTCACGCGGTGGGCGTGGGGCGCGTTCTTCGCGAGGCGGACGGGCTGGACGTTCTTCAGCGGTCGCGGCGGCTGCCGGGGCGGCATCCAGAGGCTCACGCAGTTCGCGCACGCGTTCTTCACGCTCGCCACGCGGCTTGCGATCTTCGCGTGGAGCGCGCGGTGCACGTTCTTCACGCGGAGCGCGTGGTGCGCGTTCTTCACGAGCGACTACCGGAGTTTCCTCGCGGGATTCGCGTGGTTGGCGTTCTTCGCGCGGTTCACGTGGTGCGCGCTCTTCACGCGGTGCACGTTCTTCGCGAGGTTTGCGCTCTTCATCGCGGCGACCGTTACGGTTGCGGCTTTGCTGGCGACCGTTGCGACGCTCTTCGTTGCGGGCTGGGCGCTCGGTAACCGGCTTTTCGACCACGACTGGCGCGGCAGGCTCTTCCTTGGTGGCGAACAGGCTGACCAGCGACTTCACCAGGCCTTTGAACAGGCTTGGTTCCGGAGCGGCGACAGGCGCGGCAACCGGAGCTGCGACTTCGGTCGGAACCGGAGCGTTGGCGCGGGCTGGAGCGGTCTTGACCGCGGCTTCCTGGCGAACCAGGGTGCGGGTCGCGGCGGCTGGCTGGACGTCTTCCACTTCGGCAGCGGCAGCAGCGATTTCGTAGCTGGACTGGTTGGTGGCGGCTTCCGGGTTGTCATCGCGCAGGCGCTGAACTTCGAAATGCGGAGTCTCGAGGTGATCGTTCGGCAGAATGACGATGCGGGCGCGGGTGCGCAGTTCGATCTTGGTGATCGAGTTGCGTTTTTCGTTGAGCAGGAACGCGGCCACCGGGATTGGCACCTGGGCACGAACTTCGGCAGTGCGGTCTTTCAGGGCTTCTTCTTCGATCAGGCGCAGGATGGCCAGCGACAGCGATTCAACATCGCGAATGATGCCGGTGCCGCTGCAACGCGGGCAAACGATGCCGCTGCTTTCGCCCAGGGATGGACGCAGGCGCTGACGAGACATTTCCAGCAGGCCGAAGCGCGAGATGCGACCGACTTGCACGCGAGCGCGGTCGGCTTCCAGGCATTCGCGGACTTTTTCTTCCACGGCGCGCTGGTTCTTGGCAGGGGTCATGTCGATGAAGTCGATGACGATCAGGCCGCCGATGTCGCGCAGGCGCAACTGACGGGCGATTTCTTCGGCGGCTTCAAGGTTGGTCTGCAGGGCGGTTTCTTCGATGTCGCTGCCTTTGGTGGCGCGCGCCGAGTTGATGTCGATGGACACCAGGGCTTCGGTCGGATCGATAACGATGGAGCCGCCGGAAGGCAGTTCGACGACGCGCTGGAAGGCGGTTTCGATCTGGCTTTCGATCTGGAAGCGGTTGAACAGCGGAACGCTGTCTTCGTACAGCTTGATCTTGCTGGCGTACTGCGGCATCACCTGGCGGATGAAGGTCAGGGCTTCGTCCTGGGCTTCAACGCTGTCGATCAGCACTTCGCCGATGTCCTGGCGCAGGTAATCGCGGATGGCGCGGATGATCACGTTGCTTTCCTGGTAGATCAGGAATGGCGCGGAACGATCCAGCGACGCTTCTTTGATGGCGGTCCAGAGTTGCAGCAGGTAATCGAGGTCCCACTGCATTTCTTCGCTGCTGCGACCGAGGCCGGCAGTGCGTACGATCAGACCCATGTCGGCCGGGGCAACCAGGCCGTTCAGGGCTTCACGCAGTTCATTGCGCTCTTCGCCTTCGATGCGACGGGAGATGCCACCGGCACGCGGGTTGTTCGGCATCAGGACCAGATAACGACCGGCCAGGCTGATGAAGGTGGTCAGGGCGGCGCCCTTGTTGCCACGCTCTTCTTTTTCGACCTGGACGATGACTTCCTGGCCTTCGCTCAGGACGTCCTTGATGTTGACGCGGCCTTCGGGGGCTTTCTTGAAGTATTCGCGGGAGATTTCTTTGAGTGGCAGGAAGCCGTGGCGCTCAGAGCCGAAATCGACAAAGGCAGCTTCAAGGCTTGGTTCGATGCGAGTGATCCGGCCTTTATAGATGTTGGCTTTCTTCTGCTCGCGTGCACCGGACTCGATGTCCAGGTCGTAGAGGCGCTGGCCGTCTACCAGTGCAACACGCAACTCTTCGGGTTGAGTTGCGTTAATCAGCATTCTTTTCATGTAGTACCGTCGGTTTCCGGGCTGCCGGAAACGGCGTTCGGCACACACGACTTCTCACGGTCGGTGTCAGGTGCGTCGGGAGTGGTTGGCCATTCCCGTGTCCAGCGATGGCGGCCAATGCGGGCCTGCATCGCGACGTACGCGTCCTGCTTGCTGTGGCTACTTAAGCACTCAGTCAGGAGGAGGAATCAACCGCGGCTGTGGACGAGATGAAGCGTCTTGATAAAGCCTATTGCTACACAGTCCAGCGGTTGTGCATCTCCACCCTACACGTATCCCTGATAATTCGGGTGCTGCCGCGCGCAGAATCCGCAGCGGGTTGGCATTTACCGTGAGCTCCGAAAGGGGAAATCACGCATCATGGCTAATTTAGGCGTAGTTTCCGAAGCGATCGCTCGGGGTCATTCGCAGCTGACTGCACTTTGTGAACTGGCCGTGAATATGGCTCGCGTGGCGAGTTGGGAACTCTGCTTCGCGGCGTGATTCAGGCCTCATGTCACCTGCGCTCGTTACACCTGCAAACTCCACCGTTACGTAGCGAAAGCCCCGTAGGACGGCCTCGCGTCCTGGTGAATTGCGTTGGTCAGGGCCGGTTTTTGACCGTATGTCCGCTGTCCAGGCCGCTTTTGGCGGCGTTCGCGACTATAGCAGCAATGATTAAGTGCTTCAATTCCATAAAAAATTGATATCATCCGCGCCATGACGACGACTACCCCCTCGACTCCAGGCGTACAACTGCTTGAGGTCTCGCCGGAATATGCCGGCCAACGAATTGATAACTTCCTTCTCGCCCGGCTCAAGGGTGTGCCCAAGACCTTGATTTATCGCATTTTGCGCAAAGGCGAAGTGCGCGTGAACAAGGGGCGGATCAAGCCCGAATACAAGCTTCAGGCAGGCGACATCGTGCGCGTGCCGCCGGTTCGCGTGCCTGAACGTGACGAGCCGGTGCCACTTGCTCAGGGGCTGCTGCAGCGGCTCGAAGCCTCGATTGTCTACGAAGACAAGGCGTTGATCGTGATCAACAAGCCTTGCGGTATTGCCGTGCACGGCGGCAGTGGCCTGAGTTTCGGGGTGATTGAAGCGCTTCGCCAGTTGCGACCCGATTGCAAGGAGCTTGAGCTGGTTCACCGCCTCGATCGTGACACTTCCGGCCTGCTGATGATCGCCAAGAAGCGCAGCATGCTGCGTCATTTGCACACTGCACTGCGCGGCGATGGCGTCGATAAGCGCTACATGGCATTGGTTCGTGGCAATTGGGCCTCTTCGATCAAGCAAGTCCGCGCGCCGCTGGGCAAGAGCAATCTGCGCTCCGGTGAGCGCATGGTCGAGGTCGACGAGGAGGAGGGCAAGGAGTCCGTGACCGTGTTCAAGGTCCTGCGTCGCTTCGGTGACTTTGCCACCATGATCGAGGCCAAGCCGATCACCGGTCGAACCCACCAGATTCGCGTTCATACCCTGCACGCCGGGCACTGTATCGCCGGCGACACCAAGTATGGCGATGACGATTTCAGTAAAGAAATCCGCGACTTGGGCGGTAAGCGCCTGTTCCTGCACGCCTACATGCTGACTGTGCCGCTACCCGATGGTGGCGAACTGAAGCTTCAGGCGCCGGTCGATGAGATGTGGGCCAAAACCGTGGAGCGTCTGAGTGCGCCGTTCTGATTACAAGCTGTTGATTTTCGATTGGGACGGCACGCTGGCTGATTCCATTGGTCGGATTGTCGAGGCAATGCACGTTGCCTCCGAACGATCGGGTTTTCAGTTGCGTGATGACTTTGCAGTCAAGGGCATCATCGGTTTGGGCTTGCCGGAGGCGATCCGCACGCTGTATCCCGACATTGGTGATGCCGAGCTGGAAGCGTTTCGTCAGCATTACGCCGATCACTACATAGCCTCCGAGGCGGTGCCTTCGCCGCTGTTCGAGGGTGTGGTCGAGTCGATGGAGGCCTTTCGGGCCGAGGGTTATCATCTGGCGGTCGCGACTGGCAAGGCACGTCGCGGGCTGGATCGGGTGCTGAAGTCCCATGGTTGGGAAGATTACTTTGATATCACCCGTGCCGCCGACGAAACCGCCAGCAAGCCGCATCCTCTAATGCTTGAGCAGATACTTGCCCACTGTGAGGTTCATCCTGAGCAGGCGTTGATGGTCGGTGATTCGTCCTTCGATTTGCAGATGGCGCGCAATGCCGGCATGGGGTCGGTGGCGGTCAGCTATGGTGCGCAGTCCATCGAAGCACTGAAATTGTTCGAGCCGCGGTTGGCGATTGATCGCTTTTCAGAATTGCATGCCTGGCTGAATCAGCAGGCCTAATACGTTTTTGCCGGGGTAGATGGAATGGCCGACGAATGGAAGGCGCCCGCGAAGTCGAGCGCAGATGGCGGTGACGAAAAAAGCTGGAAGTTGCTGGAAAAGACGCTGCTGGCAGGTGTGCAGGAGCAGCGCCGGTCCCGTCGCTGGGGGATTTTCTTCAAGCTGCTGACGTTTGTTTACCTGTTTATCGCGCTGGCGCTGTTCTCGCCGCTGATGGACATGGAGAAAGCCGCGACTCGCAGTGGTCACTACACCGCGCTGATTGATGTGACGGGCATGATCGCCGACAAGGAGCCTGCCAGCGCTGACAATATCGTCGGCAGCCTGCGTGCCGCCTTCGAGGATGACAAGGTCAAGGGTGTCATCCTGCGTATCAACAGTCCCGGCGGCAGTCCGGTGCAGTCGGGTTACGTCTATGACGAAATTCGCCGTCTGCGCGGTCTGCACCCGGATACCAAGCTGTATGCGGTCATATCTGATCTGGGTGCATCCGGTGCCTATTACATCGCCAGTGCCGCTGACCAGATTTACGCCGACAAGGCGAGCCTGGTGGGTTCCATTGGTGTCACCGCAGCCGGATACGGCTTTGTCGGCACCATGGAGAAACTAGGGGTCGAGCGTCGTACATACACTTCCGGCGAGCACAAATCCTTTCTCGATCCCTTCCAGCCGCAGAAGCCTGAGGAAACCGCGTTCTGGCAAGGTGTGCTCGATACCACGCACAAGCAGTTCATCAACAGTGTCAAGCAAGGGCGCGGCGAGCGCCTGAAGGACAAGGAGCATCCGGAGCTGTTTTCCGGCCTGGTATGGTCTGGCGAGCAGGCGCTGCCGTTGGGGTTGATTGATGGTCTGGGTAATGCCAGTTCGGTTGCCCGTGATGTGATCGGTGAAAAAGAACTGGTGGACTTCACCGTTCAGGAATCGCCGTTCGACCGGTTCTCGAAGAAGCTCGGTGCCAGCGTGGCTGAGCATCTGGCGATGTGGATGGGGTTCAGCGGTCCATCACTGCGTTAAGTTTTTAAAGATCAAAAGATCGCAGCCTGCGGCAGCTCTTACACAGATCACCTGTAGGAGCTGCCGAAGGCTGCGATTTTTTGCTTTTCAGGGGATTTGCACGCCTTCCGCCAGCAGCATGTCCACGAGCCGGATTAGTGGCAGGCCGACCAGGCTGGTAGCGTCAGGGCCTTCGGTGCTTTGAAACAGGGTCACTCCCAGGCCTTCAGCCTTGAAGCTGCCTGCGCAGTCGTAGGGCTGCTCAGCGTGCAGGTAGCGTTCGATGCGTGCACTGTCGAGCTCGCGCATATGCACCGTGAAAGGTACGCAGTCGACCTGGCATTGACCGGTCCGGGAGTTGAGCAGGGCCAGGCCTGTCAGGAAGGTCACGCTGGTGCCACTTGCAGCCAGCAGTTGCTCCCGGGCTTTTTCGAAGGTGTGGGGTTTGCCGATAATCCGCTCGCCAAGCACGGCGACCTGGTCGGAGCCGATGATCAAATGAGTGTCATGGCTACCGGCTAATGCACGGGCTTTTTCCTCGGCCAGGCGCTTGACCAGATCAACGGCAAGCTCTCCTGGGCGATGGCTTTCGTCGATATCCGGCGAGCTGCAGGTGAACGGCAACCGCAGGCGAGCCAGCAATTCCCGGCGATAAACCGAGCTGGAAGCGAGTAATAAAGGCAGCATGTGTATCTCCGGAAGGCAGGTTGCGAATTCTAGCGGAGCCTTGCAAGTGACGGACAGGGCTGAATTTCCTTTGACATGGGCGGGGGCATCCCTATAATGCTGCGCCTATGTTGAATGACCCGATTCCACCTCACGTTGACCCGCGCAAATTGGCTGATCGTGGCACCACCCTCCAGGGTGAAATGCTGCTGGCCGATTTGGAGAGACTCTGCGACCCGCTTTCCGACAATGTCGGTACGGTGCAGGCCAAATTCGTTTTTGAACGAGATGAACGTAAATCTGTGGTCATCCACAGCTTTATCGACACCGAAGTCAAGATGGTTTGCCAGCGTTGTCTTGAGCTGGTCACCCTGCCGATCCATAGCGAATGCAGTTACGCTGTGGTGAAGGAGGGTGCGAATACCCAGTCGTTACCGAAAGGTTATGACGTGCTGGAACTGGGCGAGGATCCTTTGGATCTGCAGTCACTGATCGAGGAAGAGCTTCTGCTCGCCTTGCCCATTGTGCCTGCTCATCATCCGGAAGAATGCCAGCAGCCGGCGGGAGCAGATGAGCCCGAACCGAGCGAGGACGAGGTAACGCGGTCCAACCCGTTCAGTGTATTGGCGCAGTTAAAGCGTGACCCAAACGTTTAGGAGTTAATCAATTATGGCTGTTCAGCAGAACAAAAAATCCCGCTCTGCCCGTGACATGCGCCGTTCGCACGACGCTCTCGAGGCTAGCACTCTGTCTGTAGAAAAAACCACCGGTGAAGTTCACCTGCGTCACCACGTTTCGCCAGAAGGCGTATACCGTGGCCGTAAAGTGATCGACAAGGGCGCTGACGAGTAATCACTTGTCCGCTCAAGTCATCGCGATTGACGCAATGGGCGGGGACTTCGGTCCCCGCAGCATTGTCCAGGCCAGCTTCGCTTGCCTGTCTGCAACCCCCTCGCTGCACCTGACCCTCGTTGGTCAACCCTCCCTTCTTGAAGAATTGATCGCTGGCCAATCGGCTGTGGATCGCGCGCGCCTTTCGATTACTCCGGCATCCGAAGTCATCACCATGAGCGAAAAGCCTGCCCAGGCTCTGCGTGGCAAACCTGATTCGTCGATGCGCGTGGCGCTCGAGTTGTTGCGCGAAGGCAAGGTCCAGGCCTGCGTCAGTGCCGGCAATACCGGGGCCTTGATGGCGTTGTCGCGATTCGTGCTCAAGACGCTGCCGGGCATCGATCGGCCGGCCATGGTTGCGGCGATTCCGACACAGAGCGGTTATTGCCAATTGCTCGATCTGGGGGCCAATGTCGATTGCAGTGCCGAGCACCTGTTGCAGTTTGCAGTCATGGGTTCGGTTGCCGCGGAAACCCTGGGTGTGGTGCGCCCGCGTGTCGCTTTGCTAAATATCGGCACCGAAGACATCAAGGGTAACCAGCAGGTCAAGCTGGCTGCCACCCTGTTGCAGAGCGCACGTGGCATCAATTACATCGGTTTTGTCGAAGGTGACGGTTTGTACCGTGGCGAAGCGGATGTGGTGGTGTGTGACGGCTTTGTCGGAAACATTTTGCTCAAATCCAGCGAAGGTCTGGCAACCATGATCGCCGAGCGCATCGAGGCATTGTTCAAGCAAAGCCTGCCGTCACGCATGGTGGGGGCGCTGGCCTTGCCGTTGATGAGGCGCTTGAAGGCGGATCTGGCACCTGCGCGGCATAACGGTGCGAGCTTCCTCGGTCTGCAGGGAATTGTCGTGAAAAGTCACGGTTCTGCCGGGGTTCAGGGCTTTCAGAGTGCTATTTCCCGCGCATTGATCGAGATCCAGGAAAACCTCCCCGAGCGTATCCACGGCCGTCTGGAGGATTTGTTGCTTTAGGCGTTTTCGTCGGACAATGCTTAAATGTGACCGCTCGGTTCAACGAGCCATCCAACTGTCAGTTTCTTGCGTCCCCTCAAAAGCGGGACACCAATTCTCCGGCGATAAGATCATTAGGGGCTTGTTACATGTCTGCTTCTCTCGCATTCGTCTTTCCGGGACAGGGTTCGCAGTCCCTCGGCATGCTGGCCGAGCTGGGCGCGGAACATCCGGTTGTCCTCGAAACATTCAAAGAAGCTTCCGATGCTCTGGGTTATGACCTGTGGGCACTGACCCAGCAGGGGCCGGAAGAGCAACTCAATCAAACCGATAAAACCCAGCCGGCCATTCTGACCGCCTCGGTCGCCCTGTGGCGCCTGTGGCTGGCTGAAGGTGGTGCGCGTCCGGCCTTTGTCGCCGGTCACAGCCTGGGTGAATACAGTGCGCTGGTCGCGGCAGGCAGTCTGAGCCTGAGCGAGGCAGTGAAGCTGGTTGAAACCCGCGGCAAGCTGATGCAAGAGGCCGTACCGGCCGGGCAGGGCGCAATGGCCGCCATTCTTGGCCTGGACGATGCTGACGTGGTATCGGCCTGTGCCGAAGCGGCGCAAGGCGAAGTGGTCAGCGCCGTCAATTTCAACTCTCCGGGGCAAGTGGTTATCGCCGGTGCCAAGGCAGCGGTCGAGCGCGCCATCGAGGGCTGCAAGGCTCGCGGCGCCAAGCGCGCCCTGCCGTTGCCGGTCAGCGTGCCATCCCATTGCGAGCTGATGCGTCCGGCGGCCGAGCGTTTTGCTGAGTCGGTCGCTGCGATCAACTGGCAGGCACCGCAGATTCCTGTGGTACAGAACGTCAGTGCACAAGTGCCGGCCGATCTGGAAACCCTCAAGCGTGATCTGCTTGAGCAGCTTTTCAAGCCTGTGCGCTGGGTCGAGTCGATCCAGACGCTGGCAGCCAAGGGTGCGACCAATCTGGTCGAATGCGGCCCGGGCAAGGTTCTTGCCGGTCTGAACAAACGCTGCGCCGATGGCGTATCAACTTCCAACCTCAATACCCCAGACGCTTTCGCTGCCGCCCGTGCAGCGTTGGCCTGAATCAGGAGAAGCTTGCATGAGTCTGCAAGGTAAAGTTGCACTGGTTACCGGTGCGAGCCGCGGCATTGGTCAGGCTATCGCCCTGGAACTGGGTCGTCAGGGTGCCATCGTGGTCGGTACCGCGACTTCCGCATCGGGTGCCGAACGCATCGCTGCGACCCTGAAAGAACACGGCATTCAGGGCTCCGGCCTTGAACTCAACGTCACTAGCGACGAGTCCGTTGCAGCGGTGCTGGCGAGCATCCAGGAACAGTTCGGTGCGCCGGCGATTCTGGTCAATAACGCCGGCATCACCCGCGATAACCTGATGATGCGCATGAAAGACGACGAGTGGTATGACGTTGTCGATACCAACCTGAACAGTCTATATCGCCTGTCCAAGGGTGTTTTGCGCGGTATGACCAAGGCTCGTTGGGGCCGGATTATCAGTATTGGCTCGGTTGTGGGTGCCATGGGCAACGCAGGCCAAGTAAACTATGCCGCCGCCAAGGCCGGTCTGGAAGGTTTCAGCCGCGCGCTGGCGCGTGAAGTCGGTTCGCGTTCGATTACGGTCAACTCGGTAACCCCAGGGTTCATCGACACCGATATGACCCGCGAGCTGCCGGAAGCGCAGCGTGAAGCCTTGCAGACGCAGATTCCGCTGGGTCGTCTGGGGCAAGCTCAAGAGATCGCGTCTGTGGTCGCTTTTCTTGCGTCCGACGGTGCAGCCTATGTGACCGGGGCTACAATCCCGGTGAACGGCGGGATGTACATGTAGGTTAAATGTGACGGATTGCTTCAAAAAAATGTCATACGAGCTGTCTAAAATCCGTTATAAAGCTGCAATCTATTTATAGGCAGAGGGCTGCAGGGTTTGAGGAGTGAAGCTTTCAGTTGAAAAGCTGAAAAGCCTTTCTATACACTTACCCACTGGCCAGCTGCCTGAATTTGTCCATTAGGAGTGAAAACAAGGTATGAGCACCATCGAAGAGCGCGTCAAGAAAATCGTTGCCGAGCAACTGGGCGTTAAAGAAGAAGAAGTGGTCAACACTGCTTCCTTCGTTGAAGACCTGGGTGCCGACTCCCTTGACACCGTTGAGCTGGTGATGGCTCTGGAAGAGGAATTCGAGACCGAAATCCCTGACGAAGAAGCTGAAAAGATCACTACCGTACAAGCTGCAATCGACTACGTTAACTCCCACCAGGGTTAATCGTTTGTAATCGTTGCTTGCTGTCATGGAAAAACCGCACTGCTATCACGGCGTGCGGTTTTTTCTTTAGGCCTGATACAAAGTCGTCATTTGAAAAAGGAGAGTGCTGTGTCGCGTAGACGCGTCGTAGTCACCGGTATGGGTATGTTGTCGCCACTGGGTGCGGATGTACCAAGCAGTTGGCAGGGCATTCTGGCTGGCCGCAGTGGCATTGGTCTGATCGAACACACCGACCTTTCTGCCTATTCCACCCGCTTTGGCGGCTCGGTAAAGGGCTTCAATGTCGAGGAATATCTGTCGGTCAAGGAAGCTCGCAAACTTGACCTGTTCATTCAGTACGGTCTGGCCGCAGGTTTCCAGGCAGTACGTAACGCCGGTCTGGAAGTCACTGACGCCAACCGTGAGCGTATCGGCGTGGCCATGGGGTCGGGTATTGGCGGACTGACCAATATCGAAGAAACCAGCCGCACGCTGCATGAGACCGGTCCACGACGGATTTCTCCGTTTTTCGTACCCGGCTCGATCATCAATATGATTTCCGGCTTCCTGTCGATCCACTTGGGCGCACAGGGGCCTAACTACGCCATCGCCACGGCCTGTACCACCGGTACACACTGCATTGGCATGGCCGCTCGCAACATCATGTACGACGAAGCCGACGTGATGATCGCCGGCGGTGCCGAAATGGCGGCCTGCGGCCTGGGCATGGGCGGCTTCGGTGCCTCGCGCGCGCTGTCGACCCGCAACGACGAACCGACCCGTGCCAGCCGTCCTTGGGACAAGGGTCGTGATGGCTTCGTACTGTCCGATGGCGCCGGTGCGCTGGTTCTGGAAGAGCTGGAACACGCCAAGGCCCGCGGTGCGACCATCTATGCCGAGCTGATCGGTTTTGGTACCAGTGGCGATGCTTTCCACATGACTTCGCCACCTGCCGATGGTGGCGGGGCCGCGCGCTGCATGACCAATGCCTTGCGCGATGCCAAGGTCAATGGCGACCAGGTGCAGTACATCAATGCCCACGGTACTTCGACGCCCGCCGGCGACCTCGCTGAAGCCAATGCGATCAAGTCGGTGTTCGGTGATCACGCCTACAAGCTGGCCGTCAGCTCCACCAAGTCCATGACCGGTCACCTGCTGGGTGCGGCGGGCGCAGTCGAAGCGATCTTCAGCGTGCTGGCGATCAACAGCCAGGTAGCGCCACCGACCATCAACCTCGATGAGCCGGACGAAGGCTGCGACCTCGATTTCGTGCCGCATACCGCGCGCAACATGGATATCGATGTGGTCCTGTCCAACTCCTTCGGTTTTGGCGGTACCAACGGTTCGCTGGTGTTCCGCCGGTTCGCGGGTTGATGGACACCTGGGTCGATGGTCAACCGGCTGACGCACTGTCGCTGAAAGATCGCGGCCTGGCGTACGGCGACGGTCTGTTCGAGACCATCGCCGTGCATGATGGCTTTCCAGTCCTGCTGGATCGTCATCTGGTGCGGTTGGCCAAAGGCTGCCGGCGCCTGGCAATCAATCTGGATCAGGCCGCCGTGGTCTCGGAAGTGTTGACCTATGCCGAGCAACTCAAAGAAGGGGTGCTCAAGCTGATCGTTACCCGTGGCGACAGTCTGCGTGGTTACGCTTTCGATCCCTCGGCCCCGGCCCGGCGTATCCTGTCGGGCAATCCTCCTGCGGTTTACCCGCAGGCCCACGCAGAGCAGGGCATTCACCTGTTCCCGTGCACCACACGACTTTCCTTTCAGCCGCTTCTCGCCGGGCTCAAGCACTTGAACCGTCTGGAGCAGGTGATGGCGCGCGCCGAATGGCAGGACACTGAACACGCCGAAGGCTTGATGCTCGATCAGGCCGGTCGGGTGATCGAAGGCGTGTTCAGCAACCTGTTCATGGTGAGTGATGGCGTGTTGATCACGGCGGATTTGAGCGGCTGCGGCGTGGAAGGTGTGATGCGCGCCGAGTTATTGTCCCAGGCCGAATCCTTGGGCATCCCCGTGCAAATCACCGATATCACGCTGGAACAGCTGCAAGGCGCTGACGAAGTCTTTGTCTGCAACAGCGTATATGGCGTTTGGCCGGTGCGTGCCTATGCCGCACTGGACTGGCCGGTTGGGCCACTCACCCGTAAACTCCAAACCATTGCCCGCGCGCTACTGGATGCTTGATACGTGAGACGTAAATTCCTGCTACTGCTGGAAACCGGACTGGTTCTGGCGGGGCTGATGTTGGGCGCCTCTGCCTGGAAAATTCACTCGGCGCTGGTGCAGCCGCTGAATATCACTCAGGAAGAGCTGCTG
Source organism: Pseudomonas putida (assembly GCF_003228315.1). Lineage (NCBI taxonomy): Bacteria > Pseudomonadati > Pseudomonadota > Gammaproteobacteria > Pseudomonadales > Pseudomonadaceae > Pseudomonas > Pseudomonas putida. The sequence continues at coordinate 5,809,639 of NZ_CP029693.1, forward strand.
GATGTGCCCAAGGGCACCACGCCAAATCGCACCTTCCTGCGCCTCGAAGCCGACGGCCTGATCAAGGACGCTTTCTGGCTGCGTGTCTACTGGCGCTTCAACCTGCCCAAGCAACCGCTGCATAGCGGTGAATACCGCATGGTTCCAGGCATGACGGTCGAAGGTCTGATCGACCTGTGGAAGCGTGGGGAAATGGTCCAATACAGCGTGACCCTGGTCGAGGGCTGGAACTTCCGTCAGGTCCGTGCGGCCCTGGCCAAGGAAGAAAAACTCGAACACACCCTGGGCACCCTGAGCGACAGCCAGGTCATGGACAAAATCGGGCATGCCGGGATTTTCCCTGAAGGGCGTTTCTTCCCGGACACCTACCGCTTCGTGCGGGGCATGACCGACGTCGAACTGCTGAAAACAGCCTACGAGCGCCTCGACGAAGTGCTATCCAAGGAGTGGAGTCAGCGCGCGGCCGATGTGCCGTACACCGACCCCTATCAAGCCCTGATCATGGCCTCGTTGGTAGAGAAGGAAACCGGCGTGCCACAAGAGCGTGGGCAGATCGCCGGGGTCTTCGTGCGGCGCATGGCGATCGGCATGTTGTTGCAAACCGATCCGACGGTGATCTATGGCTTGGGTGATCGTTACAGCGGCAAGCTGACTCGTGCCCACCTCAAGGAACCGACGCCTTACAACACCTACGTGATCGCCGGCCTGCCGCCGACGCCGATTGCCATGGTCGGTCGCGAAGCGATCCATGCGGCGCTCAATCCAGTGGCAGGCAACAGTCTCTATTTCGTGGCGCGCGGGGATGGCAGCCACGTGTTCTCCGACGATCTGGACGCCCATAACAACGCTGTGCGTGAGTTCCAGCTCAAGCGGCGTGCGGATTACCGTTCCAGCCCGGCGCCCATCAACGGATCCGAGGCTACGCAAGTCCCGGCCGGGCAAACCCAGGCCCTGGAATCCCGAGCGTCTGAATCCCCGGCTCCCCAAAACAATGGCGGGCAGGATCAGACACCGATCCCGGCCGCCTCGCCCAATACCGCGCCCGAGGCTGTGCCGCAGGTTCAACCGCAAGAGCCCGCCCCCGCCCCCGAGCCAGAAGCGAACGCACCGCAAGGCTCGCAATGACTTTGACTAAGGACTGCCTGTGACTGGCTTGTTTATTACGCTGGAAGGCCCGGAAGGCGCCGGCAAGAGCACCAACCGCGAATACCTGGCCGAGCGCCTGCGCTCTGCGGGTATCGAGGTTGTGCTGACCCGCGAACCCGGTGGCACGCCACTGGCCGAGCGCATCCGCGAGGTGCTGCTGGCTCCGGTCGATGAGGTCATGAACCCGGATACGGAATTGCTACTGGTATTCGCCGCTCGTGCCCAGCATCTGGCCGAGGTGATTCGCCCGGCATTGGCCCGAGGCGCCGTGGTGCTGTGTGATCGTTTCACCGATTCGACCTATGCCTACCAGGGCGGCGGCCGTGGCCTGTCGCTGGAGCGCATCGCTTCGCTGGAAGCCTTTGTCCAGGGTGATCTGCGCCCTGGCCTGACTTTGATTTTCGACCTGCCGGTGGAAGTGGGAATGGCCCGTGCCAGCGCCCGCGGCCGCCTGGATCGATTCGAGCTTGAAGGTCGAGCCTTTTTCGACGCGGTGCGCAGTGCCTTCCTCAAGCGTGCGCAAGCCGAGCCTGCGCGTTATGTATTGATCGACGCCGCGCAACCGCTGGCACAGGTTCAGCAGTCGCTGGATGCCTTGCTGCCGCGCCTGCTGGAGTTGGCCCGTGGCTGAAGCCTATCCGTGGCAGGACAGTCTCTGGCAGCAGTTCGCCGGTCGTACCCAGCACGCCCACGCCTATCTGCTGCATGGCCCGGCCGGGATCGGCAAACGCGCGCTGGCCGAGCGCCTGATGGCGAGCCTGCTATGCCAGCGTCCGACCGCGCAAGGCGCCTGTGGCGAATGCAAGTCCTGCCTGTTGCTCAAGGCCGGCAGTCACCCCGATAACTACATCCTTGAGCCGGAGGAAGCCGACAAGGCGATCAAGGTCGATCAGGTCCGTGATCTGGTCAGTTTCGTGGTGCAGACCGCGCAGTTGGGCGGGCGCAAGGTAGTGCTGATCGAGCCGGTGGAGTCGATGAACATCAACGCTTCCAACGCCTTGCTCAAAAGCCTGGAGGAGCCTTCCGGCGACACGGTCTTGCTGCTGGTGAGCCATCAACCCAGTCGTTTGCTGCCGACCATCAAGAGCCGCTGTGTGCAGCAGGCTTGCCCGCTGCCGAGCGAAGCAATGAGTCTGGCCTGGCTGGCGAACGCCTTGCCGGACTGCCCGGAAGAGGAGCGCGGCGAATTGCTCACCCTGGCTGCCGGTTCGCCCTTGGCCGCCGCCAATCTCCACGCCCAGGGTGTGCGTGAACAGCGTGCGCAAGTGGTCGACGGCGTGAAGAAGCTGCTCAAGCAGCAGCAATCGCCAACGCAACTGGCCGAAGGCTGGAATGCGATCCCGTTGTTGCTGCTGTTCGACTGGTTCTGCGATTGGTCGAGCCTGATCCTGCGCTATCAGTTGACCCAGGACGAGGAAGGGCTGGGCCTGACGGATATGCGCAAGGTCATTCAATACCTGGCGCAGAAGACCGCCCAGGACAAGGTCCTGAACATTCAGGACTGGATCCTTGCCCAGCGTCAGAAAGTTCTAAGCAAGGCCAACCTCAATCGAGTGTTGCTGCTCGAGGCGCTGCTGGTGCAATGGGCTTCATTGCCGGCCCAGAGATGAGGAACTACGCCTAGACTGCGGTTGTCGGCAGAAGAGCTCAGTAGAGGAATGCAGCAGTGGAGGTCAGCATGAATGATTCAATCAGTCCGGGGCCACGCAACGGCATTTTGTCCCTGAGCATCAAGGACAAATCCGTGCTTTACGCGGCCTACATGCCGTTTATCAAAAATGGCGGCCTGTTCATCCCGACCAACAAGAGCTACAGGTTGGGCGATGAGGTATTCATGCTGCTGCACTTGTTCGACGAGCCGGAAAAGATCCCGGTGGCCGGCAAGGTCAGCTGGATCACCCCCAAAGGCGCCCAGGGTAACCGCGCTGCCGGGGTCGGCGTACAGTTCAACGACGGCGACAACACTGCGCGCAGTCGAATCGAAACCCATTTGGCCGGAGCCCTGAAGTCCGACCGTCCCACTCATACGATGTAAGTTGCAGTCTTTTTATGCTCGTAGATTCCCATTGTCACCTTGATCGTCTCGACCTCGCCGCCCACGACGGCTCCCTGGATGCCGCACTCGATGCGGCCCGTGAGCGGGGGGTAGGGCACTTCCTGTGTATTGGCGTCAGTGCCGACAATGCCGCCGACGTCAAAGCCCTGGCCGAGCGCTACGACGATGTCGATTGTTCGGTCGGCGTGCATCCGCTGGACCTGCAGCCAGGTGCAGCGCCCGCCCTGGACTGGTTGCTGCACGAACTTAATCACCCGCGCGTAGTGGCCATCGGCGAAACCGGCCTGGATTATCACTACGAGCCGGAAGCGGCCGAGTTGCAGCAGGAATCCTTCCGGTTGCACCTGCACGCGGCGCAGCAGACCGGCAAGCCGGTGATCATCCACACCCGTGGCGCCCGAGCCGATACTTTGAACCTGCTACGCGAGGCGGCGCTGCCCCAGGCGGGCGTGTTGCATTGTTTCACCGAAGACTGGGACATGGCCAAGGCGGCGCTGGACATGGGTTATTACATTTCCCTGTCCGGCATTGTCACCTTCCGCAATGCCGATGCACTGCGCGATGTCGCGAGCAAGGTGCCAGCCGATCGTTTATTGGTGGAAACCGACTCGCCGTACCTGGCGCCCATCCCCTATCGCGGCAAGTCGAACCTGCCGCAGTACGTGCGTGAAGTAGCGGAATTTTTGGCAATGTTGCGTGGTGAGCCTTTCGAGCGATTTGCCGAACAAACGACGGAAAACTTCAAGCGCCTGTTCCCGCTGGCCCATGTGAAAGGTTAAATCGCAGGCAAAAAAAACCCGGGTTCTGGGGGGTGAATCCGGGTTAAGACCATTAGGAGTAAAACAATGGTACGCGGTCCGTTGGTACCAATATCGGCGTGACACTTGGGGGAGATGTTCCGCCGACAGTTCAAGTATTGATCAGTATTTCACCCAGTCCAGTTTGCCGGTCGCGGTTTTTAAACAAATTTGGAATACGGGCGCTTCAGAAGAGTTCTCATCAACGGGCGATCCTGCGGGAAATACTCGAGAAACACAGTTATGGTCGGATGATCCGTGCATTTTTGCGTAATTTAGGCATAATACGCGGCTTCGAATTTTGACCCCTACAGACCTTTTCTTATGCACAAAGAACCTCGTAAGGTCCGTGAGTTTCGTCGCCGCGAGCAAGAAATTCTCGATACCGCGCTCAAGCTGTTCCTCGAACAAGGTGAAGACAGTGTCACCGTCGAGATGATTGCTGATGCCGTCGGTATCGGCAAAGGCACAATCTACAAGCACTTCAAGTCCAAGGCCGAGATCTACCTGCGCCTGATGCTCGACTACGAGCGCGACTTGAACGAGCTGCTGCACTCCGCCGACGTCGACAAGGACAAGGAAGCCCTGTCCCGCGCCTATTTCGAATTCCGCATGCGCGATCCGCAACGTTATCGCCTGTTCGATCGCCTGGAAGAGAAGGTCGTCAAGGGCAACCAGGTTCCGGAGATGATCGAAGAGCTGCACAAGATCCGCGCTTCGAACTTCGAACGCCTGACCCTGTTGATCAAGGGCCGGATCAGCGAAGGCAAGCTCGAAGACGTTCCCCCTTACTTCCATTACTGCGCGTCCTGGGCGCTGGTGCACGGTGCCGTGGCGCTGTATCACTCGCCGTTCTGGAGCAATGTGCTGGAAGATCAGGAAGGCTTCTTCCAGTTCCTGATGGACATCGGCGTGCGCATGGGCAACAAGCGCAAGCGCGATACCGACACCCCGAGCAGCTGAGCCATTCAGCCGCCTGATGGCGCTATTATTTCGCTACATGGCGCAGTACCGCAGGAATATACTCAGGCATGGGACTTGCTAAAACTTGAATTGTGAGTCAAGTTTTGGCGGTCCGAATTTTCTTTCGCCGGAGTGACCATGATCGTTGACCGTCAAGGCAGGCGTTTTCGCAATTTGCGGGTCAGCCTGACCTCAGCCTGCAACTATGCCTGTACCTACTGCGTGCCCAATGGCAAGCGGCTGGTGGCTGCGCAGGACGAGTTGTCGGCCGAGGCCATGGCACGCGGTGTCGCCTATCTGATCGAAGCCGCAGGCATCGAGCGACTGCGCATCACCGGTGGCGAGCCACTGGTGAGTCCGAAGCTCGAAACCTTCATGACCGCCGTCGGGAAGATGGGCCTCGAAGACATCAGCCTGACCACCAACGGCCAATTGCTGGCGAAAAAACTGCCACTGCTGGTCAATGCCGGCATTCGGCGAATCAACGTTTCCCTCGATACCCTGGACGCCAGCGCATTCCGTGGCATTGCCCGTGGCGGCGATCTGGCGACTGTGCTCGATGGCATGGAACAGGCCCGCGCCGCCGGCATGAAGATCAAGGTCAACATGGTGCCGTTGCGGGGGCAGAATCTCGATCAGGTGATGCCGCTGCTGGATTACTGCCTGGAGCGCGGCTATGAACTGCGTTTCATCGAGCTGATGCGCATGGGCCACCTGGCCAGCGACTCCAATGCCTTCCTGCAACAGTTTGTCAGTCTTCAGCAGTTGCTGAGCCTGATTGGCGAGCGCCACGAATATCTGCAAGCCGATGCCCCGGTGGATGCGACTGCCGTGCGCTACGAGATTCCAGGGCAGGGGTATTTTGGCGTGATTGCCAACGAAAGCGTGCCGTTCTGCCGTACCTGTTCACGCTTGCGTCTTTCTTCCACGGGCTGGCTGCATGGCTGTCTGTCGTCGAGCAATCGTCATTATGTGGGTGATTTGCTGGACAAGCCGCGTCATCAGGCATTGCCGGCGCTGCAACGGCTGCTGGTGAAAGCCTTGGGTGACAAGCAGGAAGTGGCGTTTTCCGGTGGCGCGACCGTCATGAAGATTATTGGCGGCTGATCCGGCCTCATCGCGAGCAGGCTCGCTCCTACAGGGACCTTTGTAGGAGCGAGCCTGCTCGCGATTGCGATCTACCGTGCGACGACATCTTGAGCTGGCGCAAAATCTGCATCCAACGGCCATTCGCCGGTTTTCCGACACCGGCCTCTGGAGGATAGGATGCGTAGCCTGGTTTTGCTGCTGGCCGTTTTGGCGCTTGGCGGCTGCATGAATGTCAGCGATATGGCCGAAGGGGCTCGCTACCACATGAGCGACGCCGGCTTTCTGGATCACAGCGACAGTCGCCGCGTGAACAACCTGCGCATTCAACCGGACTCGTTCGTCTACATCGCCCAGGGCGCCTTCATGCCGCCGGGTGGCACCGCATATCCACGTCCCAATGTCATTGCTGAAGTCGCCTTCGATGGTTTTATCGAATACTTCCCGATGGTCCGCCGCGCGCGCACCCCGGAAGGCCTGGACGAGGCGATGAACGAAGCCCGCTCCGCCGGCGCCCATTACTTGCTCTACACCCGCTTCGCCAAGGCCGATGACCGTATCGGCAACTCGGATGAATGGCTGGATCAGGAGGCACTTGATCGCCTGGGCATCGACACCGGCGTGATTCAGATCATGTTGATCGAGACCAGCACCCAGTATTTGATTGATACTGCACGTATCAAGAGTCGTGGCGGTTTACTGACGTTCCACGACGAAAAGCCAGAAGACCTGATGGGCCCACCGCTTGAGCAATACGCTCGCAGCCTGCTGGGGCTCAGCGACCAGTAATCCAAGGAGATCGCCATGAGTGGCCCGCAAAAAGCCAACGACCTGTTGGGGCAAATCCCCAAGACCAAAGGCTTGCCGCCGGTCCACCTGTGGAACCCGGATTTCTGCGGCGACATCGACATGCGCATCGCCCGCGACGGCACCTGGTATTACATGGGCACGCCGATCGGGCGCAAGCCGATGGTCAAGCTGTTCTCCACCATCATTCGCCGCGACGGCGATGATTACTTCCTCATCACTCCGGTGGAGAAGGTCGGCATCAAGGTCGACGACGCGCCTTTCGTGGCGATTGCCGTGGAGGTAGAAGGCGAGGGCGAGTCGCAAATCCTGCGTTTTACCACTCATGTCGACGAGACCACCGAGGCCGGCGCCGAGCATCCGATTCGCGTGATGATCGATCCAGAGACGCAAGAACCATCCCCTTACGTGCATGTACGCACCAACCTCGAAGCGCTGATTCACCGCAACGTGTTTTATCAGTTGGTGGAGTTGGCCGTTACTCGCGAGATCGACGGGCAGCGGTGGCTGGGTGTCTGGAGCGGCGGCGAGTTCTTCCGCATCGGTCTCGAGCCCTGACACAAGGCCCTGTAGGAGTGAGCCTGCTCGCGATGGCAGTCGTCCAGTCGAAATCAATTTTGAATGTGCTGGCCAAATCGCGAGCAGGCTCGCTCCTACAGTGGTTCTGTTCCTTCCTTTAAAATCAATTTGACACCTAATCATATGATGATTAGCGTGTGCCTCCATCACACACGCCTCCGAGGTGTCCATGTCCAGCAGCTTTCACGCGTCGACCGTCGACTGGCTCGGCTGCTGGATCGCCACCGGGCAGGTCAAGCCGGGCGAATCGCTCAAGGTCGAAGCCGATCTGGGTGAGCAGCTCGGGGTCAGTCGCACGGTCATTCGCGAAGCCATCAAAACCCTGGTTGCCAAAGGCATGCTCGAAGTCGGGCCGAAGGTCGGCACGCGGGTGTTGCCGGTCAAGCGCTGGAACCTCTTCGATCCACAAGTCGTGGGCTGGCTGTCCCGGGGCGGGTTGCCGGAAAACTTCGTCGACGATCTGCTCGATCTGCGCCGCACCATCGAACCGATGGCCGTGCGCTGGGCCTGCGAGCGGGCCACCGCCGAACAGGTCGAAGCCATCCTGTTGGCTTGCAACGCCCTCGAGCGGGCGGTGGACAGCGGCATCGATTACAACCGCGCCGACCAGCTTTTCCACGAGTGCATCCTCGCCGCCAGCCACAATCAATTCATCGAACAAATGGTCCCGGCCCTCGGCGCACTACTGGCGGTGTGTTTCGAAGTGTCCGCCGCCGACCCGGACGAACTGCGCCGCACCTTGCCGATACACAAGGACATGGCCGAAGCCATCGCCGCCCGGGATGCCGCGCGGGGTGTCTGGGCCTGCATGACCCTGATCGATAACGCGGACCTGGCGATCAAACGCTACTACCCGCAGGTCATGGCCGATAAAAAAACCGGCTGACAACGACGATCCCCTGTAGGAGCGAGCCTGCTCGCGATGAGGCCGGTACATGCAGTACAGATGTCGACTGACCCATCGCAATCGCGAGCAGGCTCGCTCCCACAAAAAAACAAAAACAAGAACAACGCAGGAGGTTTCATGACGTGGACCGCAGTCACCGAACACCGGGCCCGGCTGGGCGAAGGCCCGTTCTGGGATGCGCCGACCCAGGCGCTCTACTGGGTGGACATCGCCGGCAAGCAAGCGCTGCGGTTGATCGGCGCCAACGTACAAATCTGGCAGATGCCCGAGCACGTCTCGGCCTTCATCCCCTGCGCCAGTGGCGATGCATTGGTGACCTTGAGCAGCGGCGTCTATCGCCTGGATCTTGACTCACCGGGGCTGGAACCGCGCCTGACCCTGTTCTGCGTGGCCGACCCGCAACCGGGCAACCGCGGCAACGAAGCCCGTTGCGATGCCCAGGGCCGGCTCTGGCTCGGCACCATGCAGAACAATATCGGGGAGAAGGGCGAGGACCTGCCCATTGAGCGGCGCTCCGGCGGGCTGTTCCGCATCGATCGTGATGCGCGAGTCACTCCGCTGCTGCGCGGCCTCGGCATCCCCAATACCTTGCTGTGGAGCGATGACGCCACCACCGTGTATTTCGGCGACAGCCTCGACGGAACGCTGTATCGGCATTTCATCCGCACCGACGGCAATCTGGAGCCTGCACAAACCTTCTTTGGCCCGCATGGTCGCGGTGGCCCGGACGGTTCGGCGATGGATGCCGAAGGCTATATCTGGAATGCCCGCTGGGACGGCAATTGCCTGCTCAGGTTGACGCCCGGCGGTCAGGTTGATCGGGTGATCGAACTGCCGGTCAGGCGTCCGACCAGTTGTGTGTTCGGCGATGCCGACCTGAAAACCCTGTACATCACCAGTGCCGCCAGCCCGCTTGGGCATCCACTGGACGGGGCGGTGTTGTCGATCCGGGTCGATGTGCCCGGCAAGCTGTGTACGCGCTTTGCTGGATAAATCCCAAAATATGGGATGTAAAATTATATATTGAGATTGTTTGGGTGCCGGGTTTATAGTCGGCACCATCGTTCCACGATGCACTCACACTTAAAAAAACAAGACAGGTGAAGTGATGCAGCGATATCCCCTCGAACTCCCCGCCGGAGTCAGTGTTTCAGACCGTCCCCGTGCTGAAACGTTTGCGCGTCTATCTGTTTTCCTTCCAACACTTTTCAACCGAAATCGGTCAGTGAAGCACCACGACTGAATGACCGGCGTTTCAGGCGTATTGCCGCGCTTGAAATCCAATCATCATACGATATGACTATTGGCAACAGGGTTACACAGAACGCTTTCAAAGAATGCTCAAAAAAATAACAAGGAGTCAGCTTATGAATCGTCGTCATGCCATCCGTTCCCTGTGCGGCGCCGCTCTGGCGGTTAGCGCGCTCAGCCTCAGCAGCACGCTGTTTGCCGCCGAGGAAGTGAAGATCGGTTTCCTGGTCAAGCAGGCTGAAGAACCCTGGTTCCAGACCGAATGGGCCTTCGCCGAAAAGGCCGGCAAGGAAAAGGGTTTCACCCTGATCAAGATCGCCGTGCCTGACGGCGAGAAAACCCTTTCGGCCATCGACAGCCTGGCGGCCAACGGCGCCAAGGGTTTCGTGATCTGCCCGCCGGACGTCTCCCTGGGCCCGGCGATCATGGCCAAGGCCAAGCTCAACGGCTTGAAAGTGATTGCCGTCGACGACCGTTTCGTCGACGCCAGCGGCAAGTTCATGGAAGACGTGCCGTACCTGGGAATGGCCGCGTTCGAGGTGGGCCAGAAACAGGGCAACGCCATGGCGGCCGAGGCGAAAAAGCGCGGTTGGGATTGGAAAGACACCTATGCGGTGATCAACACCTACAACGAACTCGATACCGGCAAGAAGCGCACCGACGGCTCGGTCAAGGCGCTGGAAGAGGCCGGCATGCCGAAGGATCACATCCTGTTCTCTGCCCTGAAAACCCTCGATGTGCCGGGCAGCATGGACGCCACCAACTCCGCACTGGTGAAACTGCCGGGCGCGGCGAAGAACCTGATCATCGGCGGCATGAACGACAACACCGTACTCGGTGGCGTACGGGCCACCGAGAGCGCCGGATTCGCAGCCGCGAACGTGATCGGTATCGGCATCAACGGCACCGACGCCATTGGCGAACTGAAAAAAGCCGACAGCGGTTTCCACGGCTCGATGCTGCCCAGCCCGCACATCGAGGGCTACAACACCGCGAGCATGATGTACGAGTGGGTCACCACCGGCAAAGAGCCGGCGAAATACACCGCCATGGACGACGTGACACTGATCACCCGCGACAACTTCAAGCAGGAACTGGAAAAAATCGGCCTGTGGAACTGACGGCCGGTTGATTTCATCGGCGGCCCCGGCAGCGGGGCACGCCTGATCTGTGTGACGAGGTAGTTATGGCGCAAACACAATTACAACAACAGACCGGTTTCCCATCGGGAGGCAGCTTGCGATTCAACGGGATCGGCAAGACCTTTCCCGGCGTGAAGGCACTGGACAACATCAATTTCGTGGCGCATCCGGGGCAGGTTCATGCCTTGATGGGCGAGAACGGCGCGGGCAAATCGACCTTGCTGAAAATCCTCGGCGGCGCCTACGTCCCGAGCAGCGGCGACCTGCAGATCGGCGAGCAGACCCACGTTTTCAAATCCACCGCCGACAGCATCGGCAGCGGCGTGGCGGTGATTCACCAGGAACTGCATCTGGTGCCGGAAATGACCGTCGCGGAAAACCTGTTCCTGGGCCACCTGCCGGCCAGTTTCGGCCTGATCAACCGCCGTCAATTGCGCCAACAGGCGCTGGCCTGTCTCAAGGGCCTGGCCGACGAGATCGATCCGCAGGAAAAAGTCGGGCGCCTGTCGCTGGGGCAACGGCAGCTGGTGGAAATCGCCAAGGCCTTGTCCCGAGGGGCGCATGTGATCGCGTTCGACGAACCCACCAGCAGCCTGTCGGCGCGGGAAATCGAACGCTTGATGGCGATCATCGGACGCTTGCGCGACGAAGGCAAAGTGGTGCTGTACGTTTCCCACCGCATGGAAGAAGTGTTCCGCATCTGCAATGCGGTGACGGTGTTCAAGGACGGGCGCTACGTGCGCACTTTCGAGGACATGAGCGAACTGACCCACGACCAACTCGTGACCTGCATGGTCGGCCGCGATATCCAGGACATCTACGACTATCGCTCGCGCCCACGTGGTGCGGTGGCCCTGAAGGTCGATGGCCTGCTCGGCCCGGGCTTGCGCGAACCCATGAGTTTCGAGGCGCACAAGGGCGAGATCCTCGGCTTGTTCGGCCTGGTCGGTGCCGGTCGTACGGAGCTGTTCCGCCTGCTCAGCGGGTTGGAGCGCAACAGCGCCGGCCGCCTGGAGTTGCGCGGTCACGAGCTCAAGCTCCACTCACCTCGCGATGCCATCGCCGCCGGCATTCTGCTGTGCCCGGAAGACCGCAAGAAGGAGGGCATCATCCCGCTGGCCAGCGTCGCCGAGAACATCAACATCAGCGCGCGCAGTGCCCATTCCGGCTTCGGTTGCCTGATCCGCGGGCTCTGGGAAAAGACCAACGCCGACAAACAGATCAAGGCGCTGCGGGTGAAAACACCCCATGCCGGGCAACCCATCAAGTTCCTCTCCGGCGGCAATCAGCAGAAGGCGATTCTCGGTCGCTGGCTGTCGATGCCGATGAAGGTCCTGCTGCTCGACGAGCCCACCCGTGGCATCGATATCGGTGCCAAGGCCGAGATCTACCAGATCATCCATAACCTGGCCGCCAGTGGCATCGCGGTGATCGTGGTGTCCAGCGACCTGATGGAAGTGATGGGCATTTCCGACCGCATCCTGGTGATGTGCGAAGGGGCGATGCGCGGCGAACTGAGCCGTGAGCAAGCCAATGAATCCAACCTGCTGCAACTGGCGTTGCCACGCCAGCGCGCTGACGGCGTGGCGAACTGAGAGGTGACTATGATGACAACCCAAAACGAAACCCTGCCGACGATGCGCAAGCCTCTGGACCTGCGGCGCTTTCTCGATGACTGGGCAATGCTGGCGGCGGCGGTGGGGATTTTCGTGCTCTGCACCTTGCTGATCGACAACTTCCTCTCGCCGCTGAACATGCGCGGCCTGGGCCTGGCGATCTCCACCACCGGCATCGCCGCCTGCACCATGCTGTATTGCCTGGCGTCGGGGCATTTCGACTTGTCGGTCGGCTCGGTGATTGCCTGCGCAGGCGTAGTGGCGGCGGTGGTGATGCGCGACACCAACAGCGTATTCCTCGGCGTCAGCGCGGCGCTGTTCATGGGGCTGATCGTCGGCCTGATCAACGGCATCGTGATTGCCAAATTGCGGGTCAATGCGTTGATCACCACGCTGGCGACCATGCAGATCGTTCGCGGTCTGGCCTACATCTTCGCCAACGGCAAGGCGGTGGGCGTGTCCCAGGAGTCGTTCTTCGTCTATGGCAATGGCCAGCTGTTCGGCGTGCCGGTGCCGATCCTGATCACCATCGTCTGCTTCCTGTTCTTCGGCTGGCTGCTGAACTACACCACCTACGGGCGCAACACCATGGCCATCGGTGGCAACCAGGAAGCGGCGTTGCTGGCGGGGGTCAACGTCGACCGGACCAAGATCATCATCTTCGCCGTGCATGGTGTGATTGGCGCGCTGGCCGGGGTGATCCTGGCCTCGCGCATGACCTCGGGCCAACCGATGATCGGCCAGGGTTTCGAACTGACGGTGATCTCGGCCTGCGTGCTGGGTGGCGTGTCGCTCAGTGGTGGCATCGGCATGATCCGCCATGTGATTGCCGGGGTGCTGATCCTGGCGATCATCGAGAATGCGATGAACCTGAAGAACATCGATACGTTTTATCAGTACGTGATTCGCGGTTCGATCCTGTTGCTGGCGGTGGTGATTGACCGTCTGAAGCAACGCTGAAAATTGTGCTGATCTGATTGACGCCATCGCGAGCAGGCTCGCTCTTACAGTGATCCGAGGTGTACACAACATCATCTGTACGCCCTAGATCCCCTGTAGGAGCGAGCCTGCTCGCGATTGACCGCGCAGCGGTCACAGCTCCCTCTCCAACACTCCTTCCGTCATCTCCCTTAAATATTCCTTGATCGTTACAAAGGATTTCGAGTTCAATTTGTACATGATTAGACAGGTTCGATTCGACAAGAAACAACGGGTGGTCGACGAGCTCATCCGGCGCATTGAAAGCGGTCTCATGGAGGACGGCTTTCAACTGCCCGGCGAGCATCAGTTGGCTCAGGAATTCAAAGTCAGCCGAGGTACTTTGCGTGAAGCCCTGGCCGAGTTGAAACGGCGCAATTACATCGCGACGCAAAGCGGGGTGGGGTCCATCGTCACGTTCGACGGTGTGGTACTCGACCAGCGCAACGGCTGGGCCCAGGCCCTGGCCGACAGCGGCGCGCTGGTCAATACCGAGGTGCTGCGGCTGGAGGCGGTGACCCGCCCGGACCTGCTGTCGCGTTTCGGCACCGACCAATTCATCACCCTCGACCGACGCCGCCGTTCCAACGACGGCACGCTGGTTTCCCTCGAACGCTCATTGATGCCCGCCACCGGAGGCCTGGAAGGCCTGCCGCGAGTCGGTTTGATCGACAACTCCCTGACCATCACCCTGGCCGCCTACGGCTATATCGGTGAACGCGGCGATCAATGGATCGGCGCCGAACCGCTGAGCGCCGAAGATGCCGAACTGCTGGGACGTCCGGCGGGTACGGTATTCCTCAAGGCCTTGCGCACCACCTACGACCGCCAGAACCGTTTCATGGAGCAGGTGGAAAGCCTGCTCGACCCTGTGCACTTTCGCATGCACCTGCAATTTGGAAGCTCGAAATGACTGCGCTCGATCGTGCCCTGGGCGCGTTTTATGGCCTTGCGCTGGGCGATGCGCTGGGCATGCCGACCCAATCCCTGAGCCGCGACGTCATCAAGGCCCGATTCGGTGAAATCGTCGACCTGCAGGACGCCGGCCCCCTTCAGCCGATTGCCGCCAACATGCCCAAGGGCTCGATCACCGACGACACCGAACAGGCAATCCTGGTCGGCCAGTTGCTGGTCGAGGGCAAAGGCCGGATCGAACCTTCGCAGCTCGCCCAACGCTTGATCGAGTGGGAGGCCGAGATGCAGGCCAAGGGCTCGCAGGACCTGCTCGGGCCTTCGACCAAGCGCGCCATCGAGATGATCCTCGCCGGTCATTCGCCGGAGGAGGCAGGTCGCTACGGCACCACCAATGGCGCGGCGATGCGCATCACCCCGGTGGGGATTGCCGCGAATGTGGCCGATCCCCTGCGTTTCATCGACGCGGTGATACAAGCCTGCCAGGTCACCCACAACACCACGCTGGGCATCTCCAGTGCAGCGGCGGTGGCGGCGGTGATTTCCGCCGGGATCAATGGCATGGAACTGGGTCAGGCGCTGAGCCTGGGCCAGCAGATCGCCCAACAGGCGCAGAGCCATGGCCACTGGGTAGCCGGTGGGAAAATCGCTTCGCGCATCAGCTGGGCGCGGACCATCAGTGTCGACAGTGACAAGGCGATGCTCGCCGATTTGCTGTACGACGTGATCGGCACGTCGGTGGCCTCGCAGGAGTCGGTGGTGGTGTCGTTTGCCCTGGCCCAGCAAGTGGCCATCCGCGAAATGACCGCGTTCGAATCGCTGTGCATGGCGGCGAGCCTGGGCGGCGACACCGATACCATCGCGGCGATTCTCGGGGCGATGCTGGGGGCCTGCCTGGGGCTTGAGAGTTGGCCGACGGCGATGATCGACAAGGTCAAGGCGGTCAATGATCTGCAGCTTGAGCCTTTGGTCAAAGGCCTTCTCGCTCTGCGCTGATGTACGCATTTCCCTGTAGGAGCGAGCCTGCTCGCGATGGACGTTAACGATAACGCGGGGGGCCTGATACCCCGCGTCGTTCTCAGGTCCATCGCGAGCAGGCTCGCTCCTACAAAATCTGATTTGCCCACAACCACAAAAATGGCAACAGGAGCATTTTTCATGAGTTCATCGAACGCCGGGCAGAACGCCGGGCAACTGGAAACCCGCGGCATCGAACCGGTACCGGAGGCCGAGTGCAATGGTCATCCGTTGCAACTGTTCTGGGTCTGGTTCGCCGCCAACATTTCCATTCTGGGTCTGCCGCTGGGTGCGACCCTCGTGGCCTTTCGCGGGCTGGCGATCTGGCAGGCGATCATCGTCGCCATTCTCGGCGCCGCCGGTTCTTTCGCGGTGGTCGGGATCATTTCCATCGCCGGTCGCCGTGGTCGTGCACCCAGCCTGACCCTGTCGCGGGCGATCTTCGGGGTGCGCGGCAATATCGGCCCGACCCTGGTGTCGCTGATGTCGCGCTTGGGCTGGGAAACCGTCAACACCACCACGGCCGCGTTCGTGCTGCTGTCGCTGTGTTCGATTCTGTTCGGCTCGCCAGTGGAAGCGAAAAGCGCACCGCTGCTGACCCTGACCTTCATCGCCATTTTCGTCCTGCTGACCCTGTCGGTGTCCGGCCTGGGCCACGCCACTTTGCTGGTGATCCAGAAGTGGGCGACCTACGTGTTCGGTGCGCTGAATATCCTGGTGGGCGGTTTCCTCTGCGCCACCATCGACTGGAGCGCGGTGTTCAACGCCACGCCGGCACCGATGAGCGCGATGATCATCGGCATCGGCACCATGGCTGCCGGCACCGGGATCGGTTGGGCCAACGCCGGTGCGGACATGTCGCGTTATCAGCACCGCAGCGTCAAAGCCGTGCGCCTGGTGGCCTCGGCGGCGTTCGGCGCGGGCATCCCGCTGGTGCTGTTGATCACCCTCGGCGGTCTGCTGTCGGTGGGCAACAACGATCTGGCCCAGGCCACAGATCCGATCATCGCCATCCGTGACATGCTGCCCACCTGGATGGCCGTGCCGTACCTGATCACCGCATTCGGCGGCCTGCTGTTGTCGAACAACCTGTCGGTGTATTCCGCCGGCCTGACCACGCTGACCCTGGGTCTGAAGGTCAAGCGCGTCTATGCGGTGGTGGTGGACATCGTCGCGATCTTCGCCGGTTCCATTTACTTCATGCTGATCGCCGACAGTTTCTACGGCCCGTTCATCACCTTCATTTCCCTGCTCGCGGTGCCGATCACCGCGTGGGTCGGGATCTTCGTGGTCGACCTGATTCACCGTCACTACTACAGCCCCAAGGACCTGCTGGACGTCAGCCCGAGCAGCGCCTATTGGTATCGCGGTGGTATCGAATGGCGTGCGTTCGGTGCCTGGGCGCTGGCGATCGTGCTGGGTTTCAGCTTCACCACCATTGGCACCACCGCTGAAAACGTCTGGTTCAAAGGTTTCCTCTCCGACTCGTGGCTCGGCCATAACGGCCTCGGCTGGATCGTGACCTTCGTGGTGGCCGGCGGGGTTTATTTTGTATTGGGCGGGGCCAGGGATCGTCGTGCCGCCGTGAACGAGAACGCTCATGCCTAAGATGTTGCACACCGGCCAGGTCATCATCGACCTGGTCATGGCGGTCGATCAGTTGCCACAAGCCGGCGGCGATGTGCTGGCGCAATCGGCCAGCTTCGAGGCCGGCGGCGGCTTCAATGTGATGGCTGCCGCTGCGCGCAATGGGTTGCCGGTGGTTTACCTGGGGCGCCACGGTACCGGGCGTTTCGGTGACCTGGCCCGTGAGGCGATGGCGGTCGAAGGCATTCGCATCGGCATTGCAAATCGCGCCGAGCGGGATACCGGATTGTGCGTGGCGATCACTGACGCTTCCGCCGAACGCAGTTTCGTTTCCTACATCGGCGCCGAAGGCGATCTGACGGTCGAGGACCTGGCCGGTGTGACCGTCGAGGCCGGCGATTATGTGTATGTCAGCGGCTACAGCTTGCTGCTGGCAGGGAAGGGGCAAGCACTGGTGGATTGGGTGTGCGCTTTGCCGGCCGAGGTCAAGGTGGTGTTCGATCCGGGCCCGCTGGTGAATTCGCCTGACGCGCCGCTGATGCAGGCCTTGCTGGCGCGCATCGATCTGTGGACCAGCAACAGCGTCGAGGCGCTGCGGTTTACCGGCGCGTCGGATATCGCCCAGGCGCTGGATCGACTGGCCGGGCATCTGCCAGCCAGTGTCCTGATGGTGGTGCGGGATGGACCGCAAGGGTGCTGGATCAATCAGAGTGGCGAGCGCCGGCATGTGCCGGGGTTCAAGGTTGATGCGGTGGACAGCAACGGCGCGGGCGATGCCCATGCCGGGGTGTTCGTGGCGGGGCTGGCGCAGGGGTTGTCGGCGTTCGATGCGGCGCGGCGGGCCAATGCGGCGGCGGCATTGGCGGTGACCCGGTGGGGGCCGGCGACAGCTCCCGGGACTGCTGAAGTCGATGCGTTGATCAGGCAGACTTTCGGCGCCTGATCTATCGCCATCGCGAGCAGGCTCGCTCCTACAGGGAATCTGTGAACGACACAAATCCCCTGTGGGAGCGAGCCTGCTCGCGATGGCGTCTTAAAACTCAACACATCAATCAAACATCCAGCTTGCGCGCCGCCTCGACACCAGCAGCGCTAAGCTTGATCGGCAAGTTAAGCGAGTGCTCGCCGTCTTCGTTGCACCGCACATGGCCGTGCTGGATCAATCCGCGTTCCTGCAGTGTGGCGAGGGTGCTGGCCACGACTTTCTCCCCCCGGTAATTGTCCAGGACCTCCTTGCCCAGACCGTTGGGGTGGGCGTGCAGCAGGCGGGTCAGGACTTCTTTCTCCAGGTTTTTATCGACGTTCATGCTTACCTCTACATGGCGATGGAAGGATTGGCGGTGAAGGTTGTTACTGACTCACGCCCCCTTCAGAGCCCGAGCCACCGGTGGTGGTTTTCGAGCCCATGCCGGAGCCTGAGTTGTCGGGTGTGCGGGTGTCCGGCAGGTTGAGCCCGCCCTGGCGGCCCGCATCGTTGCCCTGGGTCCGTGGATCGGTGCCGGTGGACGGCGGCAGGCTGTTGTCGATCCCGGTGCCGTCGGTATTAATGCCGGGGGCACTCTGGATGGCGGGAGCTCTGGGGCCTTCGACCGGGTTGGTCGGGCCGGTGCCGGAGGCGGTGGTCGCCGCGAGGGCAAGCGGGGATAGCAGGACGGCGAAGGCGAGTGCGGTCAGTCGGGACGTGATCATGGTGGAATCTCCATTGATTTAGAGTCCTTACCTGACGTTGGTCCGCCCTCGCTTCGAATTGGTGCCTGATGAACGACGAACGGTTCAGGCCTGCTGCAGTGCCCGGTCCGTGGCCAGGCGACGCCAGATCAGGCGACCCACGGTGATCAGCCAGTTGAGGGCTGCGACCGTCAGTACCGTCAACAGCAGGGTTGCCATGCCGTGCTCGACGATGATTTTCCCGGCCAGCAGTGGGAAGCCGAACACGCCGATGAAGTACGACAAGCTGAACAGCAACAACGATTGCGCGGTGGTGCCATTGGGCGCTTCGTTGGCGGCCAGGCCGTTGATCACCGAGTACGTCAGCCCGTAACCGACCCCGAGCATCACCGCCGCGAGCACGTAGCTCAAGCCGTCGTCGACCACAAAGCCGAACATCAGGATCGAGCCCATCATCAACCCAGACAGCAGGCACGACGCGCGTAGCGGATCGCGCTTGACCACGAACCCGGCGATCAGCATGCGGCTGCTGATCGCGGCGCTCATGAATCCGAGGAAGAACAGCGAGTAGTCCAGCGAGCGGGCGGCGGCGTAGCTGGTCTGGAAACTCGACAGGCCGCCGAACACGCAACCACCGAGGCCGACCATGATGATCGGCAATACCGCTCGCGACGACAGCACCTGAGCCGCCGCCTGCCAGGAAATTCGCGACACGGCCGTCGATTGCACCGCGGCATTCTTGAGGTGGCGATCCAGTCGCCAGAACAGCAACACGCCAATCAGGCTGGCCAGTGCCGCGAGATAAAACGCGGCCGTCACCGGATAACCCAAAGCGCTGGCGGCGCGACCCAGCAGCGGCCCGCTGCCGATCCCGGTCATCATGCTGCCCGAGAGCAAGGCAAAGTATTTGGCCCGTTGCGCCGGTGTAACCACGCTGGCCACGATGATCGGCCCGAGGGTGTAGAACACGCCCCAGCCGAGTCCCAAAAGCAGGCCGAAAAACAGCAGCAGATTGCCGAAACCGGGTGTCATCGCGAAGCCCAGGCTGGCGGCCACCAGCAAGAGGCCGAACAGCGCCACGGAACGGGCCGCGCCGAGCAGGTCGGACAGGTGACCAGAAGCGATCACGGCGGCGAAGGTACTGAGCATCGCCGCCGAAATCACAGTGCCGGCATCGTGCTCGTTACCGCCGCGCGAGCCGATCAGCAACGACAGCAGAAAGGTCGATCCGTAGGACAGCGACAGCAGGTAACTGGCCAGGCAAAACAGGCCGAATAACTTGCCGGAAACGGGGGGGGTTGCGGTAGACATGAAGCGGTTCCTTGACCTGAAAAATGCGCAGGGCATCTATCTACCATGTATCGCGTCAATGTTAGGTCCGAGGTTCATGATTTCAGGATCAGTCACCACCGGAGTAAACACCCCCTGTAGGAGCGAGCCTGCTCGCGATGGTGGTCCAGACAACGCATGCATCCAGACGCCCAGCGTCATCGTTAACGACCATCGCGAGCATGCTCGCTCCTACACTCGCCACAGGTCGTGCGCCGACTTAGTATGGCGTTTTCCATTTTCAGACAAGGCACGTCCATGACGATCGAAATCCGCCCGGCGACTCCCAGCGATGCTCCGCAAATTCTCGCGTTCATCACTGAACTGGCCGACTACGAACGTGCCCGCCATGAAGTCATCGCCAGCGTTGCCGACATCGAGCGCAGCCTGTTCAGCGAAGGCGCCACCGCCCACGGCCTGATCTGCCTGCGCGACGGCGTGGCCATCGGTTTCGCCGTGTTCTTCTTCAGCTACTCCACCTGGCTGGGCAGCAACTGCCTGTACCTCGAAGACCTCTACATCACCCCTGAACAACGCGGCGGCGGAGCGGGCAAGACCCTGCTGCGGCATCTGGCGAAAATCGCCTGTGCCAACGACTGCGGGCGCTTCGAGTGGAGCGTGCTGGAGTGGAACACCCCGGCCATCGACTTCTACAAATCCCTGGGCGCGCAGCCGCAGGAGGAGTGGGTGCGCTATCGCATGGATGGCAAGGTGCTGCGCGAGTTCGCTGAAGGTCATTGATTAACCTTTAAAAGATCGCAGCCCTGCGGCAGCTCCTACAGAGGAACGCATTCCACATGTAGGACCTGCCGCAGGCTGCGATCTTTTTTGCCTTTATCCCAAAATATGGGATGTATATTTATATATTGAGATTTTTATCCGTCCGGGTTTATAGTCCGCCTCACTCACTGCCAAAAACCAGAACAGGTGAAGCGATGCAGGCGCAATTGATCGCGCTCGATTGGGGGACAACCTCATTACGTGCTTACAAACTCGCCGAAGGCGGCCAGGTGCTCGAACAGCGTTCGCTGTCTTCGGGGATCATGCAGTTGCCCAAGGCGCCGCGAATCATCAAGGGCCTGGAATGCGCCGATGGTTTTGAATTGGCGTTCGATGAGGCCTGCGGAGATTGGCTTGATGCCCAGCCGGATCTGCCGGTGATCGCCTGCGGCATGGTAGGCAGCGCCCAGGGCTGGCGCGAAGCGGCCTACCGCGATACCCCGGCGAACGTCGCCACTCTCGGCACCTCATTGCAAACCGTGCGCAGCCTGCGCGGGGTCGATGTGCACATCGTGCCCGGAGTGATCCAGCGCTCGCGTCTGCCCAACGTCATGCGCGGCGAAGAAACCCAGGTCCTCGGTGTGCTGCAAACCTTGTCGCACGAGGCCGGCGCCGATCTGTTGATCGGCCTGCCGGGCAGCCATTCGAAGTGGGTGGAAGTGGTCGATGGTTGCATCGCTCACTTCGATACCTTCATGACCGGCGAAGTCTTCGCCGTGCTCAGTGAACACAGCATTCTGGGGCGCACCCAGCAGCGCGGCGGCTCGTTCGACGGCGAGGCCTTCGATCGTGGCGTGCAGGTGGCGCTATCGCAGGAGGGCGAGATCGGCGTGCTCTCGACCCTGTTCAGCGCCCGCAGCCTGGGATTGACCGGCGAACTCAGTGGCGCCGCGCAAACCGATTACCTGTCCGGCCTGCTGATTGGCCACGAACTGTCGGCGCTGGCCAACGTGCAGCGCCGCCGACGCAACAGCGTGCACCTGCCATCGATCATTCTCATCGGCAACGCCCAACTGTGCAGCCGCTATAGCCGTGCACTGGATGCCTGCGGTTTTGCCCGGGTGACCCTGGCCGAGCAGGCCACCGAGCGTGGCCTGTGGCAGCTGGCGGTCGCCGCCGGGCTGATCGCCGCCACCTCTTCCCGTTAACCCTGACTGGAGCCCTGACATGCTCAAGCAAGCACTGGCGCAAAACGGTCTGATCGCCATCCTGCGCGGCCTGCGCCCGCAAGAGGCCGCCTCCATCGGCGAAGTCCTGTACGCCGCCGGATTTCGCGTCATCGAAGTGCCGCTCAATTCCCCTGAGCCCTACGACAGCATCCGCATCCTGCGCGATACCTTGCCCGCCGATTGCCTGATCGGCGCGGGCACGGTGCTGACGCCGGAGCAGGTCGAGCAGGTGAAGGCGGCGGGCGGTCAGGTGATCGTCATGCCGCACTGCGATCCCAAGGTATTGCGTGCGGCGAAAGCGGCGGGCTTGTCGCTGTCGCCAGGTGTCGCCACGCCCACCGAGGCGTTCGCGGCACTGGCCGAAGGCGCGGACATCCTGAAGATGTTCCCGGCCGAACAGATGGGCCCGGCCGTTGCCAAGGCCTGGCTGGCGGTACTGCCGACGGGAACGATCCTGGCCCCGGTCGGCGGCATCACCCCGGACAACATGCAGGTGTTCATCGACGCGGGCGTCAAGGGCTTCGGCCTCGGTTCCGGCCTGTTCAAGCCGGGCATGACCCCTGAGCAAGTGGCGGCCAATGCCAAGGCCTACGTCGCTGCCTGGAAGGCCCTTCGCTAAGACTTTTTGGCGCTGCGAGCGCTGCATCCAATAAGAGAGACCGACAAATGAAAATCACCAAACTGACCACGTTCATCGTTCCGCCGCGCTGGTGCTTCCTCAAGGTCGAAACCGACGAAGGCGTTACCGGCTGGGGTGAACCCGTGGTCGAAGGCCGCGCCCACACCGTTGCCGCCGCCGTCGAGGAATTGTCCGACTACCTGATCGGCAAAGACCCACGCAACATCGAAGACATCTGGACCGTGCTCTACCGTGGCGGCTTCTATCGCGGCGGTGCAATCCACATGAGCGCCCTGGCGGGTATCGACCAGGCCCTGTGGGACATCAAGGGCAAGGCGCTGGGTGTGTCGGTCAGCGATCTGCTGGGCGGCCAGGTGCGGGACAAGATTCGCGTGTATTCGTGGATCGGCGGCGACCGTCCGGCCGACACCGCGCGGGCGGCGAAAGAAGCGGTCAGCCGTGGTTTCACTGCAGTGAAAATGAATGGCACCGAAGAACTGCAGTTCCTCGACACCTTCGAAAAAGTCGACCTGGCCCTGGCCAACGTCGCCGCCGTGCGTGACGCGGTGGGGCCGAACGTCGGCATTGGCGTGGACTTCCATGGCCGGGTGCACAAGCCCATGGCCAAGGTGCTGATGAAGGAACTCGACCCGTACAAACTGATGTTCATCGAAGAGCCGGTGCTCAGCGAAAACTACGAAGCGCTCAAGGAGCTGGCGCCGCTGACCAGCACGCCGATCGCGCTCGGTGAGCGCCTGTTCTCGCGCTGGGATTTCAAGCGCGTGCTCAGCGAAGGCTACGTCGACATCATCCAGCCCGATGCCTCCCACGCCGGCGGCATCACCGAAACCCGCAAGATCGCCAACATGGCCGAAGCCTACGACGTGGCGCTGGCCCTGCATTGCCCGCTGGGC
This sequence comes from Pseudomonas putida, assembly GCF_003228315.1. Classification (NCBI taxonomy): domain Bacteria; kingdom Pseudomonadati; phylum Pseudomonadota; class Gammaproteobacteria; order Pseudomonadales; family Pseudomonadaceae; genus Pseudomonas; species Pseudomonas putida. The sequence goes on from NZ_CP029693.1 coordinate 5,832,962, forward strand.
CCGATTGCCCTGGCGGCGTGCCTGCAACTGGACGCGGCCTGCTACAACGCGTTCATCCAGGAGCAGAGCCTGGGCATTCACTACAACGAGAGCAACGACCTGCTCGACTACGTCAAAGATCCACGGGTGTTCGATTACGACAAGGGCTTCGTGAAAATCCCGAACGGCCCAGGCCTGGGCATCGAGATCAACGAGGAATACGTGATCGAACGCGCCGCCGTCGGCCACCGCTGGCGCAACCCGATCTGGCGCCATGCCGATGGCAGTTTTGCCGAGTGGTGAGTGCTCCCTGACCCACCACCGCCACCTGTAGGAGCGAGCCTGCTCGCGATGGTCTATCAGTCAACGACATGTTGAATGACACACCGCTATCGCGAGCAGGCTCGCTCCTACAAGGGGGCTGCGCAACGTTTCAATCCGACCTCAATAAACATAACAAGAGGCACCCCCATGCAACCGCAAACCCTCACCGGGCAGGCGTCGTTGGTGACGCCCAGTCGCAAGCGTTTTTTCATCATGGTCCTGCTGTTCATCACCGTGGTGATCAACTACCTGGACCGCAGCAACCTGTCGATTGCCGCTCCCGCGCTGACCAGCGACCTGGGCATCGACCCGATTCACGTCGGCCTGATCTTCTCCGCCTTCGGCTGGACCTACGCCGCCATGCAGATTCCCGGTGGCTGGCTGGTGGACCGGGTGCCGCCGCGCATCCTGTACACCGTGGCGCTGCTGCTGTGGTCGATTGCCACGGTGATGCTCGGCTTCGCCGCCAGTTTCATCGCGCTGTTCGTGCTGCGCATGGCGGTCGGTGCCCTGGAAGCGCCGGCCTACCCGATCAACAGTCGCGTGGTCACCACCTGGTTCCCCGAGCGTGAACGCGCCACGGCCATCGGTTTCTACACCTCCGGGCAGTTTGTCGGCCTGGCGTTCCTGACGCCGGTGCTGGCCTGGCTGCAACATGAATTCGGCTGGCACATGGTGTTCGTCACCACCGGGGCCGTGGGCATTCTGTGGGCGGTGATCTGGTACTCGGTGTATCGCGAACCCCGGGATTTCAAGGGCGCCAACGATGCCGAAATCGAGCTGATCCGCGAGGGCGGCGGTCTGGTGGACATCCAGTCCGAGCAGGCGAAAGTCAAAGCCAAATTCAGCTGGACCGACCTCGGTATTGTCCTGACCAAGCGCAAACTCTGGGGCATCTACCTCGGTCAGTTCTGCCTCAACTCGACGCTGTGGTTTTTCCTGACCTGGTTCCCGACCTACCTGGTGAAATATCGCGGCATGGACTTCATCAAGTCCGGGCTGCTGGCATCGCTGCCGTTTCTCGCCGCCTTCGTCGGCGTGCTGTGCTCGGGGTTCTTCTCCGACTTCCTGATCCGTCGCGGCTGCACCGTCGGGTTCGCCCGCAAGTTGCCGATCATCAGCGGCCTGCTGATTTCCACGTCGATCATCGGCGCCAACTTCGTGGAGTCGACACCGCTGGTGATTGCCTTCCTCGCGCTAGCCTTTTTCGGCAACGGCCTGGCGTCGATCACCTGGTCGCTGGTGTCGACCCTGGCGCCGGCGCGTCTGCTGGGGCTGACCGGTGGGGTGTTCAACTTCATCGGCAACCTGTCGGCCATCGCCACGCCGATTGTCATCGGCTTCCTGGCCACCGGGGATTCCTTCGCGCCGGCGATCACCTATATCTCGGTTCTGGCATTGATCGGTGCGCTTTCCTACATCTTGCTGGTGGGCAAGGTCGAGCGGATCAAGTTGTAGTCGTGGCACGCGGGCGACCATAATGCCGCCCGTTCACTCGCTCAACGGTAAAGGCTGGATATGCAGGAAGACGCCCCAAAAATCGCCAAGGACGCCGCGCCAACCGGCACCCAGACCCTGCTTCGTGGCCTGGGTGTGGTTCAGGCCGTGGCCAGCGGCGCCCGCGATCTGAAGGAAATCGCCCGGCTGATCGGTACCACGCGCAGCACCACCCATCGTCTGGCCAGTTGCCTGGTGGACGAACGCTATCTGCGGGTGGTGCCGCAAGTCGGTTATCTGTTGGGGCCCAAATTGATTGAGCTGGGGTTCCAGGCGCGGGAAGAGTTGCCGCTGGTGACGTTGGCAGGTCCCTACCTGGATGAGTTGTCGGTGCTGACCGGCGACACCATTCACCTGGCGATCCGCGAAGGCGATGAGGTGCTGTACCTGCACAAGAACCCGGGGCGCAACGGCCCGGAAATGCGTTCAAGGGTCGGCCATCGCATGCCACTGGCGCGCACCGGGATCGGCAAGGCGCTGATGCTGGATGACACGCCGCAAGAGTGGCAACGGCTGTACGAAGTCAGCCTGCCCGCCGGTGGGAAAAATCAGTTCTGGCCGCAGCACCCGGAGCAGTCCTGGGAACAGTTCCAGCAACGCATGCTGGAATACGTGGCCGGTGGTTATGCCTTCGATCTGGAAGACAACGAACCATCGATCCGCTGCGTGGCCGCGCCCGTTCGCGATGCCAGCAAGCGAATCGTCGCCGGTATCAGCATCGCCAGTACCGTGCCGTACATGCCGCTGGAAAAAATGGCCGAGCTGATTCCCCTCATCAAAGGCGTGACTGCAAGACTGTCAGCGGAACTGGGTCTGAAGGTTTAAGCCTTATCTTGATCGCAAGCAGGATCGCTCCTGCGCGTGGTGTGGGTCAGCTTTCGGTCTTCTTCTCTGCCGTTGCCAGTTCTTTCAAACGCTGATCGATCAACTGGCACTTGTCGGGCAGATCTTTCGCAGCCGTCCCCAGGTCCATCTTCTGCAACTCGTCGTTGATCTCCTTGGCCTTGGCCGGGTTCTGTTCTGTGAGCTTGCTGACTTCCTGCGCCAGTTGTTCGCGCTTGGCGGTGGCTTCCTCCGGCGTGCAGGCCCAGACAGGCAGGGCGCAGGCGAGGGTGGCGGCGAGGGTGAGCTTGAGCAGGGTTTTCATGGGGTATGCCTCGGTTCCGGTTAAGGCGGGTTAACCGGTTGAGGGCTTGAGGACTGGAAAAGTTCAGAGGACCTTGCAGGAGCGAGCCTGCTCGCGATAGCGGTATCTCAGGCAACATCGATGTCGACCGACATTCCGTAATCGCGAGCAGGCTCGCTCCTACAAAGGCATTCGGTGTTTATCCGGCATGACAGCAGCTGGATTTCTGCGCTTGCTCATATTTGTCGTGATGCCGCACCCACTCCATGATTTCCTCCTCATTGCGCCCCTTGGGCGTCAGGTCGAGGTAGTTGTAGGCGCCGACCAGCAGGTCCAAGCCTCGCGCGTAGGTGGAATAGGTGTGGAAAATCTCACCCGCCTCATTGCGATAAAACACGCTGAGCCCTGGGAGTTCTTCCTCTGAACCGTCGGTTTTTTCGTAGTTGTAGGTGGCGGTGCCAGCGGCCACGTCTTCGGCCCGGGCGGTCACGCCAAAGTCATAGTTGAAATCGCAACCCACGGAAGACACCCAATCGAATGTCCAGCCCATGCGCCGCTTGAAGGCCTGGAATTCGCCGAACGGTGCGTGGGAAACCGCCACCACGGCGACGTCGTGATGGGCCAGGTGCTGGTTGGCACCGTCGATGTGGTCGGAAAGGAACGAGCAGCCAGGGCAGCCTTCCTCCCAGCCTTCGGCGAACATGAAGTGGTAAATGATCAACTGGCTGCGACCGCCGAACAGGTCGGCGAGCTTCAGTTCGCCGTGCGGACCCTGGAAGTGGTAGTCCTTGTCGATCTTTACCCAGGGCAAGGCGCGGCGTTCGGCACTGAGTCTGTCCCGTTCCTTGGTGAAGGCCTTTTCGTGGGCCAGGTGCTGTTTGCGAGCGGCGAGCCATTCTTCCCGGGACACGACGGGATGATTCTGAATGTTCATGACGATTTCTCCTGCATCAGACAGGGAAGCGTGGGTTTGTGAGGCGACTTACACAGCCTAGTCGTTCGGCCCTCGGGCAATTCGACATACCGCCGGTCGGTCGTGCCACAACCCTGAGCTGAACGGCTATCGCCGCTGCCGGTCACAACCTATGAAGGCCCCCCTCAGTCACGGGCACCGGAGGTTGATTCAGGATGACGACTTATAACTGGGATTTGATTGAACGCCTGTTGCACGAAGTGCAGAACGGTGAAGCCAGTTTCACGCCACGGCCCTATGCCGAGCAGTACGTGGCGGAAAAAACGGCGCAGGGCGAGGCCACTGAAAACCTCGATCATCTGAAAGCAGTGGCCGGTGAGTACGAAAAATTACTGTTGGCACGAGGCTACATCGAGCCTCGGCCAGAAGAGCAGGGCGGCACGGGCTCCAATTACATTTTGACCCTGCGCGGTTCGAGGTTGCTGAGCCTGATCGACAGCAGCATTCCGGGTAACGATCATCCGCGGCAGGTGCTGGATGAACAGGCCGATGCGCTGGATGAAGTGACGTTTGATGAGGTGGCTTCGAGGGCGCAAATTGCCTGATTTTCGATGATCCCCTGAACTTGTAGGAGCGAGCCTGCTCGCGATAGCGATATGTCAGGCAACATCGATGTCGACTGACAGTCCGCAATCGCCAGCAGGCTCGCTCCTACAGGGGATGTGTTGGGTTCAACCCTGTTTGGCAGCCTTCAGACATTTCAAATCGCTGAAGTCCTTCTTCACCCCTTCGATTTTCGTCAGCAATCGCTGGCGCTGCACCGGCGTGCTCTGTGCCATCAAATCAACGAACAACGAGCGTGCCTGGGCTTCGGTCCGGGCGAATGCCTGTTTGTATTCCGGCGTCCACAGGCGCTCGCGATTGACCAGCAGGGTTTCGATTCGTTGTGGAAATTCCGGGGCATGTCGTTGCGCCACGGCCGCGCTGAACTGCTTCTGCCAGTGGACGCGATTGGCCAGCCACTGCGTGTTCTGGTCGCCCAGGGCGTTGGACCAGGCCACGACGCGCTGCTGTTGCGTGGCGCTGAGCGGCCCTATCCAGTCATCCAGGCGTTTCTCCATGCGCTCGGCGCGTTCCTTGATCTGCTGATCGAGGGAGGGCTTGAGGTACTCCGCCTGGCGTTTGCGCTGGTCCTTGGCGAAGGCCTCGTTCATTTCCGCGACCTGCTGGTCATCGAGCTTTTGCAATAGCTCGATGGCCGAGGGCGTGATCTCTCGGGCGGTTTCGGCGATGGCCTGTTCGGCTTCCTCTGAGCGCGCTTGCAGGGCGGCCTCGGTGACCTGATTGGTCGCCACCATGGTCTGCAAGCGGTCCAGCCAATCGAGGTATCCCGGCATTTGCGTGGTGCAGTGCCAACTCAAATGTTCCTTGAGCCGAACGTTGAGCCAGCTTTTCTGCTCGCCGTTCATGTCCAGGTAGTCGCTGAGGGTCCAGGGAATGATCACGTCGAGGTTGCGGTAGGCCAGGCCCATGCGACTACACGCACCGAGGGCGAGCGTAATGGCAAGTACGAAAGCAATGCGTGTTAACCAGCGCGACATGATCGAATCCTTGCGAAAGCCTGGCTTCGGGGTCTGATTCTTATGTGAACGCAGAATGAGTCTGGCAGTTCAGCCGATCAATAGAAGGCGCGTTCGGCCTTGAGCGTGACCAACCCGTCGCACTGGCTGTTGTGCCCGGAGTAGGCCGAGCAATAACTGCCGTTGAGACTGGAGTCGCTGTAGATCAGGTCGAGGTCGATGCCCATGAAGGGACGGGATAATTTCAGCGACCAATCGGTAAAACTGCCTACATAGCCATCGTCCACTGCGACCGGTGTGTTCAGTCGGTGGGTGGTGTATTTCATGCTGATACCGATGCCGAACGGTTGATTGCCACTCAAGTCGGCGAACAGGGTGCTGTTGCGTTTATCCGGGTCATTGCTGACGGCGACGCCGAAACGGCTGCCCAGCAAGGTCAGGCCGCCGAAGATCTCCTGGCTGTCCAAGGTGTTCACTTCGGGGTAGCTGTAATGGATGACGCCCACTTCGTAGCCGAGGCGTTGGTCGAAAGGTTGTTTAAACCCTGCGTAGGAATCGACTTCGAGATTATTACCCGGGCTGATGCCCAGGCTGGGTGACCATTGGCCAATGTAGAAGCCGCTGTCATGGGTCAGGTCCAGGCCACCATGGAATGAACCGGCGGCTGACGGTTTGACCAGGCCCTGGGCCATGCTGCGGCTTGGGCTGGTGCCGAGCTTGAGATCGAAATCACCCAACTCGCGCTGAAAGATCTGACCGTACGCCGTCGGGCATGCCAGGGTGAAGGCCAGCAACAATGAGCAGGAAGGTTTGAGCATGCGTCACTCCTTGGCTGCGAACACAGGCTTGAAGGCCTGTTGAAACGCTTGATCCAGACGCGTGCAAGGATACCGCGAATGCCTGGCTTGGGGAGCCATTGGTCAATTTTTACGGGATTGGCTGGAAAGCCGGGGAGGATGTTCGTCGAGTCCCGTCCAAGCGCTTCGGAGCTCAAAGCGCTTGTGGACCGGTTGAGGTGGGGGTCTTACTTTTTACCCAGGGAAATCTGTTTGGACGGGGCAAACGTCTGGCCGCTGACGCCCTTGGCAATTTGCTGGATTTCGCCACCGGACTTGAGGAATGCCGCGATCTGGCTGTTAAGCGATTCGCTGGTTTCGACGGCTGGGGCTGGTTTTACTTTGCTGTTGGATGCTTTTACGCGCATGACGACCATTCACCTTCAGAAAATTAAAATAGCCAGCCATCGTACAGCAATGACCCGGAATTTGCTTGGTTAATATCCCCTGGATATTCAGGCGTGCGTTGGCTAAAACGTCGATTATTATTTTGAATGGTCCCCTAAGTCGCTGTTTTAAATAAAAACATCGGAGATGAAAATTACGATTTTTGCCTGGCCGCAAATGACGAAAACCATGGCCACGGCCTGACGAGCGGCAAGCGGGTTTTGCAGAACCTCGGAAAATCAAGGCCTGCGAAGGATTTTCTGGTGCCAGTGGTTCGGCCACCAAACGCGACCGGCAAAAACGGGTAGAATGCCGCCCACGTAATGAGGGTATTTGAGATGGCTTTAGTCGGGCGTTACAACAGTTTGCAAGTGGTTAAACACACTAACTTCGGTTTATATCTGGACGGTGGCGCGGACGGCGAAATTCTTTTGCCCAATCGCTATATTCCAAAAGATATTCCCAGCGAAGATGAAGACTGGTTAAACGTTTTTGTATATCTGGACAGCGATGACAAACTTATCGCGACGACTGAAAAACCGAAAGTTCAGGTCGGTGAGTTTGCAAGTTTGAAAGTTGTTGAAGTCAACAGTATTGGTGTGTTCCTCGATTGGGGACTGCCGAAGGATCTGCTGCTGCCGTTCTCGGAAGAGAAGCGTCAGATGAAAGCGGGCGAATACGCGGTCGTGCACGTTTATCTCGACAAACATACCCGTCGAATCACCGCGACGACCCGCCTGGATCGCTACCTGGACAAGACCCCGGGCAACTATAGCCAGGGCCAGGAAGTTGATCTGCTGGTCGCCGAAGCCACCGATATGGGCTTCAAGGCGATCATCAACAACAAGCACTGGGGCTTGATCCACAAGAACGAAATCTTCAAGTTCATGCGCGCCGGCAAACAAGAGAAGGGCTTCATCAAGGAAGTGCGTGCCGACGGCAAGATCAGCCTGAGCCTGCAACCGGTTGGCCAGGAAGCGGCCTCCAGCCTTAACTCGAAGATCCTTGCCAAGTTGCGCGAGAACAACGGTTCTCTGGCTGTCAGCGACAAGAGTGATCCGACGTTGATCAGCGAGATGTTTGGCGTCAGCAAGGGCAACTTCAAGAAGGCCATCGGTGCTTTGTACAAGAATGGCCAGATTGTCATTCACGCCGACCGCATCGAGTTGACCTGACACCGACAGCTGTAGGAGCGAGCCTGCTCGCGATGGTCGTGAACGATAACGTGGGCTGTCTGGATGCCTGCGGTGTCTGAGCCTCCATCGCGAGCAGGCTCGCTCCTACAGAGGCAATTTCTGTTCTTCTGGTTAATAATCGACAGCACAATTTCTCACCCCGACCCTGCGTCGGGGTTTTGCTTTTTACTGCCGAGTCTTTGCCATGGATTGTTCGAACGAGGTTTCCCAATGAGCGCCACCCGGCGCAGCACCGATGGCTTTGCCCTGCAGGTGATGCTGGGTTTGTGCCTGGTCTGGGGCATCCAGCAGGTGTTGATCAAATGGGCGGCGCCGGACATTGCGCCGGTCATGCAGGCAGCCGGGCGGTCGGGCTTGTCCGCGTTGCTGGTGGGCTTGCTGATCTGCTGGAAAGGCGGCTGGGATCAGGTGGGCGGCACCTGGCGCGGCGGTCTGCTGGCCGGGGCGCTATTCGGTCTGGAGTTCTTCTTCATCTCCGAAGGCCTGCAACTGACCACGGCCGCACACATGTCGGTATTCCTTTACACAGCACCGATTTTCACCGCGCTGGGCGTGCACTGGCTGTTGCCGAGTGAGCGCCTGCGGCCGTTGCAATGGCTGGGGATCTTTCTGGCGTTTGTCGGCATCGCCGTCGCGTTTGCCGGTGGTGTGTCCTGGGACAACCTCGATCCGCGCATGTTGATGGGGGATGCGCTGGGTGTGCTGGCCGGTGCCGCCTGGGGCGCGACCACGGTGGTGGTGCGGGCTTCGCGATTGTCCGAGGCGCCGGTGACCCTGACCTTGTTCTACCAACTGATCGTCGGCTTCGTCGGCCTGCTGGTGATTGCCTTGTTCAGCGGCCAGATTACCCATGTCAGCCTGACCGGCGTGACCCTGACCAGCGTGCTGTTCCAAGGAATAGTGGTGTCGTTCTTCAGTTACCTGGTGTGGTTCTGGCTGCTGCGCCGTTACCTGGCCGCAAACCTGGCGGTGTTCTCATTCATGACACCGCTCTTCGGCGTTACGTTTGGTGTGGTGTTGCTGGGGGAAAAGCTAAGTGTGAATTTCGTCATTGGAGCCGTGCTGGTGTTGCTGGGCATCACCTTTGTCAGTGCCGAACAATGGCTGCGTCGGCGTTTGCGCAAAGCCCTGGGGCAATCCTGAAAGCCGTCCGGCCGAATCGATTGACATTCGTTGTAAAAGAACAATAGTGGGGGACTTGTTCTTATTTGGAGAATGGCGTGGAGTTCAGCCAGTTGCGCATCTTCCAGGCGGTTGCACAGGAAGAGTCCATTACTCGTGCAGCCGAGCGACTGCATCGGGTGCCGTCGAACCTGTCGACCCGGCTCAAGCAGCTGGAAGAACAGCTCGGTGTCGAGTTGTTCGTTCGCGAGCGTCAGCGTTTGCAACTGTCGCCTGCGGGAAAAGTCCTGCTGGACTACACCGCCAAACTGTTCGCCCTGCACGATGAAGCCCACGCGGCGGTCCAGGGCGGGCAACCCGCCGGTGACTTCGTGCTCGGCACCATGTACAGCACCGCTGCCATTCACCTTCCCGCGCTGCTGGCGCGTTATCACCGACGCTATCCGGCAGTGAACCTGCAAGTGCAGTCCGGCCCCAGTGGCGAGTTGTTCGAAGGGCTGCTTACCGGCCGGCTCGATGCGGCGCTGGTGGATGGTCCGCCAGGTCTTGCAGTGCTCGATGGCGTACTGTTGTGCGAAGAGCGCATGGTGCTGATCAGCGAGGCCGATCATCCTCCGGTGCAGAGTGCACGGGACGTGGAAGGGCGTTCGGTGTTCACCTTTCGCCAGGGTTGTTCCTATCGGATGCGTCTGGAGTCGTGGTTTTCCCACGATCAGGCGGCCATGGGCCGGGCGATCGAGATCGAGTCCTATCCGGGGATGCTGGCTTGTGTGATCGCCGGGTCGGGCGTGGCGCTGATGTCAGAGTCGATGCTCGCCAGCCTGCCGGGCCGCGAAAGCGTGGCGGTCCATCCGCTGCCTGAAGCCTTTGCCAGTGCAACCACCTGGCTGATGTGGCGCAAGGGCATGGTCGGGGCCAATCTGAATGCGTGGATCGAGGAACAGCAGGCGCTCTATCCGTCGGCGCAACAACAGCCTCGGGCGACTGCATGATTTAATGTGTCGGATTGTGATCGATTCAGTAACAGATCATTGCCACTTTCGACGAGCATTGCTCAGGACTTCGGACTATTATCAGTTCGAAGCGACTACAGAATTCCGGTCGCTCGGCACTACCCTGAAGGGGGCAACATGAAAGAGAAAATCCAAAACTGGCTGCATGACCTGGGTGTCGCGCTCGGTTTGATCGAACCGCCTCTGCAACCTGTGCCTATTCGCACTGACGACGAACAACGCCGACGTCAGCAGCGCCGCCGGTAAGCACGAAGAGCCAGGCGAAGGGTTGTTGTGGCAAGGGGATGAAACCCCTCGCCACGGACAGCATGCTCGCCACACCACTCTGTTTGCGAATCAGGCGCAGTTGAAATCAAGTTTCAATGCCGCCCGATTTCCATCAAGAACCGACTCAAGTCATTCGCCGTCCTGGCTGACTTGAGCATCCGGTCTTCCTCGGCAGTAAACGCCGTCAAACCGAACTCGTCTTCCAGGTGGAAGATCAGTTCTTCGATGTCCGATTTATCCAATCCCAACTGCATCAGGCTGGCGTTGTCGTCGAAATCGTCCTGCCGCTCCAGCAGGCGGCTGATGAAGCGATGCACGGCGGCGCGAACGGCGGCTTTTTTCATGGTGGCTCTTCGGGGCGTTGGTTTTTTGCCGTCCCTGAGTGCTTTCCTGAAAATGAGTACAGCAGGCTTCAGCCGTGTGAGCGCTGCCACTCGTCAATCATGTTGTGCAGATGCTCCCCGGAAAAACTGCCGAAATGCCCGCCATGCACGGTACGGATCGGCAACGCGCGCAAGCGTTGCAGGCTGCGGGCGTAGTCGTCGAGATTGGAGTGGTAGGCGTCTTCGATCAGCGGGCCGTCGTAGATGATGTCGCCGCTGAACAGCGTCTCGGTCGCCGCTTCATACAGACAGATACCACCCGGCGAATGCCCTGGCGTGTGCAGCACTTCCAATACCCGGTCGCCCAGATCCAGCACGTCGCCTTCTTCGATCATGCCGGTGGCCGGTGCGGCCTTGACCCGATATTCGGCATAGCACAGCGGGCAATCGGGGTGCGCTTCGAACATGTCATCACCGACAAAAGCCCGACTCAAATCGTTTTCACCGTCCGGTGCGGCCAGGATCTGTGCTTCGGCCGGGTGCACCAGGCGTTCATCGAATTCGTGATGCCCGGCAATGTGGTCGAAGTGGCAATGGCTGGCCACCGCCACCAGCGGCCGCTCGGTGATCCACGGCAATTGTTCGCGCAGGCTGACCAGCCCGGAGCCGCTGTCCAGCAAGAGATCCTTGTCACGCCCCTGCACATGCCAGAGGTTGCAGCGGTAGAAGGGGCGAATATACGGCTCGTGAATCAGGCGAATGCCGTCGCTGACTTGCTTGACCTCGAACCACTGATCGCGGGGAACAATCTTCATCAAGGGTTTTCTCCAGACGAAAAAAAACGGGTGTGGCAACCGACGCCACACCCGTCGAAGAAAGCATCAAGTCGTTATTTTCAGCTTAGATGGCGTTGGCCACCGCCACTGGGCGGCGAGACATCAGGCTCACCACAATGAAGCTCACCAGGCTTGCAACCAGGCTGTAGTAGATCGGGGTGTTGGCATCCAGACCGTCCTTGACCATGAACAGCAGGGCAGTGGCGAAGCCCAGGCCCATGCTGGCGATGGCGCCGGCGGTCGTTGCGCGTTTCCAGAAAATCGCACCCATCAGCGGAACCAGCATGCCGCCAACCAACAGGTTGTAGGCCAGGGTCAGGGCGCTGATCACGTCGTGCACCACCAGGGCGATACCCAGTACGACAATGCCGGTCAGCAGGGTCACCAGGCGGTTCAGGCCCAGGCTCGACTGCTTGCCACCGCGCAGTTTAGGCAGCAGGTCTTCGCTCAGGGTAGTCGCGGCAGCCAGCAGGCCGGCGCTTGCGGTGGACATCATGGCGGCCAGTGCGGCAGCGATCACCAGACCACGGATACCGTCCGGCAGGGACAGTTTCACGATAGCGGCGAAAGCGTTGTTGACGTTGTCCAGATCCGGGATCAGTACGTGAGCGGCCATGCCGATCAGGGCGCAGACCAGACCGTAGACGATGCAGTAGAGACCTGCGGCGGTACCGGCGACCTGTGCGACTTTGGCGGTCTTGGCGGTGAACACCCGTTGCCAGATGTCCTGACCGATCAGGATGCCGAAGAAGTAGATCACGAAGTAGGTGATGATGGTGTCCCAGCCGATGGTGGTGAAGCTGAAGCTCGCCTCCGGCAGTTTGGCCACCAACTGATCCCAGCCGCCGACGCGGTACAGGCAGATAGGCAACAGGATGAACATCAGGCCTACGGTCTTGATGACGAACTGGACGATGTCGGTCAGGGTCAGCGACCACATGCCGCCGATTGCCGAGTAGACCACGACCACGCCACCGCCAAGCAGGACCGAAATCCAGAATGGCAGGCCGAACAGCACTTGCAGGACGGTGCCGATCGCCAGGATCGAAACCACGCCGATCATCAGCGCGTAGGCCAGCATGATCACCGCGCTCGCCGAGCGGGCCATCGGGTTGTAGCGTTTTTCCAGCACCTGGGTAACGGTGTAGATCTTCAGCTTCAACAGCGGTTTGGCGAGGAACAGGTTCAGCGCCACGATCCCGCAACCCAGTGCGGCACACAGCCAGAAACCGGAGATGCCATGTACGTAGCCCAGGCGTACGGTGCCCACGGTGGACGCACCACCCAGGACGGTGGCGGCCATGGTGCCCATGTAGAGGCTCGGGCCGAGGTTACGACCGGCAACCAGAAACTCTTCGTTGGTCTTGGCCTTGCGCATGCCGTAGTAGCCGAGTATCAGCATCGCGGCTGCGTAGATGAGTACGACGAATAAATCCAAAGCCATTATGGCGTGTCTCCGATTGTCTTTTTTATGTGGAACTAAAAATCAAACCTTGTAGGAGCAATGCTTGCTCGCGATTGAGACAACACGGTCAATCAAGTTGACCGAGTGATCGTTTATCGCGGGCAAGCCTTGCTCCTACAGGTAGTGCGTTTATCAGGCGACTTGTCGCATCGCCGGTTTAGCGAGCGAATCCTTGCTCGTGTTGCGTGAATCATTCGGTCCGAACACCGCAGCCGGTTCCGGGAACAGGCTCAGCAATACCAGGTACACCACCGAGGCCAGGCCCAGGGTCACCGGCAGGCTGATGTCGATGCCGCCGGCCATTTCGCCCAGTGGTCCGACAAACTGCCCCGGCAGGTTCACGAAGCACAGGCCGACGGCCGCGCTCGGGATCCAGGCACCCAGGCCACGCCAGTTCCAGCCGTGGTTGAACCAGTAGCGGCCACCTTTCTCGCCGCGGGTGAACACTTGCAGGTCATCCGGGCAGTAGAAGCCACGACGTACCAGCAGGCCGATGATCATGATCACCATCCACGGAGTGGTGCAGGTGATGATCAGTACGGCGAAGGTCGACACGCTCTGCACCAGGTTCGCCGCGAAGCGACCGATGAAGATGAAGGCAATCGACATCACACCGATCAGCAGCGTGGCCTTGACCCGCGACAGCACCCGTGGGAACACGCTGGACATGTCCAGCCCGGTGCCATACAGCGACGTGGTACCGGTGGACATGCCGCCGATCACCGCAATCAGGCACACCGGCAGGAAGAACCAGCTTGGCGATACCGCCAGCAGGCCGCCCACGTAGTTGTTGGCCGCGATGTAGTCAGGTGCCTGGATCGCTACGATGGTGGCGGTGACCAGGCCGAACAGGAACGGGATGAAGGTCGCGATCTGCGAAATCACCACCGCCGCCATGATCCGGCGCTTGGACGTTTCGCGCGGAATGTAGCGCGACCAGTCACCCAGGAACGCCCCGAAGGAAATCGGGTTGCTCATGGCCACCAGCGCGGCACCGATGAAGGCCGCCCAGAAACCTGGCTGGCCCATGTTCACGGTGCCGGCGTAGTTCACATCGAAGGGACCTGCGAAGGCGAAGACGCCCAGCAGGAACAACAGGCTCGCGCTCCAGACTGCGATCTTGTTGACCCACAGCAAGAAACGGAAGCCATAGATGCATACAGTAAGCACCAGCACCGCGAACAGACCGTAGGCCAGACCCAGGGTCAGGTCGGTTTCCGGCAGGCCGATCAGGCGTTTCGCACCACCGATCAGCGCATCTCCCGAACTCCAGACCGAGAGCGAAAAGAAGGCGATGGCGGTCAACAGTGACAGGAACGAACCGACGATCCGCCCGTGAACACCGAAGTGTGCACCGGAAGACACGGCGTTGTTGGTGCCGTTGATCGGACCGAACAGGCCCATCGGCGCCAGGATCAGCGAGCCCAGCAGCACGCCCAGCACAATCGCCAGGGCCCCGGCCTGGAACGACAGGCCGAACAGCACCGGGAAACTGCCGAGAACGGCGGTGGCAAAGGTGTTCGAACCACCGAAGATCATCCGGAACAAGTCCGTCGGGCCTGCGGTGCGTTCGTTGTCCGGGATCTGCTCGACCCCGTGGGTTTCAATTTGTGTAAGGCTTTGGTCGTTGTTTTTGTTATTCATGATCTGCTCCGATCATAAAGGCGCGCTCATCGTGCGTGAGCGTCACCTGTGTTGGCTAAGGGGTTGGCAGCCCTTCCGGCATTGCGGACAAATGTTCGTGGCAGGCCAGCCATAGGCCTTGTTGTTCTTGGCCAGACGCTTGTTTCTTGAAAACAATCGTCTCGCGCTCCTGGCTGAAGTGTTGCTCCCCTTGCATGCGCAGCTCGGTGGCCACGTCATGGATGAAAATCGCCACGTCACCCTGCAGGCTGACGAAGGCGTTGCTCGAAGTGCACGACAGCACTTCGAAGCCATCCTCGGCGCGCCAGCTATCCCACAACGCCTGATAGGCATCGCGTGACAGCAGGGGCTGTCCGAGGGTGTAAAACACGAAGCTCGCATCGGCGCTGAACGCGCCGAAGTAGGCTTCGCGATCGTTACGGGCGAAGGCGGACACCAGATCGGCGGCCGCTTTCAAAACCTGATCGCGTTCGGTCATGACCAATCCTCAGCGGTGGACTACGCCAGGCAGTACGCAGAGCATTTCGTACAGCAGGTTGGCGGCCAGCAGCGAGGTGTTACCGGTGGTGTCGTAAGCGGGCGAGACTTCTACCAGATCGCAACCGATCAGGTCGAGGCCTTGGCAGCCACGAACGATCTCGATCGCCTGAATGGTGGTCAAGCCGCCGATTTCCGGGGTGCCGGTACCTGGAGCCCAGGCCGGGTCGATGCCGTCGATGTCGAAGCTCAGGTACACCGGACCGCCGCCGACTTTCTCGCGGACTTCGGCCATCAGTGGATCCAGCGATTTGTGCCAGCACTCTTCGGCCTGCACAACGCGGAAGCCCTGGTTGCGGCTCCAGTTGAAGTCGTCAGCGGTATAGCCCTGGGCGCGCAGACCGATCTGGACAACGCGGTCCGGGTCGATCAGGCCTTCTTCGACGGCGCGACGGAAGGTGGTGCCGTGGGCGATTTTCTCGCCGAACATGTGATCGTTCACATCGGCGTGGGCGTCGATGTGCACCAGGCCAACCTTGCCGTGCTTCTTGTGAATGGCACGCAGGATCGGCAGGGTGATGGTGTGGTCGCCGCCCAGGGTCAGCGGGATCACGTTGTGTTCGAGGATGTCGTCGTAGGCTTCTTCGATGATGCGAACGGCGTCCAGCAGGTTGAAGGTGTTGATCGCCACGTCGCCGATGTCGGCAACCGACAGCGAGTCGAACGGTGCGGCACCGGTGGCCATGTTGTATGGACGGATCATCACCGATTCGGTGCGGATGTCACGCGGCCCGAAACGGGTGCCAGGGCGCAGGGAAGTACCGATGTCCAGGGGCACGCCAACGAAGGCAGCGTCCAGGCCGGCAGCGGTAGGAACATGGGGGAGTCGCAGCATGGTGGCGATGCCGCCGAAGCGTGGCATCTCGTTGCCGCCCAGTGGTTGGTGAAGAATCTTGTCCACGGGTAGGGCCTCATCGTCGTTGTTTTATTTATGCAGGCAGCCGCTCACGGAAGGCATGGACACCTGCTTTGGGCCGATTCTGCGAAATGTAGTGGCCGGGAAGAATCGCTACGGGCAAATACTTAGTTCAGATTTTTCTAAACTAATGGCGATGACGGCGATAGACTTCACCGCATGCGCAAAATCCAATGCCAGGCACAAACCCTGTAGGAGCGAGCCTGCTCGCGATAGCGGTGGGTCAGTCAACATTGATGTTGGCTGTCATATCGCGATCGCGAGCAGGCTCGCTCCTACAAGGATCTTCATCGACTTGAGTATTGCGCGTCACCCCGTGATCGGAGCATTTCCATGGCCAACGCTTTACCCGACCTGAAACTATTGCGCATCTTCGTCAGCGTGGTGCGGCACCAGGGATTCGCCAACGCCCAGCAAGAGCTCAACCTCTCTACGTCGGCCATCAGCACCTACATGAGTCAGCTGGAGTCGGCGCTGGGGCTGGTGCTGTGCCATCGCGGCCGGGGTGGTTTCAGCCTGACCAGCAAGGGCGAGTTGTTCCATCAAGAGACCCTGCGCCTTTTAGGCGAACTGGAGGGTTTCGAACAATACGCCGCCGCGCTCAAGGGCGAATTGCGCGGCACCTTGAACCTGGGGGTGATCGACTCCACCGTCAGCGACAAGGCCCTGCCGTTCGCCGAGGCCATCGGCGCTTACAGCCAGGAACACCCGGCGGTGCATTTGCATTTGTCGGTGATGAGTCCCTACGAACTGCAACTGGGCGTGCAGGACAACCGTCTCGATCTGGCCATCGGTGCATTTTCCACGCGCATGAGCGGCCTGGTTTACATGCCGCTGTACCGCGAACAGCACTGGCTGTATTGCAGTACCCGCCACCCGCTGTTCAACGAGCGGCGCATTCCCGAGCAGGTCATCACCCAGCAGCGCATGGTCGGTCGCGGTTACTGGAGCCAGGCCGAACTGGCGCGTCACGGCTTCAAGCACAGCGCGGCGACGGTGGAAAGTATGGAGGCGCAACTGATCCTGGTGCTGTCCGGCGCCTACATCGGTTACCTGCCCGAACATTACGCCCAGGCCTGGGCCGACAAGGGCGACCTGCGGGTGCTGTTGCCGGCGACCTTCGGTTATCAGGCGCCGTTCTCGATGATCGTGCGCCGGGGCCGCAGCCGCGAACCGCTGATCCAGACCTTCCGCGATCTGCTCAAAGCACAGCTCAATCAGGCGTAAGACCATGTCCAGACTCCAATGCCCCCGCTGCCTGCGCCCGCAAAGCCATTGCCTGTGCCCGCTGATCCCCAGCCTCGACAGCCGTACCCGGGTGTTGCTGTTGCAGCATCCGAGCGAAGTGAACCATGCGCTGAATACCGCGCGGCTGGCAGCCCTGGGTTTGACCAATGCCGAGCTGATCGTCGGCGAGGTGTTCGAGGATTTGCCGGCACTGCTCAATCAACCGGGGTATCAGGCGCGGTTGTTGTTTCCCGCTGACGATGCGCAGCCGATGCAGGCCTACACCGCTTCCGATGATCCGTTGCTGCTGGTGGTACCGGACGGCACCTGGCGCAAGGCGCGCAAGATGCTGCACCTCAACCCGCTGCTGGCGGCATTGCCCAGGGTGACATTGGCCGAGGGCGGCGTGTCCCGTTACCGGCTGCGCAAGGCACCGGGGCCGGGGGCGTTATCGACGGTGGAGGCGATCGTGCAGGCGTTGCAGGTGCTGGAAGCGCCGGCTTCGTTCGAGGCGTTGTTAAAGCCGTTCGAGGCGTTGATCGAGGGGCAGATTGCGGCGATGGGGGAGGAGGTCTTTCAGCGTAATCATGGGCGGAAATAATGGTTGTCTGTGCTGGCCTCTTCGCGAGCAGGCTCGCTCCCACAGTTGATCGCATTTCCCTGTGGGAGTGAGCCTGCTCGCGATAGCGATAGAACAGGCAGCCAAAAAATCTGTTCGGGACTACCTTTCGCGCATCGCCTCAGTCCGCGCCTTCAGCACCGGCTTGAGCAGATAATCCAGCACGGTCTTCTCCCCGGTAATGATATCCACCGTCGCCACCATCCCCGGAATGATCAGCAGCGGTTTCACATCTCCGCCCAAATGGTTTTTATCGGTGCGCACCTGAATCAGGTAGAAGCTGTTGCCCTTGTCATCGGTGATGGTGTCGGCGCCGATCAGTTCAAGCTTGGCGCTCAGGCCGCCATAGATCGTGTAGTCGTAGGCGCTGAACTTGACCATGGCTTTCTGTCCTGGATGCAGAAACGCGACGTCCTGTGGCCGCACCTTGGCCTCGATCAGCAAGTTGTCTTCGAACGGTACGATTTCCACCATGTCGCTGCCCGGCTGAACCACGCCGCCAATGGTGTTGACCTTGAGCACCTTGATGATACCCTTGACCGGCGAGGTCACGGTGGTGCGGGTCACGCGGTCGTCGATGGCGATGCTCGACGCGGTGATTTTCGACAGGTCGGTGCGTTTCTCATTCAGTTCCTTGGCCGCTTCCGAACGGAAGGTTTGCTCCGATTCGTCGATCTTGCTCCTGATCTCGGCAATCGCCGATTCGGCCCGGGGAATCGCCAGGTTGGTGGCGTTGAGCGAGCCGCGGATTTCCACGGCACTGCGTTTAAGCCGCAGGATTTCAACGGGTGACACGGCGCCGGTCTTGACCAGCGGTTCGGACATGCCCATTTCCTGATTGACCAGCGCCAGGCTCGAACTGTACTGCCCGGCCTTGGAGCGAAACTCCGCCAGCTCCTGGGTTTTCTGCCGAAGCTGTTCGCTCAGGGTGCGCTGTTCACTGGCCAGGCGACGTTGCCGTTGCTCGTACAGCGCGCGCTCGTCCTCGGCCACTTGCGGCGCCTTGGCGATCACTTCATCCGACAGCTTCAGAGGCCGTCCCTCAGCCTCCGCCGATAAACGTTCGACCTGTGCGGTCAGGGCATAACGATCGGCCTCGCTTTCGCCCTTGTTCGACAGGTAGCGCGTGTCATCGAGGCGCAACAGGGTGTCGCCCTTGTTCACCATTTGCCCCTCGCGCACGAAGATCTCGGTGACGATGCCGCCCTCGAGGTTCTGGATCACTTGCACCTTGCTCGACGGAATCGCCTTGCCTTCGCCCATGGTGACTTCCTGCAGCACGGCGAACTTGGCCCAGACCAGCGCACTGATCAGCAGCGCCGCCGCCAGCCACACGGTAATGCGCGACCAGCGCGGTGAATCCTGCAGCGCCGCGCCGGCGGTTTCCGGCATGAATTCGGCCTCGGCGCTTTTGCCGAAACTGTCGAGGTAGCCACGTTCTTTCGGGGTAGCCGGTTGAGAGGCAGACATGGGCGACTCCTAGACTGCCGCAGAGCCGACACGGCCCTTGCGCAGTGCATCAATGACCGCTTCTTTCGGCCCGTCGGCGACGATCCGCCCGTTGTCCAGCACGATCAGCCGATCCACCAGGCTGAGCATCGAGGTGCGGTGGGTGACCAGCAGTACGGTTTTGCCCTGGACTAGGCCGTGGAGTTTTTGCCGCAGGACGTCTTCGCTGCTGTTGTCCATGGCGCTGGTGGGTTCGTCGAGCAACATGATCGGCGGGTCCAGCAGCATGGCCCGGGCCAGCAGCACCGCCTGGCGCTGCCCGCCGGAGAGCAGTTGCCCACGCTCGCCCACGGGCCGGTCGAAGCCTTGCGGGTGTTGCCGGGCCAGTTCGGTGACACCGGTCAGTTCCGCCACTTCCAGCATCCGCGAGTCGCTGATGTAACGCGCGCCGAGGGTCAGGTTGTCGCGCAGGCTGCCGGCCAGCAGCGGCAGGTCGTGGGCCACGTAGCCGATCTGATGGCGCAGGTCGGCGACGTCCAGTTGCCGCAGGTCCAGGCCATCGAGCAGCAGTTGGCCTTCCCCCGGTTCGAGGAAGCCCATGACCAGTCGTGCCAGAGTGCTTTTGCCCGAACCGCTGCGCCCGATGATGCCGATCCGTTCGCCGGGTTTGACGCTGAAACTGATGTTGGCCAGCGCCGCCGCGCTCTGGCCGTTGTAGTGGAAGGTCACGCCGGTCACGTCCAGCGCGCCTTGCAGATGGGTGCGCTCCAGTGGCCGCTGCCGGGCGTCGCGTTCCTGGGGCAGGGCCATCAGGGCGTCGGTGCTTTTCATGGTCAATTGCGCTTGCTGGTAACGGGTGATCAACCCGGCGATTTGCCCCAGCGGCGCCAACACCCGGCTGCCGAGCATGTAGGTTGCCACCAGCGCGCCGACGCTGAGGTTGCCTGCGATGATGCTGTAGACCCCGGCGACGATGGTGGCCATGCCGGAAATCTGTTGGATGAACAGTGTGCCGTTGGTGGCCAGCGCCGCCAGATTGCGTGCGTGGCTGTCGAGGCGGGTGAGGGCGCCGTGGGTGCTCTCCCATTTGTGCTGGCGTTCGCTTTCGGCGCTGCAGGCCTTGAGTGTCTCCAGGCCGCCGAGGGTTTCGATCAGCAGGGCCTGGCGTTCGGCGCCCAGGGTCAGGCTTTTTTGCACGGTGTCGCGCAGACGCGCCTGAATCACCATGGCGAAGATGATCGTGATCGGAAAGGCCAGAATCGGAATGACTACCAGCCAGCCGCCCAACAGGCCGATCACCAATAGCATCAGCAGGGCAAAGGGCAGGTCGATCAGGCTGGTGAGCGTCACCGCCGTCAGAAATTCCCGCAGCCCCTGGAAGTCATGGATGCTTTGGGCAAAACCGCCAATGGTCGCCGGTTTGGCTTTCATCGCCATGCCGGTGATGCGTTCGAACAAAGTCGCGGAAAGGATCACGTCGGTCTTCTTGCCGGCGGTGTCCAGCAAATGCGCGCGCACCACCCGCAGCACCAGTTCGAAACCGGTGCCGATCATCAAGCCGATGACCAGCACCCACAGGGTCGAGGTGGCCTGGTTCGGCACCACGCGGTCGTAGGTCTGCATCACGAACAGCGGCACCATCAACCCCAGCAGGTTGATCAGGAAGCTCGCCAGGATCGCATCGCTGTACAGCCATTTCGACAGCTTCAGGGTGTCGCGAAACCATGCCTGCACACGCGGTACCAGGGGCGAGCGCAGGTCTTCGAGTTCATGGCGCGGGCGGGCGAACAGGGCCTGGCCGCTGTAGTGTTCGGCGAGTTCTTCGGGGCTGATCCACTGTTCACCGCCGTCGGCTTCGCTGGGCAGGATCAGCACCCGGCCGTCTTCGCCAATACGCCGCAGCACGGCGGTGCGGTCGTTGTTCAGCAGCAACAATACCGGCAGGTTGAGCGGGGAAATGTCCTTGAGATCGCGGCGCAGCAGGCGCGCCTGCAAACCGGCCCGGGCGGCGGCGCGGGGCAGCAGGTCCAGGCTCATGCGCTGCTTGGCCATGGGCAGCCCGGCACTGAGGCTGCCGCGACTGACCGTCGCGCCGTGGAGTTTGCAGAGGATCAACAGACCGTCCAGTAACGGGTCATCGAAGCTCAGGCGCGGATCGACACCGGTGTTGCCGGGTTCCATGCTGGTCACATTGATCGCTCCCTTATTTGAACAACTCAATCAATTGTAGGAGCGAGCCTGCTCGCGATGAACCGGAGTGCGACGCGGGGTGTCAGGCTTCCCGCTTCATCGTTAACGATCATCGCGAGCAGGCTCGCTCCTACAGGAGGCGTCTCATTTGAGATCAGGCAGACGGGCTTCGTTCTTCACCTCGGCCTGGGCGACCGCATCGGCAGGCAGCACGACCCGCTGTTTGCTCAGCAATTGGCCCATGTTCGCCAGAACACGGTACATCGAAAACTCCTCGGTGTAGCGCACTTCCGTGTAGCGGCGGTTGGCGTTGTAGAGTTCGTTTTCGCTGTCCAGCAGGTCGAGCAGGGTGCGCTGGCCGAGGCCGAACTGGTCCTGGTAGGCCATGCGTACGCGCTTGCTGGTTTCGGCATATTCACGGGCGGTCGGGGTTTGTTTCTTGGCATTGACCATGGCGTTCCAGGCCAGGTGAATGTTCTCGTTGAGTTGGCGCAGGGCGTTGTTGCGGATGTCCATCGCCTGATTGATCTTGTGCGCGTCCGATTGCAGGCGCGCCTTGTCGCTGCCGCCGCGGAACAGGTTGTAGTTCATCACCACGCCGACCCGCCATTCATTGTCATGGCCCTTGTCGCCCTGGATGTTGTTGTTCGCACCGACCGCCGCTTCCGCATCGAAGCGAGGGTAGAACGGCGACTTGGCCACTTCGTACTGGCTCTCGGCCGATTGCACGTCAGCCTGGGCGGATTTCAGGTACGGGTTGTTTTCCACCATGCTCTGCTGGGCTTCGAGCAAGGTTGGCGGCAGTTCGCCCCGGGTCGAGGGCGGTGCTTCCAGTTCATCGGGCAGGCGGCCGACCACGGCGGCGAAGTTCGACTCGGCGTCGGCCAGGTCCACCTGGGCGGTATCGAGGTTGTTTTCCGCCAGGGCCCGACGGGCGGTGGACTGATCGGCGTCGGCGTTGCTGCCGACACCGCGCTGGGTGCGCAGGCCGATCTGATCGTTGACCCGCAAGTGTGCCTGCAGGTTGTTCTGCGCCAATGTCACCAGCTCACGGCGCTTGAGCACTTCGAGATAGACCTCGATGGTGCGCAGGGCCAGGTCCTGGGCGGTGCCCTGGGCGTAATAGGCACGGGAGTTGACCACGCCCTTGGTGCGCTCGACTTCATTGGCAGTGTTGAACCCGTCGAACAGCATCTGCCGCAACCGCAGCTCCGACTGGGTGTAATTGAGGATCGAGGTGTGGTGATCGCCGAACGCCCGGGTGTTGGTGTTATCGCTGTAGCCGCGCCCGTAGGCGGCATTGAGATCCACCGACGGATAAAAGCCCCCCTTGGCGACCTTTACGTCTTCATCAGCCGACAAACGGCTATCCACCCGCGACGCCAGCTCAGGGTGGGTCGCGATGGTGCTCTGGATGGCCTCGGTCATGGTCATGGCTTGAGCCTGGTAGGTGCAGGCCATGGCCAGTAAAACTGCGGAGCAGAGGGGGTTTAAGCGGCGCATGGGTGCATCTCCCTGAAGTCCTGATGGTGCTTTATCGTCGCCAAATAATTGACGACATTTATAGGTAAACCGTTTCATGGCTTTTACATCAGAGCTAAGAACATTCTGGAGAGAACCTAAGAAGTTTTTCTCATAATGTTTATGCCGAAAAAAACTTATGCGCTCTGCAAAATCCAGCACATTGTTCAGTTGCGAAGCCCTTGTTTTATGAGCTTTAGGGCGCTCTCCGAGGGCTTCGGAAAAGTTCCACCCACTTATCGACATAGGGCGGGGAAGTGCTGGAGGGAGGGAGGTGTAGCGGTACAGTGAGTGACAAAATTTTGTCACTCGTGTGATTCACCACCGTTACGCATCGTTGCAGGGTGAGTCGCCCACGAAGAAACGCCCGATACAATTGATTGCAAAGGCTTTTCTTCCGATGAAGGTGACACCCACGGGCAATACGCCGGGCGAGATCGTCGCCAGGGAAGCGGCTTACTCAGGTAAACGCTCACTTTTAGACGAACCGCCAGGCAAGTCGCCTGAGCCATCCATGAGCATGTTCTCCGCAACAAAAAAGGTGCCGACAGCGGTTGGCAGCGGAGGAAATGCACATGGCAACGCTCATCGGTATCGTCAGTAAGGTCATCGGTCAGGTGTTCGCGGTGGCGGGCGACGGCACCCGTCGCCCTCTGATCGAGGGCGACCGATTGTTCGCCGGTGATCAGCTCGTTACCGGTGCCGAAGGCGCGGTGGCGGTGCATCTGCAAAATGGCCAGGAGCTAACCCTTGGACGGGGCAGCAGCCTGAACATGACCCCACAGCTGCTGGCCCAGGAATCGCCCCACCTCAATACCAACGAATCGGTGACGCCCAGCGAGGCGCAGCTGAGTGACGTCGAGCAGCTGCAAAAAGCCATTGCTGCCGGTGACGACCCGACGCAGACCGCCGAAGCAACGGCGGCGGGACCAGGCGGCTCGACCGGACCTGCCGGCGGTGCACTGGGCGGCGGCCACAGTTTTGTGATGCTCGAAGAGGTCGGCGGACGGGTCGATCCGAACATCGGCTTCCCCACCGCCGGTTTCAACGGCATTCCCGAGTTCCCCGAAGAGCGCCACGATGCGGTGGTCAACACCGTTGTTGATGACACCCAGGGACCCGTGATCGCGCCTCCCGTTCCACTTCCGCCAGTCGTGAACAACCCTGTCACCCTCAGTGGGTTGTCGGTGGAAGGCGGCGAGCTGAACCTCAACGAAGCAAACCTGCCTGATGGCTCGGCGAGCAATCCGGGGGCTCTTACCCAGAGCGGTACGTTTACGGTCACAGCGCCCGACGGGCTGAACAATTTGAGCATCGGCGGGATCAACGTCATCACCGGCGGTGTCGCCGTGGGCTTCCCGCAATCGATCACCACGCAGCTCGGCAGCACCCTGACCATCACCGGTTATAACCCGGCTACCGGCGTGGTCAGCTACAGCTACACCCTCAACGGCAGCGAGACCCATTCGAGCGGTGATGGCACTACCCTCAGCGAGCACTTCACGGTGGTGGCTGGGGACAACAATGGCGACTCCACCACCGGGTCGCTGGACGTCAACATCACCGATGACGTGCCCAAGGCGTTCGATGACCACAATGGCACGGCTACGGAAACCCGGTTGACCCTGAATGGCAATGTCCTGACCAACGACATACAGGGCGCTGACCGCGTACCGGTGGGTGAAAATTCCGGGCCGATCACGCCCGGTACCTTTGTGGGTACCTACGGCACCCTGGTGCTGAATGCCAACGGCACCTACACCTACACCCTCAACACCGACGATGCCGACTTCAAGGCGCTGCACGGTGGTGGTGATGGCAAGGAGACGTTCACCTACACCCTCACCGATGCCGATGGCGATACCAGCACTGCCCATCTGGTGCTGGACATCCACAATGACGACGACGGTGTGACCATCAATGGGTTGGACGTCGAGGGTGGCGAGCTCACCGTCTACGAGAAAAATCTGTCTGACGGCAGTAACCCGGATAGCGGGGCGCTGACTCAGAGCGGCACCTTCACCATCACCGCTCCCGATGGCGTCGAGACCCTGAGCATCGGCGGCATCAACGTCGTGGTCGGCGGGGTGAGCGCAGGCTTCCCGCAATCAATCACCACGCCGCTGGGCAGCACCCTGACCATCACCGGCTTCAACGCCGCCACTGGCGTGGTCAGTTACAGCTACACCCTGGTGGATAACGAAGCCCACCCGACCGGCAATGGCGCCAACAGTCTGTCCGAGCAGTTCGCCGTCACCGTCGTGGATGACAACGGCACCACCGCCAACGGCAGCCTAGACGTGAACATCGTCGACGACCTGCCCAAAGCCGTGTACGACAGCAACGCCACCACCGCGTCGGAAACCCAGCTGACCCTGAACGGCAACGTGCTGACCAATGACGTGCAAGGCGCCGACCGCGTGACGGTGGGTGAAAACGCCGGCCCAATTACGCCCGGTACTTTCGTCGGTACCTACGGCACCCTGGTGCTGAACGCCAACGGCACTTACACCTACACCCTCAACCCCAGCGATGCGGATTTCAAAGCGTTGCACGGTGGCGGCAACGGCACCGAGACTTTCACTTACACCCTCACCGATGCCGACGGCGACACCAGCACCGCTAACCTGGTGCTGAACATCCACAACAACGACGATGGCGTGACCATCAATGGCCTGAACGTTGAGGGTGGTGAACTCACCGTCTACGAGAAAAATCTGTCTGACGGCAGTAACCCGGACGCCGGGGCGCTGACCCAGAGCGGCACCTTCACCATCACTGCACCGGATGGCGTCGAGACCCTGAGCATCGGCGGCATCAACGTCGTGGTCGGCGGGGTGAGCGCAGGCTTCCCGCAATCGATCACTACACCGCTGGGCAGCACCCTGACCATCACCGGCTTCAACGCCGCCACTGGCGTGGTCAGTTACAGCTACACCCTGGTGGATAACGAAGCCCACCCAGCCGGCAATGGCGCCAACAGCCTGTCCGAGCAGTTCGCCGTCACCGTCGTGGATGACAACGGCACCACCGCCAACGGCAGCCTCGACGTGAACATCGTCGACGACCTGCCAAAAGCCGTGTACGACAGCAACGCCGCGACCGCGTCGGAAACCCAGCTGACCCTGAACGGCAATGTGCTGACCAATGACGTGCAAGGCGCCGACCGTGTGACGGTGGGTGAAAACTCCGGCCCAATTACGCCCGGTACTTTCGTCGGTACCTACGGCACCCTGGTGCTGAACGCCAATGGCACTTACACCTACACCCTGAACACCAGCGATGCGGATTTCAAAGCGCTGCACGGTGGTGGCAACGGCACTGAGACCTTCACCTACACCCTCACCGATGCCGACGGCGATACCAGCACTGCCAACCTGGTGCTGAACATCCACAACAATGACGATGGCGTGACCATCAATGGCCTGAACGTTGAAGGCGGCGAGCTCACCGTCTACGAGAAGAATCTGTCTGACGGCAGCAACCCGGACAACGGGGCGCTGACCCAGAGCGGCACCTTCACCATCACCGCACCCGATGGCGTGGAGACCCTGAGCATCGGTGGCATCAATGTGGTGGTCGGCGGGGTGAGCGCAGGCTTCCCGCAATCGATCACCACGCCGCTGGGCAGCACCCTGACCATCACCGGCTTTAACGCCGCCACCGGCGTGATCAGCTACAGCTACACCCTGGTCGACAACGAAGCGCATCCAACCGGCAATGGCGCCAACAGCCTGTCCGAGCAGTTCGCCGTCACCGTGGTCGACGACAACGGCACCACCGCCAACGGCAGCCTCGACGTGAACATCGTCGACGACCTGCCCAAAGCCGTGTACGACAGCAACGCCGCGACCGCGTCGGAAACCCAGCTGACCCTGAACGGCAACGTGCTGACCAATGACGTGCAAGGCGCCGACCGCGTGACGGTGGGTGAAAACGCCGGCCCAATTACGCCCGGTACTTTCGTCGGTACCTACGGCACCCTGGTGCTGAACGCCAACGGCACTTACACGTACACCCTCAACCCCAGCGATGCGGATTTCAAAGCGTTGCACGGTGGCGGCAACGGCACCGAGACTTTCACTTACACCCTCACCGATGCCGACGGCGACACCAGCACCGCCAACCTGGTGCTGAATATCCACAACAACGACGATGGCGTGACCATCAATGGCCTGAACGTTGAGGGTGGTGAACTCACCGTTTACGAGAAGAACCTCAGCGACGGCAGCAATCCGGACAACGGGGCACTGACCCAAAGCGGCACCTTCACCATCAATGCACCCGATGGCGTCGAGACCCTGAGCATCGGCGGCATCAACGTCGTGGTCGGCGGGGTGAGCGCAGGCTTCCCGCAATCGATCACTACACCGCTGGGCAGCACCCTGACCATCACCGGCTTCAACGCCGCCACTGGCGTGGTCAGCTACAGCTACACCCTGGTCGACAACGAAGCGCATCCAGCCGGCAATGGCGCCAACAGCCTGTCCGAGCAGTTCGCCGTCACCGTCGTGGATGACAACGGCACCACCGCCAACGGCAGCCTCGACGTAAACATCGTCGATGACCTGCCCAAAGCCGTGTACGACAGCAACGCGGCGACCGCGTCGGAAACCCAGCTCACTCTCAATGGCAATGTCCTGACCAACGACATACAGGGTGCTGACCGCGTGCCGACCGGCCCAAGCGCCGGTCCGATCACCCCCGGCACCTTCGTCGGCACTTACGGCACCCTGGTGCTGAATGCCAACGGCACCTACACCTACACCCTCAACACCAGCGATGCGGATTTCAAAGCGCTGCATGGCGGCGGTAACGGCACCGAGACTTTCACCTACACGCTCACTGACGCTGACGGGGACACCAGCACTGCCAACCTGGTGCTGAACATCCACAACAATGACGATGGCGTCACGCTCACCGGCCTGGATGTGTATGGCGGCGAACTGACTGTCTACGAGAAAAACCTCAGCGACGGCAGCACCCCCAACGCGCCAGCGCTAACCCAAAGCGGCACCTTCACCGTCACGGCACTGGATGGCCTGCAAACCCTGACCGTGGGCGGCATCACGGTCGTCAGCGGCGGCGTGGCCGCCGGTTTCCCGCAATCGATCACTACACCGCTGGGCAGCACGCTGACCATCACCGGCTTCAACGCCACCACCGGCGTGGTCAGCTACAGCTACACCCTGGTGGATAACGAAGCGCACCCGACGGCCAATGGTGCCAACAGCCTCACTGAAAACTTCAACGTCGTGGCGACCGATACCGACGGCAGCACCGCCACCGGGCAGATCAACGTCAACATCGTCGACGATGTGCCCAAGGCGATGAACGACAGCAATGCGTCGACGGCTTCGGAAAGCCATCTCACCCTGAGCGGCAACGTGCTGACCAACGACGTGCAAGGCGCCGATCGTGTGCCAACTGGCCCAGGCGCCGGCCCCATCACCGCCGGCACCTTCGTCGGCACCTACGGCACGCTGGTGCTGAACGCCAACGGCACTTACACCTACACCCTCAACACCAGCGATGCCGATTTCAAAGCCCTGCATGGCGGCGGCAACGGCACCGAGACCTTCACCTATACCCTGACCGATGCCGACGGCGACAAGAGCACCGCCAACCTGGTGCTGAACATCCACAACAACAACGACCCGGTGATTATCAAGGGCCTGGATGTGTGTGGCGATGAACTCACCGTCTACGAGAAAAACCTCAGCGACGGCAGCCACCCCAACACGCCGGCACTGACCCAAAGCGGCACCTTTACCGTCACCGCGCTGGATGGCCTGCAAACCCTGATGGTGGGTGGAATCGCCGTGGTCAGCGGTGGCGTAGCCGCCGGCTTCCCGCAATCGATCACCACGCCGCTGGGCAGCACCCTGACCATCACCGGTTATAACCCGATCACCGGCGTGGTCAGCTACAGCTACACCCTGGTGGATAACGAAGCCCATCCGACCGCCCATGGTGCCAACAGCATCACCGAGAACTTCAACATCGTTGCCACCGACACCGACGGCAGTTCCGCCAGCGGGCAGATCAACGTCAACATCGTCGACGATGTGCCCAAGGCGATGAACGACACCAATGCGTCGACCGCCTCGGAAACACATCTGACCCTCAACGGCAACGTGCTGACCAACGACGTGCAAGGCGCCGACCGTGTAACGACCGGCCCGAGCAGCGGGCCGATCACCCCCGGCACCTTCGTCGGCACCTACGGCACCCTGGTGCTGAACGCCAACGGCACTTACACCTACACCCTCAACCCCAACGATGCCGACTTCAAGGCGCTGCATGGTGGCGGCAACGGCACCGAGACCTTTACCTATACCCTGACCGATGCCGACGGCGACAAGAGCACCGCGAAACTGGTGCTGAACATCCACAACAACGACGATGGCGTGACCATCAATGGGCTGAACGTCGAAGGTGGCGAGCTCAACGTCTACGAGAAGAACCTCAGCGATGGCAGCAATCCGGACGCCGGGGCACTGACCCAGAGCGGCACGTTCACCATCAACGCACCCGACGGTGTCGTGACCCTGACTATCGGTGGCATCAACGTGGTGGTTGGCGGGGTGAGCGCAGGCTTCCCGCAATCGGTCACCACGCCACTGGGCAGCACGCTGACGATTACTGGCTTCAATGCCGCGACCGGCGTGGTCAGCTACAGCTACACCCTGGTGGACAACGAAGCGCATCCAACGGCCAATGGCGCCAACAGCCTCACCGAGCACTTTGCCGTCAACGTCGTGGATGACAATGGCAGTACCGCCAATGGCAGCCTCGATGTGAACATCGTCGACGACCTGCCAAAAGCCGTGTACGACAGCAACGCCTCGACCGCTTCGGAAAGCTTGCTGACCCTCAATGGCAACGTGCTGACCAACGACGTACAAGGCGCCGACCGCGTGCCGACCGGCCCATCTGCCGGCCCGATCACCCCCGGCACCTTCGTCGGCACCTACGGCACCCTGGTGCTCAATGCCAACGGCACCTACACCTACACCCTCAATACCAGCGATGCGGACTTCAAGGCGCTGCACGGCGGCGGCAACGGCACCGAGACCTTCACCTACACCCTCACCGATGCCGACGGAGACGCCAGTACTGCCCAGTTGGTGCTGAACATCCACAACAACGACGACCCGGTGATCATCAAGGGGCTGGATGTATGTGGCGATGAACTCACCGTCTACGAGAAAAACCTCAGCGACGGCAGCAACCCCAGCGCACCGGCACTGACCCAAAGTGGCACCTTCACCGTCACCGCTCTGGATGGCCTGCAAACCCTGATGGTCGGTGGCATCGCCGTGGTCAGCGGTGGCGTGGCCGCGGGCTTCCCGCAATCGATCACCACGCCGCTGGGCAGCACCCTGACCATTACTGGCTACAACCCGACCACCGGCGTGGTCAGCTACAGCTACACGCTGGTGGATAACGAAGCGCATCCGACGGCCAATGGTGCCAACAGCATCACCGAAAACTTCAACATCGTTGCCACTGACACCGACGGCAGTTCCGCCAGCGGGCAGATCAACGTCAACATCGTCGACGATGTGCCGAAGGCGATGAGCGACACCAATGCGTCGACCGCATCGGAAACCCAACTGACCCTGAGCGGCAACGTGCTGACCAACGATGTGCAAGGCGCCGACCGTGTAACGACCGGCCCGAGCAGCGGGCCGATCACCCCCGGTACCTTCGTCGGCACCTACGGCACCCTGGTGATGAACGCCAATGGCACCTACACCTACACCCTCGACACCAGCGATGCCGACTTCAAGGCCTTGCACGGCAATGGCAACGGCACCGAGACCTTCACCTACACCCTGACCGATGCCGACGGTGACAAGAGCACCGCCAGCCTGGTGCTGAACATCCACAACAACGACGACGGCGTCACGCTCACCGGACTGGATGTGGTGGGTGGCGAACTCACCGTCTTCGAGAAAAACCTCAGCGACGGCACCAACCCCAACACACCTGCGCTGACCCAGAACGGCACCTTCATAGTCACCGCGCTGGACGGCTTGCAAACCCTGACCGTGGGCGGCATCACAGTCGTCAACGGCGGCGTGGCTGCCGGCTTCCCGCAATCGATCACCACGCCATTGGGCAGCACCCTGACCATCACCGGCTTCAACGCCACTACCGGTGTGGTCAGCTACAGCTACACCCTGGTGGATAACGAAACCCATCCAAACGCCAACGGCACCAACAGCATCACCGAGAACTTCAACGTGGTGGCCACCGACGGCGATGGCAGCACCGCGTCCGGACAGCTCAACGTCAACATCATCGACGACATTCCAACCGCCAAACCCGATACGTCCTCGGTGGTGGAGGGTGGCACCGTCAACATCAGCGTACTGGGCAACGACATCAACGGTGCCGATGGTCCGGTGACGGTGGTCGGCGTGCGCGCCGGCGGCAATACCTCGACCTCGGCGATCGGCGGCCTGGGCAATAACATCACTGGCAGCTACGGCTACCTGACCCTCGATGCCGCCGGTAATGCGGTCTATCACAGCAACCCGAACACGGTCAGCCCGGCGGGGGCGACCGATACCTTCACCTACACCGTGCGTGATGCCGACGGCGACGAAAGCACCACGACCATCACCATCAATGTCTCCGACAGCAGCATCAAGGCTGTCACAGACACCGATGTGACGGTCTACGAAAAGGCCCTCGACCTGAGCAAGGATGGTCAGGACCTGGCGGCCGGCACCGTGACCGGTAGCGAGCCGGGCAGTACTGCGGAAACGTCCAGCGGTACCCTGGTCGGTTCGGTAACCGGAGGCAGTGGCGCCATCACCTACACCCTGGTCGGCAGCGCCACCGGGACTTACGGGCAGATCCTGCTCAACCCCAATGGCACCTACACCTATACCCTGACCTCGGCGCCGAAAACCTCGCCGAATGCCAACGATGGTCCGAACACCCTGACGGAAACCTTCACCTACAAGGCCACCGATGCGCTGGGCAACAGCACCACCAGCACCATCGTGGTCAACATCGTCGATGACGTGCCCAAGGCCGCGGGTGCCGAACGTTCGGTGGCCGCCGTGGAGATCGACACCAACCTGCTGCTGGTGATCGATGTGTCCGGCAGTATGGCCGACGCTTCCGGCGTACCGGGGCTGTCGCGGCTGGAGCTGGCCAAGCAGGCGATCAGCGCGCTGCTCGACAAGTACGATGATCTGGGCGACGTCAAAGTGCAGATCGTCACGTTCAGCAGCAACGCCACCGACAAGACCTCGATCTGGGTGGACATCGCGACGGCCAAGTCGATCGTTGCCGGCCTGTCGGCGGGTGGCGGCACCAACTACGACGCCGCAGTCGACATGGCGCAAACCGCGTTCAATACCAGCGGCAAACTGACCGGCGCGCAAAACGTCGGTTACTTCTTCTCCGACGGCAAGCCCAACGAAGGATCGATCGGTGGCGGGGACGAGGCGGACTGGAAGGAGTTCCTCACCGACAATCAAATCAAGAACTACGCCATTGGCCTGGGCACCGGTGTCAGCAGCGGCGACCTCAACCCACTGGCGTATGACGGCACCGGCACGGGCACCAATACCAACGCGGTGATCGTCACCGACCTGGGGCAACTCAACTCGGTGTTGTCGGGCACCGTGATTGGCGCACCGGTCACCGGTTCGCTGCTCGAGGGTGGTTCATTCGGGGCCGATGGCGGTTTCGTCAAAACCATCACGGTCGATGGCACCACCTACACCTACGATCCGAAAGGCAACAGCAACCAGGGTTCGCTGGGCTTCAGCGGCGGCGTCAACCACGGCACCTTCAACACCGTCGACAACACCTTGAGCATCGCCACCAACAACAAGGGCACCCTGGTGGTGAACCTCGATACCGGCGAGTACAGCTACATTTCGCAGAAGGCCACGTCGGTGGTGGTGACCGAAAACATCGGCTTCACCCTCAGCGACAACGACGGCGATCTCGCCAGCTCCACCCTGGTCGTCAAAGTCGTGCCGAATGCGGCACCGGTGGCGGTCGATGACCACATCATCACCAACATCCTCTCGAGCAATATCGCCGTGGCGGGGGATGTGCTGCTGGCCAACGACAGCGATGCCGATGGCGATCCGATGAAGGCCTCGCCAACCACTTTCAACACCGGGTGGGCCAGCAAGGCGGCGGATTTCACCGGCAGCGGAGCGATCGACTTTTCCGGCAGCGGCGCCAAACCGTCCAACCAGGAACTGGCCAATGTGCGCGCTTCCTTCGCGGCCAATGCCGCGACCATGACCGCGCTGCTGGTGATCAGTGGCTACCTGGGGCCGGTCACTGCTGCCAATACCAACGATGAGGACAAGATCACCGTCAACCTCAAGCAGGGCGAAACCCTCAACCTGGACCACAACCTGGATGCCGGGCACATCACCATGGAGTACTCCGTCAACGGCGGGGCCTGGATTCCCATCGGCGATGGCCAGACCATCACCGCGGCGTCGGACGGTGTGTACCAGATCCACATCACCAACATCACCGACCCCGGCGGTGGCGGTGGCGCGGGCAATAAAGAAAGCTACGAGCTGACCATGAAGCTCAACTACGCCGGCGCCCATGACATCACCCCGGACTATCACGGCACCTACACCACCAGTGACGACCATGGCGGCAGCGCCAATGCCAACGTGACCATCAGCTACCAGGATGGCCACACCCTCACCGGGACCTCCGGCGACGACACGCTGGTGGCGGGGGACGGCAATAACATCCTCAATGGTGGCGACGGCAACGACATCCTCATGGCCGGCAATGGCAACAACGAATTGCATGGCGGTGCCGGCAATGACTTGCTGTTCAGCGGGCTGGGCAATGACCTGCTCGACGGCGGCGCCGGCAACGACACCGCCAGCTATGCCCATGCCACGGCGGGCGTCACGGTCAACCTCGGCGTCAGCGGCGCGCAGAACACCCTGGGCGCCGGCACCGACACCCTGACGGGGATCGAAAACCTCGTCGGCTCCAACTTCAACGACAACCTCACCGGCGACAACAACAGCAACATCATCACCGGCGGCCTGGGCAACGACGTGCTCAATGGTGGTGGCGGCGACGACTTCCTGATCGGCGGCCTGGGTAACAACACCCTGACCGGCGGCAGCGGCGCCGATACCTTCCAGTGGCTTAAGGGCAACAGCGGTCATGACGTGATCACGGACTTCACGCCGGGCACTGACAAACTCGACCTGTCGCAATTGCTGCAAGGGGAGAACAGCACTGCGGCTTCACTGGACGACTACCTGCACTTCACCGTCAGTGGCAGCGGCGCGTCGCTGGTGACCAGCATCGACGTCAGCGCCATGGCCGGCGCGGCACCGAACCAGACCATCGACCTGGCCGGGGTCAACCTGGCCAGCCATTACGGGGTCACGCCAGGGGCGGGCGGGGTGGTGTCCGGTGCGGACTCGGCGA
Organism: Pseudomonas putida; assembly: GCF_003228315.1. Taxonomy (NCBI): domain Bacteria; kingdom Pseudomonadati; phylum Pseudomonadota; class Gammaproteobacteria; order Pseudomonadales; family Pseudomonadaceae; genus Pseudomonas; species Pseudomonas putida. Next base: position 5,867,389 of record NZ_CP029693.1, read on the forward strand.
CCATCATCAACGGCATGCTCAATGATCATTCGTTGAAGGTGGATACGGTGTAATCAATCCGCCTCCCTGTAGGAGCGAGCCTGCTCGCGATGGTCGTCAACGATGACGCTGGGCGCTTGAAACTCCGCGGTGCTCTCAGGTGCATCGCGAGCATGCTCGCTCCTACAGGTTGCGGACGTTGTTCACATTGGTTCCGGCGGCCCGATCAGCCTGCCCATCACCCCGAACACCCCCAGCTCCCTGATGGTCTCCAGCTCGCCTTGGGTCTCGACCATCTCTGCAATCAACGGCAAATCAATACTGTTGGTCGCCCTGAAAATCGCCTCGATGAACAACCGTTTATCCCGCTGTTCATCGATATGGCGGATGTAGGCACCGTCGATTTTCAGGTACGCCAGGCCCAGTTGGGTGAGGTTGCCGATCTGGCTGAAGCTGCCACCGAAATGCTGCAGGCCCAGGCGGTAGCCGGTGTCGAGCAGGCTGTGGCTCAGCCGATGCAGTTCGTCGGGGGGCGGCAGTTGGCGTTCGTCGATTTCCAGGGTCAGCAAGGGCGCCAGTTCCGGCAGTGAGTCGAGCATGTCGAGGATCAGTTGCAGCTGCGTCTGATCGCGCAGGGTGGTCCCGGACAAACTCAGCGCCAGCGGCCAGCGATTGACGGCCAGATAGTCGAGGGTCGCTTCGAGCATGGCCAGGTCGAATCGCGCGGACCAGCCCAGACGTTCGATCCACGGCAGGAATTGCCCGGCGGCAATCGCCTGGCCCTGTGGATCGAGCAGGCGCGCGAGGACCTTGTGATGCAGCATTTCACTGGTGTCGGCGCATTGCACCACCGGCTGAAAATACAGCTGCAATTTGCCCTGATTCAGGGCGTCGTCGATCCAGGTACGCCAATCCTGTTGGGTGTGGTTCACCGTGCGCTCGCCATGACCCGATTGCACCCAGGGCCGCTCGCCGGGTTGTCGGGCCTGGGCCAGCGCCTGATCCAGGCGCATCAGTACGTCGTTGGCCGATTCGCCCGGGTGATACGCGACGATGCCCACATGCGCGACGGGCAAGCAGTCACTGGCGCCGGTCAGGCGCAGGTTTTCCAGGGTGGTACTCACTTCGGCGGCCAGGCGCGCGGCATCCTCGGCGTTCAGGCCCGGCGTCAGCAGGCTGAATTCACCCCCGCGGTTGCGCGCCGCCAGCCAGGTGCGTCGGTCCGGCAATCCGGTCAGGCGCTTGAGCAATTCGCCGACCGCGCTGATCAATGCATCGGTTTGCTGGCCACCAAGGCGTTGGTTGAGCCCGGTCAGGTCATTGAGTCGCAGCATCAGCAGATGGCCGTCGCCATGGTGCTCGGCGACCAGCAGATGGTCCGCCAGTTGTTCATCCAGCAAGCGTCGATTAGCCAGCCCGGTCAGGCTGTCCCGGTAGGACTCGTTGCGCAGTTGCTCACTGCGCGCCGCTTCTTCGCTGAACAACGCCTTGAGCTTTTCGACCATCTGGTTCATCGCCAGCACCACGCGTTTCAACTCCGGTGTGCGCGGCAGTTTCGGCAGGCTCAGGAACTCGCGTTTGCTGATGGCTTCGGCCTGTTTGACCAGGCTGTCCAGGGGGCGAAGTTGTCGGCGCAACAGCCAACCCCCGAAGACCGCGCTCAGCAGCCCGCACAGCAACAGCCAGATCAGACTGCCGAGGGTGCTGTCCCAAAGCTTGGCCAGGGCAAATTGCGGGTTGCTCAGCACTTCGACCCGTGCCGCCTGCTCCCAGCCGCGCATGATCAGGGCATCGCCGCCCTGATGACGCAGGTCGACCAGGCGAACGAACCAACCCGGGACGCCTTCGATTCGTGCCGAAGCATTGCGCTCCACCAACACCCGCTGATCCTGGTTGTCGATGATGCGAATGCTGCTGAAGTAGCCACTGTCGAAAATGGAGCTGACCATCAATTCCATCATCGCCGGATCATCGATCTGCGCGGTCAGCGACAGGCCCAGCGCGGTCGCGGCATCCTGGGCATGGGAGCGCAACTGGCCCAGCGTCTGTTCGCGAGAGCTTTCCAGGCTGACAAAAAAACTGCCGCTGAACGCCACCACCAGGAACAGGCAGATGGCGAGAAACAACTGATTGCGCAGTTTCATGACACGCTCCTTGCCAGGGCTTTCAGCCGTCGCCGACGGGGAAGCCTTCGGCCTGCATTTTTTTCAGTACGTCTTGCCAGCGCGACAGCTTTTTCGAGTCGCTGCTGCGTTTGCCGCCATTGGCGCCCGGCAGGTACAGGCCTTCGGCATTGAAGGCATACACCGGCAGCAGATCCTTGCGTTGCGAGGCGGGGCGGATGTCGCTGATCAGGTTGTCCAGCACCAGCGGGTCGGCGGTGGGGCTGCTGTAGAAGGTCAACACCATGTGCGCCTGATTCTGGGTCAGCGCCTTGACGTAGGTGATGCGCAGTTTTTCGCTGGGAATTCCCAGCTCGCGCAGGCTGAAATATTTCGCCAGGGCGTAGTCTTCGCAATCGGCGGCACCCTTGACCAGCGCCTCCACGGGGGTGGCCCAGTAATCGGTCTGGTGCCAGATTCGCATGTCGTCCTGAAAACTCAGCTGCTGATTGAAGAAGCCATTGACCGTATTCAACTGGTCACGCTCGGGGGCATTGCGCTCTCTCTGCAGCATCTGGCCCCAGGCCTCGATCCGGCCGCGCGCCGGGCCCAGGTTGCCGTAGCGCTTTTCGGCGGTTTGCAGGATCTGCGCAAAATCCCAGTCGGCCCAGACACTGCCCAGCCCGGCCAGCAGAAATCCGCCCAGCAACAGCCACCCGCCGATCCGAAGCCGGAGCGCTGACCATCCTGGACTACGCGGACTACGGAGCATGTCTGGCTGCTCGGGGGGGCGGTTCGGTGAAGTCTAGGTGGTGTTTTGGCGGGGGGAGGGCAGGTCGTCGGTAACTGTAGGAGCGAGCATGCTCGCGATGGACTTGAACGAAAACGGTGGGAACCTGTTGCCCCGCGTCGCTCACAAGATCATCGCGAGCAGGCTCGCTCCTACAGGGGAGGTATCAGGATTTACGCAAAGTCTTTTGCTTGAGGATGTAGATCGTCACCAGCACCGCACTGGTCAGCATGAATCCGCGCGCCCACGGCAACGGCACCAGATAGCAGGAAAACAGGATGCTCGCCCACATCAGGCCGATGGCGTAAACCTTGCCCTTGAGCGGAATGCCGTTGCCGTCCAGATAATCGCGGATCCATGGCCCGAGTCGTGGATGTTCCACCAGCCAGTTGTAGAAACGCGGCGAGCTGCGAGCGAAACAGGCGGCCGCCAGCAGCAGGAAAGGGGTGGTGGGCAGTACCGGCAGGAAAATCCCGATGACCCCCAGCGCCACGCTCAGCCAGCCGATGGCCAGCAGCACGTAGCGCAACATCAGGGGGCGGTTGCCTATGGGGTTGTCCATAGGCGGGACCTTAGTGGTGACGAGGCTTGAGGATCGCCGGTTTTTCGTCCGGTGCGTTGCACAGCAGGTACAGCGCCGTCAGGGCTTCCGGAATTTGCACGATCATGTCGTCCATCAGGTTGGCGTCGGCGGCAATGTCGGAGAACTCCGGCTGCTCGTCGAACAGGCCCGAACCGACCATGATCGGCAGGAGCATTTCGCTGACTTCGTCTTCGGCGGTTTCGAACCAGGCTTCCTCGCGCAGGAACACGCCTTCCATGAAGCCGATGCACCAGCCGCGCAGTTCGGAATCGTCCGGGTCGTCACCCAGGTCCAGATCGCACGGCAGCTCGAACTCTTCATCGGACGCCAATTGGCGGGCGATGTGGGCCTTCAGGCCGATCAGCGTGGCTTCGATCTCTTCGCGCTGGGCTTCGCCGCTGTAATGCGGCTCTTCGGCGAACAGTGCGTCGATCCATTCGCGATCGGGAACGGTTTCGGAACAGATCGACAGGGCAGTGAGGTAGCCGTGGGCGGCCACGTAGTCCAGAGCCTCGTCATGCAGTTCATCGGCGTCGAGGAAGACTTGCAGGCGGGTCAGTTGCTCAGCGAAGGACATTAAAGGACTACCTTGGGGAATGTGCGATGCGGGAATTCTAGGCCTTCTTGAGCGCCGGGGCCAGCCGCGCGGCATATTTGCGCCTTATTCCCCGTGGGAGCGAGCCTGCTCGCGAATGCGGTGGTTCAGTAAACATTGATGTTGAATATGGCGCCGCCATCGCGAGCAGGCTCGCTCCCACAGGTTTTCACCCTTATCGGTCTTCGAGTGTCTTCTCAGCGGCACCCTTTGCAAGGGAGGGCTCGGGTATACTCGCGCGTTTTGTGATGTCCTGCTGGCGTCACGGCTGGAATGTGAAGCGTCATGCAATGCGCACTTACGATTTGACGGTGCAGCGTTGCGGGTCCTGAACCAGCCTTGCAGGGATGTTTCGGTGATTTTTGGAGTTTTTATGCTCGAACAGGCTCAACGCGTCCTCAAGGACATCTTCGGCTACGACAGTTTCCGTGGCCGTCAGGGTGCAATCATTGAGCGCGTGGCCAGTGGCGGCGATGCCCTGGTCCTGATGCCTACCGGTGGCGGCAAGTCCCTGTGTTTCCAGGTGCCGGCGCTGTTGCGCGAAGGCCTGGCGGTGGTGGTGTCGCCGCTGATTGCCCTGATGGACGATCAGGTCGCCACCCTCGAAGAGCTGGGCGTGGCCGCTGCTGCGTTGAACTCCACCCTCAGTGCCGAGCAGCAACGAGACCTGGCGGCGCGTATCCGTCGCGGTGAGGTGAAAATGCTCTACCTCGCCCCGGAACGCCTGGTCCAGCCTCGGATGATGTCTTTCCTTCAAGGCCTGAACATTGCCTTGTTCGCCATCGACGAAGCCCATTGCGTCTCGCAGTGGGGCCACGATTTCCGCCCGGAATACCTGCAACTGGGCCAACTGGCGGAAATGTTCCCCGATGTGCCGCGCATCGCCCTGACCGCCACCGCCGACAAGCGGACCCGGGAAGAAATCGTCACCCGCCTGCACCTGCAGAACGCCGAGCGTTTCCTGTCGAGCTTCGACCGGCCGAACATTTTTTACCGCATCGTGCCCAAGGAACAGCCGCGCAAGCAGCTGCTGGCGTTCCTTGCCGAGCGGCGCGGCGATGCCGGCATCGTTTATTGCCTGTCGCGCAAAAAGGTCGAGGAAGTCGCGGCATTTCTCACCGAACAAGGCTTCCCGGCGCTGCCATACCACGCCGGCCTGCCCAACGATCTGCGTGCCTATCACCAGAAACGCTTCCTCAACGAGGAAGGTCTGATCATGGTGGCCACCGTGGCGTTCGGCATGGGCATCGACAAGCCCAACGTGCGCTTCGTCGCGCATCTGGATCTGCCCAAATCCCTTGAAGCCTACTACCAGGAAACCGGTCGTGGCGGCCGTGACGGCCTGCCGGCGGATGCCTGGATGGCCTACGGCCTTCAAGATCTGGTGATGCTCAAGCAGATGCTGCAGAACTCCGAAGGCGACGAGCGCCACAAACGTCTGGAGCAGCACAAGCTCGACGCCATGCTCTCGCTGTGCGAAGAGACCCGTTGCCGTCGTCAGGCGCTGCTGGCCTATTTCGACGAGGAGATGCCCGAACCCTGCGGGCACTGCGACAACTGCACCGACGGCGTCCAGACCTGGGATGCCACGGAACCCGCGCGGCAGGCGTTGTCGGCCATCTTCCGCACCGGCCAGCGCTACGGCGTCGGTCATCTGGTGGATGTATTGCTGGGCAAGGACAACGAGAAGGTGCGCAGTTTTGGTCATCAGCACCTGTCGGTTTACGGCGTCGGCAAGGCGCTGGGCGAGAGCGAATGGCGTTCGCTGTTCCGCCAGCTGGTGGCGCGCGGCCTGGCGGACGTTGATCATGAAGGCTATGGCGGCCTGCGTTTGAGCGACACTTGCCGGCCGTTGCTCAAGGGCGAAGTTACCCTGGAACTGCGCCGCGATCTCAAGGCGCAAACCACCACCAAAACCAGCAAGAGCCAGGCGAGCCAACTGGTGCGTGGCGAAGAGCGTGAACAGTGGGAAGCCCTGCGCGCCTTGCGTCGCAAGCTCGCCGAGGAGCATGGCGTGCCGCCGTATGTCATCTTCCCGGATTCGACCCTGCTGGAAATGCTGCGCAGCCAGCCGACCTCGCTGGCGGAAATGGCTCGGGTCAGCGGCGTCGGCGCGCGCAAGCTGGAGCGCTATGGCGAGGCCTTCCTCGAAGTTCTCGGTGGTCAGGCCGAAGCGCCAAAACCGGTGGCCGACTTGCGCCACGAACTGATTACCCTGGCACGGGCGGGCATGACGCCGCTGCAGATCGCCGGTCAGTTGCAGTGCTCGGAAAAAAACGTCTACACGATGTTGGCCGAGGCCATCGGCAAGCAGCAATTGTCGCTGGAGCAGGCGCTGGACCTGCCGGAAGACTTGCTGGGTGAAATTCAGGATGCGTTCCTGGACGGCGAGGGCGAGTTACCTTCGGTGTCGGAGATTTCCGAGCTCTTTGCAGGCCGAGTGCCGGAAGGGGTGTTGTACTGCGTTCGAGCCGCCCTTCAGTCTGAATTTGAGATTTAACCTGCTGTTTTTTAACGCCGATTCGCTGATGTAACGATTCAGTACAGAACAGGCCTTGCCACTGCTTCAGGCTCATGCTTAGCTGACTAATAATTAGTAATTATTTATTTTCAGCTAACCATGAGTGTTTTATGCCGTTAACCGATCAACACCGTTTTGGCATGCAATTGGCCCAGATGTCCCGCGGCTGGCGTGCCGAGCTGGACCGCCGTCTGGCGGGCCTTGGTTTGTCTCAGGCACGCTGGCTGGTGCTGCTGCACCTGGCTCGCTTCGAACAGGCTCCGACCCAACGTGAGCTGGCGCAATCTGTGGGCGTCGAAGGTCCGACCCTGGCCCGTTTGCTCGACAGCCTGGAAAGCCAGGGACTGGTGCAGCGACAGTCGGTGCTCGAGGACCGTCGTGCGAAGAAGATCGTCCTGTGTACCCCCGCCCGTCCGCTGATCGATCAAATCGAAACCATCGCCAATCAATTACGCCACGAACTGTTCGACGGCGTCGATGAGGCAGATCTGAAAACCTGCATGCGGGTCCACGCACATATCCTGGGCAACCTGGAAAAATCTTGAGGCAGTACCCGCCATCGGTTTTTTGAGTTAGTGCAGTGAGCAGACTATAAGAACTACCAGGCAATATCGTGTTCGTACTGGATATGTGAACACGTGGAAGCTTGTTCTGGTTATCTAAGGGATGCTCATGCTCGAAAGTCGGCGGGTCGTTGTACGGTGTTGTGCCAGGTGGATATTGGCCGGTACCGCTGTCTGTTGGTCGGCATTGGCGTCGGCACTGGGTCTGGGTGAAATCACCTTGCATTCGGCGCTGAATCAGCCATTGCGTGCCGACATTGCCCTGGTGGATGTCGGCGGGCTGGAGGAGGGCGAGCTGTCGGTCAGCCTGGCCACGGCAGACGAATTCAATCGTGCCCGCGTGGAACGGGTGTTCTTCCTCAATGATCTGAAATTCACACCTGTCCTGCGCGGCAATCGCAGCTGGATTCAGGTCACGTCCAGTAAACCGGTCAATGAACCGTTCCTGAATTTCCTGGTGCAGCTCAATCAGCCCAACGGCCGATTGCTGCGCGAATACACGGTACTGATCGACCCACCAGGTACTCCAGGTGTCGTGCCGGCCACTGAGCCGCCGGTGCCCAGTCATTCCGATTCAGCCTTTCCCAAAGTTCAGCCCGCTGTAGCTCCTGCGCCTGCGCCCAGGCAAGCGCTGCCAGCACCTGCCGCTGCCCCGGTGCCGGATCCGCTCGCCGAGCAACTGGCTGCGAGCGTCCTGCAAAATCAACAATTGCAGGCAACCATCGATCAACTCAATCTGAAAATTCAGGCACAGGACGAACAGATCGCCGTAGAGAAGAAGCAATCGGCTGAACTGCAAGCCCGGCTGGAGGAGATCAAACAGGCAGCGACGCAGCCCATCGCGCCTGTTGCCGTGGCGCCGACGCCGGTGGTGGTCGAGGAGACCGGTACCAATTGGCTGTTGGTCGGTAGCTTATTGCTGCTGATAGCGTCAGGGTTGCTGGTAGTGTGGCGTCGCCGACGGGCCCAGGCTCAGGCAGTGTTCGGGTCAACAGCCGATCAGATGTCGCGCCATGAACCGCAGCTCAGTCCTGCGGCAGAAACCCCGGGAGAGGCTCCTGCGCTGCAATCGACCCACGCACACCCTGAAGAGACGCCCGCCAGCGATGTGCTGGAAGCGGTCGCGGTCTACCTGACCTACGGTCGTTTTGCCGAGGCAATCAGCTTGTTGCGAGAGGCCATCGATAGGGAGCCGCACCGCACTGATCTTGCCGTGCAATTGCTGGAAGTGTTCGGCAAACAGGGCGACATGGCAGCTTATGACGAGCAGGAGGCCAGCCTGCGCAATGCCGGGTTTGACGGGCAGACACTTCAGGAAATCCGCTCCCGCCATCCCAAAATCGGTGCTGTTAGCCCGGTTGCTGTTGCATTGCCCGTTGTTGCCTCCATCGCTACTCCCCCGGAGCCTGAGCCCGCGGATGAGTACCAATTGAATCTGGATGAACTGTCGATGGATACCCAGTGGGATCTGGGGCCGATGGACGAGTCGCCATTGTCTGAGTCGCATTCGAGCGAACCGCCGCTGCCCGAACCGGAGATCGAATGGGAAATCGAACCCGCCTCGCGCGCACTCGACGACAGCTTTCTCGACGAATTTCGCGACAGTCCGTCTTTGGAGCTTGAACCACTGAGCCTGGAGCCAGCTGAACCCAACAGTGCGGGCAAACTGGAGCAAGCTCAGACCTGCATCGATGACGGCGATCTGGACAGCGCCATCAAACTGCTCAACGAGTTGCTCAAGGAAGCCGATGAGCCGATGAAACAGACCGCCCGAAGCTTGCTGGCCGGAATACGGTAACCTTTCGTATCTAGAATCAGCACTCTGCCTCAGGAAGGCCCGTCACTCATGACCGTTCAAAAACCGGAAATCGTCATCACCTATTGCACCCAATGCCAGTGGCTGCTGCGTGCCGCCTGGCTGGCCCAGGAGCTGCTCAGCACCTTTGGCGACGACCTGGGCAAAGTGTCGCTGGTACCGGGCACCGGCGGCGTCTTCCACATTTTCTGCGACGGCGTGCAGATCTGGGAGCGCAAGGCCGATGGTGGTTTCCCCGAGGCCAAGGTGCTCAAGCAGCGGGTTCGCGACCGGATCGATCCGGACCGCGACCTCGGCCACAACGACCGGACTCAGTGAGAGGCGGCCTCGGCGGCGACAGCTTTCTTGCTTGAGCTGCCGGAAAGCCTGCTGGACACCACAATCGCGACGATGATCAACGCCCCGCCGAGCAGCATGCGCAGGGTCGGGTTTTCATCGAACAGCAGCCAGGCCACGGTGATGCCATACACCGGCTCCAGGGCGAAAACCACAGCGGCGGTCCGTGCCTTGATCACCGCCAGGCTGGCGACGAACAGGCTGTGGGCGACGCCGGTGCAGAACACCCCGAGCAGGGCGATCCACAACCAGTCCATGGCCCGCACGTCGCTCAATTGCGGTGCCGCCACTGGCAGCAGGCACAAGGCGACCACCACGTTCTGACACAACGCAGCCTGCACCGGTGCAATACGCGCGGAGCTGGCGCGGTTGGCCAGCGACAGCAGGGAAAACAGCAAACCGGAGGCCACTGCCCAGAGCAGACCAGTGGTGGCGCCGCTGGCCAAATCGAAGTCCGGCGTCACCAGCACCAAGCCGATAGTCACTAACGTCACCAAAAGGATTTCATTGGCGCGAATCCGCTCGCGGAAAATCAGCCCTTCGAGAATCACGGTGAAGGCCGGGAAACTGGCAAAGCCCAGGGTGGCGATGGCGACGCCCGCGACCTTCACCGCAATGAAGAAACTCACCCAGTGACCGGCCAGCAGCAAACCGCTGAACAGCAGCCGACGCCAGTCCACCGCTTCGAGTTTTTGCCAGCGTGTGTGGCTGGCAAATCGGGCAAAGACGGCCAGCGCCAGCACCGCGAATGCCGCCCGGCCAAAGACAATGATGGCCGGTGAGGCGGCCGCGAGTTTGCCGAACACGCCGGTCAGGCCGAACATCAATGCGCCGATATGCAGGGCGCCCAGGGCGGTACGGGGAGTCATGGCAATCCTTAACAGCGGACAAACGAAAATGTAGGAGCATTGGAGCGCATTTCAGTCAGTCGTGTCTGTCGCAGGACTCGCGTTATTTGTCGCCAGCCTCGCGCCGCAACGCACCGGGTGAGACACCGAACTCACGCAGCACCGCAGCGCTGAAGGCGCTCTGGGAGCTGTAACCGACCCGGACGGCAATTTCACCAATGGGCAGCGTGGAATCACGCAGCAGTCCCACGGCCTTGTGCAGGCGCCGGCTGCGGATGTAATCCATCGGTGTCTGGCCGCATTCGGCGACGAATCGCGCATGCAGGCGAGCGCTGGAAAGGCCGGCTACACGGGCCAGATCGGCGACTTGCAGCGGATAGGCAGCGTATTGCTCGATGTGCGCATTGAGCGCGGCATAGGGCAGGCGCCGACCGCCGATGTGATCGGGCCTGATGTGGTTGAGGCTGGCCAGTAACAGCACCGCGCCCTGTTGGGCTATCAGCGGATCAGCGACCTCGCTGTTGGCGAGCCAGTTGACCAATTGGCTCTGACCGGCATCCAGCGACAAACGACCGGCATTGTCCAGCAAGCGACGACTGGCGTCGGCATGATCGCCCATGGACTGGTCAAGCCATTGCTCGCCGGGCACATCCAGCACCAGACAACGGCTGCCATTGGCGCTGCCGCAAGCGTGATGAAAACCCGAAGGGATCACCACGAAACTTTGCTGGACCACCTGGCTGCCACGTCCGTCGACCTCGAAATCCAGCGCACCCGACAGCCCGAACACCAATTGCGCGTGTTCGTGGCTATGGACGATCAGGTCGTGGTTGTACTGGCGTAGCGTGAGGATCGGTCTCATCACGGGTCTCGTGGCAGGTTGGATGAGTGAGCCTGCAGTCTACACCGACACGGCTGGCTGGCGCTGTCACAGGACTGACTTGCGCTTGTCATGGACGATTAATCCGATGGGCGCAAGCTTGCCAAAACCTGTCCTGAGGGCTGCCCATGACCAGCGCCGAGCTCGCCAAACCCACCCGCAAGCAACGTGTGCGGACTTTATGGATTTCCGACGTGCACCTGGGCACGCGCGATTGCCAGGCCGAGCACTTGTCGCAGTTTCTCAAGGCTTACCACGCGGACAGGATCTACCTGGTCGGCGACATCATCGATGGCTGGAAAATGCGCGGTGGCATGTACTGGCCGCAGGCTCACACCAACGTGATCCGGCGCCTGTTGACCATGAGCAAGCGCGGCACCGAGGTGATCTACGTCACCGGCAATCACGACGAGTTCCTGCGCCGCTATTCCAAACTGATTCTGGGCAATATCCAGTTGGTGGACGAAGCGGTGCATGTGACCGCCGATGGCCGGCACTTGCTGGTGATCCACGGCGACCAGTTCGACGTGATTACCCGTTATCACCGCTGGCTGGCATTTCTCGGCGACTCCGCCTACGAATTCACCCTGACCCTCAACCGCTGGCTTAACCATTGGCGTGCCCGTTATGGCTACGGGTACTGGTCGCTGTCGGCGTACCTAAAGCACAAGGTGAAAACCGCGGTCAGTTTCATCAGCGACTTTGAAGAAGCCATCGCCCATGAATGCATCAAGCGCGAGCTGCATGGCGTGGTGTGCGGGCACATTCACCATGCCGAGATTCGCAAGGTCGGCGGCGTGGATTACCTCAATTGCGGCGATTGGGTGGAGTCGTGCACGGCGCTTATCGAGCACTGGGACGGCACGATCGAGTTGTATCGATTGGCCGATGCCCAGGCGCGTGAGGCGGAGTTGAAGGCGGCCAAGGTCGCAGAGTTGGCTTAGACGTCACGGTGTCTGCGCGGGCCTCTTCGCGAGCAGGCTCGCTCCTACAGTTGATTGCATTTCCCTGTAGGAGCGAGCCTGCTCGCGATGGACCGCGAAGCGGTCCCGCTGGATCTCTCAGGCGGGTGAACGCTCTTCCATCGCCGCCTTGTAGATCGAGTTCTTCGGCTGCGCAAACAGCCGTTCCATCATCGGTTCAAAGAAGCTCAACGGCAGCGTGTCATACGCCGGATCGAACGCCGCCGCATCGTACTTGGCACAAAACTCGATGGTCGCCTGATACTGCGGATGGCCCTTGAATTGCTCGCGCAGGTGTCGGTCCATCCCCAGGTGATGAAAGAAGTAATAGCCCTGGAAAATCCCGTGCTTCTCAACCATCCACAGATTCTCGGCGCTGACGAACGGCTTGAGGATCGCGGCGGCGATGTCCGGGTGGTTGTAGGTACCCAGGGTGTCGCCGATGTCATGGAGCAGGGCGCAGACCACATATTCTTCATCGCGGCCGTCGCGCCAGGCGCGGGTCGCGGTTTGCAGCGAGTGGGTCAGGCGATCCACCGGAAAACCGCCGAAGTCACCTTCCAGCAGCTTCAGGTGCGCCGCGATCCGTGACGGCAATTGTCGGGCGTAGGCACTGAAGTCCGCGGCGATGATCGCCCAGTCTTCCTGCGTGCCGTCTTTCATGTGGGTAAAACGGGCATTGGCATTCATCGGCAATCCTCTTGAAATCTAGAACGGCACGCGTCCCAGGACCATGTCCCGGTACATGACGAAATCGCCGAGCAGGCTGTAGAAGGGGTGCTGGAATGTCGCAGGACGATTCTTTTCGAAGAAGAAGTGCCCCATCCAGGCGAAGCTGTAGCCGGCCACCGGCAACAGCCACAACAGCATCCAGGTACCCCGGCCGATGGTCAGTGCCATGATGAATATCACCAGCGTGGTGCCGATGAAATGCAACTTGCGGCAGGTACTGTTGCTGTGTTCGCTGAGGTAATACGGATAAAACTCAGCGAAGCTGTTGAATCGTCTGATGTTTTCCACGACTGCGATCTCTGTGGTTATTGTTCTGGCAGCAAGTTGTTCTGCGGGTAGCTTATTTAAGTCTAGAGTGAACAATGGTGTGAGCCAGTGACAATCGGCGCCACTTTAGTATCCTTCGGAAATTGGCCGCGTCTGCGGCTCAACATGCAAGAACCCGACATGAGCGAACGAACGACTTCTGCAAGCTGGGCGATGGGGATTGTCAAAGCACTGGAAATGGACGGCCTGGATTGCCGGGTTCTGTTCAATCAACTGGGGCTCGACTACGCGGCACTGGACGATCCGGATGCCCGTTTCCCGCAAGACTCCATGACACGACTGTGGCAACGCGCGGTTGAGCTGTCCGGCAACCCGGCGATTGGCCTGAATATGGGCAAGGTGGTGCGACCGGCACAGTTTCACGTGACCGGCTACGCCCTGATGTCCAGCCAGACCCTGGCCGAAGGCTTCCAGCGGCTGGTGCGTTACCAACGCATCATTGCCGAAAGCGCCGACCTGAGTTTCCGCCTGCTGGATGAGGGCTATGCGCTGATTCTGACGGTACACGGCGATCACTTGCCGCCGACCCGGCAAAGTGCCGAAGCCTCGCTGGCCTGTGCCCTGGCCTTGTGCGGCTGGCTGACCGGACGCACGCTGCACCCTCGAAAGGTGCTGGTGCAGGGCGACCAACCGGCCAACCTTGAACCCTATAAACAAGCCTTCCATGCACCGCTGGTGTTCAACGCGCCTTACGACGCGCTGATTTTCGAGCGCGCGGACATGGAGGCGCCGCTGCCGACCGCCAACGAGGCGATGGCGTTGCTGCATGACCGGTTTGCCGGAGAGTACCTGGCGCGGTTTTCCGAGAGTCGCGTGACGCACAAGGCGCGTCAGGTGTTATGCCGTTTGCTGCCCCAGGGCGAGCCCAAGCGCGATGCGGTGGCGCAGACGCTGCACCTGTCGCAACGCACCTTGCAGCGACGCTTGCAGGAAGAGGGCACGAGTTTTCAGACGTTGCTCGACGACACCCGACGGGAACTGGCCGAGCAGTATCTGGCGCAACCGACCATGACCCTGCTGGAAATTGCCTACCTGCTGGGGTTTGCCGATCCGAGTAACTTCTTCCGTGCCTTCCGGCGCTGGTTTGACACAACGCCCGGCGAGTACCGGCTGCGCCTGCTGCAAACCCCCGATGCGGTCAATGACGCCAAAATGCCGGAATACACAGCACAAACACCGTAATGATCTCCAGTCGGCCCAACAGCATGCCGAACGAGAGAATCCACTTGGCGGCGTCCGGCAGCGAGGCGAAGTTACCGGCCGGGCCAATGGTTTCGCCCAGGCCCGGGCCGACACCGGACACGGTGCTGGCCGCGCCGGTGAGGGCGGTCATCCAGTCCACGCCCAGTAGCGACAGCAGAAGGGCGATCACGCAGATGGTGATGGCGAAGAAGAACGAAAAGGTCAGAATCGAACGCACGATCTCTTCATCGAGGCGGTGACCGTTGTATTTCTGCTTGATCACCGCGCGTGGGTGAATCAGTTGATTGAGGTTGGCCTTGAGCAGGATGTAGGCCACCTGGAAGCGGAAAATCTTGATGCCGCCGGCGGTCGAGCCGGAACAGCCACCGACGAATCCCAGATAGAAGAACAGCATCAGCGAGAAATTGCCCCACAAGCTGTAGTCCCCCAGCGCGAAACCGGTGGTGGTCACCACCGACGTCACGTTCAGCGCCACGTGCCGCAACGCGTCCAGCCAATGCAGTTGGGTGGTCCACCAGTACCAGGTCCCCAGCACCAGCCAGGTTACCAGTAACATGCCCAGCAAGCCCTGCACTTGCTGATCCTTGATCAGCGCCATGCGATTGCCACGCAATGTGGTCACGTACAGGGTGAAAGGCAGACTGCCGAGAATCATGATGACGATGGCCACCCAGTGCACCGCCGGTTGCGTCCACTTGGCCAGGGACTGGTCCGAGGTGGAAAAACCACCGGTGGAAATCGCCGACATCGCATGGTTGATCGCATCGAACGGACTCATACCGGCCCACCAGAAGGCCAGGCTGCCGAGAATCGTGATGCCGACGTAGGCCGCGACGATCAGGCGCGCCACCATATGGGAGCGTGGCATGACCTTTTCTGAACGGTCCGACGATTCGGTCTGGAACAGCCGCATGCCACCGATACGCAGCAACGGCAGGATCGCGACCGCCATGCCGATGAACCCGATACCGCCGATCCAGTGCAGCAAAGAGCGCCACATCAGGATGCCGGGGGACATGTCGTCGAGGTGATTGAGCACCGTCGAGCCCGTGGCGGTGATGCCGGACATGCTTTCGAAGAAGGAGTCGGTGTAGCTGATGTGCTGAGTCAGCAAAAACGGCAGGGCGGCGAAGATACACACCACCAGCCAACTGCTGACGGTCAGCAGGTACATGTCCCGTGGTCGCAGGTGAACATGTTCGGGGCGTCCCGGTATGACCAGGGCCAGGCCGCCGACAAAAGTGATCATGCTGGCCCAGAGAAACGACGGCAGATCCCCCGTGCGATCGAAGATCACCAGCGTGGCCATGGGCACGACCATGGCGATGGCCAGGGTTACCAGGAAGATGCCGATGATGAAACCAATGAGACGCAAGGTCGGCAACGCCATGAAATCCGCTCGGCTGTGGTGGGGAAGGGCGCCATTCTACCTGCGGGGCAGGGCATGTAAACCGGCACTCCTGCAGGACTTACAGCTAGAATAGCCGCACATTTTTTTCAGGAGGTAGCCGATGCAGGCTCTCGACGTTTTGCTCAACCGTGTTTCCGTCCCGCGACTGGTCGAACCGGCACCGACCCAGGCACAGCGCGAAGTGCTGTTCGGCGCGGCCATGCGCGCCCCGGATCACGGCCATTTGCAGCCTTGGCGTTTCCTGACGGTCGAGGGCGCGGCGCGCGAGCAAATGGGTGAGTTGCTGGCCGAGGCGGCGAAACTGCAGGACGGCGAAGTCACCGAGGCGGCCATCGACAAGGCGCGAAATGGCCCTTTGCGTGCGCCCTTGGTAGTGGTCGTGATCGCCAAAATTCAGGATCACGTGAAGTATCCAAAGTCCGAACAGTTGCTGGCGGCGGGTTGCGCGGCCCACGGAATTTTATTGGCGGCTTATGCGCAAGGCATTGGCGCGGTGTGGCGTACAGGTGAACTGGCCTATTCGGCCCATGTGGCCAAGGGGTTGGGGCTGGCGGAAGGGGAGGAGGTAATTGCCTTCCTTTACCTGGGTACACCGCAGAAGGAGCCGCGTGTGGCGGAAAAGGTAGAGCTGGCCGAGTTTGTCAGTGCGTGGAACGGTAAAGCCTGACAGCGTAATTCCCCTGTAGGAGCGAGCCTGCTCGCGAATGCGTAGTGTCAGTCGCCACATGCATTGGCTGAAATACCGCTTTCGCGAGCAGGCTCGCTCCTACAGGGGATCAGGGTTGAACCACGGCCCCCGGCACCAACGGCAATTCCAGGCTGGCCACAAACCCGCCCTCCGGGTGATTGGCCAGCACCAGGCTCCCGCCATGCCGCTCCGCCGCGCGCCGGGCAATGGCCAGGCCCAAACCATGTCCGGCAGCGGTCTGCCCCGGTGCCCGGTAGAACGGTTCTCCCAGCTGATTCAAATGCTCGGCATCGACCCCGGGACCATGGTCTCGCACGGTCACCACAATCCGCTCGCCATTACGCAATGCCAGCATTTCAATCGGTTGCCCGCCTGCCGGGTTGAAGCGCTGGGCGTTGCGCAACAGATTGTCCACGGCACGCTCGATCATCGTTGGCCAGCCGCGCAGGTTCAGTTGCGGTTCTGCCTCGAGTCGCACGCTTTGTTCCGGTGAGCCCAGTTGCGCGTCCTTTTGCAGCGTACTGAGCAGAGCGTTGAGGTCCACGTCTTCGGCACTGGCGTTGTCGGCATCGACCCGTGCCAACACCAGGATTTCGCTGATCAACGCTTCGAGCCGGTCGCACTCACGGGTGAGGCGCGGCCAGAGTTTTTCTCGTTCTTCAGGCGAAGCCCGTTCGGCCAGGGCCAGGGCGATACGCAGGCGGGCAAGGGGTGAGCGCAGTTCGTGGGAGACGTCGCGCAGCAATTGTCGCTGGCTGCCGATCAGGCTTTGCAGGCGCGCACCCATGCGATTGAAGTCGTTGGCCAGTACCCCGAATTCATCGCGACGATTGGCCAGTTTGACCAGGCTGTTCTGTTGATAGGCGGTTTGCCCCAGATCATGTACCGCACCGCGCAAGCGACTGAGGGGGCGGGTGATGGAAAGGGTCACCAGCAGACTGAACAGGGTCAGCACCACCAGGGCGATTCCCAGTGCGCTCAACGGCCAGAGCAGACTCTCGCGGTGCCAGGCGTCCAGTTCGGGATGGGGGATGCGGTAGATCAGCAGGTAGGTGTCGCCGGTTTTTTCGCTGGTGTATTCAGCGGTCAGGCGCCGCCATGGCAGGCGCCGGTCATCGTTGTTCTGCCGGGCTTCGAAAGCTGCCGCGCGTCGCGGGAATGTGCCGCGTACCACCGGATCACCGCTCTCGTTCAGCACTTGCACGTCGATGTGATATTGGCGTTTGCGCTGTTCCAGAATGTCCTGGGCGGCTTCTTCACCCTGGGATTCGTAGGTTTGCGTCCATTGCTCGGCCAGGGTGTTCAGGCCCGGGTGGCGACTGAGAATCCAGGCGTCCTGGTTGAGCATGTGCCCAAGCAAAATCGACAGCCCCGCAACCAGAGCGATAGCCAGCCAGAAGCTGGCCAGGATCCGCCAGAACAATGAGCGCACAGAAAATCCTCGGACAAACACAAATCCATGTAGGAGCGAGCCTGCTCGCGATAGCGTCGGCACATTCAACATCAAAGTGTCTGAAAGTCCGCCATCGCGAGCAGGCTCGCTCCTACAGTATTTCGGGTGGTATCAGACCCAACGGTGTTCAGCCGTTGGGTCCGGGTTAACGCATTATTGCGCTTTTTGCGGTTGTTGCGCTTTCCACGCCTTGAACTCGGCCCATTCGGCGCGACGCTCAGCTTGTTTCTTCTGGATCTCGTCGAATTTCTTCTGTTGATCCGGCTTCAGTACAGCCCGTACATCGGCTTCGGCTTTCTTGTGGTTGGCGGCCATCTCGTCTTTCATGGCTTTCTGGTCGGCTGGCGAGAGTTTTTCCAGGTACTTGTCGACCACTTGCTTACGCTCGTGCATCTGCTCGCCCATGATTTTGCGGATCTGCTCGCGTTGTTCGCGGCTCAGGTCCAGTTGGCTGTACGGGCCCTTACCGTGCATGCCGTGCATCTGACCGCCGTGGCGTGCACCGTCCATCGGACCATCCATAGGGCCGGTGCCTTCAGGCATGGCCATGGCCACGGTCGGCAGAGCGGCGGCGAACATCAGAGCGATAAGAGTCTTGCGCATGGTGAATCTCCTTGTCTCATTCCCGGTACGTTCCGGATGAGTACAGATTACGCAGATCAAGGTCAGCGGCGGTCAGCGGAGCGTAAAGCTTGGGTAAAGACAGATTGCGGACAGCCTGACAAAGACAAACCCTGCAGGAGCTGCTGCAGGGTTCGTGTGGGTTTCAGAGGCTGTAGTAGTAACCGCGGCTGCGCAGCGCCACGATGCGCGGTCGGCCATCGGGGTGCGGGCCGATTTTCTTGCGCAGGTTGCTCACATGCATATCCAGGCTGCGGTCGTACAGGGTCAACTTGCGACCCAGGGCGATTTGCGCCAATTCCTGTTTGTCCAGCGGCTCGCCGGGCTGCTTGAGCAGCGCTTCGAGCAGACGGCTTTCGGAAACCGTGAGGGAAAATTCCTGCTCATCGATGCTGACCACGCCGCGCACCGGGCTGAAACATAGGTCGCCCAGTTCGATCTGGCTGGACACTGCCGCCGGATGACTGCGGCGCAGCACGGCGCGCAGGCGGGCGGTCAGTTCCCGCGGGTCGCAGGGTTTGGCCAGGTAATCATCGGCACCCAGTTCCAGGCCAAGGATGCGGTCCAGAGGTTCACCCCTTGCGGAAAGCATCAGCACCGGCAAGTCCGGATGATCGCTGCGCAACTGCTTGAGCAGTTCCAGGCCGCTGCCGT
The DNA here is from genome assembly GCF_003228315.1 of Pseudomonas putida. Lineage (NCBI taxonomy): Bacteria > Pseudomonadati > Pseudomonadota > Gammaproteobacteria > Pseudomonadales > Pseudomonadaceae > Pseudomonas > Pseudomonas putida. The sequence continues at coordinate 5,886,453 of NZ_CP029693.1, forward strand.
CCGGCAGCATCACATCCAGCACCACCGCCGCCGGGGAGGTCTCAGCCAGGGCGCGACGGGCACTCTGGCCATCGTGGCAGGCCCGTACCTGAAAACCTTCCTGGCCCAGCCAACTGCTCAGGAGCTCACACAGCTCCTGGTCATCGTCAATTAGTAACAGCTCGCTCATGACTCACTCAATTTAGCCATTGTCGACGTTTTCGACTTGCACCACTGGCGAAGATACCGCAGAGCAGGGCCAATAGTGCAACTCCGGCGCCGACGACAAACCACTGTTGCTGATCGGTCAGCAGGCGCGGAGTGGAGCTTCCGGCCAGGGCTTCGCGAAGTTGCAGCTTCAGGCGCTGGTTCTCCTGGCGCAATCGGGCCAGCTGCGGGCTTTCGCGTTCGCCATCGGCACTCTGCAATTGTTTGCTCAGTTCTTCCCGTTGCCGCTCGCTTTCTTTCAAGCGTTGCTGCAACTCGTTTATCTGGCTGCCCGCGCTCAGTGAGAGCGGCGTGGAGTTCGCGCCCTCGGCGTGTTCTTCACCGTGGGCGGGGGCCACAATCGACAACGTGACCAACATCAGACACAACGGACCCTTGCGCATCGCGACTCCTGATTCCAATACGAGTATTGGGAAGTTGTCGGCCGGCAAACGAGAATAATGAGCGATTGAGAGCGCGGTGAACCGATAAGGTTCACCGCGCAGGGGAATTGCGGGAAGAAAGTTACGGCAGGACTTGCTTGAACGGCTTGACCGACACGTTGGCGTAGACGCCGGCGGCAATGTACGGGTCGGCATCGGCCCAGGCCTGGGCGGCGCTGAGGGAGTCGAATTCGGCGACGATCAGGCTGCCGGTGAAACCCGCGGCGCCCGGATCGTTGCTGTCGATCGCCGGGTGCGGACCGGCCAATACGATGCGACCTTCGCCCTTGAGCACTTGCAGGCGCTCAAGGTGCGCAGGCCGTGCGGCCAGGCGAGCTTCCAGGGAGTTGGCGACGTCTGTGGCAATGATTGCGTAAAGCATGTCAGTCCTCGGTTTTGGGCGATGTGGTATCGGCGTCATGCAGGTGGCGGGACAGGTAGATGCCCTGGCCGACCAGGAACAGCAACGTCATGCCCAGGCTGCCGAAGACCTTGAAGTCGACCCAGTAGCTCTGGAAGGTGAACGCGACGAACAGGTTGGCGGCACCGCAAAACAGGAAGAACACGATCCAGGCGATGTTCAGTCGTGTCCAGACCGGCTCCGGCAGGGTCAGCGCGTGGCCCATGATGCGTTTGATCAGCAGGGTGTCACCGATGAAGTGACTGCCGATGAAGCCCAGGGCGAAGATCCAGTTGACCACCGGGGCTTTCCATTTGAGGAAGGTCTCGCTGTGGAAGGCCAGGGTCAGGCTACCGAAGACCAGGCAGGCGATCAGGGTCAGCCACTGGCTCTTCTCCAGCTTGCCCTGCTTGATGAACAGTGCGCCGTAGACCACCAGGGAGCTGATGATCAGCATCGCTGTGGCGCTGTAAATTCCGCCTACAGTTACCTCGTGGCCGGCAATGTCGACGACCCGTGGATCGATTTTGAAGACAATGAAAAACAGCAGGAGCGGGATGAAATCGATGAATTGTTTCACAGTGGCAGCCAGAAGCAGGATGTGGCGGCATAATAACAAACATATGGGCGCGCGATAGCGCCAGCTGATTTGAGGTTACGAAACCCTGTGAATGTTGATTTGCACTGCCATAGCACGGCTTCCGATGGCGCTCTGGCGCCTGCGGTTCTTGTAGCGCGTGCGTTCGAACACGGCGTGCGAGTCCTGTCCCTGACCGATCACGACACTATCGAAGGCCTCGATGAGGCGCGAATCGCTGCCCATGCGCTGGGGATGCAATTGGTCAATGGCGTCGAGTTGTCCTGCACCTGGGGTGGCGCGACCATCCATGTGCTCGGCTACGGTTTTGACGTGAAAGCCGCACCGTTGGTCGAGGCAATCGCCAAATTGCACGATGGCCGCTGGCTGCGGTCCGAAGAGATAAGTCGCAAACTTGCATTGAAGGGCATGCCCGGTGCGCTGGAAGGCGCCCGGCAAATCCAGCAGGAGTTGGGTGACAGCGGCAACGCGCCGGCCCGCCCGCATTTCGCCGACTGGATGGTGCGCGAAGGTTTGGTCAAGGATCGCGCCGAGGCATTTCGCAAATGGCTGGGCGCCGGCAAGCTGGGTGACGTCAAGCAGCACTGGCCGACCCTGGAGGAAACCGTCGAAACCCTGCGCGCGGCCAATGCCTGGGTCAGTCTGGCGCACCCTTGGCATTATGAATTCACCCGTAGCAAGCGCCGCCGCCTGATTGCCGACTATATTCAAGCAGGGGGCCAGGCTATCGAGGTGGTTAATGGCCATCAGCCCGCCGAGCAGGTGGGCAGCCTGGCCATTCTGGCTCGCGAGTTCGGTCTGCTGGTCAGCGCCGGCAGTGATTTTCATGGCCCTGGAGGCTGGTCCGAGATCGGTGAATACCGTCCGCTCCCGGAGGATCTGCCACCACTGTGGTGTCGGTTCAAACATGACCCAATTATTGCCGTCGTCTGAACAGGTAGAGAATGTGAGTCAATTTTTCCAGATTCATCCGGAAAACCCGCAACCGCGCCTGATCAAACAGGCAGTCGAGATCATCCGCAGCGGCGGGGTGGTGATTTATCCCACAGACTCCTCCTACGCCATCGGTTGCCAGATCGGCGACAAGGTCGCCGTGGAGCGCGTACGCCGATTGAGAGGCCTGGACGACAAACACAACTTCGCGCTGATCTGCAGCGATCTGTCGCAATTGGGCCTGTTCGCCAAGATCGACACCGGCACCTTCCGCATTCTCAAGGCACACCTGCCCGGGCCCTACACCTTCATTCTCAATGCCACCCGCGAAGTCCCGCGGCTGTTGTTGCACCCGAAAAAACGCACCATCGGCCTGCGCGTGCCTAGCCACCCGATTGCCCTGGCGTTGCTGGAGCAACTGGGCGAGCCGCTGATGAGCGTGACCCTGATCATGCCCGGTGAAACCGATCCGATGAGCGATCCCTACGAAATGCGCCAGTTGCTCGAGCATCAGGTCGACCTGATCATCGACGGCGGCTTTGGCGGCATCAAGGCATCCACCGTGATCAACCTCGCCGATGGTGAGCCTGAAGTGATCCGCGTCGGTTGCGGCGACCCTACGCCGTTCATGGCCGAGGCCTAGATGTCTGCAGTAGAACCTGTTGATCCACAAGCAGGCGCCCAGCAAGAGCTGCCGTTCGCCATGGTCTATGGCCAGGCGGTCATGGAAATGCCGCTGGACCTGTACATTCCTCCCGATGCGCTGGAAGTCTTTCTTGAAGCCTTCGAAGGCCCGCTCGACCTGCTGCTGTACCTGATCCGCAAACAAAACATCGACATTCTCGACATCCCGGTGGCGGAAATCACCCGCCAGTACATGGGCTATGTCGAGTTGATGCAGTCGGTGCGCCTGGAGCTGGCCGCCGAGTACCTGGTAATGGCCGCCATGCTCGCCGAGATCAAGTCGCGCATGCTGTTGCCCCGCTCGGAGACCATCGAAGAAGAGGAAGAAGACCCGCGGGCCGAGCTGATCCGCCGCTTGCAGGAGTACGAGCGCTTCAAGGCCGCCGCCGAAGGCATCGATGGTCTGAGTCGCGTCGGTCGTGACGTGGTGGTGCCCAAACTCGATGCGCCCGAAGCCCGGGCGCGCAAGTTGCTGCCGGACGTGCGCCTGTCAGAGTTGCTGTTGTCGATGGCCGAGGTACTGCGCCGTGGCGACATGTTTGAAAGTCACCAGGTCAGCCGCGAGGCGCTGTCAACCCGCGAACGCATGAGCGATGTGCTCGAACGTCTCAAGGGTGGCGGTTTCGTGCCGTTCGTCGAGTTGTTCACCGCAGAGGAAGGGCGCCTCGGCGTGGTTGTAACCTTTATGGCAGTCCTCGAGCTGGTCAAGGAATCCTTGGTCGAGCTGGTGCAGAATGAGCCGTTCGCAGCGATCCACGTGCGAGCCCGAGCCGAATAACGAGTTGAATCATGAACCTGAGTGAACCCCGCGAGCTGGCTCCACTGCTTGAGGCCTTTCTGTTGGCCTCGGGAAAACCGCAATCGATGGAGCGCCTGTTCGAACTCTTTGAAGAGGGCGAAAGGCCGGAGCCGGCGGTTTTCAAGAAAGCCCTGACGATACTGGGCAAGTCCTGTGATGGTCGCGCGTTCGAATTGAAGGAAGTCGCCTCCGGTTATCGCCTGCAGATCCGCGAGAAGTTTTCGCCGTGGGTCGGGCGTTTGTGGGAAGAGCGCCCGCAACGTTATTCCCGGGCCATGCTGGAAACCATTGCCCTGATCGCCTATCGCCAACCGATCACCCGGGGTGAAATCGAGGATGTGCGGGGCGTGGCGGTCAACAGTCAAATCGTCAAGACCCTGATGGAACGCGAGTGGATTCGAGTCGTCGGTTACCGCGACGTGCCGGGTAAGCCTGCGATGTTCGCCACCACCAAGGCGTTTCTCGATCATTTCAACCTGAAAAACCTCGACGATCTGCCACCGTTGGCGGAACTGCGCGAGCTGGAGCCCGATCCAGTGCTCGACTTCGACGACGCCCCGGTGCCTGCCGCATTGCAGGAACTGGCCGACGCCAGCGCCGAACCGGAAGAGCCCAAGGAGGAAACCAGTTTCCATACGCTGTTGCTGGAGCTGGACAGCATGGAAGAAGGGCTCAAAACCGATTTCGATGATTTGTTGCGTGATGGGGAGCTGCCCGGGTTCGACACGCCGTTGCCGGACTTCGAGCCGCAAGCCGAAGGGATGCAGATTGAACCGGAACCGCAAGACGAGCCTGAGCCGCCAATCGAACCGGAGCAGGAAGACGACATTCTTGGTGTCGCCGAGGCCCGGGAAAAACTCCTGGCGGCCGTTGCTGCCCTAGAACAACCCAAGCCCGAGTTGAGCGAGGAAGAAGCCGAAGCCCTGGCCCTGGCCGAAGCCATCGAAGCCGAGCGCCGCCAATTCGAAGACTGACACCAATCCTGTAGGAGCGAGCTTGCTCGCGATAGCGGCTTGTCAGTCAATTTGATATTGAATGTGCCGCCGTCATCGCGAGCAGGCTCGCTCCTACAGGGGCGCGCGCACCACCGGTCGGCGGAAAAGCAAAAAACCTTTCGTCGATCAACTAGTCTCTGATGCGCGAACGCCGACATGAGCGTATGATTCGCGGCCCTTCGACGATCCCCTCGTCAAAGTTACAGTTTTCATGGCTTCAGGCGACGCCTGAACAGACCACACCGGGAGGTGCCCAGATGAGTATCAACGACCAGCAAGACGACCAGCCAATCGGCCCAGCAGGCGAAAAACTGCAGAAAGTCCTCGCCCGTATCGGCGTCGGCTCGCGCCGTGACGTGGAAGCCTGGATCAGCCACGGCCGCATCAAGGTCAACGGCAAAGACGCCACCCTCGGCCAGCGCGTCGACATGCACGACGCCATCAGCATCGATGGCCGGGTGATCAAGCGCGAAGAAGCCGCCGAGTCGGTACGACGCGTGATCATGTACAACAAGCCCGACGGCGAAATCTGCACCCGTGTCGACCCGGAAGGCCGCCCGACCGTGTTCGACAAGTTGCCGCGTCCGAAAGAAGGTCGCTGGATCAACATCGGTCGTCTGGACATCAACACCACCGGTTTGCTGATGTTCACCACCGACGGTGAACTGGCCAACCGCCTGATGCACCCGTCTTTCGAAATGGACCGCGAATACGCCGTGCGTGTGCGCGGTGAAGTCGACGACGAGATGATCGAACGCCTGAAGGCGGGCGTCGTGCTCGAAGACGGTCCGGCGCGTTTCACCGACATCCAGCAGGCACCCGGTGGCGAAGGTTTCAACCACTGGTACCACTGCGTGGTAATGGAAGGTCGCAACCGTGAAGTCCGTCGTCTGTGGGAATCCCAGGGTTTGGTGGTCAGCCGTCTGAAGCGTGTGCGTTTCGGTCCGGTGTTCCTCAATTCCGACCTGCCGATGGGCCGCTGGCGTGAAATGAGCCAGTACGAAGTCGACGTCCTCAGCGCCGAAGTCGGCCTGACGCCTGTGGCAATGCCGCAGTTGAATGCCAAGAGCAAGGACAAGCTGGAGCGGATGCAACGTAAATCGTCGCGCCCAATGGCTCGCACCGAACGTGTGCGCACCTTGCGCCCGGCGACTGATGCGCCTGCCACGCCACGCGCGATCCGCGAGCCGCAGATCGAAGGCGAGCGTCCGGGTCGCAAGCCAGCTGCACGTCAAGACGGTGAGCGCGGTCCGCGTACTCCGCGTCCGGCCAATGGCCGTACCGAGCGTGGCGAAGGCCGTGGTGCTCCGGCAGGTCGCGGCACGCCCGTAGCCGATCGTCCAGCCGACACCAAGCGCCCGGCCAAGCCTGCGCCAAAGCGTCCGGGGATCAAACTGGTCGATGGCGATCAGCCGTCAGGCAAGCGTCGCGGCGCGCCGGCCGGTTCCGGTCAGCGTCCGGGGTTTGGACGTCGCAAGCCTGAGTGAGGCAGCGGTGAGCGTCGAGATGTAAGTGAGAAACGCCAACCTTCGGGTTGGCGTTTTTTTTGGAGCTGACTTAAGGAATGTGGCGCCTGCGAGTCAGTCTTCGCGAGCAAGCTCGCTCCCACAGATGATCGAATTTACTTGAGGGTGCGCGGACCCTTGTAGGAGCGAGCCTGCTCGCGAAGGCGTCAGTGGATACCCAATAAGTGGCGGGTTGGAAAACAGGCTTTACGCCATGTAACGAAAACCTGACGAATTCCACCGGCCTGCCCCGAGAAACCATCATCACACAGAAGCTGTAAGAAATTTCTTCCGCTCAAGAACCCCTTCGATCTCTTCCCGACCCTCTAACCCGCTTGTTTCCCCACCTCATGCAAGGTGTCATGCGCGCCATGCCTGTCGTGCAGGTGCATAACAAAAAGGAGGCGCAATGAACGCCGCAATCCGTTTCCAGCTCTCTTCGTGGGCCGGCTCCCAAGCCGACCCCGCCATTGGCCTGCAAAGGTCCGATCTTTTTTTTGCAGCCGCCCGAGCCTCTCGGGGCGGACACAGGCAATCCCGGCCGACGACACACTGATCCGTGGTGTCTGGCAGCAGGGGGTTGGCGGTGTACAATGCGCCGCGTTTTACCTGTGACCTCCTGCGCAATCGCGCAAACCTCAAGGCTACCCGCCTTGTTCACTCCGCCGCGTCACGAGCGTGTCGGGTTCGATTTCGTCACAGATAAAAACAAACAGGTGACGCATGACCGTTGTAAATACGCTGGACTCTTGGTGCCTGCGCTGGGGTTTGATCGATGCCGCTTGATGTCTTTCTTGAGGAGCAACGTTTTTCGAACATCATCAAACCTTGCGTGAGACCCTTTTCATGAGTGGACAAAACTCGCATTCAGGCGAGCTGAAACGCGGCCTGAAAAATCGCCACATTCAATTGATCGCCCTCGGTGGCGCCATTGGTACCGGTTTGTTCCTCGGCTCGGCCGGGGTCCTGAAATCCGCCGGTCCGTCGATGATCCTTGGCTACGCCATCTGCGGCTTCATTGCCTTCATGATCATGCGCCAACTGGGTGAAATGATCGTCGAAGAGCCGGTTGCCGGCTCCTTCAGCCACTTCGCCCACAAATACTGGGGCGGCTTCGCCGGCTTCCTGTCGGGCTGGAACTGCTGGATCCTGTACATCCTGGTGGGCATGTCCGAGCTGACCGCGGTTGGCAAATACATTCATTACTGGGCGCCGGATATCCCGAGCTGGGCCACGGCGGCCGCCTTCTTCGTGCTGATCAATGCGATCAACCTGGCCAACGTCAAAGTCTTTGGCGAGGCCGAGTTCTGGTTCGCGATCATCAAGGTCGTGGCGATCGTCGGCATGATCGGCCTGGGCAGCTACCTGCTGGTCAGCGGCCATGGCGGGCCGCAAGCGGCGGTCAGCAACCTGTGGTCCCACGGCGGGTTCTTCCCGAATGGCGTCAGCGGCCTGGTGATGGCCATGGCGATCATCATGTTCTCCTTTGGCGGCCTGGAAATGCTCGGTTTCACCGCCGCTGAAGCGGACAAGCCGAAAACCGTGATCCCGAAAGCGATCAACCAGGTGATCTACCGGATCCTGATTTTCTACATCGGTGCACTGGTGATCCTGCTGTCCCTGACGCCTTGGGACAGCCTGCTCAATACCCTGAATGCTTCCGGCGACTCCTACAGCGGCAGCCCGTTCGTACAAGTGTTCTCGATGCTGGGTAGCAACACCGCCGCGCATATCCTCAACTTCGTGGTCCTGACTGCGGCGTTGTCGGTGTACAACAGTGGCACCTACTGCAACAGCCGCATGTTGCTGGGCATGGCAGAGCAGGGCGATGCACCCAAGGCTCTGGCGAAAATCGACAAGCGCGGTGTGCCGGTGCGTTCGATCCTGGCCTCGGCGGCCGTGACGCTGATTGCGGTACTGCTGAACTACCTGATGCCGCAGAGCGCGCTGGAACTGCTGATGTCGCTGGTGGTGGCGACCCTGGTGATCAACTGGGCGATGATCAGCTACTCGCACTTCAAGTTCCGCCAGCACATGAACAAGACCGGCCAGACCTCCTTGTTCAAGGCCTTGTGGTACCCGTATGGCAACTACATTTGCCTGGCGTTCGTGGTGTTCATTCTCGGCGTGATGCTGCTGATTCCGGGGATCCAGGTCTCGGTGTATGCGATTCCGGTGTGGGTCGTGTTCATGTGGGTCTGCTACGGCATCAAGAACAAGCGTCGTGACGCTGCCGGGGTGGCTGCTCCAGCCCGGTAAGCGACAAGTCGGTTAGCCCGAAGACACAAATGCCCGTATCGCGAGATACGGGCATTTTTTATGGGCGCCTTGGTTTTTCAGGCTCCAGTAACGCGAATGCCCCGACGAGTCGGGGCATTCGTGGTCCAGGCGTTGGGCTTACATGTTCGGGTAAGTCGGGCCGCCGGCACCTTCAGGTGTCACCCAGGTGATGTTCTGCGCAGGATCCTTGATGTCGCAGGTCTTGCAGTGAACACAGTTCTGGGCATTGATCTGGAAGCGCTTCTCGCCGTCTTCCTTGGTCACCACTTCATACACGCCGGCCGGGCAGTAGCGCTGGGCCGGTTCGTCGTACAGCGGCAGGTTCTTCGCCAGCGGGATGCTCGGGTCGGTCAGCTTCAGGTGGCACGGCTGCTCTTCTTCATGGTTGGTACCGGAGATGAACACCGAGCTCAGTTTGTCGAAGCTGATTTTGCCGTCCGGTTTCGGGTAGTCGATCTTCTTGCAGTCGGCCGCCAGTTTCAGGCAAGCGTAATCCGGCTTGGTGTCGTGCAGGGTGAACGGCAGTTTGCCGCCGAAGATGTTCTGGTCCAGCCAGTTGAAGCCGCCGCCGACGATGGCGCCGAACTTGTGGATCGCCGGGCCGAAGTTGCGACTGGCGAACAGTTCTTCGTAGAGCCAGCTCTTCTTGAACGCGTCCACGTAGGTGGTCAGTTCTTCTGTTCCGTCCTTGTCGGCGAACAGTGCGTCAGCCACGGATTCGGCGGCGAGCATGCCGGACTTCATCGCGGTGTGGCTGCCCTTGATCTTGGCGAAGTTCAGGGTACCCAGGTCGCAACCGATCAGCGCGCCGCCCTTGAAGACCATTTTCGGCAGCGAGTTCAGGCCGCCCTTGCAGATGGCGCGAGCGCCGTAGCTGATGCGCTTGCCGCCTTCCAGGTACTGCTTGAGCACTGGGTGATGCTTGAGGCGCTGGAATTCGTCGAACGGCGACAGGAAGGTGTTGCTGTAGGACAGGTCGACGATCAGGCCGACCACGACCTGGTTGTTTTCCAGGTGATAGAGGAACGAGCCGCCAGTGTTCTCGGTGCCCATGATGTCCATCGGCCAACCGGCGGTGTGGACCACCAGGCCAGGCTGGTGCTTGGCCGGGTCGACTTCCCAGATTTCCTTCAGGCCGATGCCGTAGTGCTGGGCGTCGGCATCGCTGTCGAGGTTGAAGCGCTTGATCAGTTGCTTGCCGATGTGGCCACGGCAGCCTTCGGCGAACAGCGTGTATTTGCCACGCAGCTCCATGCCCGGGGTGTACAGGCCGTCTTTCGGATGGCCTTCTCGGTCAACGCCCAGATCACCGGTGATGATCCCGCGAACGATACCGTTTTCATCGAACAGCGCTTCCTGAGCGGCGAAGCCCGGGTAGATTTCCACGCCCAGGTTCTCGGCCTGCTGGGCCAGCCAGCGGCACAGGTTGCCCAGCGAAATGATGTAGTTGCCTTCGTTGTGCATGGTCTTGGGCACAAAGAAGTCAGGGATTTTCTGCGCGCTGTCGGCGTTTTTCAGGACGAAGATGTCGTCACGGGTCACTGGCGTATTCAGCGGCGCGCCGAGTTCTTTCCAGTCCGGGAACAGTTCGTTCAGGGCGCGTGGTTCGAACACGGCACCGGACAGGATGTGAGCACCGACCTCGGAGCCTTTTTCAACCACGCAGACGCTGATTTCCTTACCGGCTTCGGCGGCCTTCTGCTTCAGTCGGCAGGCGGCGGACAGGCCAGCGGGGCCGGCACCGACGATGACCACGTCGAATTCCATGTATTCGCGTTCCACAGGCTATCTCCTACTCAAGGCTCAACAGTTTTTCTAATTTTCAAGGTTTGGTGTCGCATCCATGAATCCCGTCGCAGTGTCGGGAGAGGACAATCGATCGACCACCTTTGTCTTTGGGTGGCGCATTATATCTACACCACTCTCAGGGTCCAATACAAACGTTTGTTTGAATTGGCTCAAAGCCAGAGAAATCAAAGTCACGCGGGTTATGAACGGCTATTTTGCCGTATTGACCGGAATAGGTGTTCCGGTCAAGATACGGGCGGTTTTGCGCTCGCCGTAGGCTGAATACAGGTATCAAGAGCACCTCTAAAGACAGGGCGAAGGCAGTGGAAAGTGAGGCACCGTTCGGATTCAACGCGCAGTTTACACGCCGCGATATTGAATGACCCGGTGGTCACTCCTGACGAATGGTCAAGGGCATCATGAGTGATGGTCGCTTGACACACATGCCGGCGTTTTTGGAGGTGCCCTTGGGCCCGATGAGCATCAACCGCCAGGTTCGCCTAGGCGACTTTCTTTTCACCGGAGAGTAACGAGGAATCCATGAAGGTTCTTGTAGCTGTCAAACGCGTTGTGGATTACAACGTCAAGGTCCGCGTCAAGGCGGACAATTCCGGCGTCGATCTTGCCAACGTCAAGATGTCGATGAACCCATTCTGCGAAATCGCTGTGGAAGAAGCCGTACGCCTGAAAGAGAAAGGCGTTGCGTCTGAAATCGTCGTCGTCTCCGTAGGCCCGTCCACCGCTCAGGAGCAACTGCGTACCGCACTGGCTCTGGGTGCCGACCGCGCCATCCTCGTCGAATCCGCCGAAGACCTGACTTCCCTGGCCGTTGCCAAACTGCTGAAGGCCGTTGTCGACAAGGAACAGCCTCAGCTGGTGATCCTTGGTAAACAAGCCATCGACAGCGACAACAACCAGACTGGCCAGATGCTGGCTGCATTGAGCGGCTACGGTCAGGGCACGTTCGCCTCCAAGGTTGAGATCAGCGGCGACAGCGTAGCTGTTACCCGTGAGATCGACGGCGGCCTGCAAACCGTTTCCCTGAAACTGCCGGCGATCGTTACCACCGACCTGCGTTTGAACGAGCCGCGCTACGCGTCCCTGCCAAACATCATGAAAGCCAAGAAGAAGCCTCTCGAGACGCTGACTCCGGACGCTTTGGGCGTTTCCACCGCCTCCACCAACAAGACCGTGAAAGTCGAAGCGCCTGCTGCACGCAGCGCGGGTATCAAGGTCAAGTCGGTGGCTGAACTGGTCGAGAAACTGAAAAACGAAGCGAAGGTAATCTAATCATGACTATCTTGGTAATCGCTGAACACGATAACAAAGCGCTGGCTGCGGCCACGCTGAACACCGTTGCTGCCGCTGCCAAAATCGGCGGCGACATTCACGTTCTGGTTGCCGGCCAAGGCGCTGGCGCCGTGGCTGAAGCCGCTGCAAAAGTCGCTGGCGTGAGCAAGGTCCTGAACGCTGACAACGCCGCTTACGCGCATCAGCTGCCGGAAAACATCGCTCCTCTGGTTGCAGAACTGGGCAAGGGCTACAGCCACATCCTGGCTGCCGCCACTTCCAACGGCAAAAACATCCTGCCGCGCGTTGCCGCTGCACTGGACGTTGACCAGATCTCCGAAATCATCTCGGTCGAAAGCGCTGACACCTTCAAGCGTCCGATCTATGCCGGTAATGCCATCGCTACCGTTCAGTCGAACGCTGCGGTCAAAGTGATCACCGTGCGCGCCACCGGTTTCGACCCGGTTGCCGCTGAAGGTGGTTCGGCTTCGGTTGAATCCGTTGCTGCTGCTCACGATGCTGGCATCTCCAGCTTCGTTGGCGAAGAACTGGCCAAGTCCGATCGTCCGGAACTGACCGCTGCCAAGATCGTCGTTTCCGGCGGCCGCGGCATGCAGAATGGCGACAACTTCAAACACCTGTACGCCCTGGCCGACAAGCTGGGCGCTGCCGTGGGCGCTTCCCGCGCCGCGGTCGACGCAGGTTTCGTACCGAACGACATGCAGGTCGGTCAGACCGGCAAGATCGTTGCGCCACAGCTGTACATCGCCGTCGGTATCTCCGGCGCGATCCAGCACCTGGCGGGCATGAAAGACTCCAAAGTGATCGTTGCGATCAACAAGGACGAAGAAGCGCCAATCTTCCAGGTGGCCGATTACGGCCTGGTGGCGGACCTGTTCGAAGCCATCCCTGAGCTGGAGCAGCTGGTTTAAGCCGGCAGCTTCACTTATAAAGAGCCCGACCTTTTGGTCGGGCTTTTTTTTGCTTTTCGTATCCCTGTAGGAGCGAGCCTGCTCGCGATGGTCGTTAACGTTGACGCGTGCATTCAGGCGAAACGCGGCGCGTTTGAAACCATCGCGAGCAGGCTCGCTCCTACAGTGGACATCACCAGATTTGATCGGGAGTGTATCGCCATGGATTTTCGCCTTGCGTTCAGCTTGCTGGGATTAGTGTTGTTGCCCGCATTGTCGAATGCCGCAGGCAAGTGCGAGCGATTGGTGGTCACCGGCAGTCCGGATGCACCACCCTACCTCTGGCAAGACCCGCAAAATCCCAAACACCTGATCGGTGCCAGCGCCGACCTGTTGCAACAAGTGGCGGGGGAACTGGGCATCAAGGTCGAGCTGCTCTATGCCGGCAAACGTTCCCAGGCCCTGGAGGAAGTGCGCAGCGGCCGGATGGACATGTTGGCTGATACCCCGCTGACAGTGAGCGAGCTGGAATCCCTGGACTACATACATCCACCGTTGCTGGAAAATGACTACCTGGTCTGGACTCGCAAGGACTCGCCATTGATTTACAACGACGTACAGGATTTGCACGGCCATGTCGGTGCCCTGTCGGAAAAGTCCAGGCTGACTGCGGAATTTGCCGCGTTTACCCAGCAGCAACTGTCGGTCATTCGCACACCCAACCTGACCCAGGCCTTCCAGAAGTTGCTGCTGGGCGAAGTGGAGTTTGTCCTGGCAGGTCGATACTCCGGCATGGCCATGGCGCAAACCCTGGGCATGGCCAATGACCTGATCGCTCGCGCACAACCCGTCGACAAGCCGGGATTGTTTCTGGCGCTTTCCCACAACTCGGCCTGCAACGATCCGTGGTTGCGCGGACAGCTGGCCAAAAAGATGACAGAATTGCCCGCGTCCGGACTGACGGAGGCTGTGTTGCAACGCAATATCGAGCGCTGGAATACACAGCAGAAACAGCCTGTCAGTACCCCAAAACAGTAGGGATTCTTAGTGAGTATTCGACCTCTTTTCGCTGCCCTGGCCGTTCTGGCTCTGGCGGGTTGCGCAACCGATCCAGCCCCCAATGAACAGATGCGCCTTACCGCGCAGGCGCTTGAACAAGCCAAGGCCGTGGGTGCCAGCGCCGATGACGTGCCGGAAATGAAGCTGGCGGAAGAAAAGTACAATCGTGCCAAGGGCAGCATGGCCGATCAATCCTTCAAGAACGCGCGCATGCGGGCCGAGCAGGCCGAACTGGATGCGCGCCTGGCCGAGGCGAAGGTCCTGACCCTCAAGAGCGAGGAACAGGTGAACGTGCTCAATACCCGCATCGCCCGTCTGCGCAAGCAAGTGGGAGATGCCCAATGAACCTCGGCTCCAAGGTGATCGGTGGTTTGATCCTGGCAGGTTGCGCGAGCCTTTACGGCTGCGCCGGTCAACACAGTGAAGCGGCGTTGCAGCAGGCCGGGGCCGACTTCCAGAAGGTCAAGGAAGACTCCAATGTATTGCGAATTGCCCCCAAGGATGTCATTCGCGCCGGTGAGTCCCTGGCCCGTGCCGATCGCCTGTCCTCCTATTGGGGCAGCGGCTCGGATGTGGCGCATTACGCCTACCTGAGCCAGCGTTACAGCGAAATCGCCAGGGAGCACACCAATCAGGTGCTCAATGAAGAGCGCGCAGCCAAGCTCGAACTGGAACGCCAGCGCCTGCAACTGGCGTTGCGCGAATCCAAGCTGTTCAGCGTACAACAGCAAGGCAAATGGCTCGAAGAGCAGATCGTGGCGCTGGCCACCACCCAGACTGATCGTGGCCTGGTCATGACCTTGGGCGATGTGCTGTTCGATACCGGTGAGGCAGAACTTAAAAACTCCGCCAACCGCGTGGTGTTGAAGATCGTGCAGTTCCTCCAGCTCAATCCCAAGCGTGTGGTGCGCATCGAAGGCTATGCCGACAGTACCGGCGGCAAGCAGGAAAACCTCAAGCTGTCCCGTGACCGTGCGCAATCGGTGGCGGACGTGCTGATGGACCTGGGCATCGACGACAAGCGTATTCAGGTCGAGGGGTACGGTGATGAGTACCCAGTGGACGCCAACGCTTCCGAGCGCGGACGCGCTCAGAACCGGCGGGTGGAAATCGTGTTTTCGGACGAAAAAGGCCAGCTCGGCGCCGCCCGCTAAGGGCTGCGTCTCTGGAAAGCCCGGCCTGTCATGCAGTGCCGGGCTTTTTTGTGCCTGCCAACTCGTTGGCAAAACAGTACAGTTTTTTGCTGACACTGCACTGTATGGTCGACTATTGTGATAACTGTCCCAGTACACTTCCTAACTGTTCCGGTATCGTTTCCTACAAGAATAAAATGCCTGTGAAATCGAGTGCTGCGTCATGACCAACCTCCTGCTCTACCAACGTATTGCTCAACAGCTGGCTGAAGACATCCGTCGCGGGGTCTATCAACCGGGGGAGCGCGTGCCTTCGGTGCGCAAGATGAGCTCGCAGCTCAATGTCAGTCATGCCACGGTCTTGCAGGCCTATGCCAACCTCGAGGACCAGGGGTTGATCCGTGCCCGGCCGCAGTCGGGTTACTACGTACACCAGACGCCGGCCCTGACCGCGCCGACTCCGGACATTGCCCGGGTGGAGCGTCCCGGTCTGGTCACGCGCAGTAGCATCATCCAGCAGGTATTGGTCGAGTCCCGCCGGGAAGGGGTGTTTCCGTTGGGCGCGGCGGTGCCGAGTGTCGATTACCTGCCGGTTCGGGCGCTGCATCAGCAATTGGCCAAAGTCACCCGTTTCCACAGCCCTCGTGCCTTCAGCTACATGTTCAGCCCCGGTTTCGAGCCGCTGCGCCGGCAAGTGGCGATTCGCATGCGCGATGCCGGCGTGGTGGTGGACCCCTCGGAAGTGGTGATCACCCACGGTTGCGTCGATGCCTTGCAGATGTCCCTGCGAGTGCTGACCCGTCCAGGGGATCTGATCGCTGCCGAGTCGCCGACCTATTACGGTTTACTGCAACTGGCCGATCTGTTGGGTCTGAAGGTCATCGAGATCCCCAGTGATCCCGCCACGGGCATGAGCCTTGAGGCCTTGCAGCTGGCGGCCAATCAGTGGTCGATCAAGGCACTGGTGTTGACCACCCGGCTGAGCAACCCTTTGGGCGGCACCATGCCCGAAGAGCGGCAGAAACAGTTGTTGCGCCTGGCGTCGGATTTCGACATCCAAATCGTCGAGGACGATATCTATGGCGAACTGATGTTCGAGCAGGGCCGTACCAAGGCGCTCAAGGCGTATGACCGGCTGGACCGGGTGATTTATTGCTCGAGCTTCTCCAAAACCTTGTCGCCGGGTGTGCGGATCGGCTGGATGATTGCCGGCAAGTTTCAGCAGGAAATCCAGCGCCTGCAAACCTTCAGTACCCATTCGGCCTGCAGCGTCACGCAAATGGGCATCGCTGCCTATCTGGAGAATGGCGGTTACGACCGGCACTTGCGCTACATCCGTCAGGAATATCGCAAGAACCTCAGCGCCTTCCAGCTGGCGGTGCAGCAGTATTTCCCCGAAGGCACGCAAATGACCCGGCCAACCGGTGGTTTCATTCTGTGGGTGAGCCTGCCGGGAAGGGTCAATACCCAGGAGTTGCATGTGCGAGCCTTGCAGCAGGGCATCAGCATTGCGCCGGGTCTGATTTTCAGTAATACCGAGCAGTTCAATCACTGTATCCGGCTCAACTGCGGCATTCCCTGGAACCGGGAAGCCGAACGTGCCTTGATGACCCTGGGCATGCTGGCTACCCAACTTTGCCAGGAGACGGCCATCGGCCTGTGACCCCGTGGGCGGGCTTTGCCTGACCACGCTTGTCATGTCACGTGCAACAGGCGAGCATATGGCCTCTGTATCGTTTGCGCCGAGTGCGCCGTTGAGTCCATGAAACCGATTTTCCCTGCCGCCTGGTTATTGATCTGCCTGTCAGTCAGCATCCAACCTATCACCGTTTTGGCCGCGTCCGTTCAGGACAAGCCGGCCACCAGCACGGCCTCGAAAAAAACCGCACCCGCCAAAGCCGCACCCGCCAAAAAAGCAGCCCCGGCCAAAAAACCGGCTGCTGTCGTCAAAAAACGACCACCGGTGGCCTCCAAGTCGAAGCCGGCCAGCGAGGTGGTCAAGACCCAGCTTCCTCCCGCCAAACTCGACTTGAGTCTTCCCCGGGACATGGTCGACGAACTGGAACCTGTTGGCACCGTACCCTTGCCCAAACGCGATCCGGTGTTGCCGCAAATGTTCGGCGACAAGACCGGCAGCAGTGGGTTTCAGCTCAATGGACGCCTGATCAGCAACGAAATGCAGCTGCAACTGCGCAATGAAGAGCGTCGTGAAGTCGAAGGCGCGGCACTGGAGTTCGAATTCAAGCGGTAAATGACACCGGACCGCGAGCCGCGGACCAGACGCTTTGTCGGAGACTGCCCGGTCACACCTGCTTACAGGTAAAAACCCTCCGTTCGGTAATTTAAAACAACTGTTTAAGCGGTTACTCTGTGCCCCGTCCTTTCACACATCGCCCGTCGCGAGGAGCTTGTCGTCATGAAATGCCGTGAAGGCTGTGGCGCCTGTTGCATAGCCCCATCCATCAGTTCAGCCATCCCCGGCATGCCCTTGGGCAAGCCAGCCGGGGAGCGTTGTGTGCAATTGTCTGCCGAAAATCTGTGCAATATTTTCGGCCAGCCCGAGCGCCCGGCGGTTTGCTCGGGGTTCAAGGCGGACGCAGAGGTGTGCGGCAACAGCAGTGAAGAAGCCATCCGGTTGATTGGCTGGTGGGAGCAAATGACGGCGGCGTGATGTGTTCGACGAACGGAACTTCAACAATAAGGAATAAAACTATGGGTTCGCTGCATCGTTTAGCTGTGTTGTGTGGGTTGACGGCGGTTCTGGCCACTTCGGTTGCCCAGGCCGAAGACTGGAAAGTCGCCAAGAACGAAGACGGCATCAAGGTGTCCCTGAGTGAGGTAGCCGGCTCCGATTACAAGGCTTACCAGGGCGTCGTTCTGATGAAGACCACCGTGGCCAAGCTGCGCGCGTTGCAGGAAGACGTGGCCGGTGCCTGTGCCTGGATTCACGAATGCAAGACCCAGAAACTGCTCAAGCACGAAGGCGATCAAAGCTGGACCTACACCCAGTTCAATACACCCTGGCCGGTCACTCCGCGTGATTCGATACTGCATGTCACCACCATCGCAGGCGCCGACGGCAGCCTGACCCGCAAGCTCGAAGGCGTGCCCAAGTACCTTCCTGAAGAAAAAGGCTTTGTGCGGGTGGCCAAGGTCGATGGCTTCTGGAAGTTCGAGCCTCAGGGTGATCAGGTCAAAGTGACCTATCAGGTGCACACCGAACCGGGTGGCAGCGTGCCGTCGATGGTTGCCAACAAGTTTGTGGTCGATGCGCCGTTCAATACCTTGAAAAACCTCAAGGCGCTGGCCGAGAAGTAAATCCCGACACACCTCCTCTTGTAGGAGCTGCTGCAGGCTGCGATCTTTTGATCTTGCTTTTAACCATCAAAAGATCGCAGCCTCGCTGCGCTCGACAGCTCCTACAAAGCTCCTACTCCATTCCTACAGCCTGCATTCAGCCAGCACCCTTTATTGTGTTTCTGAATATTCGCTGTACGAAATTTTCACGAAGCCTCCAAGACAATTCGCGCGCGTTGGCATGATCGAACAGTAATCAATGGCAATGCCTTGATTGATCGTGCAACATTTGCGCACCGCGCAAACCCCGGGGCCAGGTAATTGGCCAACAGAGGGCAGGGCGCAGCTGCATTTTTGAAACTTCAACTTCCAATGGGTCCTAAAACGACATGGCAATTCCGGACGCCCTGAATCAGCAGCGAGCTTCTAGTCGCCTGCTGCAACCGACCGTCAAATCGCATCTGGCCTACACCTTGTTGTGTGCCCTGGTCATGATGGTCATGTTCAGCCTGCTGCGCGTCGCGCTGCTGGTCTACAACCGCGAGATGATCCTCGACACGCCGGCCTCGACCTTTGTCGAAGCGTTCGCCAACGGCCTGCGTTTCGACCTGCGTCTGGTGGTGTACCTCAGCGTTCCGTTGCTGCTGGCGCTGTTCAGTGCCCGGGCCATGGCGGCGCGCGGCTTTTTCCGTTTCTGGCTGACCGTGGCCTCCAGCATCACCCTGTTCCTGGGCCTGATGGAGATGGATTTCTACCGTGAGTTCCACCAGCGCCTGAACGGCCTGGTCTTCCAGTATGTGAAGGAAGACCCGAAAACCGTGATGAGCATGCTCTGGTACGGTTTCCCGGTGGTTCGCTACCTGCTGGCCTGGGCCGTGGGCACCTGGATCCTCAGCCTTGCCTTCAAGGGCGCGGACCGCGCGACCCGTCCACGTGGTCCTTTCAGCGGCGGCAGCATCAATGCCCGGCAGGTCGCCCCTTGGTACACGCGTGTTGCAGTGTTCGTGGTCTGCCTGGTGATCTGCGTGGTCGCAGCCCGTGGCACCCTGCGTCAGGGCCCGCCAATGCGTTGGGGTGACGCCTACACCACCGATTCCAACTTCGCCAACCAGCTGGGTCTCAACGGCACGCTGTCCCTGGCGACGGCGGCGAAGAGCCGGATGTCCGAAGATCGCGACAACATCTGGAAAGCCACGTTGCCACAACCGCAGGCGCAGCAGACCGTGCGCGACATGTTGGTGATGAAGGACGAGAAGCTGGTGGACAGCGAGACCGCGGCAGTACGTCGCGACTATACGCCGCCGGCCGACAAGACCCTGCCGATCAAGAACGTTGTCGTGATCCTGATGGAAAGCATGGCCGGTCACTCGGTGGGCGCGCTGGGCGGCCCGGGTAACATCACCCCGTACCTGGACCAACTGTCGAAGGAAGGCCTGCTGTTCGACCGCTTCTTCTCCAACGGTACCCACACCCACCAGGGCATGTTCGCCACCATGGCATGCTTCCCGAACCTGCCGGGTTTCGAATACCTGATGCAGACACCGGAAGGCAGCCACAAACTGTCCGGCCTGCCGCAGTTGCTCAGCGCCCGTCACTACGACGACGTGTATGTCTACAACGGCGACTTCGCCTGGGACAACCAGTCCGGTTTCTTCAGCAACCAGGGGATGACCAACTTCGTCGGACGTAACGACTTCGTCAACCCGGTGTTCTCCGACCCGACCTGGGGTGTGTCCGACCAGGACATGTTCAACCGTGGCCTGGAAGAGCTCAAAGCCCGCGACGGCAAGGACAAGAAACCGTTCTATGCCCTGCTGCAAACCCTGTCCAACCACACGCCATACGCCTTGCCGACGCCATTGCCGGTCGAGCGCGTGACCGATCGTGGCAGCCTGAACGAGCACTTGACGGCCATGCGTTACGCCGACTGGGCACTGGGTCAGTTCTTCGAGAAAGCCCGCAAGGAGCCGTACTTCAAGGAAACCCTGTTTGTCATCGTCGGCGACCACGGCTTCGGCAACGAGCGCCAGATCACCGAAATGGACCTGGGCCGTTTCAACGTGCCGATGCTGATGATCGCCCCGGGCATCCAGGAAAAATTCGGCAAGCTTGACCACACCGTCGGCACTCAGGTCGACATCGTGCCGACCATCATGGGCCGTATCGGTGGCGAAGTACGTCACCAGTGCTGGGGTCGCGATCTGCTCAACCTGCCGGAAGGCGATACCGGCTTTGGCGTGATCAAGCCATCGGGTAGCGAGCAGACCACGGCCATCGTGACGGCGGACCAGATCCTGGTGTTGCCGAAAGACAAGGACATGGCACCGAAGATGTACGCCTACGAGCTGGGCGCCAACCCGCATGCCGAGGTCATCCCGGATGCACCGCGTACCGCGGAAATGCGCACCAAGCTGGAATCGTTCCTGCAAACGGCAACCAAGAGCCTGCTCGATAACACCGCCGGTGTTGTCGACGGCAAGCCGGACTAAGTACCCGCGTTAATAAAAAGAGGCCCTTTCAAGGGCCTCTTTTTTTGCGGTTGGAAACTTCATATCTTGCCGAGCAACAACAGGATCAATATCACTACCAACACCACGCCGATGATACCGGAGGGTCCATAACCCCAGCTTCTGGAGTGCGGGAAGACCGGCAGGCCACCGATCAGTAACAGGATCAGAATGATGAGTAGAATTGTGCCCATGTCTATTTCCTTGCTGTAAGTAGTCAGGAATGACCGAGTTGTTAATGGTCAGCGGGAATGCGATTAATTCGAGCTGCTTAAAAATTCCGACTGCCGCGCTTCGAAGAAAATTCCAAGTTTTTTTCATGTTTTTCGAACATCGGATTAATTCGTTGCGCAAGCGCTAGTTGCCGACGTTTTGCTCGGGCCATTCAGCAATCTGATGGAGCGTGGGTCGGGCAATGTCCTTCGCTACACTCAGGCGCATCTTCCCCGGAACAACAAGGCTGTTTGCTATGCAAAATCGCATGATGATCACTGGTGCGGGCTCCGGCCTGGGTCGCGAAATCGCGCTGCGCTGGGCGCGTGAAGGCTGGCAACTGGCCTTGTCCGATGTCAGCGAGCCAGGCTTGCAGGAAACCCTGAAGCTGGTCCGCGAAGCCGGTGGCGACGGTTTCATCCAGCGTTGCGATGTGCGTGACTACAGCCAATTGACGGCTTTCGCCCAGGCTTGTGAATCGAAGTTCGGCGGCATCGATGTGATCGTTAACAATGCCGGCGTAGCGTCGGGCGGTTTTTTCAGTGAGTTGTCCCTGGAGGACTGGGACTGGCAGATCGCGATCAACCTGATGGGCGTGGTCAAGGGCTGCAAGGCCTTCCTGCCACTGCTGGAGGCGAGCAAAGGCAAGATCATCAACATCGCGTCCATGGCGGCACTGATGCAAGGCCCGGCCATGAGCAACTACAACGTGGCCAAGGCCGGTGTGGTGGCGTTGTCCGAAAGCCTGCTGATTGAGCTGGCGCACCAGGAAGTGGGCGTGCATGTGGTCTGCCCATCGTTCTTCCAGACCAACCTGCTGGACTCCTTCCGTGGTCCGACCCCAGCCATGAAAGCGCAGGTTGGCAAGTTGCTGGAAAGCTCGCCGATCAGTGCGGCTGATATTGCTGACTACATCTACCAACAGGTCGCCGCCGGTGAGTTCATGATTCTGCCTCACGAACAGGGCCGCATGGCCTGGGCACTCAAGCAGAAGAACCCACAGCTGCTGTACAACGAAATGACCGTCATGGCCGACAAGATGCGCGCCAAGGCCAAGCAAACCGCGGGCTGAACTTGCCCCGCAGCGACAGCCTCGTTAGGGTGGCCGCCAATGGCAATCCTGACGAGACGCTCGCATGCTTAATTACCTGTGGTTCTTCCTCGCCGCGCTGTTTGAAATCGCCGGCTGTTTCGCCTTCTGGATGTGGCTGCGCCAGGGCAAAAGCGTTTGGTGGGTGGTGCCAGCGCTGCTCAGCCTGACCTTGTTCGCCCTGCTGCTGACTCGCGTCGAGGCCACTTATGCCGGTCGTGCCTACGCGGCTTACGGCGGCATCTACATCATTGCGTCGATTGGCTGGCTGGCGGTGGTCGAGCGGATCCGTCCGCTGGGCTCGGACTGGATCGGCGTGGCGCTTTGCGTGATCGGGGCCAGTGTCATCCTTTTCGGCCCGCGTTTTTCCGCTTCCTGAAGGATCCGTCCTGCATTTAACGCGACCTGTCAGACGTTTCCGTCAGGAGGTCTGGTCGCAGCCTGTCAGTCCGTTCTGGATTACAGCCGTTGCCTTGAAGCGCTGCCAGGGGCCGGGCATCTTCAAGGTTCGGTAATCCTGAAGGACGAAGGTCATGCTAGTACTCAGTCGCGGTGTGGGTGAATTGATTTCAATCGGCGGCAGCATCTCCATACGCGTTTTGGCTGTTGATGGAAACAGCGTGCGTTTTGGCGTCGAGGCGCCGCGCAGCGTCAATGTGCACCGATCGGAGATTTACGAGCGGATCCAGCGCAAGGAGCCGAAAAAGGAAAAATCAGTCGAATAGATGTTTGGGCACGTCGTGCTTAAGCATCAACTGGCATTGCTCGCTTTCCGGGTCGAAGACGATCAGTGCCTGGCCCTTGATCAACGCCTGGCGCACCCGCAGTACGCGGGTTTGCAGCGGCGTATCGTCGCCGTTGTCGGTACCGTCGCGGGTAACAAAGTCTTCGATCAGGCGGGTCAGGGTATCGACTTCAAGTTGGTCGTGGGGAATCAGCATAGGCACCTCGGGGAAACAATGTCGGGATGCTACGGCGAATGTTGTTTTGCGGCTAGCCTGGGGTTGATGTGTTGTCTGATACGCCGCCATCGCGAGCAGGCTCGCTCCCACAGGGGGTCGCGGCTAACTGTGGGAGCGAGCCTGCTCGCGATGGCGATTTTTCCGACGACAGAAATCCCCGATCAGTTATCCGACCGCTGCCCCACCAGACTGTCCACCGACGGTACCCGCGTATCACTCTCCATCTGCGTGTCATGTTCGAGCTGATGACTGAACCGGTCCAGCGAACCCGTGGCCGGTTGCGCATCGCTGGCGAACACCGGTGGGCTCAGGATGTAAGCACCGAGTAGACGGCTTAGCGCTGCAAGACTGTCGATGTGCGTGCGTTCATAGCCGTGGGTCGCATCGCAGCCGAAGGCGAGCAGGGCGGTGCGGATGTCATGGCCGGCGGTCACCGCCGAATGGGCATCGCTGAAGTAGTAGCGGAACAGGTCGCGACGCACGGGCAATTCATTGTCGCTGGCCAGGCGCAGCAGATGCCGTGACAAGTGATAGTCATACGGCCCGCCGGAGTCCTGCATCGCGATGCTCACGGCGTGCTCGCTGGAATGCTGACCGGGCGCGACCGGTGCAATGTCGATGCCGACGAATTCGCTGACGTCCCATGGCAGGGCCGCCGCCGCACCGCTGCCGGTTTCCTCGGTGATCGTGAACAGCGGATGACAGTCGATCGACAACGTTTCGCCGCTGTCGACGATGGCTTTCAACGCCGCCAGCAGTGCCGCGACACCGGCCTTGTCGTCGAGGTGACGGGCACTGATGTGGCCGCTTTCGGTGAACTCCGGCAACGGGTCGAAGGCGACGAAATCACCGACGCTGATCCCCAGCGAATCGCAATCGGCACGGGTCGCGCAGTAGGCGTCCAGACGCAGTTCAACGTGGTCCCAACTGATCGGCATTTCATCCACGGCGGTGTTGAAGGCGTGCCCGGAAGCCATCAGCGGCAACACGCTGCCACGGATCACACCGTTGTCGGTGAACAGGCTCACCCGACTGCCCTCGGCAAAACGACTGGACCAGCAGCCCACGGGGGCGAGAGTCAGGCGGCCGTTGTCCTTGATCGCACGCACGGCGGCGCCAATGGTGTCCAGGTGTGCTGAAACCGCGCGGTCCGGGCTGTTTTTCTTGCCTTTGAGAGTGGCGCGGATTGTACCGCGGCGGGTCATTTCGAAAGGAATACCGAGTTCTTCAAGGCGTTCGGCGACATAGCGCACGATGGTGTCGGTGAACCCGGTGGGGCTGGGAATGGCGAGCATTTCCAGCAGGACTTTTTGCAGGTAAGTCAGGTCCGGCTCTGGGAATTTACTGGTCATGGAAACTCCTGATGGGTTGAGCACATCGATGGTTTCGATGAGGAGGATTGTTGTTGCCTGTCAGGCCGCCATCGCGAGCAGGCTCGCTCCTACAGGGAGCTGCGATCCAATGTAGGAGCGAGCCTGCTCGCGAAGGGGCCGGTGCAGACACCACATCACTTGCAGGCCACCGACTGACTATGCGGAAACAACAAATCCACAAACCGCTCGGCCGTCGGTTGCGGTTCATGGTTGGCCAGTCCCGCACGTTCGTTGGCTTCGATAAAAACGTACTCTGGCTGATCGGCGGCAGACACCATCAGATCGAGGCCGACCATGGGAATGTCCAGCGCCCGCGCGGCACGCACCGCGGCATCCACCAACGTCGGGTGCAGGATTGCGGTGACATCCTCAAGTATCCCGCCCGTATGAAGATTCGCCGTACGGCGTACGAACAAATGCTCGCCCGCCGGCAGAATGCTGCTGTAGTCATAACCCGCGTCATGCAAGGTGCGCTGCGTCTCGTGGTCCAGCGGGATTCTGCTCTCGCCGCCCGTGGCCGCCTGACGCCGTCGGCTCTGGGCTTCAATCAGCGCGCCTATCGAGTGCTGACCATCGCCCACCACCTCCGCCGGCCGTCGAATCGCGGCGGCGACCACTTCAAACCCGATCACCAGAATCCGCAGGTCGAGACCTTCGTGGAAGCTCTCCAGCAGAACGCGGTTGTCGAATCGACGGGCCGCTTCAATGGCTTGCTGGACGTCTTCGATGGTGCGCAGATCCACAGCCACCCCATGCCCCTGTTCACCGTCCAGTGGCTTGACCACCACCCGATGGTGCTCGTCGAGAAACGCCAGGTTGTCATCGGCATTACCCGCCAATTGCTGAGCCGGCAGGTTCAGGCCGGCGGCCTTGAGTACTTTATGAGTCAGGCTTTTGTCCTGGCACAAGGTCATGCTGACAGCGCTGGTCAGGTCGCTGAGGGATTCGCGGCAGCGCACCCGGCGACCGCCATGACTGAGGGTGAACATCCCGGCATCGGCGTCATCCACCTGCACATCGATACCGCGCCGATGGGCTTCCTCAACGATGATTCGTGCATAAGGATTGAATTCGGCTTCCGGACCGGGGCCGAGAAACAGCGGCTGATTGATACCGTTCTTGCGCTTGATGGCAAAGGTCGAGAGGGTGCGAAAACCGAGCTTGGCGTAGAGATTTTTCGCCTGACGGTTGTCGTGCAGCACCGACAGGTCGAGGTAACTCAGACCGCGACTCATGAAGTGTTCGATCAAGTGCCGTACCAGTACCTCGCCAACGCCCGGCCGTGAGCAGTGCGGATCGACCGCGAGGCACCACAGGCTGCTGCCGTTCTCTGGATCGTTGTAGGCCTTGCGATGGTTGAGACCCATGACGCTGCCAATCACCGCGCCACTGTCCTCGTCCTCGGCCAGCCAGTACACAGGGCCACCCGAGTGATGCGGGGTCAGCAGGGTCGCATCGATGGGCAGCATGCCGCGCGCCTGATACAGCTGGTTGATCGCCTGCCAGTCCGCCTCGCTTTGCGCGCGGCGAATGCGAAAGCCGCGGAACACCCGGGTGGCCTGGCGGTAGTCGCTGAACCACAGGCGCAAGGTGTCCGATGGGTCGAGGAACAACTGGGTGGGTTCCAGCCCCAGCACTTGCTGGGGTGCGGCGACGTACAGCGCGATGTCGCGTTCACCGGGCTGCTCGTTGAGCAACTCCCGGGCGAGACTGGCCGCATCGGAGAAGGTGTGGCCGATCAGCAACCGGCCCCAGCCGCAATGCACGGCGATTGGGGCGGCACCGAGTTCGCTGCCGTCTTCGGCAAGACGCGCCTGCAAGCGTTCGTAGGAAGGCGTCTGACCTCGCAGCAAACGCTGGCTGATGGCCGTAGCGTGAGGTTTCATCGATCAGATTCCTTGTTCGCTGAGCCACAGGTTCAGGGCCGCCAGTTGCCACAGCTTGGAACCGCGCAACGGGGTCAACTGGCCTTGCGGATCGGTCAACAGGCGATCGAGCATGGCCGGGTTGAACAGACCGCGATCCTGACTCGGATCGAGCAGCAGTTCGCGCACCCAGTTAAGCGTCTCGCCCTGCAGGTGCTTGAGTCCGGGCACCGGGAAGTAACCTTTCTTGCGGTCGATCACTTCGCTGGGGATCACCAGCCGCGCGGCTTCCTTTAGCACTTGCTTGCCACCGTCCGGCAGTTTGAATTTGCCAGGCACCCGAGCCGATAGCTCCACCAGGCGATAGTCGAGAAACGGCGTACGCGCTTCCAGGCCCCAGGCCATGGTCATGTTGTCGACGCGTTTGACCGGGTCGTCCACCAGCATCACCGTGCTGTCCAGGCGCAAGGCCTTATCCACCGCCGCATCGGCGCCAGGTTGTGCGAAATGTTCCTTCACGAAGTCGCCGGCGGCGTCATTCGCGGTCAGCCATTTCGGCTGCACGGTGGCGGCGTAGTCGTCGTAGCTGCGGTCGAAAAACGCCTCCCGATAAGCGGCGTACGGATCGCTGGCACCGTCGACCTGCGGGTACCAGTGGTAACCGGCAAACAACTCGTCGGCACCCTGGCCGCTTTGCACCACTTTGCAGTGCTTGGCCACTTCCCGAGACAGCAGGTAGAAGGCGATGCAGTCATGGCTGACCATCGGTTCGCTCATCGCGCGGAACGCGGCGGGCAGTTGTTCGATGATCTCTTTTTCATCGATACGCAATTGATGGTGCTGCGTGCCGTAATGCTTGGCGATCAGGTCCGAGTATTGGAATTCATCGCCGCGTTCGCCGCCGGCATCCTGGAAGCCAATGGAGAAGGTCGAGAGGTTTTCCACACCGACTTCACGCAACAGTCCGACCAGCATGCTGGAATCGACGCCGCCGGACAGCAGCACACCCACATCCACTGCCGCACGCTGACGAATCGCCACCGCCTCGCGGGTGCTGTCGAGGACGCGATCGCGCCAGTCTTCCAGCGTCAGGTTCATCTCGTCGGCGCGCGGGCCGTAGGGCAGGGTCCACCAGGTTTGTTGTTCGGTGGTGCCGTCCGCCTCGATGCGCATCCAGGTCGCCGGTGGCAGCTTTTCGATGCCAGCCAGCAAGGTGCGCGGTGCGGGGACCACGGCGTGAAAACTCAGGTAGTGATTGAGCGCGACCGGATCGAGGATCGGATTGATATCACCGCCCTTGAGCAACGCCGGAAGAGACGAGGCAAAACGCAGGCGCTGGCCGGTGCGCGACAGATACAACGGCTTGACGCCGAGGCGGTCGCGGGCGATGAACAGGCGTTGGGCATCGCGATCCCAGATGGCGAACGCGAACATGCCGTTGAGTTTCGGCAGCAGCGCCTCACCCCAGGCGTGGAAGCCCTTGAGCAGCACCTCGGTGTCGCCACCGGAATAGAAGGCATAACCCAGGCTTTCCAGCTCGGTGCGCAGTTCCGGGAAGTTGTAGATCGCGCCGTTGAAGGCCAGGGAAAGACCCGATTGATGGTCGATCATCGGCTGCGCCGAGGCATCCGACAGGTCCATGATTTTCAGGCGCCGATGGCCCAGGGCAATCGGTCCCTGACTGTGGAAACCCCAGGCGTCAGGGCCGCGTGGTGCCAGGTGATGGGTGATTTGCTCAATGGCTGCAAGGTCTGCAGGTTGATGATCAAAACGTAACTCGCCAGCTAATCCGCACATAAATTCCTTACCGGTTTTTCCGTTGGGGAGGGTCAATCGATACCCGGCCAAAATGGCGGGTACTCAGAAACTGACCCGCCTCGGTAACCGGAGTTTTAGACCGATCGGTTATAAGCAACGGCGCAAGGGTAAATGGCGGGCGTGGCACAGGTGCGCAGTGCGAGGGCGGTAGTTAATCGTGGGATGCATGGGAGTAGTTGCTTGGATGGGCTCCGGTTGCACCCGGTATTCGAATTATTCATGACCGGCCCGGCTTCATAGACTGAGCACTTCTCAACGCAATAAGGATATTGCTCATGCTCCCCCAAACGCCCAAGCCCATCCCGGCGACAGCGCCAATTTCAGCTGCACAACACCTCGAAGTTCTGCTGGAGCACACCGGTGATCTGGACAAGGCAGAAGCACTGAAAGCGTCTATTCCACAGTGGTTGGCGACTACGGACCTGAAAGTGGTACAGGCGCTGAACATCACGTTCCAGCAATTATTCATGGCTCAAGACAAGGCTCGAGTGGCGCTCGAAAAGCTCAAGCCGCTGGATGAATTCTGTAAAGAGCAACTGACCGTCTTTCTCAAGGGTAAATGGACCGTCGGTTTCGATGTCGAGCGCGACACACTGGAGATCACTACAAGAAAGTATTCATCGACCGGACTTTTGCCGTTAGGCGTTCTGGCTGAAGAGACCACCCACTCACGCAGCCTGCTTCAGGCAGCCATGGAAAATTTCACGGCAGAGGAAGCTAACGGCGGCGTACCTCCAGTGGACGCAGTAATACGCATTGACGCAAAGATTCAGTCAGGGACTGAAATACCACCGGAAAAATTCGCAAAACACTGTCGCGACCTCGATTTGGGGGCCAGGTATCAACGTCATATCAGTCAGGCCCTGGCATTGCCGGCCAAACCCGCAAAGGGGGGACTTGTCGACAACAAGGCCAGCGCTGCCGACATCCGACGATTGAAGGTGCTGGACATGCTGGTGGCCCTTCACATGGCTCATCTGAAAAAGGACATCACGCCCGCCGTTTATACGATGCTGCTCAGTGTGATCGAACAGGATGTTCCAGCGGCCCAGACCAGGAATGCCTTGTTCGATGGCGGGCCGGTGCTTTGGCAAGGTCTGATGATCGATGACGCCTGCCTCTGTGGCGCACTGGTGTTTACCAAGGTATCCATCGATACCCGGCCGAAAGCCCGGTGCGTGGTTTACATGCCGAACGAGCCTCGGCGACCGCTTTTCGAATACGCCTCGCTGGATGATTTCAAGGCCTATCTCACCCTCCATCTGCAAAGCACAAGCTACAGAAAAACCTTCGCCGAGCAGTATCTGCATGGCCACGATAAAACCGATTTCTTCACGCGCTTTGATAGTGGCAAGACCCTGGGGGTGCTGGCTGCCGGTCCGGCCGACACCTGCGTTGCCGATTTTCTCTTCAGCGCTTTTGTCAGCACGATTCAAGAAGACGCGCGGATCCTGGCTGTCCCGACCGAAGAGGTCGATGAGCAACAACGGGAAAAAACCCTTCAGGTGTTGTTGAGTGGGGGGCTTTTGCTGTTAAACGCCGCCTCGTTTTTCGTCCCTGCCATTGGCCAATTGATGTTGCTGACAGCTGTCGTCGACATCGTCAGCGAGGTCTACGAGGGTGTGGTCGACTGGACACACGGCGAGCGAACCGAGGCGTTGTCCCACTTGTTGAACGTGGTGGAAAACCTTGCGCAAATGGCGGCGTTTGCGGCAGGCAGCAAGATTATTTCGACAGCCATCAGCACAAGGGTGAAAGAGCAGCAGGCATTCTTCGACGGTCTCGAGGCCGTCACTCGTACGGATGGCAAAACAAGATTATGGAAACCCGACCTCGAACCCTATAAGCAAATCACGACGTTGCCGGCTGATTTGCAACCCGATTCGCAAGGGCTTTACCAGCATGCAGGTCAGACCTCGATCGTCATGGAGGGCGCGCCCTATCGTGTCATGCGCAAAGGCGCGGGGACGCCATGGATCATT
Organism: Pseudomonas putida; assembly: GCF_003228315.1. Taxonomy (NCBI): domain Bacteria; kingdom Pseudomonadati; phylum Pseudomonadota; class Gammaproteobacteria; order Pseudomonadales; family Pseudomonadaceae; genus Pseudomonas; species Pseudomonas putida. The sequence goes on from NZ_CP029693.1 coordinate 5,916,564, forward strand.
AACCATCCTGTTCGTGGCGAAGCGTTCCAGCCTGCCGTCGAACGAAACGTGGAGGGCGGCTGGAAGCATGTCCATGAACACGCGCATGAGTGGCACAGTGGTGCTTATGCGTTGGAGCGTACGAATCCGCTCCTGAGTGAGCTCGGCAGTGATCTGGAGAAGATTGCCGACATCACCGACATCACGCCTGACAAGTTGCACTGGCTCGACGAAAGCAACCTCAAGTTACCGGCGCGACTGAATGACTGCGTCGAACGCTTCAAAATCGACCGGCGCATCACCGCGATGGTTGCGGCGATGGAGCGGGGAGAGACAGTAAACACGGATTTTGTCCAGGAACAACTGCATTCGCTGCCGGGGTTGCCCGGCTGGCCGACGGAGCGTTTTATCGCAGTAGTCGACAAGGAAGAGGCGATCGTTTCACTGTTTCCGGAAACGGCACCGATAGAAGACGAGGTCAACTGTGTGCATGTATCCGAGGCACAGCTTGAAGCAGGGCAACTGCTTGATACGGTCATCGGTGGTCTCAAGCCCAACGAGGTCGAGGACCTGATCGGCAGTACGATCACTGAGTCCAAATCGCAGCGGTTGGCAAAGAAGATCGCCACCAGTCTCAAGAGTAATCGCCGGCCATTATTTGAGTGGCTCTATAAAACTCATGATGGCACCGCCATCGGTGACCTGGCCGCACTGCGCGAACACGCCGCTGGCCTGCCCACCCGCGTCTGCGAGGAGTTGTTGGCTAACGCTTCGGGCAGGGATCGCAGCTTTCTGCATGATCGCAAGATCCTTGGATCGGATCTCGCCCGGCAAGTCAGGGAAGCGCAGGCCACATTACGGCAAGATCGTGCGCTCACGGGGCTGCACCTGCCGCAACTGGCCAATGCTGACAGCGACAGACTGACGCTCGGATTGATGGACAGGGTGCAAGGCTGGAGTGACGGCTATCGACTTGAACTGCGACAGGGGTCAGAGACCGGTGCCTTGCTGGACAGCGTGGGTGAGGCTGATGCGCAGTCGCGAGCGGTCATCGTGAAAATGACCACCGGCTATAAGGTCACCCATCGCACAGGCAACGTATCTTCCACGCTGACGAGCGAAACGCTGCTTGAGGCGATACTGGATGCATTGACTTCCACTCAGCGCACCCAAATGGGACTCACTGGAGAAGATGCGCTAGATGTCCCGATGCTGCGATCGAGGCTGGTCAAGGCTGCCGCTGGCGATCCGGCTCACGTCGCGCGAGTGTTGCAGGGCGAGCGCCTGGTGACACCGAAACACCTTATGGCCTGTATACAGGCGGATAGCCCTGCCACAGGCTCTTATTCAAGGGGCCTGATTCGTAAAGTCAGAAAACTTTATCCACTGCTTACTGAAACCCAGGTTTCGGCGTTTCTCGACGGGGCCGGCAGCACCCTGATGCAGCGGGTGAATCGAATCCGGGAGCTTGAGCAACAACTGAAAAAGCTGCGTCAGTTGCTGCATGCCTGGCGCGATGACACCGTGCAAATGGCCACAGTGCCGGGGCGTATCAGCGATGTGCGCAGCAACCGTCGTCAGGTGGCCAGTGCCATTGAAAACAGCTGGCGTCGGGTCGAGCCGACACGCCTGCCGCATGATCAGCCATTCACCACGCTCAAGCTGGAGCGCAACCCGGCGGGACCGTTGCCAGCACTGACCGAACAGGATGTCGCCCATGTCCGTCATCTCTCGATCAAGGACATGGACGCGGGTGATGAACTGGCTTACTTCCTCAGGCCCTTCAAAGGATTGACCCGGCTGGAACTGGACGGGAACAAACTCACGCGCTTGCCCGAAGCGCTTTCGTACATGCCCAACCTTGAGCACCTGAGCCTGAACGATAATCAGCTGGTGCTGACCCAACATACGCTGCGCAAGCTGGCGGACATGCGTGAATTGCGAACCTTGTCGCTCAGTGGCAATCGCTTGGGGGCGACGGTTGATGTCAGCAAGATGTTTGATCTGCAAGGTCTGTTTCTGAGAGATACACACGCAACCGAGTTGCCGTTGGGGCTCAGTCGCTTGCCGTACCTGGACATGGTGGATCTGCGGGGCAACGAAATTGCGAATCTGCCCGACTGGCTGTTCACGATGCCGCGACGATTTTCCGAGTCGATCAATCTGCGGCATAACCCGTTGTCCACGCAGAGCGCGGCGAAATTGAAGGCTTATCGTGACACCACAGGCCTGGGGATGGGCTACCACGAAAATGATGCGGCGGTGATCAATGAGCAAATGGCCAGGGACCTGTGGATGCCTGACTCGCGAGAACAAGGCTATACCAGTCGCAACCAGGCATGGATCGCATTGAAGAACGAACCCGCTTCGGATGGTTTCTTCAGATTATTGGCAGAAGCAGGAAGCACGGCCGATAGTCGCTATGTGCGCGAAGACATGACTCGACGGGTCTGGAGCGTCATCGAGGCAACCGGGAAGGATTCGGCATTGCGCGAGCAATTGCTGTCGATGGCGGTGAAATCCAACTGCGCTGATTCTGCGGCGACGATCTTCAGCAATCTTGAAGTGGCCGTCGAAATCGACAAGGTGATTCGAGAGTCAGCCAATGCTCAGGATCGGGCTGCCCGCTTGCTCGGGTTGGGGCGCAGCCTGTTCAAGCTGGACTACCTCGCCAGGATCGCCCAGGAGCATATCAAGAACGAACCCAGGCTTGATCCGGTCGAGGTGGAACTGGCCTATCGCACCGGGCTGGCCGAAAGACTCGACCTGATCGGGCAGCCACGGCACATGCGATATGCATCACTCAGTGGCGTGAAATCCTCAGACCTGGACACCGCCTACGGCAGAGTCCTCGCAGCACAGCACTCCCCCGAACTGTTGAAGTATCTGAGTGGGCGCACGTTTTGGGTCGACTTTATGCGCGAGCACCATGGTAAGCAGTTTGCCGACCTTGCCGAGCCCTTTCACCAGCGCATGGAAACGGCCTTCGATGACCAGGCGAAGCTAGGTGATCAGTATCGCCAGCAGGTAGACGGCATCATGGATGAAATGCAAAAGGCGCAGACCGACTTGTTGGAGCGTTTGACCCAGGCGGCCATGAGGGCCGAAGAGTCAAACAGCTGCTTCGCTCTGGATTGAGTCTCAGGCCTTGCCGCGGATCACGCGACGCAAGACAAAGCGATTCGGGTGACAGGCCTCTGCCACCGCTCTTGGCAATGGCAGCGGTTCGTTGTCCAGCCAGGCGGCGAGCAATTCACCCGACAACGGTGCCGTGATCAGTCCTCGTGAACCGTGGCCGCTGTTGACATACAAGCCGTCCAGCCATGGACAAGGGATGTCCGGCGTTTGCCGGGCATCCTTGCCCAAGGCGCTATAGGCATCGACGAATGCCGGGCTGTCGGCCAGGGGGCCGACAATCGGCAGGTAATCGGGGCTGGTGCAGCGAAATGCGGCGCGTCCTTCCAGTGTTTCAGGTGCCAGGGTGTCCGTGCCGAGTCGAGCCACTAGATCCAATGAGATTTCTTCGAGCATCTGCAGGTTGCCTGCATGCTCGGCCGCCGTGGGGGTCAGATCGTCGTTGTTGAAATCGAAACTGGCACCCAGCGTGTGTTCACCCAATCGTGCCGGGGCAACATACCCCTCGGCGCAGACCACGGTGCTCAAACATTGACTGTCGGGTGTCTGGGGCAGGCGAGTAATCTGCCCTCGAATGCGCTTGAGCGGCAACTCGCTGCTGTAGGAAAAACGCTTGATCTCGGCAGCACCGGCCAGCACCACCACAGGCGCATCGGCCAGTAACCTGTCGCTATCCCATGCTTGCCATCGCCCATCCGCACGGCGCAGTTCCACTACCTCATGGTGCGTCAGCAATTGAATGTTCGATTGTGCGGCTTGCCATTGGCACAGGGCAGGGGGATGCACCCAACCGCCTTCGGGGTAAAACAGGCCACCCGATGGCAGCGCGATACCGGCGCGAGCTTCGGCGTGCGCCTGATCGAGCGTGTGCAGCAAGTCTTCGGGAAATGCCGCTGCCAATTGCGCCTGGCGTTCGGCTTCCTTGTCATTGAAGGCCAGTTGCAGGACCCCGCAACCATCCCAATCCACGCCTCTGTGCAAATGCTCAAGCAGGCGTCGGGTGTAACCGAATCCACTGACAATCAGCTGCGACAATGCCGTGCCATGGGCCGATAGCTTGAGGTAAAGCACGCCTTGAGGATTGCCCGAGGCTTCCTGCGCCAGTGCGGCGTGACGCTCCAGCAAGCTGACCTGCCAGCCCCGTGCCGCGAGGCTGGCAGCCGTTGCGCAACCGGCCAGCCCGGCGCCGATCACCAGTGCACGGCGCTCGTCGGTCAACGAGGTCGGTCGCGCAAACCACGGTTTGGTCACGGCTGGCTTCGGGGCTTCTTCCGGCCAGCCGATGAACGCGCCGCGCAGGATTTCCCATTTGTGGCCAATGCCCGGTGTGCGCTTCATCTTGAAACCGGCGGCGTTGAGCAAGCGCCGGACCCAACCGGTACTGGTGAAGGTGCTGATGGTCGATCCGGGGGCTGCCAGCCTGGCCAGTTCGGCAAACAGCTCGGCGGTCCACATATCCGGGTTTTTCGCCGGGGCGAAGCCGTCGAGAAACCAGGCGTCGATTTGCGCATCCAGTTGCGGTAGCTGTTCCAGGGCATCGCCGATCAGCAGGGTGAGGGTGACGCGCCCGCTATCGAGCACCAGGCGCTGAAAGCCTTGATGGATGGCCACGTACTGCGCCAGCAGCTGATCGGCAAACAGCTTGAGTTCCGGCCACAACGCCAGCGCCCGCTGCAGGTCCGGCAGACTCAACGGGTATTTCTCGACGCTGACAAAATGCAGGCGCGCACCGGCCACTGCGTGCAGCTCGAACAACTGCCAGGCACAGAGAAAATTCAGCCCGGTGCCGAAACCGGTCTCGCCAATCACCAGCCGTCCACCCACCGGCAACGCGGCGAAGCGCTCACGCAGTGCGTTCTGTTCAAGGAAGACGTAGCGGGTTTCGTCGAGTCCGGACAGGTCGGAGAAGTACACATCATCGAACACCCGCGAGCGCGGGAGGCCTTGGTCGTCCCAGTCGAGCTGGGCGTGGGGTGCTACAGGTTTCATGGCGGGCTCGGCATTGGCAAGGCGGCCATTCTAGCCGATCACGGGCCAGGTGCTTGATCCATGGCAACCTGTGTAAGGGCCCAGCCAATGAAAATGGGATTTCTCCCACACAGGAGAGGTCAATCCGCTAGTCTTGCTCAGATCTGGAAGGGAGCCATTCATGTTCGAATCCGCCGAAATCGATCACAGCATCGACAAAGAAACCTACGAAGCCGAAGTGCCGGCTCTGCGCGAAGCCTTGCTTGAAGCGCAGTTCGACCTTCAGCAGCAGAAACGCTTCCCGGTGATCATCCTGATCAATGGCATCGAAGGGGCTGGCAAGGGCGAGACGGTCAAGCTGCTCAACGAATGGATGGACCCGCGGCTGATCGAAGTCCGTACCTTCGATCAGCAAACCGATGAAGAGTTGGCCCGACCGCCGGCCTGGCGCTATTGGCGATTGCTGCCTGCCACGGGCCGCATGGGGATTTTCTTTGGCAACTGGTACAGCCAGATGCTGCAGGCCCGGGTCCACGGCGAGATCAAGGACCCTCGGCTCGATCAGGCCATCAATGGTGCCGAGCGCCTGGAAAAGATGTTGTGCGATGAAGGCGCGCTGATCTTCAAATTCTGGTTCCACCTCTCCAAAAAACAGATGAAGGCGCGTCTCAAGGCCCTGGCCGACGACCCGTTGCACAGCTGGCGCATCAGCCCGCTGGACTGGCAGCAATCGGAAACCTACGACAGGTTCGTGAAGTACGGCGAGCGCGTTCTGCGCCGTACCAGTCGCGACTATGCGCCGTGGCATGTCATCGCCGGCCTGGATCCGCATTATCGCAGCCTGGTGGTGGGCAAGATTCTGCTCGAGGGTCTGCAAAACGCCCTGAAACGGCCACAGATCCACCCGGAAAAAGTCAGCGCCGCGCCGGTGTTCCCCAGCGTCGATCAAATCAATCTGCTGGATAGCCTCGATCTGACCTTGCATCTGGACAAGGACGACTACGAGGAACAGTTGATTACCGAACAGGCCCGCTTCTCCGGGTTGATGCGCGACAAACGCATGCGCCGTCATGCCTTGGTGGCGGTGTTCGAGGGCAACGACGCGGCGGGCAAGGGCGGAGCGATCCGTCGGGTGGCGGCGGCACTGGACCCGCGCCAATACAGCATTGTGCCGATTGCCGCGCCGACCGAAGAGGAGCGGGCGCAGCCGTACCTCTGGCGCTTCTGGCGGCACCTCCCGGCGCGGGGCAAGTTCACCGTGTTTGACCGCTCCTGGTACGGCCGGGTGCTGGTGGAGCGCATCGAAGGATTCTGCAGCCCGGCAGACTGGTTGCGCGCCTACAGTGAAATCAACGACTTCGAAGAGCAGCTCGCCGACGCCGGCGTCATCGTGGTCAAGTTCTGGCTGGCCATCGACAAGCAGACGCAGCTGGAACGTTTCCAGGCGCGCGAAGAAATTCCTTTTAAACGCTTCAAGATCACCGAGGACGACTGGCGCAATCGCGACAAGTGGGATGACTATCGCGCCGCTGTTGGCGACATGGTCGACCGCACCAGTACCGAAGTCTCGCCTTGGACGCTGGTGGAGGCCAACGACAAGCGTTGGGCGCGGGTCAAGGTCTTGCGCACGATCAATAAGGCGCTTGAGCAAGCCTTCGAACGGTCCGACCGGCATGCGCGCAAGGAGAAGAAAGACAAGGACTGAGTCGATGGCTGCGCATACGCGAGGTGAATGATTGTCGCGGTCGGTAATTGGGTGCGCTTATGCTCGATGCACTCTCAACCGATAACAACAATGAGGTATGCCATGCGTGAAGTGGTGATCGTCGACAGCGTACGGACCGGCCTGGCCAAATCCTTTCGCGGCAAGTTCAACCAGACCCGCCCGGATGACATGGCGGCCCATTGCGTCAACGCCTTGCTGGCGCGAAGCGGCATCGACCCGGCTAGCGTCGAGGACTGCATTGTCGGCGCCGGCTCCAACGAAGGCGCCCAGGGCTACAACATCGGGCGCAACGTCGCGGTGCTGTCGCAGTTGGGTACCGGTACCGCCGGTATGACCCTCAACCGTTTTTGCTCCTCGGGCCTGCAGGCGATTGCCATCGCCGCCAACCAGATCGCCTCGGGTTGCAGCGACATCATCGTGGCCGGTGGTGTCGAGTCGATCAGCCTGACCATGAAAAGCGTCAACACCGACAACCTGATCAACCCGTTGCTGAAGGAGCAGGTGCCGGGCATCTATTTCCCGATGGGACAGACCGCCGAAATCGTCGCGCGTCGTTACAACGTCAGCCGTGAAGAACAGGACCTGTACGCGTTTCAAAGCCAGCAACGCACCGCACTGGCCCAGGCCGGCGGGTTGTTCGACGATGAAATCGTGCCGATGAGCGTGAAATATCGCGTGGAAGACAAGACGACAGGCCAGGTGCAGATCCTCGACGGTGTGGTTGATCGCGACGATTGCAACCGCCCGGACACGACCCTCGAAAGCCTGGCCGGGTTGAAACCAGTGTTTGCCGAAGACGGTTCGGTCACGGCCGGCAACTCCTCCCAGTTGTCGGATGGTGCGTCGATGACGCTGGTGATGAGTCTGGACAAAGCCCTGGAGCTGGGCTTGAAACCCAAGGCATTCTTCCGCGGCTTCACCGTGGCCGGTTGTGAGCCGGATGAAATGGGCATCGGCCCGGTGTTCTCCGTGCCCAAACTGCTCAAGGCCAAGGGCTTGCAGATTGCCGACATCGATCTGTGGGAGCTCAACGAAGCCTTTGCCTCGCAGTGCCTGTATGCGCGCAATCGACTGGAGATCGATAACGCCAGATACAACGTCAACGGCGGCTCGATATCCATCGGTCATCCCTTCGGCATGACCGGTTCGCGTCAGGTCGGACACTTGGTTCGCGAGTTGCAGCGACGCAATCTGCGCTACGGCATCGTGACCATGTGCGTGGGGGGCGGGATGGGGGCTACGGGGTTGTTTGAGGCGGTGCGGTGAGTCTGAAGATTTTTGATGATTGTTAGATAGCCATCGCGAGCAAGCTCGCTCCCACACCGGATCTTTGTCTCACATCAGATCCCTGTAGGAGCGAGCCTGCTCGCGATGCAGACACCTCGGTCTACCGACTCTGCATGTTCTGCATCCGCACGATGTAAGCCAGAATCTCCCGCTCAGCCACCTCAGCACTCACAAACGGCCCCTCCAGGGTGTTTTCCCGGGTGCTGAAGTACAACTCCCCATTCACTCGACACAACCGGTCACTGCGAAAGTGGGTGGCAGGGGCGTTGTCCTGGGCGCGCATGCCGTACATGGCTATCTCCTGAAAATCTGCGGTGGGTGGATCCAATCAGCTTATGCATGAACCACTTGCACAGCCTGACAATCGGATCGACGGCATATCGCCAATTTAATATTGCGACCTGCACAGTTTCATTCGCGGCCAGACGCCAACTGTCCCTGTGTGGCACACCGCCGTGCACCTAGAATGACGGCTCTGGACACTTGGCCTTTTGGGGGACGCATGCACATTTCATCCGGTCGCTGGGTTTACGGCCTGTTCCTGGCCTTGCTGACCGCGCTGCTGTGGGGAATCCTGCCGATCAAGCTCAAACAGGTATTGCTGGTGATGGACCCGGTCACCGTGACCTGGTTTCGCCTGACGGTCTCCGGTGGGTGTCTGTTCCTTTATCTGGCGGCGACCCGGCGCTTGCCCAGCCGCAAGGTACTCGGTCCCCGTGGCGGCTGGCTGGTGGCGATGGCTGTGCTCGGTCTGGTGGGCAACTACGTGCTGTACCTGATGGGCCTGAACCTGCTCAGCCCCGGCACCGCGCAACTGGTGGTGCAGATGGGCCCGATCATGCTGCTGATTGCCAGTGTGTTTGTGTTCAAGGAGCGTTTCAGCCTGGGGCAGGGGATTGGCCTGGTGGTGCTGTTGATTGGCTTTGCGCTGTTTTTCAATCAGCGCCTGAGTGAACTCCTGACCTCGTTGACCGACTACACCGCTGGCGTGTTGCTGGTGCTGTTGGCGTCCACGGTCTGGACTTTTTATGCGTTGGGCCAGAAGCAATTGTTGACCGTGTGGAACTCGCTGCAGGTGATGATGGTGATCTACCTGTTTTGCGCGCTGCTGTTGACGCCGTGGGTGCATCCGCTGGAAGCACTGCAGTTGAATCCGCTGCAAGGCTGGCTGCTGCTGGGATGCTGCCTCAATACCCTGATTGCCTACGGCGCATTTGCCGAAGCCCTGGCCCATTGGGAGGCCTCGCGGGTCAGCGCGACGCTGGCGATTACGCCATTGGTGACCTTTGGCGCGGTGGCGCTGGCGGCCTGGTGGTGGCCTGACTACGTGCATGCCGAGACGATCAATGGTCTGGGATATGGCGGGGCGGTATTGGTGGTGCTGGGGTCGGCGCTGGTGGCGTTGGGGCCGTCGTTGATTGCCGGGCTCAAGGCCCGCAAGGTGCGGATGGCTGCAGGTTGATCCGCGTTATCGTTCATCGCGGGCAAGCCACGCTCCCACAGGTTTCGTGTCGTTCACAGAACCTGTGGGAGCGGGCTTGCCCGCGATGACTTTCTGACAGGCGCTACAAATCTCAGCCCTTGGCCCCGGCCTCCAGCATATTCTCCGGCCGCACCCAGGCATCGAACTGTTCATCCGTCAGATAGCCCAGCTCCAGTGCCGACTCCCGCAGGGTCAGCCCTTCGCTGTAGGCCTTCTTGGCGATCTCCGCCGATTTGTCATAGCCAATGTGCGGATTCAACGCCGTGACCAGCATCAAGCCGCGCTCCAGGTGTTCGGCCATTTTCCCGGCGTCCGGCTCCAGGCCGGCAATGCAATGCTGCTGGAAGTTGCTGCAACCATCCCCCAGCAAACGGATCGACTGCAGCAGGTTGTGGATGATCACCGGCTTGAACACGTTCAATTGCAGGTGACCCTGGCTGGCGGCAAAGCCAATGGTCACGTCGTTGCCCAATACCTGGCAGGCCAGCATTGACAGCGCTTCGCACTGGGTCGGGTTGACTTTGCCCGGCATGATCGAACTGCCCGGCTCGTTGGCCGGCAGTTTCACTTCGGCGAACCCGGCACGTGGGCCGGAGCCCAGCAGACGCAGGTCGTTGGCGATTTTCATCAGGGCCACGGCGAGGGTTTTCAGGGCGCCGGAGAGCGCGGTCAGCGGCTCGTGCCCGGCCAGCGCGGCAAACTTGTTCGGGGCGGTGGTGAAAGGCAGGCCGGAAAGCGCCGCCAGCTCCGCGGCGATCGCTTCACCAAAGCCGTGGGGCGAATTCAGTCCGGTACCGACGGCGGTGCCGCCCTGGGCCAGCTCGCAGACGGCTGGCAGTGTCGCGCGGATGGCCCGTTCAGCGTAATCCAGTTGCGCTATGAAGCCTGAAACTTCCTGGCCGAAGGTGATGGGCGTGGCGTCCATCATGTGGGTGCGCCCGGTTTTCACCAGCTTCATGTGGCGCGCCGATAACTCGGCCAAACCACCGGACAACTCGGCAATCGCCGGCAGCAAATGCTGCTGCACGGCCTGGGCCGCGGCGATGTGCATGGCAGTGGGGAAGCAGTCGTTGGAGCTCTGGGAGCGATTGACGTGATCGTTGGGGTGCACCGGGGATTTGCCGCCACGGGGATTACCGGCCAGTTCGTTGGCGCGTCCGGCGATCACTTCATTGACGTTCATGTTGCTCTGGGTGCCGCTGCCGGTCTGCCAGACCACCAATGGGAACTGATCATCGTGGTTGCCGTCGAGGACTTCGTCGGCGGCCTGTTCGATCAGTCGGGCAATGTCGGCAGGCAGATCGCCATTGCGGTCATTGACCCGCGCCGCGGCTTTCTTGATCAGGGCCAGGCCGTGCAGCACCGCCAGCGGCATGCGTTCGTTGCCAATGGCAAAGTTAACCAGCGAGCGTTGCGTCTGAGCGCCCCAGTAGGCTTCATCCGGGACTTCAACCTGGCCAAGGCTGTCGGTTTCGATACGGCTCATCGGTCACACTCCTGTTGTCTGATTGCGCAGTTTAGGCCGTGCTCGACGGCCGGGGTTCCATCAGTCTCGCTTGTTTCCATTGAACCCCTCTAAATCAGGTGCGACAAGGCTTGGGGTTGAGCGAAACACTTTTTCAGGCGCAGAATGGACGTCCTTGGGGTTTTACCTCGCCTGTTAGAAAGGAAACTCGATGACTCGTCTTCGTGCCATCTGTACCGCGGTTGCATTGGTTTGTGCCAGTGGCCAGGTTTTCGCCGATACCGCCAGCCACAACGCCAGTGCCGAAGCTTTCCTGACGCTGGCGCATGCTGACAAATTGGGCACTCCGGTGTACATGCAAGTTCAGCAGATGTTCGCCCAGCGCTTCCAGCAAACCAAAGCCCCTGACTCGAAAAAAGCGGTACTGGAAACCTACCAGGCCAAGGCCAACGCGGCACTGGACCAGGCCATCGGCTGGAACAAGCTGAAGCCGGACATGGTCAAGCTCTACACCACCAACTTCACCGAATCCGAGCTCAAGGACCTGGTTGCGTTCTACCAGTCGCCCCTGGGCAAGAAAGTCCTGGAAAAAATGCCGCAGCTGACCCAGCAATCGGCACAGATGACCCAGGCCAAGCTGGAAAGCGCCGTGCCTGTGGTCAACAAGCTGCTGGCCGACATGACGGCCGAGCTGACGCCGAAAGACGCAGCGGCTCCAGCCAAGAAGAAGCCTTAAGCGGAGTTCGTAATGACCATGCAACAACGCATCGAATCGACGCTGGCCCTGCTGCAGCCCGAACACCTGCAAGTGCTGGATGAAAGCCATATGCACAGCCGCGGGTTGCAGACCCATTTCAAGGCCGTGGTGGTCAGCCAGCAGTTCGAGGGGCTCAATCGCGTCAAACGCCACCAGAAAGTCTACGGCACGCTGGGCGAGCTGATGGGCGAGTTCCATGCGTTGGCGCTGCATACCTACACGCCGCAGGAATGGGCGCAAATGGATGGGGCACCGGCCTCGCCGACCTGCGCCGGTGGCAGTAAACATTAAGATCGAAGATTTGTTAGTATGCATGACGCGCCGCTAACCCGGCGCGTTTTTTTTCGCATCCGGTTCACCCCTTACGAGGGTAGCCACCTGGAGATTTACCCATGACACAACAGATTGTCGTGGCGGCACTGTACAAGTTCGTCACCCTGGAAGATTACGTCGCCCTGCGCGAGCCACTGCTGCAGGCAATGGTCGACAACGGCATCAAAGGCACACTGCTGATCGCCGAAGAAGGCATCAACGGTACCGTTTCCGGCAGCCGTGAAGGCATCGATGGCCTGCTGGCCTGGCTGCGCAACGACCCGCGCATGGTCGACATCGATCACAAGGAATCGTACTGCGACGAGCAGCCGTTCTACCGCACCAAGGTCAAGCTCAAGAAAGAGATCGTGACCCTGGGCGTCGAGGGCGTGGACCCGAACAAAAAGGTCGGCACCTACGTCGAGCCGCAGGACTGGAATGCGCTGATCAGCGATCCGGAAGTGCTGTTGATCGATACCCGCAACGACTACGAAGTGTCGATCGGTACCTTCGAGGGCGCGATCGATCCGAAAACCACCAGTTTTCGCGAATTTCCCGACTACATCAAAGCCAACTTCGACCCGGCCGTGCACAAGAAGGTCGCGATGTTCTGCACCGGCGGCATTCGTTGCGAAAAAGCGTCGAGCTACATGCTCAGCGAAGGCTTCGATGAGGTCTATCACCTCAAGGGCGGCATTCTGAAGTACCTCGAAGAGGTGCCCCAGGAAGAAACCAAGTGGCAGGGCGACTGCTTCGTGTTCGATAACCGCGTGACGGTCCGCCACGACCTGAGCGAAGGTGACTACGATCAATGTCATGCCTGCCGCACACCGGTCAGCGTCGAAGATCGCGCTTCCGAGCATTACGTGGCCGGTATCAGTTGCCCGCATTGCTGGGACAACCTGAGCGAGAAAACCCGTCGCAGTGCCATCGACCGGCAAAAGCAGATCGAACTGGCCAAGGCGCGCAACCAGCCTCACCCGATCGGCTACAACTATAAGCAAGCATCTTCCGAGGCCTGAACCATGTCTGCATGCCGCCTGCTCTATGTGATGGACCCGATGTGTTCCTGGTGCTGGGGATTTGCCCCGGTTGCAAACGCATTGGTCGAACAGGCGGCAGCTGCAGGTGTCGACGTGCATCTGGTGGTGGGCGGTTTGCGCACCGGCAGTGGCGCGGCGCTGGAGCCTTCGACGCGACGTTACATCCTTGAACACTGGCAGGCGGTCACCGAGGCCACCGGCCAGCCGTTCAAACTGGAAGGTGCCTTGCCCGAAGGGTTCGTCTACGACACCGAGCCAGCCTGTCGGGCTCTGGTGACGGCGCGCAGTCTGGCGCCGGATTGCGCGTGGAAACTGCTGGGGCTGATCCAGCATGCGTTTTATGCCCAGGGGCGAGACGTCACCCATGCCAGTGTGTTGGTGGAGCTGGCAGAGCAGGCCGGTCTGCCGCGTATCGAGTTTGCCGGCGCGTTCGATCGTGCCGACATGCACACGGCGACGGCGGCGGATTTCACCTGGGTCCAGGATCTGGGAATCGCCGGTTTCCCTACCATGCTGGCTGAGCGAAACGGTCAATTGGCCCTGCTGACCAACGGCTATCAACCGCTCAGTGTGCTGTCACCGCTGCTCGGCCGCTGGCTGGAGCGCGCTGCCTGTGCATGACCTGCCCGACGACGTTCCAACTGCAAAACGTGTCGACCGCTTGAGCTGGGCGGAAATCCGCCGTCTGGCCCTTCATCACAAGAAATCCCTGTGGATCGCCAACGGCGTGGCGGTGCTGGCGACCCTGTGCAGCGTACCGATCCCATTGCTCCTGCCGTTGCTGGTGGACGAAGTGCTGCTGGGACTCGGTGACGCCGCGCTGAAAGTCATGAATCTCGCACTGCCCGAGGTCTGGCAGAAAGCGGCGGGCTACATCGGTCTCATGCTGCTGGTGACCTTGGCCCTGCGATGCTCGGCCCTGCTGTTCAACGTGATTCAGGCACGGTTGTTCGCCGCGTTGGCCAAGGACATCGTGTACCGCATTCGCATCCGCCTGATCGAACGGCTCAAGCGTATCTCGCTGGGCGAATACGAAAGTCTGGGCAGCGGCACGGTGACCACACACCTGGTGACCGACCTCGATACCCTGGACAAATTTGTCGGTGAAACCCTCAGTCGTTTCCTGGTGGCCATGCTGACACTGGTCGGTACGGCAGGGATTCTGGTGTGGATGCACTGGAAGCTGGCCCTGTTGATCCTGCTGTTCAATCCGCTGGTGATCTACGCCACGGTGCAGCTGGGCAAGCGGGTCAAGCACTTGAAGAAGCTCGAGAACGACAGCACCTCGCGCTTCACCCAGGCGCTGACTGAAACCCTCGACGCGATCCAGGAGGTTCGTGCGGGCAATCGTCAGGGCTTTTTCCTCGGTCGACTGGGGCTACGTGCCCGGGAAGTTCGCGATTACGCGGTCAGTTCGCAGTGGAAAACCGACGCCTCGAACCGTGCCAGCGGTCTGCTGTTCCAGTTCGGTATCGATATTTTTCGTGCCGCCGCGATGCTCACGGTGCTGTTTTCCGATCTGTCGATCGGCCAGATGCTCGCGGTGTTCAGCTACCTGTGGTTCATGATTGGCCCGGTGGAGCAACTGCTGAACCTGCAATACGCCTACTACGCTGCCGGCGGTGCGCTGTCGCGAATCAACGAACTGCTGGCGCGGGCCGATGAACCGGAATACCCCAATGGCGTCGACCCGTTCACCGGTCGCGAGACCGTGGGTATCGAGGTGCAGGGTCTGAGTTTCGGCTACGGCGACGAATTGGTGTTGAACCAGATGGACTTGTCCATCGCACCCGGTGAAAAAGTCGCCATTGTCGGTGCCAGTGGTGGCGGAAAAAGTACCCTGGTGCAATTGCTGTTGGGGCTCTATACGCCGCAAGCCGGGACCATCCGTTTCGGCGGTTCGACCCAGCAGGAAATAGGTCTGGAGACCGTGCGGGAAAACGTTGCCGTGGTGCTGCAACACCCCGCGTTGTTCAACGATACCGTGCGCGCCAACCTGACCATGGGCCGCGAACGCAGTGATGAAGCCTGCTGGCAGGCACTGGAAATCGCCCAGTTGCACGGCACGATCCGTGATCTGCCCAATGGACTGGACAGTATTGTCGGGCGTTCCGGCGTGCGATTGTCCGGCGGGCAACGGCAACGCCTGGCGATTGCGCGGATGGTACTGGCCGAACCCAAAGTGGTGATCCTCGATGAGGCCACTTCAGCGCTGGATGCCGCTACCGAGTACAACCTGCATCAGGCGCTGGCGCGTTTCCTGAGTAATCGCACCACGCTGATCATTGCCCACCGTCTGTCTGCGGTTAAACAGGCCGACCGGGTACTGGTGTTCGATGGCGGGCAGATTGCCGAAGATGGCGACCACCAGCAGCTGATTGCCGATGGGGGTTTGTACGCCAAGCTTTATGGACATTTGCAGCGGATGTAGCCGCTCATTTCCACAACACGTTCAGTGCGCCGGGGCTGCCGTCATAGCCGAATTGTTTCATCACGACTGAGCAGGAGTCACAGGGCGCCATGGTTGTGGCAATCGTGACTGAGTCCAGAGTTTTCGGATCCGGGTATTTGTCACGAATGACACTGATGAGTTTGGCTTCGGTGTCCAGCGAGGTGGGACGTGCAGTGAGTGCGGGGGTGTAGGTCTCGATGTTTTCGATGGTATGCGGGATCGCCACGAGCTTGTTTTCGGCGCTAATGCCCAGGGAGGTCTGAGGCGCACGGACTCCGCTATCGATATTGAAGTACCGGATGCCGTCGACGGTGACTTCCTTCTTGTTCGCCAGCGGCTCAAACAAGGGCAGAAAATCGGTGTCACCCTTGCTTCCGGAAACGCTGACATAAATCTCGCGCGTTCCGTCTTTGGTCTTTATTTCGGCAAACGCGATATTTCTCGGATCTTTCAAGGGTCTGCGCAGTTTGTTGCTTATGTGCTTTTGCAGTTGGCGCATCGTGTCGTCGATTTTCAGCGCCTTGGGCCCCCCCTGAGTCGATTGTGTGACGGTGATGACGGGTCTCTGGAACAGGTTGTTGAAAACCTCCGCGGTCGTCTCACGCACGCTGTCCGAAGCGTCCCTGGACAAGGTCCAGGTCGCGGCACCATCTGTGGATTTCCTGACAATCGATCGGGTTGAATGATCGAACAGGACCGCTTCTCCCGGGCTGGTATCAACCTTCAGCAGTTTGAGCGTATCGGGCGGATTCACGTGACCGCCAATCGGTATGGCAATGTCATCCATGGTTTTCATCGCACGCTCCACGGCTTCCGCGCCGTGAATCCTCACCATGTTGTTGGCATTGAGCGATCCGATGTAAACCGTCTTCAATTCTTCGACCAGGCCGGCGGGCAAGGTATGCGCCTTGCGCAAGGTCAGCGGGACGGAGAGGCTTTGGCCCGGCAGGCGCTCGGCGCCGTAAAAGTCTCCGGCGTTCAGCCGGGTAATTACATAGTGCTTTGAATTGTCCTTCGCCGGGACGATGACCGCTCCGACTTCAAGCGTATCGAACAGTCTTGAGCGGTCGTAGGGAAGGTGGACTTTGATCCGCGCAAAGATCCCTTTTTGAAACTCCAATGAGGCATTGAGCTGCTTATAGGTTTTGATCGCGTCCACCAGCAATGGCTGAGTCGAGATGGCCGGTTTGTAGATGCTGTCCCCGAACCACGGCGCCCAGCCTTTGCTTTCATCGAGACTGCCGATGGCCGGCGTCGGTGCGGGGGCGCGAGTGACGTAAATCGTTTTGCAGATTTCGTCACCCGGCGCGCGTCGTACCCGACAAGGCACGGATTTGAACAGAGATCGATCGTCGATCAGATCCGCACGGCGCAGCTGGTTTCCGTCCAGGCGATAGGGGATGTCGTCCACGAACAGCGTGGTTCGACCATCAACCTCAAGCACTTCACGGATATGGGCATGTTCCGAAAGCTCTGCCAAGGCGTGGGATTCGGTCGGTGGCTGCATTTTGAAGGTTGAGCGGCCTTGCCTGATGTTTCTGTGGTTATTGAAAAGACGAGGGCCATAGGGCAGGGACGTCACCGGGTCGACGAGATGGAAACGTTGCAAGTCCGACGGATTTGTATGACGTACGAGTACGTCATCGATGCCGTTGATCGTTGCCAGATGATCGTTGTTCGTCAGTGGTTTCCAGCTCCCGGGATCGATTGCCTGAGGCAGGTTGTGGGCCAGTCGGTAGTTGTCGGCCTGTCCGGTCAATTTTTTGATTCCGACAAGGCTCAAACGGCCTGTAGCGAGCAACCCTCTGCCGGCGCCGCTTGCCATCGACTTCAGTAAGGTTGGAAGGCCGTCCAGCGGATTCAGGTTTTTGGCCGACGCGATCAGAAGGTTGCGGGTCAGCGATGAAAACGAGGGCAGGCTCGCTTTGACGGCCATGCTTGAAACTCCATTTCCGAGCCTGATCAAACGTACGGAGCCCGACATGAACTTGCCGACAGGGAAGAGAAACGAAGCCAGATCCACCACGAGCCCGACTCCGCCTAACAGTTTCGATTTGGTATCGTCTGACAAAAGATCTTCAATGCTTCCCCAAAACGGTACAAAGCCTTTGGCAATTGCGGCGAACGTTTCCTGCCGTTTTTCATTTCTGGCCCTGATGGTGTCGAACACGGTCATGCCACGAGCCTGGATACGCAACTCCTGTTCATCGACGTACAGGAAATTCGTTGCAATGTAGTGAGCCACGGCGTTCAGTCGTGACGACTCCAGAGGTGTAACTTGACTGTCGATTGCGTTTGAACCGGAGATTGCAATGGCTGGCATGAATCCCACAGGGTCAACGATTGCCGAGCTGGATGCGCGGCTTGCAGGTGTCCTGCCACTTAAGTGAGCAGGCCAATCGATAAGCAGAGAAGTGCTGAGTCCGGGAGTAAAGGTCTGTCCGGGGATCGAGGCGTGCAAGGGGAATTCGGTAAGTACACCATCTATTGTGGAGAATCTCAGGCTTGTACGTTCACGAATGTAGCCTGCATTCGGGATGAGCTCGTAATAGGTGATGTTTTTATCGCCACCTTCTTTTTCGTTAGTCACCTGCAACAGGAAGCCTTTCCTTGCCCGAACCTCTTGTACTTGCCCGTTTTTCTGGATTCTCTGGCGCAGGCTCAGCACAACGACCTCACCTTTTTCCAATGCCAGGCGGTCAGCCAGCGGCAGCGAGGTCAGGAGGCTGATGATCAGGGTCTGATAGGCTGACTTGATGGAGGCCAGGTACTTGTTGAAATCTGTGTCGAATTGCGCATTGATGTCAGGCAACAATCTTCCAATCCAGCTAGGTCCGGGGTCTTCGGTTTTTCTGTAAATTCGCTCTGAATCCATCAGTTCCGAATAGAGTTTTCGCCGGTCGTCTATCCTGAGCGTTCGAACGGTTCTCGTTTTTCCATCGGACTGAGTGAGAACCCATCTTTTTCCGGCTACGATTTGGCCGTCTGCATAAAGATCGACAAACTCGTGGCCAGGCAGATTCAATGTCGGCGTGGATTTAGCCCCGATGTAGTTTGAATCCTCAGGCACTAACCTGCGCCCATCCGATTCGAACCCCCGACTGCCGAAGAGGTCATCCTTGATCTGTTTGGCCATCTTCAATCTTTCCGGTGGCCGCAAATCCAGTGAAAGCACGGCTTTGCGCAGGCTTTCACTGTGGGTTTCCAGTGCCGTCAGCGCCCGCTTGATGTCCTCCTCGCCATAGTCGGAGGCCGTTCGCGATTGGATAATGCCCACGCAGACCGCCCATTCCAGAGCGGGGCCCAACCTCAGTTGTGCAATCTTCTCAAGCTCCTCGGGAGAGGCGGTGACGCTGCGCTCCAAGGGCAGATTGACGAGCTGTTGAAAGGACAGCGCCGGCAGATCGAGCTCTTCTGCCAGCAGTACGCCGTGCATGAAATTCACCCACACCACTGAGCTCTTGTAGCGAATGTCGGCCGGAATATCGGGTACCGCGAAGTCTTTTGAGAGCCGGGTCTGTAACAGGTGCGCAGCCAAAATGGCTTCTTTGGTATTGGCGACCCGCCTGGTGTGCAGCAGGTGCTGTTCAAAGTCATTGCGCAGTGTCTGATAGTTTTTGCCCCAGTGCGCCGGGTCTTGCCAATTAAAACCTGCAAGCTCCTGCGGGTTGTCGGCTGACGGCCCATTCAAGTAAAGACAGATGGCATTGCAGAGCAGTTGATTGCGCACCGATGCCGGTGTCTGTTCGCCGCGGTTTGCGCCGTACCACCTGAGCTTCTTGAGCAACTGATCAGCCAAGTCCTGTGATTGCGTTGAGTTCAGCACGCGTTCGAGGACAACCAGGGGTGTTGCGCGCACTTGCGCCAAGGAGGCGGAGGACAGTACACCGGCTCCCAGGCGTTGGATGAGCATACGACTGCCATTCATGAAGCCCGATACGGTGTTCATGATTTGAGCTTTGGTGCGTTGTGCCTTGTACATGTCGACGGTCGTGGATTGTCCGAAGGCGGGTACTTCGCGCAGCAAGGCCCTGAAAAGTCTTCGGTCTCTGGCGGTAGGCAAGGGGAACAGTGATTCGATGTCTGGAGCGTTATCGAACCCCAGGGCCTGCCTGGCGCGAAGTGCTTCGGCGGCCGATGTGTCGGGTCCGGTTAATGAAGTAGAGGTCATGTGACATTCCTTGTGGAAGGGTTCTCGCAACACATGGCGAGAGCCCGGAGTGCTCATGAAATCCATCTGAAAGTCTGCGCTGGTGGTGCATAGGTACGGTTATTGCGCTTTTACCGCATGGAGGCTGATCCATCGCTTGCCGGAATCGGGAACGCCCCCTAGTCTTGCGGTAGCGATTTCGTCCGGACGACGAACAAGCAGTGCTAAAGCAAGGGAACTCATGAATCAAACGCGGACTCTCGGAACGCCACGGTTGTTGGGCATCGTCTGGCCATTTATCGCCGTTGTGTTGTTTCAAGCCTTGTTGGGTGGTGTCAGTCTTTATGTGCTGTCGGCCGTCCGAGGCTATGTGGCAGGTGAAAGCCTTTGGTCCAAGGGCCAGAAAGACGCGATCTACTATCTCAATCTCTATGCCGAAAGCGGCGACGAGGCGATTTTTCAAAAGTACCAGAACGCGATTGCCGTGCCCCAGGGCGGTCACGAACTGCGTGTAGCGCTGGATCTTGAGCCTCCCGATATCGAAGCGGCGCGCAAGGCGATTCTAAAGGGTGGCAACCATCCGGACGACGTCTCCAGCCTGATCTGGCTGTATCTCAATTTCCGGCATTTCAGCTATCTCGAAAAAGCCATCGATCTCTGGACCGTTGGCGACTCGTATCTGGTCAAACTCGATGACGTTGCCCAGGACATGCATCGGCACATCGCAGCCAGCCCGGCGTCCCGCGCGGATATCCAGCACTGGAAAGAGCAAGTATTCGCGATCAACGATGAGGTGACCCCGGCGGCGAAAGCCTTCAGTGATGCGCTTGGCGAAGGATCGCGGGTCATTTTGCGTCTGCTGTTGGTGACCAACCTCGCCACGGCCCTGGGTTTGATTGCACTGGCGTTGATGCGTACCCACAAATTGCTCAAACAGCGCCATGCCTTCGCCGACGCCCTGCAGTTGGAAAAAGATCGGGCGCAGATCACCCTTCAATCCATTGGTGATGGCGTGATCACCACTGATGTGTCGGGAGCTATTGCCTACATGAACCCGGCTGCCGAAGCGTTGACCCACTGGAAGGCGGAACAGGCGACGGGGTTGCCGTTGGCGGCGCTGTTCAATCTGCTGGACGAAAACGCGCAGGCTGACGGATTCACCTTGATCGAACGCATTTTGAACGGTCATCTCAGCGGCGGCAGCGAACACTCCAAACTGATTCAACGCCTGGACGGCAGCACGGTGTCGGTGACTCTGGTTGGCGCGCCGATCCGTAACGCCGGCAAGGTCAGCGGTACGGTACTGGTCCTGCACGACATGACTCAGGAACGGCAGTACATCGCCAATCTGTCCTGGCAGGCAACCCACGATGCCCTGACCGGCCTGGCCAACCGTCGTGAATTCGAATATCGCCTGGAGCAGGCGCTGCACAATCTGACACGCCAGTCGGGACGTCACGCGTTGATGTTCCTCGACCTGGATCAATTCAAACTGGTCAACGATACCTGTGGCCATGCGGCGGGTGACGAGTTGCTGCGTCATATCTGCGCGCTGCTGCAGTCCGGTCTGCGCGAGGGCGATACCCTGGCCCGACTCGGTGGCGACGAGTTCGGCATCCTGCTGGAGAATTGCGGGCCGGACGCGGCGGAGAAGGTGGCCGAGGGACTGCGCCAGACGGTGCAGAATCTGCACTTCGTTTGGAAGGGCCGGCCATTCGTAACCACGGTGAGTATTGGTCTGGTGCATGTTGCGCACAATCCGGTGACTCTCGAAGCTTCGCTGCGAGCGGCGGACATGGCTTGCTACATGGCCAAGGAAAAGGGGCGTAACCGGGTTCAGGTCTATCACCCGGATGATTCGGAATTGTCCCTGCGCTTCGGCGAAATGGCCTGGGTGCAGCGTTTGCATATGGCATTGGAGGAGGACCGGTTCTGTCTCTACGCCCAGGAAATCGCACCGCTGGGCACCCATGACGAGGGCGGACATATCGAAATCCTGTTGCGCCTGCATGACGAAGCCGGCCGCATGATCCTACCTGACAGCTTCATCCCGGCCGCCGAACGCTATGGTCTGATGACGTCCCTTGATCGTTGGGTGGTGCAGAACGTTTTCCGCATCATTGCCCAGTGCCGGGCCGAAAAGCGCAAGGGGCCGCTGGCGATGTGTGCGATCAATCTGTCAGGCACGACGATCGGAGATGAGGCGTTCCTGGACTTCCTCCGTGAACAGTTCGTTACCTATTCGATTCCGCCCGAAATGATTTGTTTTGAAATCACTGAAACCAGTGCAATTTCCAATCTTGGCAGCGCGATCCGGTTTATCAATGAACTCAAAGGGTTAGGCTGCCATTTTTCACTGGACGACTTTTGCGCCGGTATGTCTTCATTCGCTTATCTGAAACATTTGCCTGTAGACTTCTTGAAGATCGACGGGAGTTTCGTAAAGGATATGCTGGACGACCCGATTAACCGCGCCATGGTCGAGGTGATCAATCACATCGGTCATGTCATGGGTAAACGCACGATTGCCGAGTTTGTGGAGACACCCCAGATCGAGCAGGCATTGCTGGAGATCGGGGTGGATTACGCTCAGGGGTATGTCATAGAACGCCCGCAGTTGTTTACCTGCGACAGTTTGCAATGTCGTCCTGCCAGGCCCCAGCCTTTGCTGTTCAAGGCACCTGGCACATTCCGTTGAAGTCTCTTGCCGGTCCAACAATCACAATCAAAAGGAGCTCGACAGTGATCGACACATTCATCCGAACCGGCCCACTCATGGAAGCTGCAAGTTATCCTGCCTGGGCTCAGCGCCTGATTCAGGATTGCAGCGAGAGCAAGCGCCGGGTTGTCGAACACGAACTGTATCAGCGCATGCGTGATAACAAACTCAGCGCAAAAACCATGCGTCAGTACCTGATTGGTGGCTGGCCGGTGGTAGAACAGTTCGCGTTATACATGGCACAAAACCTGACCAAAACCCGTTTTGCCCGTCATCCGGGTGAAGACATGGCCCGTCGCTGGTTGATGCGCAACATCCGCGTCGAATTGAACCATGCGGACTATTGGGTCAACTGGAGCCGGGCCCACGGTGTCAGCCTGGAAGATCTGCAAGCGCAACAGGTGGCCCCGGAGCTTCACGCGCTCAGCCATTGGTGCTGGCACACAAGCTCCGCGGATTCGCTGATCGTGGCCATTGCCGCCACCAACTACGCCATTGAAGGCGCAACCGGCGAGTGGTCGGCGGTGGTCTGCTCCACAGGCGTGTATGCCGCATCCTTCCCCGAGGAAGAGCGCAAGCGTGCGATGAAGTGGCTGAAGATGCATGCGCAATACGATGACGCCCATCCATGGGAAGCACTGGAAATCATCTGCACGCTGGCGGGCATGAACCCGAGCAAAGCCTTGCAGATGGAGTTGCGTCAGGCCGTGTGCAAGAGCTACGACTACATGTATCTGTTCCTGGAGCGTTGCATGCAGTTGGAACATGCCGAGCGGGCGCCCGTAGCTCGTGAGCGGCTGGCTTTGGCAGAGGGTTGATCTGAGTCGACGCAACACAACTGTGGGAGCGAGCAGGCTCGCTCCCACACTGTTTTGCATTGTTGACTAACGATCAGCCCGCCATCGTCAATCGGTTACGCCCCTCGCGCTTGGCGATGTACAGCGCATTGTCGGCGCGTCGCAACAGACTCTCGGCCGACTCACCTGGCAGCAGGGTCGAGCATCCAAGGCTGATAGTCAGCGCGATCGAACGACCCTCGGCGAGGTAATCCTCAGCCTGCACCGCAAAGCGCAACCTTTCGCCGACCATCGCCGCCGCTTCCCGTGGGGTGTTGGACAGCAGGATCAAAAACTCTTCGCCACCGTAACGAAACACCATATCCACGTTGCGCAACTGGCTTTTGATCGAAGTGGCCACGGCCTTGAGCACTTCGTCACCGACGCTGTGACCATGGGTGTCATTGATCAATTTGAAGTGATCAATGTCCAGCATCAGAAGAGATAGCGGTTGCAGGTGTCGACGCGCGACTTCGATTTCTCGCTCCAGCGTCTGGTCCATGGCAATGCGATTGCCGGTGTCGGTCAGCGGATCACGCAACGCTTTTTGGGTCGCAGCCCGGTACAGCAATGTGTTGCGCATCGGGTAGAGCAAGGCGGCCAGCAGCGATTCGAGGCTACCTTGGTCCTGCTCGCTGAAACGCAGGCTGCGGCGAAACACCAGTTCACCCAGGTGTTCGCCTTCATGGCTGAGGCTATAGCTGATCGAGTGGCGACCGCGTTGACCGAACTCCAGACGCAGGTCGCTGCTCTTGTGCTCGTAAGTCAGGGCGTCGAGTGGTATGAGTCGCTGAACTTCCTGGAAAAACAGCCCGAGAATACGTTGAGGCTCAAGACTGGTTTGCAACTGCATGCTCAGTTGCTGGCGCAGTTGCGCAAGACTCACGGGTCTTTCCAGAATCGGTTGCTGCTGACCAAAGCCCAGGCGTTGCAATTTGGCGCTATCGAAGTCAATTGCGTTGGTCTGGGAGGGTGATTTCATATGGCGCGTGCTCTTGAGCGTTCAGGCTGTCTTACAAGCTGGGTGAGAGCGGCCTGGGGCAGCGCGTCATACTGGTCCGTCAGTCCCGTAGGACATTTCGTACAAGTCTAATCTGCTTTGTATAGGATTAGGGGGCGCAAGTGCCGCGACGGAAGGTCGGCGCGGCACAAAAGCGACGTACGGTATTACTGGGCGTTGAAAGCCTGGCCATTGATGCCAGTGCTGTCCGGGCCCATCAGATACAGATAGACCGGCATGATCTCTTCTGGCGTCGGATTGTTCAGCGGGTTTTCCCCCGGGTATGCCTGGGCACGCATGCTGGTGCGCGTCGCGCCCGGGTTGATGCTGTTGGAGCGCACGGGCGCGACGGTGTCGACTTCGTCCGCCAGGGTCTGCATCAGGCCCTCGGTGGCGAACTTGGATACACCGTATGCGCCCCAGTACGCGCGGCCCTTGCGGCCAACGCTGCTGGATGTGAACACGACCGAGGCGTCCTGGGACAGCTTGAGCAGTGGCAGCAGGGTGCTGGTGAGCATGAACATCGCATTGACGTTGACTTGCATCACCCGCATGAAGTTCTCGCCGGACAGTTGCTCGATCGGGGTGCGCGGACCAATGATCGAGGCGTTGTGCAGCAAGCCGTCGAGGTGGCCGAATTCGTTTTCGATCATGGCTGCCAGTTCATCGTATTGATGGGGCAGGGCGGTTTCCAGATTGAACGGGATCACAGCGGGTTGCGGATGGCCGGCGGCTTCGATTTCGTCGTAGACCTGAGTCAGGTTGGCTTCGGTCTTGCCAAGCAGCAGCACCGTCGCACCGTGGGCAGCATAGGTTTTCGCGGCAGCGGCGCCGATGCCACGACCGGCGCCGGTGACCAGAATGACGCGGCCCTGGAGCAAGTCGGGGCGGGCGGAGTAATCAAACATAAGGAACCTCAAAGTCGGTGATGGACTTGTAGGAGCACTGCTTGCCGGCGATGGCGTCCTTGAAACCGCTATCGCCGGCAAGCCGTGCTCCTACAGAGAGCGGACTGGCTCAGCAGCTGCAAAGAGCGCTATCGAGCACCTTGCGCAATTCCAACGGATGATCGACCACCACATCCGCACCCCAATTGCGAGGGTTATCATCCGGGTGGATGTAGCCAAAAGTCACGGCAGCGGTCTTGGTGCCGGCATCGCGTCCCGACTCGATATCTCGCAGGTCATCGCCCACGAACAGTACGCTGGCAGGATCCAGGTCGAGCATCTTGCAGGCGAGGATCAATGGCTCCGGGTCCGGTTTGCTGTTTTTCACGTGATCCGGGCAGATCAGTAGCGCCGATCGCTCGGCGAGGCCAAGTTGCTGCATGATCGGTTCGGCGAAACGCAGCGGCTTATTGGTGACCACGCCCCAGGTCAGATTGGCTTTCTCGATGTCTGCCAGCAATTCGCCCATGCCGTCGAACAGTTTGCTGTGGATCGCACAACCCACGAGGTAACGCTCGAGGAACTCCAGGCGCAGCGCCTCGAACCCCGGAGATTCCGGATCCA
Organism: Pseudomonas putida; assembly: GCF_003228315.1. NCBI lineage: Bacteria > Pseudomonadati > Pseudomonadota > Gammaproteobacteria > Pseudomonadales > Pseudomonadaceae > Pseudomonas > Pseudomonas putida. Next base: position 5,942,387 of record NZ_CP029693.1, read on the forward strand.
TTGCGAAGGTCACGGCGACCATCGCTTTGGCGCCGCCGGAGATTTCATCGCGGATGTGTTTGTCATTCATCGGTGGCAGGCCGCGGTCGGCACGCATCGCCTGACAGATCGCAATGAAGTCCGGCGCGGTGTCGAGCAGGGTGCCGTCCATGTCGAAAAGAACTGCTCTGATTCGCATCGGCTTACTCCTCGCGCAGGGTCTGGATCATGTAATTGACGTCCACGTCGGCCGCCAGTTTGTAGTGCTTGGTGAGCGGGTTGTAGGTCAGGCCGATGATGTCCTTGACGGTCAGGCCGGCCATGCGGCTCCAGGCGCCGAGCTCGGAAGGGCGGATGAATTTCTTGAAATCATGGGTGCCGCGAGGCAACAGCTTCATGATGTATTCGGCGCCGACGATGGCGAACAGGTACGCCTTCGGGTTGCGGTTGATGGTGGAGAAAAAAACCTGGCCACCGGGTTTGACCATGCGGAAGCAGGCGCGAATGACCGAAGATGGATCGGGAACGTGCTCGAGCATTTCCAGGCAGGTGACCACATCGAATTGTTCCGGCATTTCTTCGGCCAGCGCTTCGGCGGTGATTTGCCGGTATTCGACGTTCACCCCGGACTCCAATTGATGGAGTTGAGCGACCGCCAGCGGCGCTTCGCCCATGTCGATGCCCATCACGGTGGCGCCGCGCTGGGCCATGGCTTCGCTGAGGATGCCGCCGCCACAACCGACGTCGAGGACTTTTTTGCCTGCCAGATTGACGCGCTCGTCGATCCAGTTGACTCGCAGTGGATTGATATCGTGCAGCGGTTTGAATTCGCTCTCCCTGTCCCACCAGCGATGGGCCAGGGCTTCGAACTTGGCGATTTCTGAGTAGTCGACGTTGCTCATGGTGTAGTCCTCGAAAAACTTGAAAAATCCTGATGCTCCCGGCGCCTGGTCCGGGATGCTTACGATTCGGTGTGACCGCTGATGCGCTGGCCCCAGCTTTTGGCAGTGGTGCTCAGTTGATTTTCATCCAGTCGCGTCAGGCGGCGATCGTCGAGCAGTTGCTTGCCCGCGACCCAAACATGTTTCACGCAATCCCGGCCTGTGGCGTAGATAAGTTGCGATACCGGGTCATAGACCGGTTGCTGGGCCAGGCCGGAGAGATCGAATGCCACGATGTCGGCGGCTTTGCCGACTTCCAGCGAGCCGACCTCGGCTTCCATGCCTAGGGCACGGGCGCCATTGAGGGTGGCCATGCGCAGGGCGCGATGGGCGTCCAGGGCGGTAGCCGAACCCGCGACGGCTTTGGCCAGCAGGGCGGCGGTGCGGGTTTCACCGAGCAGGTCCAGGTCATTGTTGCTGGCGGCGCCATCGGTGCCCACGGCAACATTGACCCCGGCTTGCCACAAACGCTCCACCGGGCAAAAACCGCTGGCCAGCTTCAGATTTGATTCCGGGCAGTGAATGACACTGGTGTTGCTTTCTACCAGCAGCGCCAGATCCTCATCGCTGATCTGGGTCATGTGAACCGCCTGGAAGCGCGGCCCCAGCAAACCCAAGCGAGCCAGGCGGGCCAGCGGGCGTTCACCATGCTGTTCCACGGCTTGCTGCACTTCGAAAGCGGTTTCATGCACGTGCATGTGGATCGAGGCATCCAGTTCTTCGGCGATGACCCGGATTTTTTCCAGGTTTTCGTCGCCCACGGTGTAGGGTGCATGGGGGCCGAAGGTGATTTTGATGCGTTCGTGGTGCTTGAGATCGCCAAACAGTTCTACGCCCTGACGAATGGCTTCGTCCGCGGTGCTGGCGCCGGGAATGGGGAAATCGAGGATCGGGATCGCGATTTGCGCGCGAATTCCACTGTTGTGCACACGCTCGCTGGCAACCTTCGGAAAGAAGTACATGTCAGAGAAACAGGTGATGCCGCCTTTGAGTTGTTCGGCGATGGCCAGATCCGTGCCATCACGCACGAAATCTTCACTTACCCACTTGGCCTCGGCGGGCCAGATGTGATTTTCCAGCCAGGTCATCAGGGGCAGATCGTCGGCCAGACCGCGAAACAGGGTCATCGCCGCATGCCCGTGGGCATTGATCAGGCCGGGACTGAGCAACATGTCAGGCAGTTCGCGGATTTCGACTGGGTTAAGCTTCAGCGCGGCGGAGCGCGGGCCGATGAACACGATGCGACCGTCGCGGATGCCCAGGCCATGATCCTTGAGGACAACGCCGGCAGGTTCGACGGGTACCAGCCAGGTTGGCAGCAATAACAGGTCGAGCGCAGCGGCAGTGTTCGGCATCGAGGGTCGGTTCCAGTGCTTTTGTAAAGGATGGCGAAGTATACCCGAGCGTCTTCGCGGGGGGATCGCTATAATCGGCGGCTTTTGTTCATGAGTGCGGGGTGTGGGATGCGCGATCGACTGTTGGCTGCGGAGAAGGTGAAGGCCATCGATTGGCGAGATGGCGCCCTGTATCTGCTGGATCAGCGTATTTTGCCGTTCGAGGAAACCTGGATTGCCTACACCAGTGCAGCTGGGGTGGCCGAGGCTATTCGCTCGATGGTGGTGCGCGGCGCGCCGGCCATCGGTATCAGTGCGGCCTATGGCATTGTGCTCGCGGCCCGCGCCAGGATTGCCGAGGGTGGCGACTGGTACGCGGCGCTGGAGGAAGATTTCGCGCTACTGGCCGATTCCCGTCCTACCGCAGTCAATCTGTTCTGGGCTCTGGGGCGCATGCACGATCGGCTCGATCGCTTGAAAGAGAACGCCGATCCGCTGGCGGCGCTGGAGGCTGAGGCCATCGCCATTCATGAAAGTGATCGCGAAGCTAACCTCACAATGGCTCAACTGGGTGTGGATTTGATTCGCAAGCACCAAGGCAATGCCCAGGCGATCCTGACCCACTGCAATACCGGTGCATTGGCCACGGGTGGCTTCGGAACGGCGCTGGGGGTTATCCGAGCGGCCTTCCTTGAAGGCATGGTCGAGCGTGTTTACGCCGACGAAACCCGTCCCTGGCTGCAGGGTTCACGACTGACGGCCTGGGAGCTGGCGAACGAAGGCGTTCCGGTGACCCTCAATGCCGACTCTGCGGCGGCGCACATCATGCGAACCAAGGGCATTACCTGGGTGATCGTGGGGGCGGACCGGATCACTGCCAATGGCGATGTGGCGAACAAGATCGGCACCTATCAATTGGCCGTCAATGCGATGCACCACGGTGTGCGTTTCATGGTGGTAGCACCGAGTTCGACCATCGACATGAACCTGGCCAGTGGTGACGACATTCCGATCGAGGAGCGTGATGGTCGCGAGTTGCTGGAGGTCGGCGGCAAGCGGGTCGGCGCAGAGGTTGATGCGTTCAACCCGGTGTTCGACGTGACGCCGGCGGATTTGATTGATGCCATCGTCACGGAAAAAGGCGTTGTCGAGCGCCCTGATGCGGCAAAAATGGCGCAGTTGATGTGCCGCAAACGTCTGCATTGACGGTTTTTCCTGTCTGAAAAATCGCTTTCGCGAGCAGGCTTGCTCCCACAGTATTCGAGGCGTGACCGAAATTGTCGGCACAACGAAGATCCACTGTAGGAGCGAGCCTGCTCGCGAATAGGTCCTGAAACTCAGTAAATCAGCCAGAATCAGACCTGTTTTCTACATTCAATCCGGCTCTAAGCCCCTCACGTCCCCTTCAAGCCTGTCATCGGTCAACTAACTATGCTCCATGCGCATCTGGGGGATAGGTGCGTGGCGGCTCTTGTGATAACATCCGGCGGTTTCCAGGGTTGTCCGGCGTGGCGACCTTTACTGCGCAGATCCATGGCATAACTCGTTGATTTGTCGTAAGTCGGTGCATGGCACTCAGCCTGCAACGGCGAGCTTCGTTCTTCCCATATGGATGTGACGGAGTTTCACCAGAAAAAGGAATCAGGCTTCTCATGGGCGAACTGGCCAAAGAAATCCTCCCGGTCAATATCGAAGACGAGCTGAAGCAGTCCTACCTCGACTACGCGATGAGCGTAATTGTCGGTCGGGCACTGCCGGATGCGCGCGATGGCTTGAAGCCCGTGCACCGGCGAGTGCTGTTCGCGATGAGCGAGCTGGGTAACGACTTCAACAAGCCGTACAAGAAATCTGCCCGTGTTGTCGGTGACGTGATCGGTAAGTATCACCCGCACGGTGATACCGCGGTGTATGACACCATCGTTCGGATGGCGCAGCCTTTCTCGCTGCGCTACCTGCTGGTAGACGGTCAGGGCAACTTCGGTTCGGTGGACGGCGACAACGCCGCGGCCATGCGATACACCGAAGTGCGCATGACCAAGCTGGCACACGAGCTGCTGGCAGACCTGCACAAGGAAACCGTGGACTGGGTGCCGAACTACGACGGCACCGAATTGATCCCCGCGGTCATGCCAACCCGTATTCCCAACCTGTTGGTCAACGGCTCTAGCGGCATCGCCGTGGGCATGGCGACCAACATCCCGCCGCACAACCTCGGTGAAGTCATCGACGGTTGCCTGGCACTCATCGACAACCCCGAGTTGACTGTCGATGAGCTGATGCAGTACATCCCCGGTCCGGACTTCCCGACGGCGGCGATCATCAACGGTCGCGCTGGCATCATCGAGGCCTATCGCACCGGTCGCGGGCGCATTTACATGCGCGCACGCTCGATCATCGAAGACATCGACAAAGTCGGTGGTCGTCAGCAGATCGTCATCACCGAACTCCCTTACCAGCTGAACAAGGCCCGTCTGATCGAGAAGATTGCCGAGCTGGTAAAAGAGAAGAAGCTCGAAGGCATCACCGAACTGCGCGACGAGTCCGACAAAGACGGTATGCGCGTCGTGATCGAACTGCGTCGCGGCGAAGTGCCTGAGGTCATCCTCAACAACCTTTACGCCCAGACCCAGCTGCAAAGCGTGTTCGGCATCAACATCGTCGCGCTGATCGACGGCCGTCCGCGGATCCTGAACCTCAAGGACCTGCTGGAAGCCTTCGTTCGTCACCGTCGCGAAGTGGTGACCCGCCGCACCGTGTTCGAACTGCGCAAGGCGCGTGAGCGTGGTCATATCCTCGAAGGCCAGGCGGTTGCCCTGTCGAACATCGATCCGGTCATCGCCCTGATCAAGGCCTCGCCAACGCCTTCGGAAGCCAAGGAAGCGCTGGTCAGCACCCCTTGGGAGTCCTCTGCCGTGGTGGCGATGGTCGAACGTGCCGGTGCCGACTCGTGCCGTCCGGAAAACCTCGATCCGCAATACGGTCTGCGCGACGGCAAGTACTTCCTGTCGCCAGAGCAGGCGCAAGCCATTCTGGAGCTGCGTCTGCACCGTCTGACCGGCCTGGAGCACGAAAAGCTGCTGGCCGAGTATCAAGAGATTCTCAACCAGATCGGCGAGCTGATCCGCATCCTCAACAGCGCCACGCGCCTGATGGAAGTGATCCGCGAAGAGCTGGAAGTGATTCGCGCCGAATACGGCGATGTACGTCGCACCGAAATCCTCGACGCCCGTCTCGACCTGACCCTGGGCGACATGATTCCGGAAGAGGATCGCGTCGTGACCATTTCCCACGGTGGCTATGCCAAGACCCAGCCATTGGCTGCGTACCAGGCCCAGCGTCGTGGCGGTAAAGGCAAGTCGGCCACCGGCGTCAAGGATGAGGACTACATCGCTCACCTGTTGGTCGCCAACAGCCACACCACGCTGCTGCTGTTTTCCAGCAAGGGCAAGGTGTACTGGCTGAAGACTTATGAAATCCCTGAGGCTTCCCGTGCGGCCCGTGGTCGTCCGCTGGTCAACCTGCTGCCGCTGGATGATGGTGAATACATCACCACCATGCTGCCGGTCGAGGAGTACACCGAAGGTCACTACATCTTCATGGCCACCGCCAACGGCACCGTGAAGAAGACCCCGCTGGAATCCTTCAGCCGTCAGCGCAGCGTTGGTCTGATCGCGCTGGAGCTGGACGAAGGCGACGTGCTGATTTCCGCAGCCATCACCGATGGCGAGCGTGAAGTCATGCTGTTCTCCGATGGTGGCAAGGTGACTCGCTTCAAGGAATCCGACGTCCGCGCCATGGGTCGTACCGCCCGCGGTGTTCGCGGCATGCGCCTGCCGGAAGGGCAGAAGCTGATTTCCATGCTGATCCCGGAAGAAGGCAGCCAGATTCTCACCGCTTCCGAGCGTGGTTTCGGCAAGCGTACGGCGATCACCGAGTTCCCTGAGTACAAGCGTGGCGGCCAGGGCGTTATCGCCATGGTCAGCAACGAGCGTAACGGCCGGCTGGTCGGCGCGGTTCAGGTCCTCGACGGCGAGGAGATCATGCTGATTTCCGACCAGGGCACGCTAGTACGTACCCGTGTCGACGAAGTTTCCAGCCTGGGTCGTAACACCCAGGGCGTGACCCTGATCAAGCTTGCCAAGGATGAAACCCTGGTCGGCCTTGAGCGGGTGCAGGAACCGTCGGAAGTCGAGGGTGAAGACTTTGAAGGTGAAGAAGAGGGTGCGGTGTTCGAAGGTGAAGTCGTGATCGACGACGCCGTGGAAGACCAGCAACTCGACGCCGCCGCTGACGAAGAACCACAAGAGTAAGTGGACCTGAGGGGGCGAATGAAAATTCGCCCCCTTGTTGTTTGTCCATACTGAAATATCGATACCCATGGAGACCCCTTGTGGGAGCGAGCCTGCTCGCGATGCAGGCGCCACGGTACCTCTGACGCACCGCGGTGATGCAATCGCGAGCAGGCTCGCTCCCACAAATATGCAGTTTCAGCAGGGGACCTGTATCGATTGATGATGCGATTTACCGCGTGTTACTACCAAATCAGAGCGAGATTGGATGTGAGCAAGAGAGCCTATAACTTCTGCGCTGGCCCTGCGGCGCTTCCCGAAGCTGTCCTGCAGCGCGCCCAGAGTGAACTCCTTGACTGGCACGGCAAGGGCCTGTCGGTCATGGAAATGAGCCATCGCAGCGATGAGTTCGTGTCCATTGCCACCAAGGCAGAGCAAGATCTGCGTGATCTGCTGGATATTCCCTCGAACTACAAGGTCCTGTTCCTGCAAGGCGGTGCCAGTCAACAGTTCGCCCAGATCCCGCTCAATCTGCTACCGGAAAATGGCTCGGCCGACTATATCGACACCGGTATCTGGTCGCAGAAAGCCATCGAAGAGGCCTCGCGCTACGGCCACGTCAACGTTGCCGCGACTGCCAAGCCTTACGACTATTTCGCCATTCCCGGTCAGAACGAGTGGAAGCTGTCGAAGGACGCGGCCTACGTTCACTACGCGCCGAACGAAACCATTGGCGGCCTGGAGTTCCAGTGGGTCCCGGAAACCGGTGACGTTCCGCTGGTGGCCGACATGTCCTCGGACATTCTCTCGCGTCCGATCGATGTCTCGCGCTTCGGCATGATCTACGCCGGTGCCCAAAAGAACATTGGTCCGAGCGGCATCGTCGTGAACATTGTTCGCGAAGACCTGCTCGGCAAGGCCCGCTCCCTGTGCCCGACCATGCTCAACTACAAGGTCGCGGCCGACAACGGCTCCATGTACAACACTCCACCAACCCTGGCCTGGTACCTGTCCGGTCTGGTGTTCGAGTGGCTCAAGGAACAGGGCGGCGTTGAAGCCATCGCCAAATTGAACGACGAGAAGCAGCGCACGCTGTACGAATTCATCGACGCCAGCGGCCTCTACAGCAACCCGATCAACAAGTCGGACCGCTCGTGGATGAACGTGCCGTTCCGCCTGGCGGACGACCGTCTGGACAAGCCGTTCCTGGCTGGCGCCGACGAACGTGGCCTGCTGAACCTCAAGGGGCACCGCTCCGTGGGCGGCATGCGCGCCTCCATCTATAACGCCGTCGACATCAATGCGGTCAACGCGCTGGTGGCGTACATGGCAGAGTTCGAGAAGGAACACGGCTAATGTCTGAGCAAGAACTCAAGGCACTGCGCCTGCGCATTGATGCCCTGGACGAAAAAGTCCTGGAGCTGATCAGTGAGCGTGCGCGCTGCGCCCAGGAAGTCGCGCGAGTAAAGATGGCCTCGCTGGCCGAAGGCGAAGTGCCGGTGTTCTATCGTCCCGAGCGCGAAGCTCAGGTGCTCAAGCGAGTCATGGAGCGCAACCAGGGGCCGTTGGGCAATGAGGAAATGGCGCGGCTCTTCCGCGAAATCATGTCTTCGTGCCTGGCGCTCGAGCAGCCGCTGAAAGTGGCCTATCTCGGTCCTGAGGGTACATTTACCCAGGCTGCGGCCATGAAACACTTTGGTCATGCCGTGATCAGCAAGCCGATGGCGGCGATCGATGAAGTGTTCCGTGAAGTGGCGGCCGGTGCGGTGAACTTCGGCGTGGTGCCGGTGGAAAACTCCACTGAAGGCGCGGTCAACCACACCCTCGACAGCTTCCTGGAACACGACATGGTGATCTGTGGTGAAGTCGAGCTGCGTATTCACCACCATTTGCTGGTCGGTGAAAACACCAAGACCGACAGCATCAGTCGCATCTATTCCCATGCCCAATCCCTGGCCCAGTGCCGCAAGTGGCTGGACGCCCATTACCCGAATGTTGAGCGCGTGGCGGTGTCCAGCAACGCCGAAGCGGCCAAGCGGGTTAAAGGGGAGTGGAACTCGGCGGCGATCGCCGGCGACATGGCGGCCGGCTTGTACGGGCTGACCCGACTGGCCGAGAAAATCGAGGACCGTCCGGATAACTCCACGCGCTTCCTCATGATCGGCAATCAGGAAGTCCCGCCGACTGGCGACGACAAGACCTCGATCATCGTCTCGATGAGCAATAAGCCGGGTGCGCTTCACGAGTTGCTGGTGCCATTCCACGATAACGGCATCGACCTGACGCGAATCGAGACCCGTCCGTCGCGCAGCGGTAAATGGACCTACGTGTTCTTCATCGATTTTGTCGGCCACCACCGCGATCCGCTGGTAAAAGGTGTGCTGGAAAAAATCAGTCAGGAAGCAGTAGCACTCAAAGTGCTGGGTTCCTACCCGAAAGCAGTTCTTTAAGGGGCGGTAGCAAATGAGTGGCAACTTCCTCGCTCTGGCACAGCCGGGCGTGCAACAACTTTCGCCTTATGTACCGGGCAAACCCGTGGACGAACTGGCTCGTGAGCTGGATCTGGATCCAGCCAGCATCGTCAAGTTGGCGAGCAACGAAAACCCTTTGGGTGCCAGTCCGAAAGCCTTGGCAGCCATTCGTGACGCGCTGGCCGAGCTGACCCGTTATCCGGATGGCAACGGCTTCGCGCTCAAGTCTCTGTTGGCTGAACAATGCCGCGTCGAGATTGATCAGGTGACTTTGGGCAACGGCTCCAACGACATCCTTGAGCTGGTTGCGCGCGCGTATCTGGCCCCGGGCCTTAACGCGGTGTTCAGCGAGCACGCGTTTGCGGTCTATCCGATTGCGACCCAGGCGGTCGGTGCCCAGGCCAAGGTTGTTCCTGCCAAGGATTGGGGGCATGACCTCCCAGCCATGCTGGCGGCCATCGACGCCAACACCCGTGTTGTCTTCATCGCCAACCCGAACAACCCGACCGGGACCTGGTTCGACGCCGAGGCGCTGGACGAATTCCTGCAGGACGTACCGGAACACGTCCTGGTCGTGCTGGACGAGGCCTACATCGAGTACGCCGAAGGCAGCGACCTGCCAGACGGTCTGGACTTCCTCGCGGCGTACCCGAATCTGCTGGTTTCGCGCACGTTCTCCAAGGCTTATGGTCTCGCGTCGTTGCGGGTCGGTTACGGTCTGTCCACCCCGGTAGTTGCCGATGTACTGAATCGTGTGCGTCAGCCGTTCAACGTCAACAGCCTCGCCTTGGCCGCTGCTTGCGCGGCGTTGAAGGATGAAGAGTACCTGGCTGAAAGCCGCCGTCTGAACGAAGCCGGTATGCAGCAGCTCGAAGCAGGGTTCCGCGAGCTCGGCTTGAGCTGGATTCCGTCCAAGGGCAACTTCATCTGTGTGGATATCGGGCGCGAAGCGGCTCCGATTTTCCAGGGTTTGCTGCGAGAAGGCGTGATCGTGCGTCCGGTGGCCAACTATGGCATGCCGAACCACCTGCGTATCACCATTGGCTTGCCAGCGGAAAACAGCCGCTTCCTTGAGGCGCTGACCAAGGTCCTGGCTCGTGGTTGATGTCACTTCACTGCAATCCGCCGAACCTATGATCGGACGCCTGGTGGTGGTCGGTCTGGGGTTGATCGGCGGTTCGTTTGCCAAGGGTTTGCGTGAAAGCGGCTTGTGCCGCGAAGTGGTCGGGGTCGATCTCGATTCGCAGTCGCGCAAACTGGCGGTTGAATTGGGTGTGGTGGATCGCTGCGAGGAGGACCTGGTTGCTGCTTGTCAGGGAGCGGACGTCATTCAGTTGGCCGTGCCTATCCTCGCGATGGAAAAAGTGCTTGCGCGACTGGCAGGCATGGATCTGGGCGGCGCGATCCTGACGGATGTAGGCAGCGCCAAGGGCAATGTCGTGCGTGCCGCTACCGAGGCTTTTGGCGGTATGCCGTCGAGTTTTGTGCCTGGGCATCCGATCGCCGGCTCCGAGCAGAGTGGGGTAGAAGCTTCCAATGCCGAGCTGTTTCGTCGTCATAAAGTGATTCTGACGCCGCTGGAACAGACCGATCCGGCAGCCCTGGCAATGGTTGACCGTTTGTGGCGCGCATTGGGTGCCGATGTCGAGCACATGCAGGTCGAGCGTCACGATGAAGTACTGGCGGCGACCAGCCATTTACCGCACTTGTTGGCGTTTGGCTTGGTCGACTCGCTGGCCAAGCGTAATGAAAACCTTGAGATCTTCCGTTACGCTGCGGGCGGTTTCCGCGATTTCACGAGAATCGCCGGAAGCGACCCGGTGATGTGGCACGACATCTTTCTTGCAAACCGCGAAGCTGTCCTGCGCACACTGGATACATTTCGCACCGACCTCGATGCCTTGCGCGACGCGGTCGATGCAGGGGATGGGCACCAATTGTTGGGCGTTTTCACTCGCGCCCGGGTTGCCCGCGAGCATTTCAGTAAAATCCTGGCCCGCAGGGCCTATGTGGACGCTATGAATTCCAACGATCTGATTTTCCTGGCTCAACCTGGTGGCCGCCTGTCCGGTCGGATTCGCGTACCGGGTGACAAATCTATTTCCCACCGTTCGATCATGCTCGGCTCCCTGGCTGAAGGCGTTACCGAAGTCGAGGGTTTCCTTGAGGGCGAAGACGCCCTGGCAACGCTTCAGGCTTTCCGTGACATGGGTGTCGTGATCGAAGGTCCGCACCATGGCCGTGTGACCATTCATGGTGTTGGTCTGCATGGTTTGAAACCGGCTCCGGGCCCGATCTATCTGGGTAACTCGGGTACTTCGATGCGCCTGCTTTCCGGCCTGCTGGCTGCGCAGAGCTTCGATAGCACCCTGACTGGCGACGCTTCGCTGTCCAAACGTCCGATGAATCGCGTGGCCAATCCGCTGCGGGAAATGGGTGCCGTGATCGAAACAGCTGCGGATGGCCGTCCGCCAATGACCATTCGTGGTGGACACAAGTTGAAGGGCTTGACCTACACGATGCCAATGGCCAGTGCTCAGGTGAAGTCCTGCCTGCTGTTGGCGGGGTTGTATGCCGATGGCAAGACTACCGTGACCGAGCCTGCGCCGACTCGTGACCATACCGAGCGCATGCTGCGCGGTTTCGGTTACCCGGTTACCGTCAATGGTGCGACCGCATCGGTCGAGTCCGGCAACAAGTTGACCGCAACCCACATCGAAGTGCCTGGCGATATCTCCTCGTCGGCGTTCTTCCTGGTGGCTGCGTCGATTGCCGAAGGTTCGGAGCTGGTGCTCGAGCACGTCGGCATTAACCCGACTCGCACCGGGGTGATCGACATCCTGCGTCTGATGGGCGCCGATATCACTCTGGAAAACCAGCGTGAAGTGGGTGGCGAGCCAGTAGCTGACCTGCGCGTGCGTGCAGCTAAACTCAAAGGTATCGAGATTCCGGAAGAGCTGGTGCCATTAGCCATCGACGAGTTCCCGGTGCTGTTCGTGGCAGCGGCGTGTGCCGAAGGGCGCACCGTGCTGACTGGTGCAGAAGAGTTGCGGGTCAAAGAGTCGGACCGTATTCAGGTTATGGCTGATGGTCTGCTGGCGCTGGGCGTCAAGTGCGAGCCGACGCCAGACGGGATCATCATCGACGGCGGCCAGATTGGTGGTGGCGAAGTGCACGGTCATGGCGATCATCGGATTTCCATGGCGTTCAGCGTTGCCTCGCTGCGTGCCAGTGCGCCGATCCGCATCCATGATTGTGCCAACGTCGCGACGTCTTTCCCCAACTTCCTCGCGCTGTGCGCCCAGGTTGGCATCCGCGTTGCCCAAGAGGCTCAGTCGTGAAAAACATTGCGCCAGTCATCACCATTGATGGGCCTAGCGGCTCCGGCAAGGGTACGGTCGCCGGGATCCTGGCCAAGCGCCTGGGCTGGAATCTGCTGGATTCCGGTGCGCTTTACCGCTTGCTGGCGTTCGCTGCACAGAACCATGGCGTCGACCTGACCAACGAAGAACTGCTGAAAAAACTTGCCGCTCATCTGGATGTGCAATTCATCGCGGCGACGGAAGGTCAGTTGCAGCGCATCATCCTGGAAGGTGATGAAGTCAGCGATGTGATTCGCACGGAAAGCATCGGCGCCGGTGCCTCCCAGGTGGCTGCGCTGCCGGCTGTACGTGAGGCGCTGCTGCAGCGTCAGCGCGCATTTCAGGAAGCCCCTGGTCTGGTAGCTGATGGTCGCGACATGGGGACGGTCGTTTTTCCGGATGCGCCGCTGAAGATTTTCCTCACGGCCAGTGCCGAGGAGCGCGCCCGCCGTCGATACTTGCAGTTGAAGGGCAAAGTCGATGGTGTTAGTCTGTCGAGTCTGCTAGATGAGATACGTGCACGCGATGAGCGTGACACCCAGCGAGCGGTAGCCCCGCTCAAGCCGGCGGCTGACGCCATACAGCTGGATTCCACGGAATTATCCATCGATCAGGTGCTGGAACGCATCATGAGCGAGATCGCCATTCGCGATATCGCCGGGTGACCAAGAGGGCCGCAGGGGACCAGTCATAGTCCTGCAGCGCTTCTTTTAAATGAAACCAACCCACATCGTCTGGGATGTGGAGATGGGCGTATTTCTCGCCCTCATCAACAGGAATTAAAATGAGCGAAAGCTTTGCGGAACTCTTTGAAGAAAGCCTGAAAACCCTGAACCTTCAGGCAGGCTCCATCATCACCGGTGTCATCGTTGATATCGATTACCAAGCTCGCTGGGTAACCGTTCACGCTGGCCTGAAGTCTGAAGCACTCATCCCGCTTGAGCAGTTCTACACCGACGCTGGTGAACTGAACATCAACGTTGGCGATGAAGTTCACGTTGCTCTGGACTCGGTTGAAGATGGCTTCGGTGAGACCAAGCTGTCCCGTGAAAAAGCCAAGCGTGCTGAATGCTGGATCGTTCTGGAAGCAGCCTTCGCAGCCGAAGAAGTGGTCAAGGGCGTTATCAACGGTAAGGTTAAAGGCGGCTTCACTGTCGACGTTAACGGCATCCGTGCGTTCCTGCCAGGTTCTCTGGTTGACGTCCGTCCAGTGCGCGACACCACGCACCTGGAAGGCAAAGAGCTGGAATTCAAGGTCATCAAACTCGACCAGAAGCGCAACAACGTTGTCGTTTCCCGTCGCAGCGTCCTGGAAGCCGAGAACTCCGCCGAGCGTGAAGCTCTGCTGGAATCCCTGCAGGAAGGCCAGCAAGTCAAAGGTATCGTCAAGAACCTCACCGATTACGGCGCATTCGTCGATCTGGGTGGCGTCGATGGCCTGCTGCACATCACCGACATGGCTTGGAAACGCATCAAGCATCCTTCCGAAATCGTCAATGTTGGCGACGAGATCGATGTCAAGGTTCTGAAGTACGATCGCGAGCGCAATCGTGTTTCCCTGGGCCTGAAGCAACTGGGCGAAGATCCATGGGTTGCTATCAAAGCCCGTTACCCAGAAAGCACTCGCGTTACCGCTCGTGTAACCAACCTGACCGACTACGGCTGCTTCGCTGAGCTGGAAGAAGGCGTTGAAGGTCTGGTACACGTTTCCGAAATGGACTGGACCAACAAGAACATCCATCCTTCGAAAGTCGTACAAGTCGGCGACGAAGTGGAAGTTATGGTTCTGGACATCGACGAAGAGCGTCGTCGTATCTCCCTGGGCATCAAGCAGTGCAAGTCGAACCCATGGGAAGACTTCTCTGGCCAGTTCAACAAGGGCGACAAAATCTCCGGCACCATCAAGTCGATCACCGATTTCGGTATCTTCATTGGTCTGGACGGCGGCATCGACGGTCTGGTTCACCTGTCCGACATCTCCTGGAACGAAGTGGGCGAAGAAGCCGTACGCCGCTTCAAGAAGGGCGACGAGCTGGACACCGTTATCCTGTCGGTTGACCCAGAGCGTGAGCGTATCTCCCTGGGTATCAAGCAGCTGGAAAGCGATCCGTTCTCCGAGTACGTCTCGGTTAACGACAAAGGCGCCATCGTTAAAGGCACTGTGAAAGAAGTTGACGCCAAAGGCGCCATCATCACTCTGGCCGACGATATCGAAGCGACTCTGAAAGCCTCCGAAATCAGCCGTGACCGCGTTGAAGACGCGCGTAACGTCCTGAAAGAAGGCGAAGAAGTAGAAGCCAAGATCATCAGCGTTGACCGCAAGAGCCGTGTAATCCAGCTCTCGATCAAGTCGAAAGACGTTGAAGACGAGAAAGAAGCCATCCAGAGCCTGCGCGACAAGCCAGTAGCTTCGGATGCTCCAGTAGCCACCACCCTGGGTGACCTGCTGCGTGCTGCACAAGCGGAAAAACAGAACTAAGTTCTGGGTTTCTGTAAAAAAAAGGGCGACTTTGGTCGCCCTTTTTTGTGTCTGAAATTTGACAGTTGCTCCTTAAGTTCTTGCTTTGGGTAGTGAGTTTTCATCAGTCGCCTTCACGCTGGAGCTCTCTCCCCGAAACCAATACACCCTTGAAGTTGTCTCTTTTCTCAGCGGGATCAATCGTTTATTTGCAGCTAAGCTATCCCTCAAGTGAACAGCGCGCCAGGCCGGTACAGCCGGCATAGGGATGTGAATGAGCAAGTTCATCATCGTAGTAGTATTTCTAATGCTGGCGGGTTGTACCACAAATGCCAGGACGCACGCAGTGCGGGGCGTCAGTGGAATCGAGGTTGATTGTTCTGGCTTGGGGTCCGGATGGGAGCGGTGTCAAAAGCGAGCAGCAAAGGAGTGCAAGGGGGCGGGTTACAAGGTTGTGGTGAGATCCGATGATGCAAAGGAAGAGGACTATTTTCCTTTCGGCTTCAATCCTGCGGGGTATTTTACTCGCAGTATGTTGGTAATTTGTAGATGAGGGTGTGGGTGCTGAGCAATGTAGGTGAGTTTGAGCCCAGAGATTGCGCGGTGCGCAGGGGTATGGCAAAACTCGGACTGTTCAAATCCATCCGGGCATGCTAAAACCGTCGAAGCGATTTTCCTAGCTGCTTGAAAAAGAAGGGAAAAATATGACGAAGTCGGAGTTGATCGAACGAATTGTCACCCATCAAGGGCTGCTTTCATCAAAGGATGTGGAGCTGGCCATCAAGACCATGCTTGAGCAAATGTCCCAATGTCTGGCCACGGGTGATCGTATCGAGATTCGTGGTTTTGGCAGCTTCTCCCTGCACTATCGCGCACCGCGCGTAGGTCGCAATCCAAAAACCGGTCAGTCCGTTAGTCTTGATGGTAAGTTCGTTCCGCATTTCAAGCCAGGTAAAGAACTGCGTGATCGTGTGAACGAGGATGAAGAGGAGGGGCTTTGACGTTCACTGCCATTCAAGGAATTGCTAATGCGTAATCTCAAACGTGTAATGCTGGCGGTATCAGTATTGTTGCTAATGTTGGTGATCTTGGTGTTTGTTCTCGAAAATCAGCAAACGGTTACGCTCCTTTTCCTTGGGTGGGCTGGTCCACAGTTGCCGGTGTCATTGGTGATAGTGATTGCGCTGTTATTTGGTATGATCATCAGCCCTATTATTTGTTGGTTTTTGGGGCGTAAGTCCAACGCCTTTCGTTCGCGACTTGATTGAGCGTGCGTCGCTGCTTGTCCATATCCCTTGACTGAGCCAAGATAAAGCCTTTAATGCTGCTTAAGTTGCAGAGTATTTTTCGGGTTGCTTTAGTTTTGACCACTGCACGCTAGCAATGAGTGCTGTCAATCTCCTATGTATGAGGGGGGCGTGGAAGCTCTAGGCACTGGCGGCACAGGCTTTATCGGTTGGGCAGTCATTCGTCATTTCTTTCCAGTATGACGACTTTGTTATCAAACTCGCTGAATTGACTTGCGTTATTGAGTCTGTGACTGGAATTAGGCTAACTTCGCGCTGTGTTTTCGAGTGTGTCGATATCTACGATTTTTAGCAGGTGGTTGGAGTAAATATTTAATAGGCCCCTATCTTGCATAGACAATAACAAAAATACTCAAGGGAAGCTTTGAATTGATAAATTATTGAGCGCTAAGAAAAAGTCCGAATTTTGGAAATGGTATGAAGGGTAGGGTTAAGTGAAAAAAACTCGGGTGCTTGTTACAGGTGCAAGCGGGTTCGTTGGAAGTGCTCTAGTGGCGAAGCTTCTGGCCAGTGAAGCCTTCCTCCCTGTTTGCGCGCTGCGCAACCTAGGGAGCTTTCCCTGTGAGCAGGTTCTTTTTGATCTGGAGAGTGGGCCTTTAATAGGGACATTGCAGGGCGTTGATACGATTGTGCATACCGCGGCGAGGGTTCATGTAATGGGCGCCGCGGGCTCAAATCAACTGGACGTGTTCCGACAGACTAATGTCGAGGGGACTTTAAAGTTGGCGCGCTGTGCGGTGCAGGCCGGCGTGAGGCGTTTTATTTTCATCAGTTCTGTAAAGGTTAACGGTGAGCGTACTAGTCCAGGAAAACCATTCACGCCTTTCGATCAGCCTGCCCCGGTAGATGCTTACGGAATTTCGAAGTCGGAAGCGGAAGTAGCGTTGAGTGCATTATCCGCAGATAGCGGGCTGGAAGTGGTAATTATCCGTCCGCCGTTGGTCTACGGTCCTGGCGTAAAGGCAAACTTTCAAACGATGCTTGATTGGGTACATTCCAGAATTCCATTACCATTCGGATCCATAAAAAATCAGCGCAGTCTCGTTGCTTTGGATAACTTGCTGGATCTGATTGTTCATTGTGTTGATCATCCAGCGGCACCCGGAAAAGTCTTTCTGGTCAGTGATGGCGAGGATTTGTCCACGACTCAATTGCTCAAGCGAGTGTCACGATCAATGGGGATGCGTTCTGTGTTGGTGCCCGTTCCCCAGTACCTTTTAGTCATGTGTTTGAATTTTCTGGGCAGGCGAGCGCTTGCCACGCGCTTGTGCGGGTCATTGCAGGTAGACATCAGTCAGACGCGTGAACTGTTGGGGTGGGCGCCGCCGATAAGTTGTCAGCAGGCTCTTGATGATGTAGCAAAATATTTTCTGGAAACAAAAAAGAAATGAATTCGCTATTGCTGGTTGGAGTATTCCTGGCGTCATTGCTGTTGACAAATACCCTGAGGCGCTATGCCTTGAAAAACAAGCTCATGGATGTGCCCAATGCGCGTAGTTCACACAGTACTCCAACCCCTAGGGGGGGCGGTGTCGCGATCGTTATTTCATTTTTGGCAGCGTTGTCGGTGTATGCGCTGACCGGAATCGTGCCTCAAGAGCAGTACGTCGGCTTGTTCGGCGCGGGTGCAGTGGTCGCCATTATTGGATTTGCCGACGATCATGGTCACATTGCCGCGCGCTGGCGTTTACTCGGACATTTTGTAGCAGCGAGCTGGATGCTGTTTTGTTTCGGTGGGCTCGGACCGGTAGATGTGTTCGGGATTACTGTCGATCTTGGAGGGGGCGGTGCGATTCTGGCTGCGATTTATCTTGTCTGGGTACTTAATCTTTACAATTTCATGGATGGTATCGACGGCATCGCCGGGGCTGTAGCGATCTGTATCACCATAGCCGGAGCCTGCCTCTATTGGGTTTGCGGGTTTACTCGTGAAGTGTGGACACCTTTACTTCTCGCAAGTGCCTGCGCCGGTTTTCTTGTCTGGAATTTTCCACCGGCCAAAATTTTCATGGGCGATGCGGGTAGTGGTTTTCTCGGGATAATACTGGGCGGCATGGCACTTCAGGCTGGCTGGGTAGAGCCACAACTTTTGTGGAGTTGGATAATTCTGATGGGGGTTTTCATCGTTGATGCCACCTACACCATGCTGCATCGGTTGATTCGCGGAGAGAAAATCTATGAGGCCCATCGCAGTCATGCCTACCAATATGCCTCGCGCCAACATCTCAGTCACAAGAAGGTGACGGTGGCGGTCATTTTGATCAATGTCATTTGGTTGACACCCTTGGCCTTTTGGGTGGGGGTTGGGGGGCTGGATGGCGTGAGTGGTCTTTTTCTTGCCTATCTGCCTTTGATTGTTCTCGCACTCAGATACAACGCTGGCAAAGCAGAAGCCTGAGCGAGAGCAGCTGGTTTGGGTGCTTCTGTGCGATGTGCTGCAGTGGGTGCTAATCCCGTGTGACATGGTGTGTTGCGCGAGTGGCAAGCTGTCGCCCAGCTCTCAAAGATAGAAAATTGTATGGTAAACTTCGTTGGTTTTTATAAGTTGATGGCATAAGGCCAGTGGCTGGCGAGGATTCACTTCGTGAAGGGTCAGCAGCATCGATGCCGATATGGTTTTATGTTTGTATTTGGCAGTGCCTCTTTATAGGCGTACTAAACCTGAAGCGCATTTTCTGGGCTGCATGGATGAACGGTGGGTTCCTGGTTGGCGTTCCCAAGGCGTGTTGGCCTGAGTTTTGGTACATCTGAAGCCGGATCGATTGTTTGCACCAGAGATGTCGAAAAAGGGGCCCTGTCTCGCATTGAGTGGAGATTCGCGATAAGCCGTCCCTTGGAAGCCGCGCATCACGACGTCCAACTTGAGTAGGACCCGGGTCACGAACAGCGTTTCGGGCTTGGGAAGTGAGGAGTAAGGAAATGAAAGTTTTGGTGTTGGGTGTTTCCGGAATGCTGGGTAATGCAGTCTACCGAGTGTTGTCCGCTAACCCCGATCTTAGGGTTTTTGGTACGGCTCGAAGCGAAGGCGCCCGCAAGTTTTTTTCACCGGCGTTGACCGAGAACATCGTACTGGGCGTAGACGTCGAAAGTCAGGACTCTCTTATCAAGGCTTTCGGTACGGTCCGTCCCGATGTCGTGATCAACTGCGTAGGGTTGGTCAAGCAACTGTCTGATGCCAACGACCCGTTGATGGCCGTGCCAATCAATACTTTGCTCCCGCATCGTCTGGCGGCATTGTGTAAGGCCAGTGGTGCCCGATTGGTGCATGTCAGTACCGATTGTGTCTTCTCCGGAAAGAAGGGAGGCTATCTCGAATCCGATTTTCCGGATGCCTACGATCTCTATGGTCGCTCCAAGTTGCTGGGTGAGGTCGATTACCCACACGCGATAACGTTGCGCACATCGATCATCGGTCGTGAATTGTCCGGTGCTCGAAGTCTTGTCGGCTGGTTCCTTGCGCAGCAAGGAAAAGTTGACGGTTTTACCAGAGCAGTATTCTCCGGTCTACCGACAATGGAGTTGGCGCGAGTGATCAACGAGTACGTACTGCCACGACCGCACTTGCACGGCTTGTACCACGTAGCCGCCAAACCGATTAATAAGTACGACTTGTTAAAGCTTGTAGCGAACACTTATGGGAAAGACACGGAAATTGTCCCTTCCGATAGGCTGACAATTGATCGTTCGTTGAATGCAGACCGTTTTAAGGAGGCGACAGGCTACGTTGCCCCGGAGTGGCCTGTATTGATCAAAAACATGCATGACTTCAATTAAGCGCAAGGTTTAGATAATGTTTGATAATAAGATACTGATGATTACCGGTGGCACTGGCTCATTCGGTAATGCTGTTCTTAACCGTTTTTTGAAAACCGACGTAAAAGAAATCCGCATTTTCAGTCGTGACGAAAAAAAACAAGAGGACATGCGGATTGCTTTAAACAATCCAAAGCTCAAGTTTTACATTGGCGACGTTCGCGACTACAGCAGCATTCGCGATGCGATGAAAGGCGTTGATTATGTTTTCCACGCGGCAGCGTTGAAGCAGGTCCCATCGTGCGAGTTTTACCCGATGGAGGCCGTGCGCACCAACGTACTCGGTGCTGATAACGTCATGCAGGCAGCGATCGAGAACAAGGTCGACCGCGTTATCGTGCTCAGCACGGACAAGGCCGTTTATCCGATCAACGCCATGGGCATCTCCAAGGCGATGATGGAAAAACTCATGGTCGCCAAGGCGCGTATGCAGTCGGAAGGCGAAACTGTTTTCTGCGCTACACGTTACGGCAACGTCATGGCTTCCCGCGGCTCGGTTATTCCGCTGTTCATCGAGCAATTGCGTGATGGTAAGGCCATCACCATCACCGACCCGACGATGACGCGTTTCCTGATGTCCCTGGAAGACTCCGTTGATCTGGTGCTGCACGCATTCGAGCATGGTCGCCAGGGAGATATCTTCGTTCAGAAAGCACCTGCATCGACCATCGAAGTGCTCGCCCAGGCTCTAAAAGAGCTATTCCAGAAGGACAATGAGATCCGAGTTATCGGCACACGGCATGGTGAAAAACTGTTCGAGTCACTGGTTGCGCGTGAGGAACTGGCTAAAGCGGAAGACATGGGTCAGTACTACCGCGTGCCTGCTGACAATCGCGATCTGAACTACGCAAAATTCGTGGTCGAAGGCGAACCTGAGATTTCTACTTTCGAAGATTACACTTCCCACAATACCGAACGCTTGGATGTTGAGGGCGTGAAGAAGTTGCTGTTGAAGCTTTCCTACATTCAGGAGCAACTTAATGCTTAAGGTAATGACGATTGTCGGGACGCGTCCTGAATTGATCAAGATGTCGCGTGTCATCGCTGAATTCGATACGCACACTAATCATATCCTCGTGCACACTGGGCAAAACTTCGACTATGAGTTGAACCAGGTATTTTTCGACGATCTGGATATCCGCAAACCGGATTACTTTCTCGGAGCTGTCGGAAGTAATGCCGCGCAAACCATCGCGCGAGTCATCGAGAAAGCCGATGAAGTACTGGAGGCCGAGAAGCCTGACGCCCTGATGCTCTATGGCGACACCAACTCTTGCCTGTCCGTCATCGCTGCAAAGCGCAGAAAAATCCCCGTCTTCCACATGGAAGCCGGTAATCGCTGTTTCGACCAGCGCGTCCCGGAAGAACTGAACCGTAAGGTTCTCGACCATTTGAGCGACATCAATCTGGTGTTGACCGAGCACGCTCGTCGCTATCTTCTCGACGAAGGCATTCCGCCGGACCGCATCATCAAGTCGGGTTCTCACATGGAAGAAGTGCTTGAGCACTTCATGCCAAAGATCGAGGGCTCGAAAATCCTCGATAAGCTGGAGCTTGAGTCGAAGAAGTTCTTTGTCGTCAGTACTCACCGGGAAGAAAACGTCGACACACCGGCTAACCTGCAGGACCTCCTAGATACGTTACAAGCGCTGGTTAAGACATACGATATGCCGGTTATTGTTTCCACTCACCCGCGCACTCGCCAGCGTCTGGAAGCCTTGGGCCTCGACGGCCTGGATTCGCGAATCCAATTCCTCAAGCCGTTTGGTTTCTTTGACTACATCAAGTTGCAGAAGGAAGCGTTCTGTATCCTGTCCGACAGCGGCACCATCACTGAAGAAGCTTCGCTGCTTGGCTTGACCGCTGTGACGATCCGCAACGCCCATGAGCGTCCGGAAGGTATGGACCAGGGTACGCTGATCATGAGCGGCCTGAAATCTGAACGGGTTCTGGATGCCGTGCGTATAGTGACCAGCCAGGATCAGGCCGGTGTTGCGCGTCGTGTGGTTCCGGATTACGAAGGTGGGTTAGTATCGCAGAAAGTGCTACGGATTGTTTTGAGTTATTTAGATTTTATCAATCGGACTGTCTGGTCCAAGTAATCCGAATTTCGCGCAAGCAAAAGAATTAGTGAGATATAGAAATGAGCACGAATACTCAGACGTTAGACGCGATTTATAATGAAGGTGAACGTCTGGTGCCGGGTGAGACCCACGGCCGGGATGAAGTAGTCCGCCATAAAAGTAGTTATAAATTGTTTCGTGCTGTCATCGAAGCCGACATCCTGCGCGATCCAACGATGCTGGTTTCCGGTATTAAGATTCTTGATATTGGCTGCGGCACCGGTCACGGCACATTCATGCTTAGCGAAATTCTAGGCGCCAAGATTGTTGGTATCGATCCGAGTATCGAGTCGGTTCAGTATGCGAAAGACAATTACGGATCGAAAAACATTCAGTATGTGAATGGTGATGCCGAGTCTTTCGTTCGCGACGCTCATACTTTTGACTATGTTGTCTCGCGCCATGCACTGGAGCACGTCATCGATGGTCTGAACTTCGCGCTGAAGGTGGACTGCCGGAAACGTCTGATGGTCAACGTCCCCTTTAATGAAGCGGATGGTAACCCTCATCACCTTGTTCACTGGATCAAGGAAGAGCATTTCGAGGCCTACCCAAATAAAGAGTTTTTCTATGAAGGGCTGGATGGCGTTACCGAGCTGACGCGTAACAATGAGACGCCACCCAATTCGATTCTGTGCATTTCCAGCGCTGCAGAACTAACGCCGGTACGTGAGCTGTTTGAATTCCCGATCGCCGAGTGGAAGCCGGAGTTCTTGCAGAACTTGGGTATCGAAGCGCTTGAGTCTGATCTCGAGCAACGTGAGCTGAATGTCCAGCAGCGTCAGCAGTATTGCGTTGAAAAAGAAGCTCAACTTGATGCGCATCACTCCAATCTACGTGATCTGGAAAACGATGTTCGTCGTCGTGAGGCGTGGATTGCAGAGAAAGAAGGTCAACTCGCTAATCATGAAGCGAATTTGAATGGCATTCAGGCAGAGCTTGTTCGTCGCGAACAACTCATTGCCAAGAGCCTGATCGCACGTCTTGTGCTGAAACTAGGTTCTTCTCCGAAATGAAGGTCTTACAGGTAAATGGCTATGAGTCCCCTGGTCGTCGATTTAATGGTCTTTCCATTACGCCGCTTCTAAAAAAATACGATGTCGAATCTCGGCATCTAATTTGGGAAAAGGACACTCAGAACCTGGACGTGCTGACGTTCGAGGGGAAAAATACAAGGAAAATCAACCGGATCCTCAATCGGGTTGAGCGTTTGACCTCGATGCAATCAGTGCTCTACACGAATGGCCGGCAGATGATGAAAATGCCCGCCTTCGAGGAAGCTGATGTGTTGCACCTACACATCATTCACTCGGGCTACATGAGCCTTGGTGATTTGCCCGAGATCACTCGACGTAAGCCTACGGTTTGGACACTGCATGACCCGTGGGCCATGACAGGGCATTGCGTCTACCCATTCGAGTGCAAGCGCTGGATGACCGGTTGTGGCAAATGCCCCGACCTGGACATTCACTTTCCGCTGCTAATGGATACCACCCGGTTTTTGTTTCAGTACAAAAAACGTGCGTACAACAAATCGAAGTTCGATGTAATCGTGGCCTCCAAGTGGATGCGCGATATGGTCGAGGCTTCTCCTCTTTTCAAGGATGTTGATATCCATCAGGTGCCTTTTGGCCTAGACCTGGACTTTTTCAATCCGAATGCTTCACCTGATGCGCGCAAGCGCTTCGGTATTCCTGATGATGCACTGGTCATTTGCTTTCGGGCCGTCGATAACCAGTTCAAAGGTCTGCCTTACATTATCCAGGCGTTGGAGCGCATCAGCGCCAAGCAGCCGGTTTGTCTGTTGACCCTCAACAGCAAAGGGTTGATGGAGCAGTTCAAGGATCGATTCCAGCTCGTTGAGTTGGGTTGGACCAACGATGAAGAATTGGCGCGTGATGCGTTTGTTGCATCCGACATCTTCCTCATGCCTTCGATTGTTGAGGCTTTTGGTGTAATGGCTATTGAAGCATTCGCCTGCGGCAAGCCGGTGATCGTGTTCGAAGGCACATCGCTGCCGGAAGTGACGTTTGCTCCAGAGGTTGGGGTGTCAGTGCCGATGCACGATGGCGAAGGGCTTCATCGCGCTCTGCAGCATCTGATCGACAATCCGGCTGAGCGTGAAGAACGCGGTCGCAAGGGACGAGAGATTGCCGAAAAACATTATGGCGATGACTTGTACGCACGGCGGCTGGCGGAGATCTATAAAACGGTTGCTGCTAAATGAAAGTACTGCTTTTAACTGATATTCCACCGTGTCGTAACTTTACCGCCGGTCTGGTGCTGGACCGGTTGGTTGGTTTTTTGCCCAAGGATCAGGTCGCTATCTGTGCTGTGGTCAATCCAGCGTTGAACCCGGAGATTCCTCCGGAGCTCGACGAAGTCCCTAAGCTTCTTCTACGTAAGCCACGGGAGGCCGCGGTGCGTGTATTGCCCCGCAAGGCCGGGATCCTGTCGGCGTTCCCGTTTGAGTTGGTCCAGGCTAACCGCGTTCAGCGCGAATTGCTTCCGCAAATTCTCGAATTTGCCAAGGCGCAGAAAGTTGATTCGGTGTGGGTAGTTCTGCAAGGCCAGACGATGGTGCGCCTGGCTCGCCAAGTGACCAAAGCACTCAATGTGCCACTCTTGACTCAGGTCTGGGACCCGTTCGGCTGGTGGCTGCAGGCGAATCTCATCGACGGTTTTACCCGTCGTCGCTTGCTCAAGGAGTTTGACCAGGTCATCAAAGGTAGTGCGTCCTGCGCCACGGCGTCGTGGGCGATGTCCGAGAATTACACGAACAAGTACCGTGTCGTAAATGCTCCGGTGATCGCCGGGTTACCTCGTGAACTGGCCTTGCAGCCAGCCACGAAGGTGCATGATCGCGATGAGTTCATCATTGCCATGGCCGGCCAGTTTTACGCGCAAACGGAATGGGAATGCCTGCAACATGCATTGAATGCCTGTAACTGGAAGGTTGCTGGCAAGCGTATTCGTGTGCGGGTGATGGGAGGCGCATTCAAAGTGTTCACTCAAAGTCCTTCGAATTTCGAGTATTTGGGTTGGCAAAGTCAGGAGGAAACGATTCGACTGCTTGCGGATTCTGATCTTCTCTACATGCCTTACTGGTTCTCTGGTGAGTATCACGAAGAGTCGAGCAACAGTTTTCCATCGAAGCTTGTTACCTATTTCGCTTCGGGCCGCCCGGTGTTGTGTCATGCACCGAGTTACGCCTCTCCGGCGAAGTACATCAAGGCCAATGATGCCGGCTTCCTGTGTGAATCGCTGGACACCTCCGTCATCATCAGTCAGTTGGAAAGGGCTGTGCGGGACAGCGAGGCTTATGCTCGTTTTGCAGCCAATGGCTATTCATGCTTCATGAAGGATTTCACGCTGGAGCGCATGAAAGAGTCATTTCTTGCGTTTTTGGGAAATCACACCAAAGCATCAATAGGGCTTTCTAATTGAGTCAGAATATCTTTACTGCTCATCTCCGGCATTTCGATCTCATCAAGCAACTCATCAAACGCGATGTGGACATGCGATTTAAGGGCGCCCTTCTAGGCGTCCTGTGGCCGTTAATCACGCCGCTACTGACGTTGGCTATGTACGCGGTTGTGTTCGGTTATTTCCTGCCTTCTCGCTGGCCAGGCGTTGAGGGTATTACCGGATTCGCGTTGATGCTATTTCCCGGCCTGATCGTCTTTACGTTCTTTGCCGAATGCGTGAACCGAGCGCCCAACCTGATTACTTCAAATCCCAATTTCGTTAAGAAAGTGGTCTTCCCGGTCGAGTTACTGGTCTGGGTGCCTATCGGCTCGGCGGTTTTTCAGTTATGCCTCAGTATAGTTGCGTGGGGGGCATTGCACTTTTCGTCAACGGTAGCCTTAAGTGGACCATCGTATTTCTGCCAATTGTCATTTCGCCGCTGGTGCTTTGTTTGTTGGGCATTACCTGGTTCTTGAGTGGGCTCGGGGTGTTCCTGAGAGATATCGCACAACTGACGATCGTTATCACGCAGGCATTGATGTTCTTCTCGCCGGTTCTGTACCCGCTCGATAAGCTGCCGCAATGGGCCAATCACTTGATCATGCTCAATCCGCTGTCGTTCATTGTTGAACAGGCACGGTTGGTGATGATTAACGGCGGGATTCCCAACTTCTTGGGCTTGTTGATCTATACCTGCGTCAGTCTGGTCGTTTGTTGGCTTGGCCTGCGTTTCTTCAGATCTGTCAGACACGGCTTTGCGGACGTTTTGTGAGTATGGACATGACTTCAGAAGTAAATCCACAGTCAGTTATCGAGGTGGTTGGCCTTGAAAAGGCATACCATATTTACGATGCGCCACATGATCGGCTAAAGCAGATCTTTCTGGGCTGGAAACGCAACTACTATCGGGACTTCCTGGCGCTGAAGGATGTCAATTTCGAAGTCCTCAAAGGGCAGTCAGTAGGTGTGATTGGCCGAAACGGTGCCGGTAAAAGTACTCTGTTGCAGCTGTTAACCGGCACTCTGACGCCAACCAGAGGCTCGGTGAAAATCAATGGTAAGGTCGCCGCGGTTCTTGAGCTGGGTTCGGGGTTCAACCCTGAATTCAGTGGTCGAGAAAACATCTATCTGTATGCCAGTCTGTTCGAGCTGAAGAAGTCTTGCATCGAAGAGCGCTTTCAGAAGATTGTCGATTTCTCTGAGCTTGGCGACTTTATCGAGCAGCCGGTAAAAGCCTATTCCAGCGGGATGCAGGCGCGGCTGGCGTTCTCGGTCATTGCCCATGTTGATGCCGATATTCTGATCATCGATGAAGCGTTGTCGGTAGGGGACGCTTTCTTTGCTCAGAAGTGCATGCGCTTTCTTCGGCAGTTCCAGGAGCGCGGCACGATCCTTTTCGTCAGCCATGACCTTGCCGCTGTCACGGCATTCTGTGATCACGCGATTTGGTTGGAAGGTGGGGTCGTGCGCGATGCAGGCAAAGCGAAAGATGTCTGCGAAAAATACTTTGCCCAGCTTTACATGCAACATACCGGTGCCGAAGGCGCGGCTGCCGTTGTAGAAGGTGCCGTAGAAGACGAAGAGATTGAAGAGGTAATTGAGCAAGAACCGGAAGGCGAGATCATCGAGCAGCGGATTGTCATGCAGGATGACGAGACGATTTTCAAAGGTGCTCAGGAAATCGAATGTTTCGGCTTCAACCCGCAGTCATCGACGTTTGGCACAGGTGGCGCAGAAATTCTCAACGTCAGCTTTACCAATGCCAAAGGTCGTCAATTAACCGTTTGCGAAGGGGGGGCGGACGTTGTTGTGAAGGTTACGGCAAAAGCCATACACGACGTCGATTTGCCAATTATCGGTTTCATCATCAAAGATCGGCTGGGGCAGCCGTTGATCGGTGGTAACACCTATCACTCCTACAAAGAATCACCAGTCAGAGTCATAGCCGGCAAGCGGGTCGACGCTGCATTTCATTTCAAGTTACCAATACTTGCGGTGGGTGATTATTCGATCGTTGCGGCGATTGCCAATGGCACGTTGCATGAGCATGTGCAGCTTCACTGGCTGCATGATGCGGTGCTGTTCAAAGTAGTTGCTACCAGTATTGACGGAGTGATCGTCGGGGCACCGCTGGAAAAAATTATTCTTACCTCCAAGGATTGAGCCAACAATGACTCAACAACAAGATCCAGGACGTTTAGCCTGGGCGGATGCATGCAGATTGATCGCTATGTTCGGCGTGTTGATCATTCACATTTCGGCACCGATTTTTTACGATTTCAGAAATATCGAGTTGAACAGTTTTTTGGTTGCCAACGCACTTGATTCGATTGCGAGGGTAGCTGTTCCGCTGTTTGCGATGCTTTCTGGAGCCCTGCTGTTGGGCCGCGATATGTCTAAAGGATTTGGTGGGATTGTTTCTAGAGTTCTGAAGGTTGCCATCCCATTGGCCTTCTGGAGCGTTTTGCACGTTTTCTGGATCAACTACTGGACCGGCAAGCCTCTTGATATACCGAATGCGCTGGCTCAGGCTCTGCGCGGACCGGTGATGTATCACCTGTGGTTTGTCTACATGACCATCGGTGTCTACATCCTATTGCCTATCTTACAACCGATATCGTTGTCGTTGTTGAGCAGCAAGCGCCTGGCCGCTTACTTTTTCGGTGTGTGGTTTGTAATCAATTCGGTGACTGTCTACTTCCCGGTCAGCATCTTGCCTCACCTGACGTTGACGAGTTTTCTGAACTGGCCCGGTTATTTCCTGCTAGGGTTCTACATCGTGCGTTCGGATATCCTGAGCAAGATCCCCGCCTGGTGCAGTGCTCTGGTCTTCTGTCTCGCGAGCCTGGCGACGTTCCTGCTAAGTTGGCGCATCAACTCGCTCTCGCCGACTCCAGACGAAACCGCATTCCTGTACTTCAGTCCTAACGTGCTGATCGCATCGTGTGCAGCCTTCCATTTGATCAGGAAAATTCGTGTGGCCCCACTTCTGGTGCGTCCGGTCGCATTCTTGTCCAGTATCGTTTTCCCGGTCTACTTCATGCACTTGCTGGTGATTGATCTGATTAAGGCCGGCATGTTCGGATTTACTTTGAACCTTGCATCGATGTCGACATTCTCGGCGATTTTCAGTCTGTCGTTGTCTACATTTGCGGTGTGCTTGATTCTGGCGGCTCTGACACGTGTGATACCGTATTCGGCAAAGCTGATTGGTTAACCATTTAATTCAAATAGAAACCGTACTTGAACGGCTTTTTTCGAGGGACCAAAATGACCGTAAACGAAGCTATCCCTTCATCGCCTGAAAACTTCCAATCACCGAATGCTTCAGTAGAAGACCCGATCGACCTCACGATCGTTATTCCATGTTTGAACGAAGCGGAAAACATCGTTGGCATCCTCGATAGTGTGAAGGCTGCGGTCGCTAATCAGACGTTCACTACCGAAGTCATAGTTGTCGACGACAAAAGCGATGACGAGACCTACAGCCTGGCTAACGCCTGGGGAGATGCAAACAGACAAGAACTGCCGGTTCGAGTGATCAGCCGTTCCTTGCATCGCCGTGGTTACGGCGCAGTAGTCCGTTTTGGTGCAGCGCACGGCATTGGCCGTTATTGCATCTTTGTTTCGGCTGATGCCGTTGATCCGATCCATTTGATCCCGGCGCTGTACAACGAGATGGAAAAGGGGGCGATTCTTGCCCAATGCTCTCGTTATATTCAGGCGGGCGATGACGGAACCATTCCGTTCAAATACAAATTCTTTCAGTTCTTCTTCCGTATTGGTGTGCGTATTGCACTCGGTCAATACATTCCAGACTCGACTTATGCATTCAAGATGTTCCGTCGTCGGGAAACCCTGGGTGTAGGTCTTAGCCAAAACCGGTTTAGCATCAGCCCCGAAATTACCTTCAAGTCCATCTTGATGGGCGGAGAGGTCAAATACATCGCGGGTGCTCAGGGCGTGCGCGAACGTGGTGTATCGAAATTTATCTTCCGCAAGGAAGGTCTTGGTTTTGGGTATTGTTTGATTCGAGCGTTTTTGCATAAAACCAAATTGGTTTACTGGTTCTGAGACTTGAAATTAAGAAAATGGAATTCCCGTGTATAATTTTTTTGCTGCTGTAAAAGATCGAGTCAAGATTAGTCGTAAAACTGCTGAAGCTTACCTAGTGGCTTTGCTGCTGCTGGTTGCGGCATTTCCAGACGTGATATTCAATAATGCCAGTCTGCGATTGACCGATCAGATTACAGGCGCGTACACGGCGGTTCCGCTCAAACCCTTCTACACCATCCCCAATACGACAGGATGGTGGGCTGGGTATAACGATAATGGCGGTGCTACCTATCAATCTGAACCCATGATGCAATTCATGGTTAACAGTATCCGTGATGGTCAGAGCCCTTATTGGAACCCGTATTCAGCAGCCGGGGCACTAGGACCTGAGGCGCTTGTCGATCAGAAATTCTCTGCAATGACGCTGGTTAATGCCCTGCTCGGTGGTGGTTCGGGCATCTATAATATTGTCTTCTTGCTGGCACTGTATTTCGGTGTGTTCTTCATCTACCGAATTGTCAGGGAATTGTTCGGTCTTTCCGCCGTTGCGGCACTTGCTGCAAGTGTCTTTTACCTATTGAACGGATATATAACAGCCAACCTCGGGTCGAACGTAACGCAAAGCTATCTATATGTTCCGGTATGCCTTTATACCGCCCTGTCGTTTGCCTTGCGATTCTCGATATTGCGCTGGTGCATGGCAGTTCTTGCGTTCTCGCTGTTTTTTTCCTGCACCTTTATGCCGACGACCATTACGTCTTTGATCGCAATGGGTTGCATCGTCCTAGGCTTTCTTGTCAATAATGTTCAAAATGGAAAGTACTCCGCTAAAACTGCTGCGGCGACTTCATTTTTCCTTTGCCTGAGCATGCTGGGGTCATTCCTGCTCCTGGCTCCGCTTTATTTTCCGTTCCTGGAAAACCTGAAAAGCCTCGGTACTCTTGAAGATTACTCAAAGCGGTACTTCTGGGGATTGCGTTACCCCAACGCAATCATGTCGTTCTTTTCATCGTCGCATTTGTTCGAATCGTATAACGCCGCAGAACCCCTCGCTGCTTCATTCAATGAACACGGCTCGTTCATTGGCAATACGGTTTTCCATATTGGTGTTATTGCAATTGGGCTTGCAGGCTGTGCTATTGCCAGGCGTATGCCGCAATTCAAGTGCCTGGTTGCAATCTGTATCGCTGTAACCGGTTTCGTGGTGGTGCGGCTTTTTGATCCGGTATGGATTCAAGTGTTTTTTGCCCAATTACCAATAATCGGGCATATAGGCAGTCAATATTGGTGGCCGGTGATTATGTTTCCCCTGGTTATTCTGGTGGCATTCGGGACCCATAATCTTCAGGCGAAGAATGTTCGCATTCTGCCTTGCCTGGCATTGATCGCATTTGGTATCTGGGCGTTTATGAAGATTTACGGCGTTTTCGGCCTTCAAGAGCCACGCTTGGAGTACAAGACTCTATCATTGGAATTGTTGGCTGCAGTTACCACGCTGGTCATCGCTGTAGCAGTATTCGCGAGATTCATTTCGAGTCCAGCGATTCTGCGAGCGGTGTTGGGGGGCTTAGTCGTTGTCATGTTTGTAGAGCTGATTCTCATGGGTAAGATGGTGCGTTTCGAAAGAAATGACCTGTTCTCCAACATGCCGCCGGCCCTGCAGTTCGTAAAAGATAATATCGGTAATTACCGAACGCTGAATTTCGGTCAAGGCGGCCTCTATCCCGAACTGGGTTCGGCGTTCAAGATCCAGGAAGTCAGCACCCTCAATCAGGGTGGCTTGCCGGAGTTTCGCGATTTCTTCTATGCCTCTATCAACCTTGAGAGCTCGCAACGACTGGGTTATCACGAAACTACTCCGTTGGGCTCATTTCCAACATTAATTCTGATTCAGGACAAGCCTGAAACCAATACGATCAATTGGGGGGCGATGAATTTTCTCGGGGTTAAATATGTGCTTCTGCCGTTGACTTACACGGCTTACGAAGCTGATCTGAAAGCACGTGGTTTCGAGGAGGTTTATCACAGCCTGGCAACCCGAGTGATGGAGAACAAGCATGTGCTGCCGAGAGCATTTGCTATTAGTGCCAGTGGTGTTACAGCAGACGACAGTGTCGATCTTCCTTTTGGCTACGCACAGAATCTTGTGCCAGTTTCCATAGATACCTATCGAAATGGCGAAGTGATTCTTTCCGGGCAAGTAGATCAGGAGTCTTTGGTAGTTCTTTCGGACACTTGGCACTCCAATTGGACTGCGGTTTTGAATGGAAAAAAGGTGCCTATTACTAAAGTTGACAAGGCATTTCGCGGTGTAGTCGTGCCTGCTGGCAGCTTCTCTATTCGCATGGAATATCAACCCAAGTCATTGCCTTGGGCATTCAGTTCTTCGTTCATGATGATTGCGCTGCTTCTGTTTCTGGTAGCACGCTGCAAACGCCTCAGCTCTAAAATTGATGTCCTGTGGCTTAATTTGTCTGGTTTTCGGTTTATCTCATCTCGTGTCGGCAAAAGCCTTATTCCGGAAAGACAACAAGGTTAAGAATGATGTCTCGTTCGCTGTTCAAAAAGAGCCATGTTTTACTTCTGTTCAAACTATCGCTTGCGGTGGTTCTGGTCTGGGTTTTGCTGAACAGTGGGCAACTCGACTTTCGTTCAATTCTAGTAGTTTTCGATAATCTAAATTTATTTATTCCGGCTTTGGTCTGTTTGTTTCTGGGCATCGTCATCAGCGGCTTTCGCTGGTGGTTGCTGTTGCGTGCCACGGGTAACAATATCCCTCTGGGTACGGTGCTGAACCTACAGCTGATCGGTAGCTTTTTCTCTACCTGGTTACCTGGTGCGGCTGGTGGAGATGCTGTAAGGGGAGTGCAGGTTTTTCGTTTGTTGAAAAATGGCAGGTCCACCGCTTTGCTGTCGATTGTCGCTGATCGAGTCTTTGCGATGGTTGGATTGATTTCCATTGCCGTGCTGGTTTCGGTTTTCCTGCCGAAGGCCATTTCGCCAGACGCCGATATTTTTCAGTATGCAGGGCTGATCCAGACACTGGCTTACGTGTTGACTGGAGGGATAATTTTCGGGTTGCTGGGGATCTATCTGGCGCTTCGTCATTCCGTCATTGACTATCTTCCAATCAAGATTCGTCATTACCTGCATCCGTTCGGAGTTACGATACTGATGTATCTTCGTGCCTGGCCTACCTTACTTCTATGCTTGGTGGTGTCGGTGTTGGCGACGGGGATCGTGATTATTGGCATGATCACTATCGCGTCGATATTTCCCTATGCGGCGAACCCCCAGATCACCGCTATTGCCGGAGTATTCGGCAATTTGTTTTCCGTGATCCCGATTACGCCTGGCGGTGTAGGCGTGGGTGAATCGGTCTTTTCCACGGTTTGCGCCGAGCTCGCAGCACGGGCTGCGCCATTCGCTACGATCTACTTCAGCTTTCGGGTCGGCATGTTGATCGTCAATATTCCAGGCATGATCGTTTCTGTGTTTTACAGTACCTCGAGGCACCGTGAGAAAGCGGAGACATTGAGTTGAATCCCGGATACGCTGATTTCGAAGTGCTTTAAATATACGGGTGCTGTGATGAGTTTATCCAATAACGATAATTTGATGACTGAAGAGTTCATGCCTCGGGTTTCGATCGTTATACCTGTGTACAACGGCGCGGATTTTTTGGCTGAGTCAATCCAGAGTGCCCTCGATCAGACGTATGCTGATGTTGAAGTGATCGTTGTCAATGATGGTAGCAACGATGCTGGCGCGACCGAGCGAGTTGCTAGGTCCTTTGGTGATTCCATTTGTTATTTTGAGAAAAGTAATGGCGGAGTCGCGTCTGCGCTTAATCTTGCAATCCAGCATATGACAGGAGAGTATTTTTCCTGGTTGAGTCACGATGATTTATATGCTGAAGATAAAATCGCCAGACAAATTGCGTTCTTGTCCGCGCATGAGCCTGAGCGAACGATTGTCTACTCTGATTATTTTATATTCACGGGTATTGAAAAGAATAAGGTCACCCGGATCAATATGCCTACTGTGCAGCCAGAGTTTTTTCGATACTGGATTACTGCGCAAAGTGCATTACATGGCTGCAGCCTGTTGATTCCACGCGCCGCATTTGATGTGGCCGGGTCTTTTCACGAAGGATTGCGAACCACTCAAGACTACGAGTTATGGTTCCGGATGGCGGGTATGTATCACTTCCTTCATCTACCGGAAGCACTAATAAGTGCCCGCAGCCACATAAATCAGGATACCCATCGAATTGCCGATGTCGCGTTCTCGGAGGCGGGGGATCTGTACCTTGGTTTTGTTAAATCGATGGTGCCAGCAGAAATTCCAGGCCAATCGCCTTCAGAGATTGGGGTAAATTATTTGCGCCTGGCCTCGAGTCTCTGGCAGCGTGGTTTTAATGATGCGGCGGCTTACAGCGTTAAAATGGCACGTCAATACGGCGTTTCTATAACCGAGGTGCTTGGCTCACAATTGATCGCGGTTTTCACCAGGAGCTTGCGGCGATACGCCCGTGCCGTGCTTACGCCTCAGAGCAGGCAGGCCATTCGCAGGGCTATCATGTGTCTAGCGCCTTCCCATAGAGGCCGTTAGTTCTCTTGAATATTCCTAAAAGACTGTTTTTACATGCACCGAATGTTCATGTCGGAGGGGGCCTGAATTTATTGCAGGCATTCTATGACGCGGCGGAGTCGAGTATCGATTTCGAGCAACTGGATGCTCGAGCGCAGGCCAGCCTGAAGTCGGGCCGTGCTGAACGGCATTGGGTACGTCCGACGTTGTTTTCCCGGCTGGCCTCTGAGTTGCGTCTACGTAACCGCGTGAAAGCGGGCGATGTAGTCTTGTGCTTTCATGGACTGGTGCCTTTGTTTCCTTTGAAGGGGCAGGTTACGGTCTTCCTGCAAAACAGGATCCTGCTCTCGTCAGACAGCCTTAAATCCTATCCATTGAAAACCAGAGTTCGGCTCTGGGGCGAGCGGTTTATGCTGAGTTCGTTCTCCGGGCGCATAGATAAATTTGTGGTACAGACACCGTCCATGGCGGAGCAGGTTCGCGGGTTTCTGGGAGAGGAAACTCCTGTGGTTGTTTGCCCGTTTATGCTTGCGGATGTTGACAGGGCAGAAACGCATGCTGAAAAAATCTACGATTTTGTTTATGTGGCCAGTGCGGAACCTCATAAAAATCATCAGAAATTGCTCGCCGCGTGGTGCCTGCTCGCAGAGCAGGGACTGCGCCCGAGCCTGGTGTTGACCGTGCCAACTGATACTCCTTTGTCTATTCAGATAGAGGAGCTAAAGAGGGCGTGGGGCTTGAATGTTTTCAATCTTGGTCAACTAAGTCCTGGTGAAGTAGGCGCGTTGTACGATCAATCAAAGGCATTGATTTATCCTTCAATCACAGAGTCTCTGGGATTGCCATTGATCGAGGCCAACTTGCGCCAATTGCCGATCATCGCCGCCGAGTTGGATTATGTGCGGGATATCGTCGAGCCAGCACAAACTTTCGATCCTGCCTCGCGTACGTCTATTGCCCGTGCCGTAAAGCGCCATCTCGAATCTGACGAGCCTATACAGGTGATACACGGGCCCGTAGTGTTTCTCAAGGAAATAATGCGATGAAGGTTCTGGTATGGACGCAATATTTTTGGCCAGAAAACTTCCATATAAATGAGGTGGTAGCGGAATTGGTAAGCCAAGGGGCCGAGGTCACTGTGCTTACCGGGAAGCCCAACTACCCCGAAGGCCAGATATTTTCGGGATATCGTTCTCTGGGTTGCCAGACTGAGGACTACAAGGGGGCGAAAGTCATTCGCTTGCCTCTCTATCCACGCGGGAAGAACTCTGTCAAAGGGTTGATGCTTAATTATCTGTCTTTTATTTTTTCAGGCTATTTAGTGGGTCCTTGGGTATTGCGTGGGCAAAAGTTTGACGTTGTATTTGTTTATGCGCCTTCTCCTTTGTTGCAGGCATTGCCTGCAATCTACGTGTCATGGCTCAAACGTGCTCGTCTGGCGCTCTGGGTACAGGACATCTGGCCCGAATCGTTGAAGGCAACCGGCTTCATTAAAAACAGCAAAGTCCTAAAATTTATCGAATATATTGTACGTTACATTTATCGATATTCTGATTCGATACTAATTCAGTCAGAGGGTTTTCGTGACTCTATTCAGGCTCTGTGTCGTGATTGGTCAAAGATAGAGTTCTTCCCTAACTCCGCGTTAGAGTCCGTTGTGGAAAAGGTGCCAGATAGTTTTGATATTACTCGTCTCTCTGGTTATTTTTCTGTTGTGTTTGCCGGCAATATTGGGGTGGCACAATCGTGTCGCACGATTGTCGAGGCAGCTAAAATTCTGCGGGGACACACCAATATCCATTTCTTTTTAGTTGGAAGCGGCAGTATGGAGATGTCTATTGCCGAGATGATCCATGAAGAGAAACTGGATAACGTTGAACTGACAGGTCGCGTTTCTCCTGAGGAGATATCAAGTATTTATGCCGCCTCTTCTGTCCTATTGCTAACCCTGAGAGATGATCCGATTTTCTCCCGGACGGTTCCCAGCAAATTTCAAAGCTATTTGGCCGCTGGCAAACCTATTATTGCCAGTTGCAATGGACAGACTGCGTTGATGTTGGCACAGGCTGATGCCGGACTGAGTTGCACCGCTCAAGATCCGGAGGCACTGGCTCAAGCAGTCTTGACATTGTATGGCACTGATCAGCGGCGTTTGACAGAAATGGGCGAACACGGACGCGAGTTTTTCTTGAATTACTTTTATCTTCCAGGCCGGATTGCCCAATTGATCGGTCACTTCAACGAGCTATCGGCACACAATCCTCGATAAGCTTCGATACGACGTAAATGGGCCTTTTGGCAGCGGAATGTCCGATGCTCCGATCTGTTGTCGTAATATACCTGTGAGGGTGATCCTTACCTACGTAGAATTCTTCTACCGGTTCACGCAAGGGAGTAGGGCAGATTGGAACAAGGTTTTATGGATAGAGTACGCATGTTTTTGCTGGCGTTGCCGCGACGACAAAAGCGGTTGATCCAGGTGGTAACGGACGTCGTTCTCGTCTGGGTTGCGCTGTGGATGGCATTCATTGTGCGTTTAGGGATTGACGAAATGATCAATCCTTTCAAAGTCCATGTCTGGCTGTTCATCTGTGCTCCGATCATTGCGATCCCCCTGTTTGTCCGATTTGGCATGTACCGGGCGGTGATGCGGTATTTTGGCAATGATGCTCTGGTCGCCATTATCAAGGCGGTCAGCCTCTCATCATTGATCCTTGCGCTGGTGGTTTACTGGTATAGCAACCATGAAGCCGTGGTTCCTCGTTCGATCATTTTTAACTATTGGTGGCTTAGCTTGGTCATCATCGGTGGCTTGCGCCTGTGCATGCGCCAGTACTTCATGGGTGATTGGTTTAACGCTGCCCAGCACGTCCCTTTTACCAACCGCGATGACGGGCTGACCAAAGTGGCGATCTATGGCGCGGGTGTTGCTGGCAACCAGTTAGTGGCGGCCTTGAGGATGGGGCGCGCGATGCGTCCTGTCGCCTTTATCGATGATGATTCCAGCATTGCCGATCGCTCCATTTCTGGATTGCAGGTCTACAAGCCCAAGAATATTCAGCAGATGATCGATGTAACCGGTGCACAGGAAATTCTCCTCGCGTTGCCATCTTCCACTCGTGCGCGGCGTAGGGAAATTCTCAATCTGCTGGAAGGCTTTCCTTTACACGTGCGTAGCGTGCCCAATTTCACCGATCTCGCAAGTGGGCGGGTCAAAGTAGAGGATATTCAGGAGGTCGATATTGCCGATCTGCTTGGCCGCGATGCGGTACCGCCGCAATACGACCTTCTGGAACGGTGCATCAATGGTAAGACTGTAATGGTGACCGGTGCTGGGGGCTCGATAGGCTCTGAATTGTGTCGACAAATATTTTCGTTGAACCCCTCCACACTTATTTTATTTGAGCATAGTGAGTTTAACCTCTACAACATTCTTTCTGAGCTTGAGCAACGTGGACTTCGTGAGTCAATAAGTGTTC
Organism: Pseudomonas putida; assembly: GCF_003228315.1. NCBI lineage: Bacteria > Pseudomonadati > Pseudomonadota > Gammaproteobacteria > Pseudomonadales > Pseudomonadaceae > Pseudomonas > Pseudomonas putida. Next base: position 5,980,060 of record NZ_CP029693.1, read on the forward strand.
GCTTATTGCCGATACTGGGTTCCATCCGGCAGGCAGACAAGTTGCAGGATGTGATGAGGACCTGGAAAGTTGAAACTGTTTACCACGCCGCTGCTTATAAACATGTGCCAATGGTGGAACATAATATTGCTGAAGGCGTCTTGAATAACGTCATCGGAACATTGAATACCGCTCAAGCTGCCCTTAAATGTTGTGTCGCCAATTTTGTATTGATTTCCACCGACAAAGCGGTGCGTCCAACCAACGTCATGGGTAGCACCAAACGATTGGCCGAACTGACATTGCAGGCTCTGAGTCGCGAAATTGCTCCAGTGTTGTTTGGCGACAAGGCTAATGTATCTCGAGTGAATAAAACCCGTTTTACCATGGTACGTTTTGGTAATGTTCTGGGGTCTTCCGGATCCGTTATTCCGCTTTTTCACAAGCAGATCAGATCTGGCGGTCCGCTGACAGTCACGCATCCGAAAATTACCCGCTATTTCATGACGATTCCCGAAGCTGCACAACTAGTAATCCAAGCAGGCTCCATGGGGCAGGGCGGGGATGTATTCGTACTGGACATGGGTGAACCGGTAAAGATTATCGAGTTGGCAGAGAAGATGATTCATCTTTCAGGCTTAAGCATTCGGTCGGAGAGAAACCCTCAAGGGGACATATCCATAGAGTTCACTGGACTGCGTCCAGGCGAGAAACTCTACGAAGAGCTTTTGATCGGCGACAACGTGGCGGCAACTCAGCATCCAATGATTATGAGTGCCAACGAGGATCACTTGCCTTGGGATGTGCTCAAGGGGCGCCTGACGAACTTGATGAAAGCAGTTGAAAGTGATGATTACGCGCTCGTCCGCCAACTCCTGCGCGAAACGGTCAGCGGCTACACTCCTGACGGTGAAATCGTCGATTGGATCTACCAGCAACGTCGCCTCGAACCCTAATTGTTTCACATTTCGCAACAGACACGCTTTTGACAGGCTCCAGACACCGCCTAAGTTTGAGAGGCAGCTTCGGAAAAGCTGCTTCCTCAATCGATGTCATGGAGCTTCAATTATGCGTAATGGCTTTCTCTCTTCTTTGGTTTTTGCCTTTCTCACAACAGCGTCAATGGCCTCCAATGGGGCGCCTGTGGCCAAGCCAGAAACTGGCAACGCTCCTCAGATGCAAGAAGTTTCTCCTAAGGTTGTGACCGACAAGATCGATCTCAATACCGCAGACGGACCAACTCTACAGCGCGAGTTGTCCGGCATAGGCGAAGCCAAGGCCAATGCAATTGTTGCGTACCGAGATATGAATGGACCCTTCGCATCGGTCGACGAATTGCTGGAAGTGAAAGGCATTGGCAAAGCGATCTTGGATCGTAATCGCGAGAAACTGGAAGTGAACTAAGATCATTATTCAACACCAAGGGGCCGGTCATTGACCGGCCTTTTTCCATTCTGGCGCACGCTCGGCACAGTTGCCTTTTGTCGGTATCAATAAAATTACGGCTATCATATGTTGGTTAAATTATGCCTATAATCAATTTGCTTCCGCCAAAGCGTTCTGAGATCCAGGCGCTGGGCGTTTCTTCGAGCATCCTTCCAGGAGCACAGCCATGAATTCTGTTCAGTCCCAAGGTACGGCCCTCGTCACTGGTGCTTCTTCCGGAATCGGTGCGGTTTACGCGCAACGCTTGGCGGCACGTGGTTTTGATCTCTTGCTGGTAGCTCGCGATCAGCAGCGGCTGGACGAAGCGGCGAGCCAACTGCGAACCGAATACGGTGTACAGGTCGAGGTGCTGAAGGCGGATCTGACGCAAAAGGATGACGTACTCAAACTCGAGCAGCGCCTGCGCGGCGATTCGAGTATCAGCCTGTTGCTCAATAATGCCGGTGTAGCGGCCGATGGCCTGTTGGCCAATGCCGATACCGACCAGCTCGAGCAAATGATTCAGTTGAATGTTACTGCGGTCACTCGTTTGGCGTCGGCGGCAGCGGCGGGATTTGCCAAGGCTGGCCGGGGCACGATCATCAACATCGCATCGGTGGTGGCGTTGTTCCCTGAGCGCTTCAACGCAACCTACAGCGCTAGCAAGGCATATGTTCTCAGTCTCACCCAATCACTGAATGCCGAGCTCCAGGGCACTGGCGTCAAGGTCCAGGCTGTGTTGCCGGGCGTAACACGTACCGAAATCTGGGAGCGCTCGGGTATCGACGCTTCGCAAATTCCTGCGGACATGGTCATGGAAACAGGTGAGATGGTCGACGCGGCGTTATCGGGTCTGGATCAAGGCGAGTTGGTCACCATCCCGTCGCTGCCGGATGCTGCCGATTGGAATGCATTCGTTGCGGCTCGTCATGTAATGGCGCCGAACCTTTCCAAAAGCAAAGCCGCCGCGCGCTACAAATGAAGCGAAAGAATCGGCAAGGGGTAATGCTGTATGAATGATCGTCGAGTGGTTGTAACAGGCATAGGCCTGGTGTCCCCGTTGGGTAGTGGTGTGGAAGCGGTGTGGGCACGCTTGTTGGCCGGGCGTTCCGGTATTAGAAACCTGCCGGACGCAGTAGTGGCCGACCTACCGGCCAGAGTCGGTGGTTCGGTGCCAACTTTGACAGACGATCCCGAAGCGGGGTTCGACCCGGACCGCGCCACACCACCCAAAGAACAAAAGAAGATGGACCGCTTCATCCTGTTCGCCATGGAAGCGGCCCGTCAGGCGCTGGAGCAGGCTGGCTGGCAAGCGCAGACCACTGAAACCCAGGAGCGCACAGCGACCATCATCGGTTCCGGCGTGGGTGGTTTCGGTGCGATTGCCGATGCGGTGCGTACTACCGACACCCGTGGACCACGGCGTTTGTCGCCATTCACCATCCCATCCTTTCTGGTGAATCTGGCGGCGGGGCACGTGTCGATCCAGCATGGTTTCAAGGGCCCGTTGGGAGCACCGGTGACGGCGTGTGCCGCCGGGGTCCAGGCGATTGGCGATGCGGCGCGGCTGATTCGCGCCGGTGAGGCGGACATCGCAGTGTGTGGCGGCGCGGAAGCGGCAATCGATCGTGTCAGTCTTGCCGGCTTCGCTGCAGCAAGAGCCTTGTCCAGCGCTTACAACGAGACACCGGAGCGCGCTTCGCGCCCCTTTGACAGTGGTCGGGATGGCTTTGTCATGGGGGAGGGCTCGGGCCTGTTGGTGATCGAGTCACTGGAACATGCCCTGGCTCGTGGCGCCACGCCCCTGGCAGAACTGGTCGGTTACGGCACCAGTGCCGACGCTTATCACCTGACCGCAGGCCCCGAGGATGGCAGCGGAGCGCGCCGGTCGATGTCGCTGGCTTTGGCTCAGGCGGGTGTTTCGCCGCAACAGGTTCAACATCTCAATGCCCACGCGACCTCGACGCCCGTCGGTGATCTGGGAGAGCTGGCGGCGATCAAGTCGCTGTTTGGTTCGAACAACTCAATCACAGTGACATCAACCAAATCGGCCACCGGTCATCTGCTCGGTGCGGCAGGGGGGATCGAAGCGATTTTCACACTGTTGGCGATCCGTGATCAGATCGTTCCAGCAACGCTTAACTTTGACAATCCGGACCCCGCTACCGAAGGGGTGGACATCGTTCACGGTCAAGCCAGGCCTATGGTCATCGAATACGCGTTATCCAATGGCTTCGGTTTCGGTGGGGTCAATGCCAGCGTTCTGTTCAAACGCTGGCAGGGTTAATCCAAGTCTTTTTTAAGATGTTCGCGTGTGACGTCGAGTATGCGTTGGGCAAATTCAGCGTCGGCAACGCTGCGTGACAGAAGCACTGCGCCGGCCAGTGCAGCCATGATGACGATGCTGCGCTCGCCGGCGTTTTCGCCTTCAAGAGTACTTTCGATCTGATCGAGTCTCGCCTTGAGTACAGCGTCGCTGGTTGGGCTCGGTTGGCCACGAAGGCCCAGTTCGGAGGAAATGGTCAACAGTGGGCAGCCCTCGTGAGGCGAAGTCTGGTGCCACTCGGAAAGATAAGTATCGATGAACGCTTCGAGGGGATGTTCCTCGGCGAAGATTTGCGCACACAAGCCGTCGACCTGATCACAAGCAGCCTGCAGCGCCTTTTCCACCAATTCGTCCTTGGATTTGAAGTGCGAATAAAAGCCACCGTGAGTCAAGCCCAGTGCTTTCATCAAGGGTTGCAGGCCGGTCGCGCCGATGCCGTCACGGCGAAAACGCGCCGAAGCTTCCTTGATGATGCGTTGGTGGGTCTGGGCTTTGTGGTCCTGCGAGTAACGCATCTGAATTCTCCAGCATCAATGCGCCATATTAACCAATGAAAATTGGATGGTGACTGTACTTCTACTTCTAAAAAGCACACAGATGCGTCGAATTTGTATGAAACGGCCGGATTAGTGGCGCGAATAGTGAGTACCCATTGCTTGGCGATTGTTGAGCAGTTCCCTGATGGAAAACGATCTGGTGGCTGTTTGCAACGCTTCACTTAATACCATTCCTGAAGCCTTGCACCGTCTCGGGCACGAGGGCCTGACCCGCGCAGTGCTACCCCACGGTCTGACCGAGCTTGATGTGTACGTAACTGCTGAAGGATGCACAGGATCGTTAGCGGCTCAACGATCCTTTGCATCCTTCGCATCCGCTTCGGCATTGCGCTCGGCCACGCGTCGGCGTTGTTCATCCGTCAACTCGACCTTGTTGGCGGTGTCCCGCAGCATCATCAATCCGCCAACGATCGAGCCGATTGCAACGATCAGTATCAACCAGGCATACCAAGGCATGGGACTCTCCTCAAGGACAGGCCGAGTGGCGGGGTCGCCAGTCGTACTTGCATACAGTATGGAGCGATTTGAGTTCACAGTGGTTCCATCCCGGGCCTTGTCACACTTACTCCATACATAAACCGGTGCTCTGACCCCTGATGAAAATTCTCATGGAAACGAGTCAGAGGCTTCACCTGCCAATTTGGCAAGGTACGCGCCATACCCTGTCTTGCCGAAGAGTCGGGCGCGCTCCAGTAGATGTTCGCGGCTGATCCATTGGTTGTCGTAGGCAATTTCCTCAAGGCACGCGACCTTCAAACCCTGACGGTGTTCGATGGTCTGAACATACTGAGAGGCTTCGAGCAGGCTGTCGTGGGTGCCGGTGTCGAGCCAGGCGAATCCGCGTCCGAAACGTTCGACGTGCAGATCACCACGTTTGAGATAGGCATTGCTGATGTCGGTGATTTCCAGCTCGCCGCGATGGGAAGGCTTCACGGTCCTGGCGATCTCAACCACATCGTTATCATAGAAATACAGACCCGTGACGGCATAGTTGGACTTAGGCTTTTCCGGTTTTTCTTCAATCGAGAGGGCACAGCCCTCGCTATCGAAATCAATTACGCCGAAGCGCTCAGGGTCTTTGACCCAATAGCCGAACACGGTTGCGCCGGCAGCGCGTTTTGCGGCATTGCGTAACTGTTCGCCGAAGTGTTGTCCATGGAAGATGTTGTCGCCAAGGATCAGGCATACGGAGTCATTACCAATGAAGGTTTCACCAATCAGCAGCGCTTGGGCAATGCCGTCAGGCGATGGCTGTTCGGCATAGCTGAAGTTCACTCCAAACTGATGCCCGTCACCCAGCAGGCTGCGATATTGCGGCAGATCTCGCGGTGTGGAGATCAGCAGTATGTCTCTGATGCCCGCCAGCATCAGGACTGAAATCGGGTAATAGATCATCGGCTTGTCATAGATCGGCAGCAGCTGTTTGGACACGCCGAGCGTGATCGGATGCAGACGTGTGCCCGTGCCGCCAGCCAAAACAATACCTTTCATGCGAGTAACTCCGAAGAATGGAGGGTGCCAGGTCGTGTCCTGGCCGGTCATGAACGAAGGTGGATAGCTTGTTGGCAAGACGGCAATGGTGCAATGAATTATTGATCTGCATTGGGTCTTTCCCGCTCCTGTAACCCCGCCATAAACCCACTCTTTACGTTTTCTTTATACCCCGCCATCCCCCTCGATCTCGCGCCTTTACGCCCTCCCTTCCGACAATAACCCCCACAAGCGGCAATCAGCCGTAACACGGAGATCTTCCATGAGCGTTCTGGACGGAGTGTCGCTGCTGTTGGCAGTGGGGCTGTTCATTTATCTGTTGGTTGCGCTGTTGCGCGCGGACCGGAACTAGGAGCGGCTATGCACAGTTATGACTATTGGCTGATCCTCGCGTTTTTCGCGGTGGTATTGGTCCCGGCGCCGTTTCTCGGGCGCTTCTATTACAAGGTGATGGAAGGGCAGCGCACCTGGCTGACGCCGATTCTCGGTCCGGTGGAGCGTGGCTGTTACCGCCTGGCCGGTGTCGATCCGCAGGCCGAACAGAGCTGGCAGAAGTACACCCTGGCCTTACTTGTTTTCAACCTCGCGGGCTTCCTGCTGCTGTTCGCGATCCTGTTGTTCCAGGACCACTTGCCACTGAACCCGCAAAACCTGCCGGGGCAGGAATGGACATTGGCGTTCAACACCGCCGTCAGTTTCATGACCAACACCAACTGGCAGGCCTACAGCGGCGAGGCATCACTGAGCTATCTGAGCCAGATGGTCGGCCTCACGGTGCAGAACTTCGTCAGCGCGGCCACCGGCCTCGCGGTGCTGGTGGCGTTGTGCCGTGGTATCGGTCGCAAGTCCACTCAATCACTGGGCAATTTCTGGGTCGACATGACCCGCGCCACCCTCTACGGCCTGTTGCCGATGTGCCTGCTGCTGGCGCTGTACCTGGTCTGGCAGGGCGTGCCGCAGACCTTCGCACAGTACGTGAACGCGGTGACCGTGCAGGGCGTCGATCAGGTGATCCCGCTGGGCCCGGCCGCCAGTCAGATTGCGATCAAGCAACTGGGCACCAACGGTGGTGGATTCTTCGGTGTCAACTCGGCGCACCCGTTCGAGAACCCGACCGCCTGGGCCAATCTGTTCGAGCTGGCGTCGATCATCCTGATTCCCGTTGCGCTGGTGTTCACCTTCGGCCACTACGTCAAAGACCTGCGTCAGAGCCGCGCGATCATCGCCTGCATGCTGGCCTTGTTCCTGATTGGCGGCGCGACCTCGCTGTGGGCCGAATATCAGCCGAACCCGGCCCTGAACAACGTCGCCGTCGAGCAGACCGCGCCGCTGGAAGGCAAGGAAGCCCGGTTCGGCACCACCGCCACTGTGCTGTGGTCGGTGACCACCACCGCGGCATCGAACGGCTCGGTCAACGGCATGCACGACAGCCTCAACCCGCTCAGCGGCATGGTGGCGCTGGTCAACATGATGATCGGCGAAGTGATCTTCGGCGGCGTCGGCGCCGGGCTCTACGGCATGCTGCTCAACGTGCTGATCGCGGTGTTCCTCGCCGGCCTGATGATCGGGCGTACCCCGGAATACCTCGGGAAGAAGCTGCAGGCCAAAGAAGTGCAGTTGCTGGTGGTGACCTTGATGGTCATGCCGATTGGCGTGCTGGTGCTGGGTGCGATTGCCGCGAGCCTGCCAGGCCCCGTGGCGTCGGTGAGCAACCCCGGTGCCCACGGTTTCAGCCAGTTGCTTTATGCATACACCTCGGCCAGCGCCAACAACGGTTCGGCGTTCGGCGGCTTCAGCGCCAACACACCGTTCCACAACCTGATGCTGGGCCTTGGCATGTTGATCGGTCGATTCGGTTACATCCTTCCGGTACTGGCCCTGGCCGGCAGCCTGGCGATGAAGAAAACCGCGCCGATCGGCCAGAACAGCTTCCCGACCCATGGCCCGCTGTTCGTGACATTGCTGACCGTGACCATTTTGCTGGTGGGCGGCCTGACCTTCTTGCCGACCCTGGCGTTGGGCCCGATTGCCGAACACTTGAGCATGGGCTTCTGAGGACTATTTGATGAATATGCCCGTAGTTAAGCCGGTTACCGTTAAGGCGCCGGAACAACCCAAAACCGCAATCTCGGCCCTATGGCGCCCGGCGCTGCTGCAAGCCTTCGTCAAGCTCGACCCACGGCAATTGCAGCGCGCGCCGGTGATGCTGGTGGTCGAACTGACCGCGATCCTCACCACCGTGCTGTGCTTCGTCCCGGACACAGCAGTACCCACCTTCGTCGCCGCGCAGATCGCCGTGTGGCTGTGGTTCACCGTGCTGTTCGCCAACTTCGCCGAGGCTCTGGCCGAAGGTCGCGGCAAGGCCCGCGCCGACAGCCTCAAGGCCGGCAGCGAAGGCTTGAGCGCCCGCCGCAGGACCAACAACGGCACCTTTCAAGTGGTGCCGGCCAGCAGCCTGCGCAAGGGCGATGTGGTGCGCGTCGAGGCCGGGGAAATGATCCCCGGTGACGGCGAAGTGATCGAAGGCATCGCCGCGGTCAACGAAGCGGCGATCACCGGCGAATCGGCACCGGTGATCCGCGAGTCCGGCGGCGATCGCTCGGCCGTCACCGGCAACACCCGGCTGGTCTCCGACTGGCTGCTGGTGAAGATCACCGCCAACCCCGGCGAGTCGACACTGGATCGCATGATCGCCCTGGTCGAAGGCGCCAAGCGCCAGAAAACCCCGAACGAAGTGGCGCTCGACATCCTGCTGATCGGCCTGACCCTGATCTTCCTGCTGGTGGTCGTGACCCTGCAACCTTTCGCGCACTTCGCCAACGGCAGTTTGCCGCTGGTGTTCCTGGTGGCGTTATTGGTCACGCTGATCCCGACTACCATTGGTGGCTTGTTGTCCGCCATCGGCATCGCCGGGATGGATCGCCTGGTGCGCCTGAATGTGATCGCCAAGTCCGGTCGCGCCGTGGAAGCGGCGGGGGACGTGCACGTTCTGCTGCTGGACAAGACCGGCACCATCACCTTCGGCAACCGCCGTTGCGCAGCCGTGGTCGCGGCGCCCGGTGTGACCACCCGGGAGCTGGCTGAGGGCGCCTTGTTCGCTTCGTTGGCCGATGACACGGCGGAAGGTAAATCCATCGTCGAATACCTGCGCAACACGCAACCGCAGCCCGAGCCGGCCAGCGAACTGCTGACCGCCGTACCCTTCAGCGCCGAAACCCGGCTGTCGGGTGTCGACTATCAGGGCCGTGTGTATCGCAAGGGCGCCGTGGATTCGTTGCTGGCTTTTGTCGGCCTCAAACGTGCCGATCTGGCGCCGGCCCTGTCCCGTGAAATCGACAAGATCGCCCAGAGTGGCGGTACCCCGTTGCTGGTCTGCGCGGATGGCAAGTTGCTTGGTGCGATCCACCTCAAGGACGTGGTCAAGCCCGGTATCCGCGAGCGCTTTGCCGAACTGCGCAAACTGGGGATCCGCACGGTCATGGTGACCGGCGACAACCCGCTGACCGCCGCCGCCATCGCCGCCGAAGCCGGTGTGGATGACGTGCTGGCCGAGGCCACGCCGGAGAAAAAACTGGCGCGCATTCGCCACGAACAGAATGACGGTCGCCTGGTTGCCATGTGCGGCGACGGCGCCAACGACGCCCCGGCGCTGGCCCAGGCCGACGTTGGCATGGCGATGAACGACGGCACCCAGGCGGCGCGCGAGGCAGCCAACATGGTTGACCTCGACAGCGACCCGACCAAGCTCTTGGACGTGGTGCAGATCGGCAAGGAATTGCTGGTGACCCGTGGCGCGCTGACCACCTTTTCCATCGCCAACGACGTGGCCAAGTACTTCGCGATCCTGCCGGCGCTGTTTGCCGCGATCTATCCGCAACTGGGCGTACTCAACGTCATGCACCTGAGCAGTCCGCAGAGCGCGATTCTCTCGGCGATCGTGTTCAACGCCTTGATCATCGTCGTACTCATTCCACTGGCATTGCGTGGCGTGCGAGTGCAAGCGGCAAGTGCGGCGGCGTTGCTGCGACGCAATCTGCTGATCTATGGGCTGGGCGGGATCCTGGTGCCGTTCGTGGGGATCAAGGCCATCGACATGCTGTTGACGGCGTTGCATCTGGTTTGACCCACATTGCCACCTGTGGGAGCGAGCTTGCTCACGATGGTGGCTAACGATAACGCGCCCTTTCTGACTCAACGCGGCGTCTTCAATTCCATCGCGAGCAAGCTCGCTCCCACAGGTTTATTTGCGAATTCGAGGATTATGAAATGACCACAATGATACGCCCGGCCCTGAGCCTGCTTGTGCTGATGACCCTGATCACCGGCGTCGCCTATCCCCTGGTGGTGACCGGCGTGGCGCAAGTCGCGTTCCCGGATCAGGCCAATGGCAGCCTGGTTCGCGATGCCGAGGGCAAGGTTCGCGGCTCATCGCTGATTGCCCAGGACTTCGTCGGTGATGCCTGGTTTCACCCACGACCATCGGCCGGCGCCTTTGCCACGGTGTCGAGCAGTGCCAGCAACCTGTCGCCGAGCAACCCGGCCTTGGCCACCCGTGTGATCGACGATGCCAACAAACTGCTGGTGCCCGGTCAGGGGCCGGTGCCTCTGGCGCTGCTCACCACCTCTGGCAGTGGCCTCGACCCGCACTTGCCACCGGCGGCGATTGCCTATCAACTGGCGCGTGTCGCGGCGGCGCGTAACCTGCCGGTGTCGACCCTGCAGAACCTGCTGGATGCACACATCGAGCAGCCGTTGGTAGGGCCGCCGGTGGTGAATGTGCTTGAGTTGAATCTGGCGCTGGAAAAACTTCAGTAGACGATCGTTCCCACGCTCTGCGTGGGAATGCATCAATGGACGCTCCGCGTCCGCTTTGTTGGGACGCGGAGCGTCCCGGGCGGCATTCCCACGCAGAGCGTGGGAACGATCATTAGAGAGAACATAAAACATGAGCGACTCCGGCCGCGCCGACGCGCTGTTAGCCAATCTGCCCCGCGATGGCCGTGGCCGGCTCAAGGTATTCCTCGGCGCCGCGCCCGGCGTCGGCAAGACCTACGCCATGCTGCAAGCGGCTCACACCCAACTGCGTCAGGGCGTGAAACTCATCGCAGGCGTGGTCGAAACCCATGGCCGTGCCGAAACCGAAGCCTTGCTCGGTGGCTTGCCGCAGCAACCGCTGCTGCGCTCGGAATATCGTGGTGTGATGCTCGAAGAAATGGACCTCGACGGCTTGCTGGCCGCCAGGCCGACACTGGTGCTGGTGGACGAGTTGGCCCACAGCAATGCCCCCGGCAGCCGCCACGCCAAACGCTGGCAGGACATCCAGGAACTGCTGGCCGCCGGCATCGACGTGTACACCACCGTCAACGTCCAGCATCTGGAAAGTCTCAACGATCAGGTGCGCGGCATCACCGGTGTACAAGTCCGCGAGACCTTGCCGGACTGGGTGCTGCAAGAAGCCTACGAATTGCTGCTGATCGACTTGCCCCCACGGGAACTGCTGGAGCGCTTGCGCGATGGCAAGGTCTATGTGCCGGAGCAGGCGCGGGCGGCCATCGACGCCTACTTCTCCCAGACCAATCTCACCGCGTTGCGTGAGCTGGCGATGCAAACCGCGGCGGCGCAGGTCGATAACGATCTGGCCCAGGGTTATCGCCAGCTCGGTCAGGCGGCGCCCGCGGTGCGTGGTCGCTTGCTGGTCGGTGTCGATGGCGATGCCCAGGCCGAGCGTCTGGTGCGTCACGCCAGCCGCGTCGCGCAACGTCGGCATCTGCCCTGGAGTCTGGTGCATGTAGACAACGGCAGTGTGCGCGACGAGCAGTCGCGCCTGCGCCTGCAAAGTGCCCAGCAACTGGCCGAACGCCTGGGTGGTGAGGTGGTGTTGCTGCGGGCCGGCGAAGTGGCGAAAACCCTGATCCAGCATGCTGCTGAACGCCGTGCCACGCTGGTGCTGGTCGGTCAGTCCCGGCAGCGCCTGCGCCGTCGGCTGTTCGGTGGAGGCCTGGCGGCGCGTTTGTTGCGACAGGCGCGCGGGCTGGAGATCAACGTCATCGACAGTGACCATGAACAGGATCAGGCACGTCCGCGTCCGGTCCAGTCGCTGGAGTGGTTCGACTATGCCCTGGCCGTCGTGGCGACCGTGCTTGCCAGTGCCCTGGCCTGGGCGGTGGCAAGTATTCTGCCGTTGCCGAATATCTCGCTGGTGTTCCTCGCGGCCGTGCTTTTGGTCGCGGTGCGCAGCAGCCTGGGGCCTGCGCTGTTTTGCGCCGCGCTGTCGTTCCTGACCTACGACTTCCTGTTCATCCCACCGAATTTTTCCTTCCATATCCAGCGCGAAGAAGACGTGCTGACCTTGCTGTTCTTCCTGCTGATGGCCGCGCTGACCGGCAACCTGGCAGCGCGACAGCGCCGGCAATTGCAGGCCTTGCGCGACACCCAGGAGGAAACCACCGAACTGCTCGACCTGTCGCGCAAGCTCACGGCCGCCACCGACCGGCAGGCCGTGATCAACGCCGCTGCCCATCATCTGGAAGGCTGGAGCGATTTGCAGCTGTGCCTGCTCAATCGCGACGGTCAGAGTGGCTGGAAAGTCGAAACCGGTGGCCCGCTGGAGTTCACCGAAGCGGAGCGCGCCGCCGCCGATTGGGCCTGGCAACACGATCAACCGGCAGGCGCGGGCACCGGCACCTTGCCGTTCGGGCGTTGGTGGTGGTGGTCGTTGTCCATGGAAGACGGTCCGCTGGCACTGCTCGGCGTCTGCGCCAGGGAGGGGCAGACCTTGAGCGGCCAGCGTCGGCGCTTGTTGACCGCATTGAGTCAGCCGCTGGCCCAGGCGCTGGCCCGTGCTCAATTGGCCGATGACCTGGAGGCGGCACGGCTGCACGGCGAGACCGAGCAACTGCGCAGTGCCTTGCTGGCCTCGGTGTCCCACGATCTGCGCACGCCATTGACCTCCATGCGCGGCAGCATCGACAGCCTGCTGGCGCTGGGCGAGGCGATCCCGCTGGCGGATCGCCGTGAGTTGCTCGAAGGCACCCGCGATGAAGCCGAGCGCCTGGATCGCTACATCCAGAACCTGCTGGACATGACCCGCCTCGGCCACGGCGCGCTGAAACTGGCGCGGGACTGGGTCTCGCCGGCGGACATCGTCGGCAGTGCGCTGATTCGCCTGCGTGCGGTGCTGGCGCCGTTGCAGGTCAGCACCGAGGTGCCGGCGCAATTGCCGCTGCTGTTCGTCCATGCCGCGCTGATCGAGCAGGCGTTGATCAACGTGCTGGAAAATGCCGCGCGTTTCTCGCCGTCCCACGGACGTCTTCAAGTACGCGCCGGGACGGATGACACGGAGCTTTTTTTCTCGGTGAGCGATGAGGGCCCGGGGATACCCGAGGCGGACAGGGCGAAGATTTTCGACATGTTCTACACCGCTGCACGCGGTGATCGTGGCGGGCAGGGCACGGGGCTGGGGCTGGCGATCTGTCAGGGCATGGTGGGCGCCCATGGCGGGCGGATCAGTGTTGCCGATGGCATCGAAGGGCGCGGCACCTGCATCACCTTGCACCTTCCCTTGCAGGCTCAGCCTGCTTTTGAAAATTAGGAGCCGAAAGTGAAGCCTGATCGTGCTTGCGTTACTCTTTTGCCAACTTTCTTCCTTGATGGGAAACCATGAGCCAGACCGCGACCATTTTGGTCATCGATGACGAACCGCAAATCCGCAAGTTCCTGCGCATCAGCCTCGTTTCCCAGGGCTACAAAGTGCTGGAAGCCGGAACCGGCAGCGAAGGGCTGGCCCAGGCCGCGCTGAACAAGCCGGACCTGCTGGTGCTCGACCTCGGTCTGCCGGACATGGACGGCCAACAGGTGCTGAGTGAGTTTCGCCAATGGTCCAAAGTGCCGGTGCTGGTGCTCTCGGTGCGCGCCAGCGAAGGGCAGAAGGTGGAAGCGCTGGATGGCGGCGCCAATGACTACGTGACCAAACCCTTCGGTATCCAGGAATTCCTGGCGCGGATTCGTGCGTTGCTGCGCCAGGTACCGATCGGCGAGACCCAACAAGCGGCGCTGAACTTCGGCCCGCTGACGGTGGATCTGGCCTATCGCCGGGTGCTGCTCGACGGCAACGAAGTGGCGCTGACCCGCAAGGAGTACGCAGTGCTTGCGCAACTGGCTCGCCATCCGGGACGGGTCATCACCCAGCAACAACTGCTCAAGGACATCTGGGGGCCGACCCACACCGAGGACAGCCATTACCTGCGGATCGTGGTCGGGCATTTGCGGCAGAAGCTGGCGGATGATCCGACGCAGCCAAGGTTTATCGTGACCGAGGCGGGGGTGGGGTATCGGTTGTTGAGTGAGGGGTAGCCTTTGGATTTTGTGTTGAATGATCCGGCCTCATCGCGGGCAAGCCTTGCTCCTACAGATCTGTGTCGAAATCAATATTTATGAACGACGCATGCCTGTAGGAGCAAGGCTTGCCCGCGATGAGGCCCGTCAATTCACCCGAGAAACCTCAGGACTCCCGCTCATTCTCATACCGATCCAATGTATCCCGTGCAATCTCCCGTCCCAGCGCAATCAACTCCGGCGCCTTGTAAAACTCAAAAAACCGGCACACCCGTTTCGGTACGTTGATCAGGATGTCCGGCGGATACCCGGCAATCTTGTACTGCGCCAGCGAGGTCTGCATCACCTCGAAACTCTGGTTGATCAGGTCCAGCAACGACGCCGGCCCCACGTTGTCGATGATGAACGAGCCGGTGGCGGACTTCGGCGCGCCGTCACGCTCAGGGGCGGCGGCCGGTTGCTGCGCTTCGGGTTCGGCGGACTCGACCCAGGGATTGATCTCGGCCGCTTCGGCCATCAAGGCTTCTTTCTCCAGCCGCAGTAACTGCTCGGCCTGCTTGCGCCGGAACGGCATCTTCGAGCCGAGCGAACTGATCAGGCTGTCGAAACGGGTCTTGAACGCGGCAGGGCGCTGGATCACCGGCATCTGATAGTGACGCTGGTTGGTCGAGTTGAGGTTGACCGCAATGATCAGATCGCAGTGGCTCGACACCACCGGCACGATCGGCAGAGGGTTGAGAATGCCGCCGTCCACCAGCATGCGGTTGCCCTGCATCACCGGGGTAAACAGGCTGGGAATCGCCGCCGAGGCGCGCATGGCCTGGTGCAGGCAACCTTCCTGAAACCAGATTTCCTGCTGGTTGGTCAGGTCGGTGGCCACCGCCGTGTAGGGGATGCGCAAATCTTCGATATTGATCTCGCCGACGATCTTGCGGATCTGCCCGAACACCTTTTCCCCACGAATCGCACCGAGGCGAAAACTGACATCCACCAAACGCAGTACGTCGAGATAATCCAGGCTCTCGATCCACTCGCGATAATCATCGAGCTTGCCGGCGGCGTAGATCCCGCCGACCACTGCCCCCATGGAGCAACCGGCAATGCAGGCGATGTCGTAGCCGCGCCGTTCGATCTCCTGGATCACGCCAATGTGGGCATAACCCCGGGCTCCACCCGAGCCCAATACCAGTGCGACACGCTTTTTCATGAATCGCCCTCGTTTGAATGATTGAACAATGCACCCATCGAGGGGCGTGCTTCAATCGTTCAGGTCGCATGCGCAAGAGAGTGCGTCGTTTTTTCGACAGCTTATGGCGGCACTTGATTATTCTTGTCCGCGCTATAGTTTGCGCAGGCGACGGACGGCACTTTTACCGCGCCAGACCGTCCTACGTGCATGACTGTTTCCTTTACGTTGAGGTGTAAGTGATGAAAGCCTGGATCTGTGTGCCATTGATTGCCCTGGCACTGGCCGGTTGTGCCGGCAAAACCGCTTATCGCGACAGCTGCGGTAGCAACCTCGATGCCGCATGGCGTGAACTGGATCTGGCCAAGGCCGAGGGGTTCGCCGGAACCGTCAGCTATTCCAAGGCCCTGTCGCTGCTGACTGCGGCCAAGACGCAACAGCAATTCGAGGGTTATGAGGGCTGCACCAGCAAAGCCGAGAAGGCACGTTTTTATATTCGCGAATCCCGCGCGGGGCGTTAAAAACACTGCTAATCCTGTAGGAGCCAGCTTGCTGGCGATCGACCTTCAATGATCACCACGATCTTCAGGGTGCTATCGCAGGCAAGCCAGCTCCTTCAGCTTTGCAGTCGTTCAGGAGTCACCCCATGATTGACCGGTTGGTTGCCCGTGTCCTGGGCCTGGAAGTTCGTCTGCTGGCCTGTCAGGCGCGTTTGATTGCCCGCACTGACCCGGAAGCCCTGCACGACCTGCGCACCACGGTTCGGCGCTTGCGCAGCCTGTTGCGCCCGTTGCGCGGTGTGCCCGGTGTCGAACAACTTGAAGTGGCGGCGTCCGGCGTCGGTGAGCTGACCACGCCACTGCGTGATCGCGAGGTGCTGGCGGCCTGGCTGTTCGAACACGGTCAGCCGCAAGCTGCGCAATGGCGTATGGCGCAGATGGCCAAGGCCTATCCGGCGGTCGCGACGAGCGCCGAGCTGGGGCATTTGTTGATGATTCTCGAAGCCTTTCCACGCTTTTTACGTGCAGCCCAACGTCAGGGATTGCTCAAGGGCCTGGGCAAACGCATCAGCAAGCGCCTGGGCAAACAGTGGAAAAAGCTCGACGAATCCTTGCACGATCCCGCCCACGACCGTCATCGCCTGCGTCTGTTGATCAAGCGTGTGCGCTATGGCATCGAAGCCTATCCCGAGCTGGATCGCCTGCCGAAAGCTGCCGTGCCCAGGTTGAAGTCAGCCCAGGGCGCGCTGGGGGATTGGCATGATTGTCTGCAATGGCTGGCCAGGGCTGAGCAGGAGGCGGACCTGCAGCCCTGCGTTGCCATCTGGAAAACCGATATGGCCGAGGCTGAACAGCGCGCCGACCGGGTCCTCGACAAACTTGACCGGGCCTGTTTCAAATCCTGAATCCACCACCTGACCCTGTAGGAGCGAGCCTGCTCGCGATGGCGGCCGTACAGCCAACACTAGTGTTGAATGTCATGGCCCCATCGCGAGCAGGCTCGCTCCTACAGGGTTTTGTCTCTGGCGTGAACCAGCTGCGGCCCTTCTGCCGGTTAATTTGGCCGGAACAGGCGCTGTACACCCTTGGCCGTCTGGTTAAGATCCCTCCATTCTTTTAACGCCCATTGAGGTTTCCATGCGTTTTTCCGATCTGCTTGACGCTGTCCGCCGCCAGCCACTGGAACTGTCTATTCCCGCGGGATGGGCGCAAGGGCGCGCCAGCTTCGGTGGTCTGGTCGCTGCGCTGCAATACGAAGCCATGCGCGCGAAAGTGCCGGCGGATCGTCCGGTGCGGTCATTGGCGATTACCTTCGTCGGACCGGTCGAGCCAGAGGTGCCGGTCAGCTTTGAGGTCGATGTGCTGCGCGAGGGCAAGGCCGTCAGCCAGATCCTGGGCCGGGCCATGCAGAAAGGGCAGGTGGTGACCCTGATTCAGGGCAGCTTCGGCGCGTCACGCCCGTCGGAAGTCGCGGTGCAAGCCGTGCCGGCACCGGACATGAAGCATTGGGACGATTGCCAGGAATTACCCTTCGTTGAAGGCGTCATTCCGGAGTTCATGCGTCATCTGGCGATGCGCTGGAGCGTGGGCGGCCTGCCGTTCACCGGCAACACCTCGCGGCACATGGGCGGTTGGGTGCGCTTGCGGGGTGATGTGAAGGAGGAGCCGGTGAGTGAAGCGCACATTCTGGCTCTGGTGGATGCCTGGCCACCGGCGGTCATGCCGTTTCTGAAGAAGCCGGCCATGGGCAGCACGCTGACCTGGACCATCGAATTCGTTCAGCCGCTGCTGGACCTCAGCACGCTGTACTGGTGCAAATATCTGGTCGAAACCGAACACGCCGCCGATGGCTATGGCCATGCGGCGGCGAAGTTGTGGGACCCGGAAGGGCGGTTGATCGCCATGAGCCGGCAGACCGTGACGGTCTTTGCCTAATCAGCAGCCTGATCAGTGACGGCGGTGGCGCTCACGCCAGGCGCGCCACCAGCCACCACTGAGGAAAAATCGCGGAAAGGTCAGAAACTGTTCCACCAGCAAGCGCGACACCGCATCCTTGCGGTCACTGAACGGCTCGGAGGCCTGCGCTTCGAGGCTGTGACCGTGGCGTTGCAAACCCAGGGCCGCGAACACGCCGATGACGCCGATGGCGAAATTCGCCAGATTCAGGCCGAACACGCCGGAAACAATCAGCAGGAACGCCACGATGAACAGCGGCACGGCAATCAGGTGCAACACCAGATTGGTCGGGTGCTGATGGTTGTCCGGGTAGGCACGCCATTGCCAGGAGGGAAGGTTGGGGTGACGTTTGCCCATGATGCTGATCCTCAAGTCCATGTTGAACACATGCTTGAAGGATAGGCCCGGGCAATGCGGGCGGCGAATCAAGGTTGGCTATTGGTGCGATAGTGGCGATGGTCAATATTGATGTTGAATGGGTCGGCCCCTTCGCGAGCAGGCTCGCTCCCACAGGTCGATCACTATTCCCTGTGGGAGCGAGCTTGCTCGCGATGAGGCCTCACAGCTTGAGCTGACCTATTGCCTTGCTCAATTCCCCGGCCAACGCCGCCAACTCATTGCTGGTGGTCGCCGAACCCACTGTCTGCTGCACCGTGTTTTCGGTCACATCCCGGATGCTCACCACCGCCCGGTTCATTTCTTCCGCCACCTGGCTCTGCTGTTCGGCCGCCACTGCAATCTGCGTATTGCTCTCGCGCATCTGCGCCACCGCCCCGGTGATTTGTTCCAGCGCCGCACCGGCTTCCTGTGCCTGTTGCACACAGTCATCGGCCTTGAACGAGCTTTCCTGCATGAAGTCCACGGCGTCGCGGGTTCCCGCCTGCAAGGCCGAGACCATCACGGTGATTTCGTCAGTGGAACTCTGTACGCGCTTGGCCAGATTGCGCACTTCATCGGCGACCACCGCAAAACCGCGCCCCATTTCACCGGCCCGGGCCGCTTCAATCGCGGCGTTCAGTGCTAGCAGGTTGGTCTGTTCGGCGATGCTGTGAATCACATTGACCACGCCATTGATCTTCTGGCTGTCTTCGGCCAGCCGCTGAATCATCTCGGCGGTTTGCTGCACACCGGTGGACAGCCCGGCAATCGACTTCTGCACACGCAGGACCACGGCTTGTCCGCTGCCCGCCAGCGTGTCGGCCGATTGCGAGAGGTCACGGGTGGCACCAGCGTGTTGGGCGATGTGGTGGACGGTGGCGGTCATTTCATTGATCGCCGTGGCGGCTTGATCGGTTTCGCTCTGCTGACCGAGCATGCCGTGGCGTACTTCGTTCATGCTCGAGGCCAGCCGTGCGGCGCCGTCGTCCAGTTGGCGGGCGGTGCTGGCCACGGTGTTGACCACGCGCTGATAACCGGCCTGCATGGCATTGAAAGCATTGGCCATTTGTCCGACTTCGTCGCTGCATGCCAGCGGAACCCGGGCCGAGAGGTCACCGGTCCGTTCGACGTGAAGCATCACGTCCTTCAAGGTGTTGAGCTGGCTGAGCAGGAAACGGATCAACAGCTGCGAAGCGCCGAGCATCGCCAGCATCAGAATGAACACGGCGACCGCGTAATTGACAAAACGCTCGTCGAACACCTGGCTCAGGCTAACGCCCAGGGCAAGCACCGCGACCTGCTGATCGTCAGGCCGGGTGAAGACCTCGGCGCCCAGCAACAGGTTCTCTCCCAACAGCGGTGCGGCGTGTATCTCGATCCAGCCATGGGCATTACCCAGCTCCGGTCTGGGCTGGCCGTCAAATGTCGGCGTTTGTCCGCGACTGAACGTCAGCAGGTTGTCGGCTTTGGGCAGTGGTTGCCCGGCCGGCCAGGCACCGAGCAAACGCGCCTGGGCCTGGGCCGAAGCCTGGGCGGCGTGGTTGCGGGCATGTTGTTCGAGCTGCACGGCGTACAGCACCAGCAACAGCGTAGTAACGAAGGCGACGGCATTCACCGCCCAGAATTTGTATTTCAGCGAGATATTGCTAAGCCAGGCACCCATGGAGGTCTTCTCTGATAGCGGAAACAGTATTGGCAAGGTGCCATTATTGTGCCGCTACTCAGTTCATGGGGGCTTGATATGGATCAATGTGGGAGCGAGCCTGCTCGCGAATGCGGAACTTCAGCCAACATCTACATTGACTGGCATACCGCTTTCGCGAGCAGGCTCGCTCCCACAGGGGAGTGTGTTTAGACGGAGAGGGCAGGCAACCCGTAAAACCCCCGCGCACAGGCGGTGGTATGAGCAGCGAGATCTTCCTGGGTTTCACCCCGATGCAACGCCACTTCCCGCAGTACTTCCGTCAGATAAGCCGGCTCGTTGCGGCCATTCTTCGGCTTGGGACGCAAGCTACGCGGCAGCAGGTAGGGCGCATCGCTTTCGAGCATCAGCCGCCCGCGCTTGATCTCTTTCACCAGGGGATGCAGATGAGTCCCCCGGCGTTCATCGCAGATCCAGCCGGTAATGCCGATGTGCAGGTCCATGTCGAGGTAACTGAACAACGCCTTTTTTTCCCCGGTGAAGCAGTGCACCACCGCCGCCGGCAAGCGGTCGCGGTTGTCGCGCAGAATCTCCAGCAGACGCTGACTGGCCTCGCGTTCGTGCAGGAACACCGGCATCTGCAGCTCGACCGCCAGCGCCAGGTGTTCTTCGAGGACTTTTTCCTGCTGCGGGCGCGGTGAGAAATCGCGGTTGAAGTCCAGGCCGCATTCACCCACGGCGACCACGTTGGATTCCTTGAGGAGGCTGCGCAGCTGGCGGGCACTGTCGGCGTTCCAGTCGCTGGCGCAATGGGGGTGGATACCGGCGGTGGCGAACAGTCGTTGCGCGCTCTCGTCCAGTTGTCGACACAGCTCCAGTGCCTGCTCGCTGCCCTCGACACTGGTGCCGGTCAAGACCAATTGGCAGACGCCGGCCGCGTAAGCGCGGTCGAGTACCGCTTGATGCTTCTCGTCGAAACTGGAGTTGGTCAGGTTGACGCCGATATCGATGAGTTGCATGGTGCTACCTCGGACTCAAGGCCGCCAAGCATATCAGAGCTGTAGATTTATAAGAAAAGCCAAGAACTACAAGCAGTTATCGCTGTCTTTCAAGCCGTGCCCTTGAACCTCGCACAGGACAGGGTGGCCAGAGTGCCATCACTGTGCCAGTCTTTCGCACTTTGCCTGCGTACTTTGCCAGCGATCAATGCGCGCTATTTCTTCAATGGGGTCGCATGAACATTTCATGTGCCGACCCGAATTCTCGCCGGAGAGTGGATGATTCGTCCCTCGGTTTTGCTACTGCTGTGCTGTTCGCTGCTGCTGCCGATGTCGGCGGTTGCGCGCCTGCCTGGCCCACTGCAAGCCGTACCGGCGACCAAGGTCCGCGACCTGACGGACATCCGCAGCAGTCGTGTGCTGCGGGTGTTGGTCAACCAGAGCCGTAACAGCTCCGGCGAAGTCGAGGGCCAGTCCATCGGCGTCGAATACCACCGCTTGCGTGCGTTCGAGCAATACCTCAACGGCCATGCCCGCGACGGTGAGGAAGTCAGCCTCAAGATCATTCCCAAGGCCAAGGATCAACTGTTGGGGGCCTTGCAGCGCGGGGAGGGCGACCTGGTAGCGCCGGGTGAATTGCTCGATTTGCAGGCCGGTTACGCCGTCAGCACCAGCGAGCCGATTGCCCGCAACATCCCGTTGGTGCTGGTCGGCATCAAGGGGGAGCGCCGCTATACCCGCCTCGAGCAGCTGTCGGGCAAAACCCTGGCGCTGCCCACCGGCAGTGCCGCCGGGGATGCGGTCAGCCAGATCAATCAGAAACTCGCCCTGCACAAATTGCCGCCCGTCACGATCGAGTGGGTCGACCCAAGCCTGGCGGTCGAGGATGTGCTGGAGATGGTGCAGGGCGGGATCTTTCACCTGACCATCGTCGAGCAACCGATTGCCGAGCGCTGGGGCAAGATCCTGCCCAAATTGCGTATCGACCGGCAGGTACTGGTCAGCGAGCCGGGCGAGGAGTACTGGTTCGTACGCCGTGACGCATCGATGTTGCGCGCCAGCATCGACCGCTTCCTCACTGGCTATAAAAAACCATCGGACCAGGACGCCGCGTTCCTGCGCATCTATCGCCGCCTCTATCAAGTGCACTATCCGTTGGCCAAGGCTGACCGCCAGCGTCTGGAAAAGCTGCGGCCGGTCTTGCAGAAACATGCCGACGCCCAGGGCATGGACTGGCTGAACCTGGCGGCGCTGGCGTTCAAGGAGTCGGCTTTGCAGCCAACCGCCCGCGGCGGTGGCGGCCCTACCGGCCTGATGCAAATCACACCGTCCGCGGCCCAGCGGGTCGGGGTCAACAATATTCAGGACCTCGATGGCAATGTGCAGGCCGGGGCCAAGTACCTGGCGATGATCCGCCGCAAGTTCTTCGCCAGCCCCAAACTCAACGAACGCGAGCGCATGGCATTTGTGCTGGCGGCCTACAACATCGGGCCCGAGCGTGTGCAAGGCATGCGCGCCGAAGCGCGGCGGCGAGGGCTGAATCCCAATCAGTGGTTCTTCCAGGTCGAGCGCATCGCCATGGAGCAGGTGGGCATGGGACCTGTCAGCTATGTTAATAGCGTGAACAAGTATTACCTGGCGTTCGATCGTGAACGGGAGTCGTTGGAGCCTCAGGGGCAGAAGATCGCTCTGCGGAAATGATCGAATAAGTCGAATGGTTGTAGCGGTTTTTTGCGCTTTAACTATGGTTTTTTCCGATTAGTATGGCGGCCAACCAACATACACACCCCTAAGGAAGAAACAACATGAGCACACTGATCAACAAGGTCCTCTTCACCCGCGCTGGCTACGGCCTGACCGTTCTGCGAATTTTCGTCGGTATCATTTTCGCTGCCCACGGTTCGCAAAAACTCTTCGGCGCATTCGGTGGCTACGGCCTTACCGGGACTGCCCAATACATGGAAAGCCTGGGCCTGACGCCGGGCTACCTGATGGCGACGCTGGCGGGCGGCACCGAATTCTTCGCCGGTCTTGCTCTGATCATCGGCCTGCTGGTTCGCCCGGCGGCATTGGGCCTGACCTTCCTGTCGCTGGTGGCGATCTTCTCGGTGCACATCAGTAACGGACTGTTCATGGCCAACAACGGCTACGAATTCGCCCTGGCTCTGTTGGGTGGCAGCATCGCAGTGTTGATTGAAGGTGCAGGCAAACTGTCGGTGGATCGTGCCATCGCGGGTTGATCGATCCACTTGATCGAACGTTTTCGTCCATGGCGCCTCCAATCTTTAAATCCCTTGAAGATTCGAGGCACACCATGACGGCGAATTCCAAAAGTAAAGAAGCTGGCGGCCATCGGGCTCTGCGCTCTGCGCTGCCGGCCCTGGTTTTTGGGTTGTTGCTTGCACCACTGGCCATGGCGGCCGGTGATGGCACCGCGGCGGTAGGCGGCGGTCTTGGCGGCGCACTCGGTAACGTGGTGGGTGGCCAGGTCGGCGGCAGTACCGGGGCCGCGATCGGTGCCGGTGTCGGTGGCGCTGCGGGCGGTGCGCTCGGTGCCAAAAAGGGCAGCCGCAACGAGGCAGCAATCGGCGGTGGCCTGGGCGGCGCGGGCGGCTCGGTGGTCGGTAACAGCCTTGGCGGCTCTACCGGATCAACCATCGGCGCCGGCCTCGGCGGCGCGGCGGGTAGTGCGGTCGGCAGTAATCTTGGCGGTAGTGATCACGACTCCCACTCCGGTGGTCACAAGCACAAGAACAAGCATCACAACAAACGTCACTGATCAGGCTTCACTCCATGGACAAACCCGGCCCGGCGCCGGGTTTTTCATTTTTGCCGGCGGGCCATCCGACCAGTTGTCCACCCGATCGAACGCCGGCATGGCTTGAGCCTCGAAATATCAGGGCCTGCCTTTCAGGCTCCTTGTGAGGTGCTCAATGAATGCTGATCCGAAAGAACCCGACATCGACGAAACCCCTGAATATCCGCTGCCTTCACCGACTGACCCGTTGAGTCGCGATCAGCGTCCACCTGACGAAAGCACGGATATCGAGCGAGTGCCCGACGAAGACGTCAAGCGCACCGACGTCGAGGCAAAGAGCGGCGGATAATCCGCAGGGAATTGCCTGCCCACCAACGCGTCGGTTTAAACAATCACGTGTTTAAACCGTTGCCCGATGTCTGCCACGCTCGCTATGCTGCTGAATCCTTTAATCAGTCACCGAGCCGGCCGCACCCGCGCCGCCTGGGATGTCGTTGAAAACGGATCAGATGCGATGAATGCAGCGCTGGATGAGTTCGGCCCGATCAAGGCCGTGATTTTCGATATGGACGGCTTGCTGCTGGACACCGAGGGCATTTACACCGAAGTCACGTCGATCATTGCCGGGCGCTATGGGCGTACATTCGACTGGAGCCTCAAGCAGCACATCATCGGTCGGGGCGCCGGTGATTTGGCGCGATATGTGGTCGAAGCCCTGGAGCTGCCGATCAGCGCCGAAGAATTCCTGCAGATCCGTGAACCTCTGATGCGCGAGCGCTTTCCCAACGCTCAAGCGATGCCGGGCGCGCAGCAATTGGTGCGACATCTCAAGGCCAACAACGTTCCGATCGCGGTGGGCACCAGCTCGACCAGTCATTCGTTTGGCCAGAAAACCACTTTGCACCGTGACTGGTTCGCCCTGTTCGACACCATCGTTACTGCTGACGATCCGGAAGTCGGCGCAGCCAAACCGGCGCCGGATATCTTCCTCACTGCCGCGCGCCGTCTGGGTGTCGCACCGAAGGATTGCCTGGTGTTCGAGGATTCGCCCTTTGGTGTCACGGCGGCGAAGGCGGCGGGGATGACGGCAATCGCGATACCTGACGCGGCGATGGCGGACGAAAAATACGCACATGCCGATGGGATTCTTCGTACGTTGAAGGCGTTCAGGCCAAGTGCGTTTGGTTTGCCAACCCTCGATTGGGCCTGATGCAGATCCAACTGTAGGAGCGAGCCTGCTCGCGATAGCGGTGTGTCAGGCAGCAATGATCTGTCTGGATGACCGCTATCGCGAGCAAGCTCGCTCCTACAGGGGGCTGTGTTTAGCCAGCTTGATCAGGCGCCAAAACCACCATCGATGGTCAGGCTCGCCCCGGTGATGTAACCCGCTTCGGGGCCGGCCAGGTAGGCCACGAAACTGGCAATCTCCTCGACTTTGCCGTAACGCCCCACGGCCATCAGCGGAATCAGGCTGTCGGCGAAGTCTCCGCTGGCCGGGTTCATGTCGGTATCCACCGGGCCCGGTTGCACATTGTTCACGGTGATGCCTTTGGGGCCGAGGTCACGGGCCAGACCCTTGGTCAGGCCGACAATCGCCGACTTGCTCATGGCGTACGGGCCGCCTCCGGCGAAGGGCATGCGATCGGCGTTGGTGCTGCCGATGTTGATGATGCGACCACCTTCGCCCATGTGTTTGGCCGCCGCCTGGGTGGCCACGAAAACGCTGCGAATGTTGATTGCCAGGGTCTGGTCGAAGTCCTCGAGCTTGAACTCTTCCAGTGGCGCAACCGCCAGCACGCCGGCGTTATTGACCAGAATGTCCAGCCGACCAAATGCCTCAACTGTCGCGCTTACGGCGCGGCGGATCGCCTCGGCGTCGGCACTGTCTGCCTTGATTGCCAGGGCCTTGCCGCCGTTGGTCGTAATGCTGTTTTGCAGTTCTTCGGCCTTGGCGGTGGAACTGACGTAGGTAAAGGCGACTGTCGCGCCTTCAGCGGCGAGACGCTTGACGATGGCGGCGCCGATGCCGCGGGAACCACCTTGAATCAAGGCCACTTTGCCGCTGAGGTTCTGAGTAGTCATGACGATCTCCAAAGTCCCGAGGCGAGATGTCCGGGTTGATGGAGCCTAGTCTCAAATTCCGATTGCAGTAGTGATGCGAATCGAGTCTGGCGGGATACCGAGGTGCGTCCTTCGCGAGCAGGCTCGCTCCCACAGGGGAATGCATTCCAAAATGTGGGAGCGAGCCTGCTCGCGAATGGGGCGACTCGGTCTACCGGCTGAACCGCTCCGCCCAGCCAACGATGCGTTTCGGCCGAGGCGTGGCATAGGTCCGGACTTTCGAAGTCGACAACCCCAGCCGCACCAGCGATTCGGCAATGGTCACCGCCGCCGTGACCCCATCCACCACGGGTACGCCGGTGCGCTGGCGAATCTGCTCATCCAGCCCGGCCATGCCGCCGCAGCCCAGGCAAATCACTTCCGCCTTGTCCTGGGTCACCGCCAGTTCAGCCTGATGCACGATGGCCTCCAGCGCGCGTTGCGGCTCGTGCTCCAGTTCCAGCACCGCCAGGCCGCTGGCCCGTACCGAGGCGCAGCGATCCCAGAGTCCGGAGAGTTTCAGGCGATCCTCGATCAGCGGCACGGTGCGGTCGAGGGTGGTGACCACCGAATAGGCGTGGCCGAGGTACATTGCAGTGCTGGCCGCCGCGTCGGTGATGTCGACCACCGGCACATTGAGCAATTCCTGCAGACCTTCGCGGCCGTGTTCGCCGTAGCCGGCCTGGATCACCGCATCGAAGGGCTGATCGTAGGACATCACCCGGTCCATGACCGCGATGGCGGCCAGGTAGCTTTCGAAATTGCCTTCGACGGAATCGGCGCCGAAGTGCGGCGTCAGGCCGACGATCTCGGTGCCCGGTGAAGCCACGGCCTGCGCCGAGCGGGCGATGGCTTGGGTGATGGATTCGGTGGTGTTGACGTTGACCACGAGAATGCGCATGGGAAGTCCTTATAACGGGGTGCTTTTAACTGGGTGGGGCTGCGGCCCGACGCTGCCGGGCCGCGATGGAGTCAGTGGCTGACGTTGTCGACGGCGATGGACTCACCGCTGACGTCGGCGTAGTGGGGTTGGCGTTTGGCGATGATCAGGTAGAGCATCCCGGCGATGCCGGCGCCGATCAGCCAGGAGAACGGCGAGACCAGGTGGAACCCCGGCACCAGTGCCAGGACGATGGCGATCAGGGCCGCGGGAATGAACGCCGCCACGGCGCGCAAATTCACTCCACGGCTGTAGTAATAAGCGCCGTTGGGATCTTCGCTGTACAACTGCGGCACGTTCACCTGACCTTTTCGTACCAGCCAGTAGTCGACCATGATCACGCCATACAGCGGGCCGAGCAGGGCGCCGAGGCCCGAGAGGAAGTACACGATCACCAGCGGGCTGTTGTAGAGGTTCCACGGCAGGATCAGCACGGCGATGGTGGCGCTGATCAGGCCGGCGCGGCGGAACGTCAGGTACTTGGGCGCCAGGTTGCTCAGTACGAAGGCCGGGGCAACGAAGTTGGCCATGATATTGACGGCCACCGTGACGATCAGGAATGCCAGGCAACCGAGCACCAGGAAGAAGGTGTTGGGGATGGAGGCGATGATCTCGGTCGGGCTTTCAATGATCCGGCCATCAATCTGAAATTGTGCGCCGCACAGCAGCACGGTGATCGCGGCGAACACCAGAATGTTGACCGGCAGGCCCCAGAAATTACCGATCTTGATCGTCTTGCGGCACGGCGAGGAGCGGGCGAAGTCGCAGAAGTTGAGGATCAGCGTGCCGTAGATCGCCAGCCACAAGGCGCCACCGGCGAAGATATTGCGCCACATCTCGCCGCCGGTCAGCGGTTCGCGGATCGACCAGGCGATGGTGGCGTTGGCCTGGAAGTACATCCAGGCGGCGAGGGCGGCGACGGTCAGTAGAATCACCGGCCCGGCAAACGCCTCGTAGCGCCGCACCATTTCCATGCCGTAGGCGAGAATCGCCAGTTGCACGAACCAGATC
The DNA here is from genome assembly GCF_003228315.1 of Pseudomonas putida. Lineage (NCBI taxonomy): Bacteria > Pseudomonadati > Pseudomonadota > Gammaproteobacteria > Pseudomonadales > Pseudomonadaceae > Pseudomonas > Pseudomonas putida. The sequence goes on from NZ_CP029693.1 coordinate 6,007,641, forward strand.
GCCACGAAGCACACCCAGCCCAGGGTCGACAGCCCGAGGATCGAGTTGTGGTCGTATTCGGCGAATCCGGGATGGACCGCCGTCAACAGCACGCGAAACACCACCGAGGCCAGGTATGTCTGAATCCCGAACCAGGCAATGGCGATCACGGCGCGGATCAGCGCAGGAATCTGCGCACCGTGGATGCCGAAACTGATCCGGCTGATCACCGGAAACGGCACGCCGGTTTTCTGCCCCATGTAGCCGGACAGGTTCATGAAGCAGTACACCAGCGCCGCGCCGATGCCCAGCGACAGCAGGATCTGCCAGCCACCCAGGCCCAGGGCATAGAGACCGATGGCGAACGAATAGTTGGCGATGTTGTGAACGTCGTTGGTCCACAGGGCGAAGATGCTGTATTTGCCCCAGCGCCGGCCTTCGACCTTGGTCGGCGCCAGGTCTTTATTGTGCAGGCGGGGGCTGAGCACCACGGGGCATTGCTGTGATTGATCCCGGTGAGTGGTATGGGAGGAGGGCAGATCCAGCGCGATGTTGTTATTGGAGAGACTTGTACGCATTCCGGCAGGCTCCTGATGTTCGGTGCCGCGATGACTGTGCATGAGCGCGGGCTCGGCAATCTTCGTCGCGGGTGGCGAATATCATTGGTTACGGGGCATCTGCAGCCTGTACGGGATAGGGCGCTTCAGGCTTGCGGATCTAAGTGTTTTTATGTTTTGAGATGATTGTATACAAAACATGTATGCACTTAAGCCAGATCCATGCCAGCCGTGGAATCTAAGGAAAGAGCGGGTGATTGCGTTTTGTTATCAGTGGAGGGGGAGGTGCTGAAAAACGAGGGATGCAGGCTGGCCGAGCGGGCGAATATTTATTTTTGCGCAGGGGTTTCAGAAGGGCGTGGTGGAGCGGGGGCAAACGCGGGAATGTAACTTTTTGGGTCGCAGAAACTAAAAGTGCACACATAAATGGCACCGATGGTGACATTCGTGTGTACACATTTATGGGTGGCTCAAACCTGTGGGAGCGAGCCTGCTCGCGATGAACCCGAGAACGCCGCGGGGTATCAGGTACCCAGCGTTATCGTTGACGACCATCGCGAGCAGGCTCGCTCCTACAGGGGGATATCAGTGTCAGGCCTTGCTGATGATATTCCCCGCATGCAACCCGCATTCCTTCTGCGTCGCTTCTTCCCACCACCAGCGACCTTCCCGTTCGTGCTGGTTTGGCAGTACCGGGCGGGTGCAGGGTTCGCAGCCGATGCTGATGAAGCCGCGTTCGTGCAGGCTGTTGTATGGCAGCTCGAGCATGCGGATGTAACCCCAGATCTCTTCACTGGTCATTTGCGCCAGCGGGTTGAACTTGTACAGGGTACGTTCCGGGGTGGAAAACGCGCTGTCGATTTCCATCACCGCCACGGCGCTGCGAGTGCCCGGGCTCTGGTCGCGGCGCTGGCCGGTGGCCCAGGCCTTCACGCCGGCGAGCTTGCGACGCAGCGGCTCGATCTTGCGGATGCCACAGCACTCGCCATGGCCGTCCTTGTAGAAGCTGAACAGGCCTTTTTCCTTCACGAAAGGTTCAAGCTTGGTGTAGTCCGGCGACACCAGTTCGATGTCGATCTTGTAGTGCTCGCGCACCTGATCGATGAAGCGATAGGTCTCGGGGTGCAGACGGCCGGTGTCGAGGCTGAACACCTTGACGTTCTTGTTCAGCTTCCAGGCCATGTCCACCAGCACCACATCCTCGGCGCCGCTGAAAGATATCCACAGGTCATCGCCGAACTCGGCAAACGCGAGTTTCAGGATGTCCTGGGCGGATTTGTTGGCATAGGTCGTGGCGAGTTCCACGACGTCGAACGTTGGGCTCATCAGGGCGGCTTCCTACAGGTCGGTGGCGCTGGGCGCTCTATATGGGGCTGATGGTAACAAAAAGCTGCAGCCGCCGGGGCGTCCTCTGCGTTGCGCGGTAGGACTTGAATCGCTAGAGTTCGGCCTCGCTCGACTCAATAAACAATACAAATGGGAGTGTCTTGTGGAAATTGCCTGTCTGGATCTTGAAGGTGTGCTGGTCCCGGAAATCTGGATCGCGTTTGCCGAAAAAACCGGGATCGAATCCCTCAGGGCCACCACCCGGGACATTCCCGACTACGACGTATTGATGAAGCAGCGCCTGCGGATTCTCGACGAACACGGGCTGAAACTCACCGATATCCAGGAAGTGATCGCCACGCTCAAGCCGCTGGACGGCGCCATCGAGTTCGTCAACTGGCTGCGCGAACGCTTCCAGGTGGTGATTCTGTCGGACACTTTCTATGAGTTCTCACAGCCGCTGATGCGTCAGTTGGGCTTCCCGACGCTGCTCTGCCATCGCCTGATTACCGACGACACCGGGCGAGTGACCGGCTACCAGCTGCGTCAGAAAGATCCCAAGCGTCAGTCGGTTTTGGCGTTCAAGAGCCTGTACTACCGGGTGATTGCCGCCGGGGACTCCTACAACGACACCACCATGCTGGGCGAGGCGGATGCCGGGATTCTGTTCCATGCGCCGGACAACGTGATCCGCGAATTCCCGCAATTCCCGGCGGTGCATACGTTTGAAGCGTTGAAGCAGGAGTTCATCAAGGCTTCGAACCGCCCCCTGAGCCTGTAAGCCCAACCCCTGTAGGAGCGAGCCTGCTCGCGATGGTCGTCAACGATGACGCGGGATGCCTGACACCCCGCGTCGTTGCCGGATTGATCGCGAGCAGGCTCGCTCCTACAGGTTTTGCAGTGTGTCCAGAAGCACCTTTACCTTGGTAATCGACTCCTGATACTCCGCCTGCCACTCGGAGTCCGCGACAATTCCGCCACCGCCCCAGCAACACACCTGCCCATCCTTGACCAGCAAACTGCGAATGGCGATGGAGCTGTCCATCTCGCCGCGCACGTCCAGGTACAACAACGAGCCGCAATACAACCCGCGTCGGGTCGGCTCCAGCTCGTCGATGATCTGCATTGCGCGAATCTTCGGGGCGCCGGTAATCGAGCCGCCGGGGAAGCTGCCGGCGATCAGGTCCAGAGCATCCCGGTCGTCCGCCAGTTCACCGGTCACGCTGCTCACCAGGTGATGCACGTTGGGGTAGCTTTCCAGGCTGAACAGTTCCGGAACCCGGACCGAACCTGTACGGCAGGTGCGACCGAGGTCATTGCGCAACAGGTCGACGATCATCAGGTTTTCCGCGCGATCCTTGGGGCTGGCCAGCAGTTCGGCGGCGTTCGCCGCATCTTCGCTGGCCGTCAGGCCACGCGGGCGGGTGCCTTTGATCGGGCGGGTTTCCACGTGGCGCTCGCTGACTTTGACGAAGCGCTCCGGAGACAGACTCAGCACTGCGCCACCATCTGGCAGGCTCTGGAAGCCGGAGAACGGTGTCGGGCAGGCCTGGCGCAACGCGCAATAGGCGGTCCAGGGATCACCGTCACAGGGCGCGCGGAAGCGTTGGGCGAAATTGACCTGATAGCAGTCGCCGGCCTGGATGTATTGCTGAATGCGCTCGATGGCCTGCCGGTATTGTTCGGCGTTCAGGTCGGCCTTCATCGGCGTTTGCAGCTTGAAGGGTTCGAACGCGTCAACCGGTGGCAGGCTGAATAGCTGGATCAGGCGCTGACGCTCGCTGTCGACCAGTGTCGGGTGAAACACCAACTGGCTGGTGGCCTGCTGGTGATCGCTGATCAGCGCCCAGTCGTACAGGCCGAAGCGCGCATCCTGCAATTGCAGATCATCCAGGGCGTGGCTGGGCAGATGCTCCAGATGACGGCCGAAGTCGTAGCTCAGGTAGCCGATCAGGCCGCCGGCAAATGGCAGTTCGCAATCTGCTGGCAGGGAGGCTTCACCCAGTCGTGTCAGGTTATCGCGCAGGCGCTGCAGGAAATCGCCACCACTTTCGTCAGGCGCCACTGTCAGTTCGGCCAGCGGCCAGGCGCTGAGCAGGTCGAAGCGTCCGCGTTCGGCAGCGGGGCGGCCACTGTCGAGCAGCACGGCGCCGGGGGCGTGGCGGATGGCCGAAAAGTAGTCGGCGGGATTGGCGCGATAGGGCAGCGGGTGTACGGAACAGGTCAACATGGGCGGGTTGGATCAGCCATCGAGGCGGGGTGGCGATTGTAGTCCCCTGCGGGATTTGGTCCTAGAGGGGATTGATGACCTGTAGGAGCGAGCATGCTCGCGATGAGCGCCAGAACACCGCGTAGTGTCAGGTTTCCATCGTCATCGTTGACGACCATCGCGAGCGTGCTCGCTCCTACAGGGGGAGGAATCAGCCTTCAACCGGCGGGATATGCCCAAACATCTCCTGCACAAACGCCACGCGCTCCTCGACGGTTTCCGTCACGCCACGGGCCTTCATCTCTTCGATCCGTGCTTCCACCGCGTGGGTGCGCAAGGTCAGGCCACAGTCGTTGGCAATCTGGATGTTCAGGCCCGGCCGGGCATTGAGCTCAAGAATCAGTGGGCCTTTTTCCTGGTCGAGCACCATGTCGACACCGATGTACCCCAACCCGCACAGCTCATAGCAGCCGGCGGCGAGTTTCATGAAACCGTCCCAATAGGGCAGTTGCACGCCGTCCACCGCGTTGGTGGTGTCCGGGTGCTTGGCGATGATGTTGTTCAGCCAGGTGCCACGCAGGGTCAGGCCGGTGGCGAGGTCGACGCCGACGCCGATGGCACCCTGGTGCAGGTTGGCCTTGCCGCCGGACTGGCGGGTCGGCAGGCGCAGCATGGCCATCACCGGGTAGCCCATCAGCACGATGATGCGGATGTCGGGCACGCCTTCGTAGCTGATGCTCTTGAAGATCTGGTCCGGGGTCACGCGGTATTCGATCAGGGCCCGGTCGCGGTGCCCGCCCAGCGAATAGAGGCCGGTGAGAATGCTGGAGATGTGATGCTCGAGCTCTTCGTGGGCGAGGATCTTGCCCGACACCGTGCGGTAGCGCCCCTCGAAGCGGTCGGCAATCACAATGATGCCGTCGCCGCCCGCGCCCTGGGCCGGCTTGATCACGAAGTCGTTGCGCCCGCCGATGATCTCGTCGAGGTTATCGATTTCCTTCTCCGTGGAGATGATCCCGTAAAGCTCCGGCACGTGGATGCCGGCGGCGATGGCGCGCTCCTTGGTGATGATCTTGTCATCGACAATCGGGTACAGGCTGCGCTTGTTGTACTTGAGCACATAGTCCGCGTTTCGCCGATTGATGCCCATGATGCCCCGGGCTTCCAGGGCCTTCCAGGTCTTCCAGAAGCCAAACATCAAGCGTCAGCCTTTTTCAGGAAGGCCTTGAAACGCACCAGTTCGGTCAGGCGGTAGCCGCGATAGCGACCCATGGCCAGCATGAAGCCCACCATGATCAGCAGGATCGCCGGGAAGGTGAAGACGAAGTACACCAGCTCCGGGATGGTCATGATCAGGTGCGCCAGGGACGCGGCGAACAGGGTGCCGACAGCCACTTTCATGGCGTGGCTGGCGCCGCGTTCTTCCCAGGTGATCGACAGGCGTTCGATGGTCATGGTCAGAATCACCATCGGGAACAGCGCCACCGACAACCCGCGTTCCAGGCCCAGTTTGTGGCTGAACAGGCTGATGGCCGCGATCAACACCACCACGAACGTCAGTACCACCGACAGCCTCGGCAGCATTTGCAGCTTCAGGTGTTCAAGGTAGGAGCGCAGTGACAGCCCCAGGGCCGTAATGATAGTGAACAGCACAATGCCGAAGCCCAGCTGGGTTTCGCGGAAGGCCAGGGCGATCAGCACCGGAGTAAAGGTGCCGAGGGTCTGCAGGCCGATCAGGTTGCGCAGGATCAGGATCACCAGCACGCCGATCGGGATCATCACCATGATCATGAAGGTCTGCTGGGTCTGCAGCGGCAAGCCGTACAGCGAGTATTCGAGGAAGTTGGCGTCGGTGTTTTCGTCGGTCAGCTTGGCCAGGCGAATGGCGTTCATTTCGCTGTTGTTCATGCTGAAGGTAACGGTGGCTTTCTTGCCGCCATCGACGGTGATCAGGTTTTCATCGCCGGTCCACCACAGCAGGCGGTCGGTCGGCAGGCCCTGTTCGCCGGTCTCCGGGTTGAAGTACAGCCAGTCGGTGCCGTTGAAGCTGCGCAGCCACAGTTCCGGGGTTTGCGGTTGATCGGCGACCAGGCGAATGGTGTGGACCTTTTCCACCGGCACGTGGGCAATGGACAGGACCAGTTCGACGATCCGGGCTTTTTGCGAGGTGGATGGATCACCCGCCAGCAGCAGCTTCACGTTGTCGTCGTTGACATTGTTGACACGTTTGATCGCCTCGCCGACGAAGGTCTCGACGTCGGCCGAGTGCTGGCGAATCGGCGCGAGCAGGGCTTCGGCGGCAATTTTCTCCGGACCTTCGACGGCGATGCTGTCGCGGAAAGTCGGGCCCTTGATCTTGGTTTTTTCGGCGCTGTAGCGCTTGGTCAGCACCAGGCGGTAATAAAGCGTCTGGTTGCCCTTGGCCCGGCGTGCCGACCAGGTGACCTTGCGGTTGCCGTCGACCCGGTTGACCGCCACCCCGTAGTTATTGGAGATGAAGCTCTCGTTGAGGCTGACATAGTCGCGGCTCAGCGGCGGCACGAACATCTGGATCTTGACCGGATCCTTTGCACTGGCGACGAACTCGACCTTGGCGTCGATGTTCCACAAGTCGTCGGTGGCGTCTTCGGTCACGGGGATGCCCAGCACGAAGATCTGATAGGCCGTAACTGAAATGCCCAGCACCACCAGGATGGCGATCAGCAGTTTCAGATGGAGGGTAAGAGAGCGCATTGGAATTACTCTGCGGTATGAGCGTCGGTGGCGCAGGCGGGTTTGCCGGCAGCGTATTTAAGACTGGGGTCGACCAGCGCGTCGAAGCGCTTGAGCGCCTCGGAGCCAATCAAAAGCGGGTATTGGAACGCGCTACGGTCGGTCAGGTTCACTTCTATGCTGCGCAGGGCCGAGCCCATGCAGATATCCAGCTCGATCACCGGGCGGGCCGTGTACTTCTTGCCTTCTTCCGGGTCGTAGTCGCCGGCGCGGCGCTTGATCTTGCTGACGCGGGCCAGCGGTCGTTCGATCGGGTGCGAATGGGCGGCGTCGATCGCCAGATAAAAGCGGACCCAGGATTCGCCATTGCGTTTGAAGCGCTTGATGTCGCGGGCACTGAGCGATGCGGTCTTGGCCCCGGTATCGAGCTTGGCCGCCACTTCCAGGTCGATGCCGCCCAGCGATGCGTACTCATTAAGGCCATACACAGTCTTTTCCCCCGCGACTGCGAACCCGGGCAGGCATAGCACATAAAGGAAGGCGGGGAAGGGCTTGAGTCTCATAAATCCTGGTGCGCAGCGGTCTGTATTTCGATTCAAGACCCTGGCATTGCTGCGCAAGCTCCTCGTATGCCTATCAGCTATTTGTGACAGACAGTGCAGATGTGACAAACAAATGCGGGCGGCATTCTAGCACGGTGGTTTTACGGCGCCAGCGCTGACCGGCAGCTGAAATTCGATGTGCTGCTTCGTTATGGTGCAGGCGGTTATTAGACGATTGTCGACAATTTCCATTTATCCTTTGACTGCGTAGCCTGAATTCGTTAGTTTTTGCCGCATCAGCTTTCAAGGTGTCGACAATATGCTGGACCAACTCGATCCGCCGGTTCCGGTTTCAGACGATTCTGAAACCCTTTCCGAGAACGTCTTCCGACGCATCCAGGCGGCCATCGTCAAGGGCGATATCGCGCCGGGCAGCAAAATCTCCGAGCCGGAGCTGGCCCGTACCTACGGCATCAGCCGCGGGCCGCTGCGCGAGGCGATCCACCGTCTGGAAGGCCAGCGCCTGCTGGTGCGCGTGCCGCATGTCGGCGCCCGGGTGGTCTCGCTCAACCATGCCGAGCTGCTGGAACTCTACGAAATCCGCGAATCCCTCGAAGGCATGGCTTGCCGACTGGCGGCCGAACGCATGAGCGTAGAAGAGATCGACGAACTGCGCCGCGTCCTCGAAACCCACGAACGTGATGAGGCGTTCCAGGCCGGTCGGGGCTATTACCAGCAGGAAGGCGATTTCGACTTCCACTACCGGATCATCCAGGGCAGCGGTAACCGCACCTTGACGCAAATGCTCTGCGGCGAGCTGTATCAACTGGTGCGCATGTACCGCATCCAGTTCTCCACCACGCCCAATCGCCCGCACCAGGCCTTTGCCGAACACCACCGAATTCTCGATGCCATCGCCGACCGTGACGGTGAACTGGCCGAGTTGTTGATGCGCCGTCACATCGGCGCTTCCAAACGCAACATCGCCCGTCATTACCAGGACGGCGCCAACCCGACAGCCAAACGAGGTGAGTCATGAGTTTGAACAAGAGCACTCCAGGCCAGCGTTTCCGCGATGCGGTCGCCAGCGAGCATCCATTGCAAGTGGTCGGCGCGATCAACGCCAACCACGCCCTGCTGGCCAAGCGTGCCGGTTTCAAGGCGATTTACCTGTCCGGTGGCGGGGTGGCTGCTGGCTCCCTGGGCGTGCCTGACCTGGGCATCACCGGCCTGGATGACGTGCTGACCGACGTGCGCCGCATCACCGACGTCTGCGACCTGCCGCTGCTGGTGGACGTGGACACCGGTTTCGGTTCTTCGGCGTTCAACGTCGCCCGTACCGTCAAGTCGATGATCAAGTTCGGTGCGGCGGCGATTCACATCGAAGACCAGGTCGGCGCCAAGCGTTGCGGTCACCGCCCTAATAAGGAAATCGTTTCGCAGCAGGAAATGGTCGACCGCATCAAGGCCGCCGTCGATGCCCGTACCGATGACAGCTTCGTGATCATGGCCCGTACCGACGCCCTGGCGGTGGAAGGTCTGGAGTCCGCCCTGGATCGCGCGGCCGCCTGCATCGAGGCTGGCGCCGACATGGTGTTCCCGGAAGCCATCACCGAGCTGGAAATGTACAAATTGTTCGCCAACCGCGTGAAAGCGCCGATCCTGGCCAACATCACCGAATTCGGCGCCACGCCGCTGTACACCACCGAGCAACTGGCTGGAGCGGATGTGTCGCTGGTGCTGTACCCGCTGTCGGCCTTCCGTGCCATGAACAAGGCCGCGGAAAACGTCTACACCGCGATCCGTCGCGACGGCACGCAACAGAACGTCATCGACACCATGCAGACTCGCATGGAGCTTTACGATCGCATCGACTACCACACCTTCGAGCAGAAGCTCGATGCGTTGTTTGCCGCGAAGAAGTAATGAACACCCTGCACCTGTAAACCCGGGACTGCACAGATCCCTGTAGGAGCGAGCATGCTCGCGATGGACGTCAACGATGACGCGGGGAGCCTGATGCCCCGCGGTGAAGCGTCCACCATCGCGAGCAGGCTCGCTCCTACAAGGGGCAGATAGAACATCTCTGACAAATTCAAGAAGACTGGAGACAGCAATGGCCGAAGCAAAAGTACTCAGTGGCGCCGGGCTCCGTGGCCAGGTTGCCGGGCAAACCGCACTGTCCACCGTGGGCCAGGCGGGCGCGGGCCTGACCTACCGCGGCTACGACGTTCGCGAACTGGCGGCTGACGCGCAATTCGAAGAAGTCGCTTACCTGCTGCTGTACGGCGAACTGCCGAGCAAGGCGCAACTGGCGGCCTACGTCGCCAAGCTGAGCAAGCTGCGCGACCTGCCACAAGCCCTGAAAGAAGTGCTGGAACGCATCCCTGCCGACGCCCACCCGATGGACGTGATGCGCACCGGTTGCTCGTTCCTGGGCAACCTGGAACCGGAGCACAACTTCTCCGAGCAACACGACAAGACCGACCGCCTGCTGGCCGCCTTCCCGGCGATCATGACCTACTGGTATCGCTTCAGCCATGAAGGCAAGCGCATCGAATGCGTGAGCGACGAGCAGTCCATCGGCGGCCACTTCCTGCACCTGCTGCACGGCAAGAAGCCAAGCGAGCTGCACGTCAAGGTGATGAACGTTTCGCTGATCCTCTACGCGGAGCACGAATTCAACGCCTCGACCTTCACCGCCCGCGTTTGTGCCTCGACCCTGTCCGACCTGTACTCCTGCGTCACCGCGGCCATCGGCTCGCTGCGCGGCCCGCTGCATGGCGGTGCCAACGAAGCGGCGATGGAAATGATCGAGCGCTTCTCGTCGCCGGAAGACGCGATCAAGGGCACCCTGGGCATGCTCGAGCGCAAGGACAAGATCATGGGCTTCGGCCACGCGATCTATAAGGACAGCGATCCACGTAACGAAGTGATCAAGGGCTGGTCGAAAAAGCTCGCCGACGAAGTGGGCGACAAGGTGCTGTTCCCGGTTTCCGAAGCCATCGACAAGACCATGTGGGAGCAAAAGAAACTGTTCCCGAACGCCGACTTCTACCATGCCTCGGCGTACCACTTCATGGGCATCCCGACCAAGTTGTTCACACCGATTTTCGTCTGCTCGCGCCTGACCGGCTGGGCGGCCCACGTGTTCGAACAACGCGCCAACAACCGCATCATCCGTCCAAGCGCCGAATACACCGGCGTTGAACAGCGCAAGTTCGTGCCAATCGAACAACGCTGAATGGTGGAGGTCGGCACCGGGATCTGAACCCGACACAGATCCCTGTAGGAGCGAGCCTGCTCGCGATGACGGACTGACATTCAACATCAATGTCGCCAGTTACATCGCTATCGCGAGCAGGCTCGCTCCTACAGTGGACTGTGTGGAACTCAAGTCTGGCGCCAGGCCCCACCCTTTGTAATTACCGTGACCGAGTCCTGACCGATGAACACAGAATTCCGTAAACCGCTGCCCGGCAGCCATCTGGCTTACTACGACGTGCGTGCGGCAGTCGAGGCCATCCAGCCCGGCGCCTATGACACCCTGCCGTACACCTCCCGCGTGCTGGCGGAAAACCTTGTGCGTCGCTGCGACCCGGCCACGCTCACCGAATCGCTCAAGCAATTCATCGAGCGCAAGCGCGACCTCGATTTCCCATGGTTCCCGGCCCGCGTGGTGTGCCACGACATTCTCGGCCAGACCGCGCTGGTGGACCTCGCCGGCCTGCGTGACGCCATCGCCCAGCAAGGCGGTGACCCGGCGCAAGTCAACCCGGTGGTGCCGACCCAACTGATCGTCGACCACTCCCTGGCCGTCGAGCGCGGCGGCTTCGATCCGGAAGCGTTCGAAAAGAACCGCGCCATCGAAGACCGTCGCAACGAAGACCGTTTCCACTTCATCAACTGGACCAAGAAGGCGTTCAAGAACGTCGACGTGATCCCGCCGGGCAACGGCATCATGCACCAGATCAACCTGGAGAAAATGTCTCCGGTGATCCAGGTGCGTGACGGCGTGGCCTTCCCTGACACCTGCGTCGGCACCGACAGCCACACCCCGCACGTCGATGCACTGGGCGTGATCGCCATCGGTGTCGGTGGCCTGGAAGCCGAGAGCGTGATGCTCGGCCGTGCCTCCTGGATGCGCCTGCCGGAAAGCGTCGGCGTCGAACTGACCGGCAAGCTGCAGCCGGGCATCACCGCCACCGACATGGTGCTGGCACTGACCGAGTTCTTGCGCAAGCAGAAGGTTGTAGGTGCGTGGCTGGAGTTCTTCGGCGAAGGCGCGTCGGCGCTGACCCTCGGCGACCGTGCAACCATTTCCAACATGGCGCCTGAGTACGGTGCTACTGCCGCGATGTTCTACATCGACCAGCAGACCATCGACTACCTCAAACTCACCGGCCGTGAAGACGAGCAGGTGCAGTTGGTCGAGAACTATGCCAAGCAGATCGGCCTGTGGGCGGACAGCCTGAAAGGTGCGCAATACGAGCGCGGCTTGACCTTCGACCTGTCTTCGGTGGTGCGCAACATGGCCGGCCCGAGCAACCCGCACGCCCGGGTCGCGGTGTCGGATCTGGCGGCCAAAGGCATTTCTGGTCAGTGGGAAGACGTTCCAGGGCAAATGCCGGACGGCGCGGTGATCATCGCTGCCATCACCAGCTGCACCAACACCAGCAACCCGCGCAACGTGATCGCCGCTGGCCTGCTGGCGCGCAACGCCAACAAGCTCGGCCTGACCCGCAAGCCATGGGTCAAATCGTCCCTGGCGCCGGGCTCGAAAACCGTGGCGCTGTACCTCGACGAAGCCGGCCTGACCGATGAGCTGGAACAGCTCGGTTTCGGCGTCGTCGCCTTCGCCTGCACCACCTGCAACGGCATGTCCGGTGCACTGGACCCGGTGATCCAGCAAGAGATCATCGACCGCGACCTGTACGCCACTGCCGTGCTGTCCGGTAACCGCAACTTCGACGGCCGGATTCACCCGTACGCCAAGCAGGCGTTCCTCGCTTCGCCACCGCTGGTGGTCGCTTATGCCATTGCCGGCACCATCCGTTTCGACATCGAAAAAGACGTGCTGGGCGTGGTCGACGGCAAGGAAATCCGTCTGAAAGACATCTGGCCGAGCGATGAAGAAGTCGACGCAGTGGTCAAGGCGTCGGTGAAGCCGGAGCAGTTCCGTCAGGTGTACATCCCGATGTTCGCCATCCACGAAGACACCGGTCCGAAAGTGAAGCCGCTGTACGACTGGCGCGAGATGAGCACTTACATCCGTCGTCCGCCGTACTGGGAAGGCGCATTGGCCGGCGCTCGTCCGCTCAAGGGCATGCGTCCGCTGGCGGTGCTGCCGGACAACATCACCACCGACCACCTGTCGCCGTCCAACGCCATCATGCTGGACAGCGCCGCTGGCGAATACCTGGCGAAAATGGGCCTGCCGGAAGAAGACTTCAACTCTTACGCGACGCACCGTGGCGACCACTTGACCGCGCAGCGCGCGACCTTCGCCAACCCGAAACTGTTCAACGAAATGGTTGTCGAGAACGGCAAGGTCAAGCAGGGCTCCCTGGCCCGCGTCGAGCCGGAAGGCAAAGTGATGCGCATGTGGGAAGCCATCGAGACCTACATGGATCGCAAGCAGTCGCTGATCATCATCGCCGGCGCCGACTACGGTCAGGGCTCGTCCCGCGACTGGGCCGCCAAGGGCGTGCGTCTGGCGGGTGTGGAGGCGATTGCCGCCGAAGGTTTCGAGCGCATCCACCGCACCAACCTGGTGGGCATGGGCGTGTTGCCGCTGGAGTTCAAGCCGGGCACCAACCGTCACACCCTGGCCATCGACGGCACCGAAGTCTATGACGTGATCGGTGATCGCACGCCACGGGCTGACCTGACCCTGGTGATCCATCGCAAGAACGGCGAGCGCGTCGAGGTGCCGGTGACCTGCCGTCTCGACACCGCCGAAGAAGTGTCGATCTACGAGGCTGGCGGCGTGTTGCAACGTTTCGCCCAGGACTTCCTCGAAGAATCGGCGGTAGCCGTTTAAAACAAGCTGTGCAGGCACGGGACCTTGGGTCCCGTGCCTGTTATGAAGGAGCAATCATGGCTCACGCACCACAGATCAAGATTCCCGCCACCTACATGCGCGGCGGCACCAGCAAAGGCGTGTTCTTCAGCCTGAAGGATTTGCCGGAAGCGGCACAGGTTCCGGGCCCTGCCCGCGATGCACTGTTGCTGCGCGTGATTGGCAGCCCCGACCCATACGACAAGCAAATCGACGGCATGGGCGGCGCGACCTCCAGCACCAGCAAAACCGTGATCCTGTCGAAAAGCATCAAGGCCGATCACGATGTCGACTACCTGTTCGGTCAAGTCTCCATCGACAAACCTTTCGTCGACTGGAGCGGCAACTGCGGCAACCTGTCGGCGGCAGTCGGTTCGTTCGCTGTCAGCAATGGCCTGGTGGACGCCAGCCGCATCCCGCACAACGGCGTTGCCGTGGTTCGCGTGTGGCAGGCCAACATCGGCAAGACCATCATCGCCCACGTGCCGATCACCAACGGTGAAGTGCAGGAAACCGGCGATTTCGAACTCGACGGCGTGACCTTCCCGGCCGCGGAAGTGCAAATCGAGTTTCTGGATCCGGCCGCGGAGGAAGAGGGTGGCGGTGGTTCGATGTTCCCTACCGGCAACCTGATCGATGACCTGGAAGTGCCGGGTGTCGGCACCTTCAAGGCGACCATGATCAACGCCGGCATCCCGACGATTTTCGTCAATGCCGAAGACATCGGCTACAAGGGCACCGAGTTGCAGGGCGCGATCAACGGCGATCCGAAAGCGCTGCTGATGTTCGAAACCATCCGTGCCTACGGCGCATTGCGCATGGGCCTGATTTCCAACATTGACGAAGCGGCCAAGCGGCAGCACACGCCGAAGGTGGCGTTCGTGGCCAAGCCTGCGGATTACGTGGCTTCCAGTGGCAAGGCGATTGCGGCTGGCGATGTCGACCTGCTGGTACGTGCGCTGTCCATGGGCAAGCTGCACCACGCGATGATGGGTACCGCAGCGGTGGCGATCGGTACGGCGGCGGCGATTTCCGGCACCTTGGTGAACCTTGCGGCCGGTGGCGTCGAGCGCAACGCGGTGCGCTTCGGTCATCCGTCCGGCACCTTGCGCGTGGGGGCCGAGGCCAGTCAGGTCAACGGTGAATGGACCGTGAACAAAGCCATCATGAGCCGCAGTGCGCGGGTGTTGATGGAGGGGTTTGTGCGCGTGCCGGGTGATTCGTTCTGACGCATACCTTATGTAGGAGCGAGCCTGCTCGCGATGGACACGAGAGCACCACGGGGTGTCAGGCGCCCAGCGTAATCGTTGACGACCATCGCGAGCAAAGCTCGCTCCTACAAGAGTGAATCGACCATGAGTGCCAACGTTGACCTCAACAACCGCCCGGACTACGACCAGGTCCTGCAGGACATTGCCGATTACGTCCTGAATTTCCGGATCGAATCGCCGGAAGCCCTCGACACCGCCCGCAACTGCCTGATGGACACCCTGGGCTGTGGCCTGCTGGCGCTGCGCTTTCCCGAATGCACCAAGCATCTGGGGCCGGTTGTCGAGGGCACGGTGGTGCCGTTTGGCGCGCGGGTGCCGGGTACGTCTTTTCGGCTGGATCCGGTCAAGGCGGCGTGGGACATCGGTTGCATCGTGCGCTGGCTCGATTACAACGACACCTGGCTGGCCGCCGAGTGGGGTCATCCGTCGGACAATCTCGGTGGCATCCTTGCGGTGGCTGACCATTTATCACAAAAACGCCTGGCCAATGGTGAGGCGCCGCTGAGCGTTCGTACCGTGCTCGAAGCAATGATCATGGCCCACGAGATTCAAGGCGTGATTGCCCTGGAAAACTCGTTCAACCGGGTTGGCCTCGATCACGTGATTCTGGTGAAAGTGGCCTCGACGGCGGTCACCGCCAAGCTGATGGGGGCCAATCGCGAGCAGCTGCTTTCGGCGTTGTCCCATGCCTTCGCCGATGGCCAGGCACTGCGCACTTACCGTCATGCGCCGAATGCCGGATCGCGTAAATCCTGGGCGGCGGGGGATGCCTCCAGCCGAGGTGTGCGTCTGGCGGATATGGCGATGCGCGGTGAAATGGGTATCCCCGGCGTTTTGAGTGCCAAACAGTGGGGCTTTTATGACGTATTGTTCAGCCACACCAACAACGATCTGGCGCTCAAGCCTGAAGACAAGCGTGCTTTCAGTTTCTCCCGGCCGTACGGCAGTTATGTGATGGAAAACGTGCTGTTCAAGATCAGTTTTCCCGCCGAGTTCCATGCGCAAACCGCCTGCGAGGCTGCCGTGACTCTGCACCCGCAAGTGCGTAATCGGTTGCACGAAATCGACAGGATCGTCATCACCACCCACGAATCGGCGATCCGCATCATTTCCAAGGTCGGCCCGCTGGCCAATGCGGCAGACCGCGACCATTGCATCCAGTACATGACCGCCGTGCCGCTGGCGTTCGGCAATCTGGTGGCCGAGTACTACGAGGATGATTTCCACCGGTCGCACACGATCATTGACGTGTTGCGCGACAAGATGGTCATCGTCGAAGACCCGCGTTTCACCCGCGAATACCTGGAAGCTGACAAGCGCTCCATCGCCAATGGGCTGCAGGTGTTTTTCAAGGATGGGTCCAGCACCGATAACGTGGTGGTGGAGTATCCGATTGGTCATCGTCGGCGGCGTGCCGAAGGGATTCCGTTACTGGAGGACAAGTTCAGGGCGAATCTGGCAACGCGGTTTGCCGGGCAGAGAGTCGAGGAGATTTTTGAGCTGTGCAAGGACCAGGCGCGGCTGGAGGCTACGCCGGTGAATCGGTTTGTGGATTTGTTTGTGATCTAGGGGACCGCGATATCGTTCATCGCGGGCAAGCCTTGCTCCCACAGATTTGATGTCGATCAAAAATTACGCGATACGACTCGCAACTGTAGGAGCAAGGCTTGCCCGCGATGAGGTCGGAACAGGCAATAGAGAACTACTTGAACCGCCGCTCGACACCTTTCTCCACCAGAATCTTCGCGGAGATTTCTTCAACGGAGAAATGCGTGGAGTTGATGTTGGGAATGTTCTCGCGACGGAACAGGTTTTCTACTTCGCGCACTTCGAACTCGCACTGGGCGTAGCTCGAATAGCGGCTGTTGGGCTTGCGCTCGTTGCGGATCGCGGTGAGGCGGTCGGGGTCGATGGTCAGGCCGAACAGCTTGTGCTGGTGGGCGCGCAGGGCGCTTGGCAGGGTCAGGCGCTCCATATCGTCTTCGGTCAGCGGGTAGTTGGCCGCGCGGATGCCGAATTGCATGGCCATGTACAGACAGGTAGGTGTCTTGCCGCAGCGCGACACGCCCACCAGGATCAGGTCGGCCTTGTCGTAGTAGTGCGTGCGGGCGCCGTCGTCGTTGTCGAGGGCGAAGTTCACCGCCTCGATCCGCTCCATGTAATTGGAATTGGAGCCGATCGAGTGGGATTTGCCGACGGAATAGGAGGAATGCTCGGTCAATTCCTGTTCCAGAGGCGCCAGGAAGGTCGAGAAAATGTCGATCATGAAACCATTGGAAGTCGCGAGGATCTCACGAATGTCCTGATTGACGATGGTGTCGAAGATAATCGGACGAAAGCCGTCGACTTCGGCGGCTTTGTTGATTTGTTGTACCATGGCCCGCGCTTTTTCCACGCTGTCGATGTACGGCCGCGTGAATTTAGCAAAGGTAATGTTTTCGAACTGCGCCAGAAGGCTTTGACCCAGGGTTTCGGCAGTGATGCCGGTGCCATCGGAGATAAAGAAAGCAGATCGTTTCATTTGCACCTTGGGCCTTAAGCTAGTGACGAATCTTGGATATGATAGGCGCGATTTGCCGGCCGCCAACGGCCCGCATTCTCACTTATTTTCCAGGTCCAGGCCATACAGCTGGCAAACGCTCCCCCGAGCAGCCGGCGTCTGAGCTTTTCCAACACAGTTAGTGGAGAGATCACCTTGGTAGAGTACGTAGTTTCCCTCGATAAGCTCGGCAAACATGATGTTGAGCATGTGGGGGGCAAGAACGCATCCCTGGGCGAGATGATCAGCAACCTTGCAGGTGCCGGTGTATCGGTGCCCGGCGGCTTCGCCACAACCGCTCAGGCTTATCGTGACTTCCTGGAATTGAGCGGCCTGAACCAGCAGATTCACGACGCCCTGGATGCACTGGACGTCGATGATGTGAATGCCCTGGCCAAGACCGGTGCCCAGATCCGTCAATGGATCATGGAAGCCGAGTTCCCTGAAAAACTGAACGCCGAAATCCGCGCCGCCTTCGCCACCCTGTCCGCCGGTAATCCCGACGTGGCCGTGGCCGTACGCTCTTCTGCTACCGCAGAAGACCTGCCGGACGCCTCCTTCGCCGGTCAGCAGGAAACCTTCCTGAACATCCGTGGTGTCGAAAACGTCATTCGCGCCGCCAAAGAGGTGTTCGCCTCCCTTTTCAACGATCGCGCGATTTCCTACCGCGTGCATCAGGGCTTCGACCACAAGTTGGTTGCCCTGTCGGCCGGCGTACAACGCATGGTCCGTTCCGAAACCGGCACCGCCGGCGTGATGTTCACCCTCGACACCGAGTCGGGCTTCCGTGACGTGGTGTTCATCACCGGCGCCTATGGCCTGGGTGAAACCGTCGTGCAAGGCGCGGTGAACCCGGATGAATTCTATGTTCACAAAGGCACCCTGACCGCTGGTCGTCCGGCGATCCTGCGCCGCAACCTGGGCAGCAAGGCCATCAAGATGATCTACGGCGACGAGGCCAAGGCCGGTCGTTCGGTCAAGACCGTCGATGTGGACAAGGCCGATCGCGCGCGTTTCTGCCTGACCGACGCCGAAGTCAGCGAGCTGGCCAAGCAGGCGATGATCATCGAGAAGCACTATCAGTGCCCGATGGACATCGAATGGGCCAAGGACGGTGACGACGGCAAGCTGTACATCGTGCAGGCCCGTCCGGAAACCGTGAAGAGCCGTACCCAGGCCAACGTCATGGAACGTTACCTGCTGAAGGAAACCGGCACCGTGCTGGTGGAAGGTCGCGCCATTGGCCAGCGCATCGGCGCCGGCAAGGTCCGCATCATCAAGGACGTGTCCGAGATGGACAAGGTCCAGGTCGGCGACGTACTGGTCTCCGACATGACCGACCCGGACTGGGAACCGGTCATGAAGCGCGCCAGCGCCATCGTCACCAACCGTGGTGGCCGTACCTGCCACGCGGCGATCATCGCCCGTGAGCTGGGCATTCCGGCCGTGGTCGGTTGCGGCAACGCTACCGAGCTGCTGAAGGACGGCCAGGGCGTGACCGTTTCCTGCGCCGAAGGCGACACCGGTTACATCTTCGAAGGCGAACTGGGCTTCGACATCAAGAAGAACTCCGTCGACGCCATGCCGGACCTGCCGTTCAAGATCATGATGAACGTCGGCAACCCGGACCGCGCCTTTGACTTCGCACAGCTGCCGAACGCCGGTGTGGGCCTGGCCCGCCTGGAGTTCATCATCAACCGCATGATCGGCGTGCACCCCAAGGCACTGCTGAACTACGACGGTCTGCCGCTGGACATCAAGGAAAGCGTCGACAAGCGTATTGCCGGCTACAACGATCCGGTCGGCTTCTACGTCGAAAAACTGGTCGAAGGCATCAGCACCCTGGCGGCCGCGTTCTATCCGAAGAAGGTCATCGTGCGTCTGTCGGACTTCAAGTCCAACGAATACGCGAACCTGATCGGCGGCAAGCTCTACGAGCCGGAAGAAGAAAACCCGATGCTGGGCTTCCGCGGCGCTTCGCGTTACATCAGCGAATCTTTCCGTGACTGCTTCGAGCTCGAATGCCGCGCCCTCAAGCGCGTGCGTAACGAGATGGGCCTGACCAACGTTGAAATCATGGTGCCGTTCGTCCGTACCCTGGGCGAAGCGAGCCAGGTGGTGGACCTGCTGGCCAAGAACGGCCTGGCCCGTGGTGAAAACGGCCTGCGCGTCATCATGATGTGCGAGCTGCCGTCCAACGCGATCCTGGCGGATGAATTCCTCGAGTACTTCGACGGTTTCTCCATCGGCTCCAACGACCTGACCCAGCTGACCCTGGGCCTGGACCGTGACTCCGGCATCATCGCGCACCTGTTCGACGAGCGTAATCCGGCGGTCAAGAAGCTGTTGGCCAACGCCATTGCCGCGTGCAACAAGGCCGGCAAGTACATCGGCATCTGCGGTCAGGGCCCTTCGGACCACCCGGACCTGGCCAAGTGGCTGATGGAGCAAGGCATTGAAAGCGTCTCGCTGAACCCTGACTCCGTGTTGGAGACCTGGTTCTTCCTGGCTGAGGGTCAGGCTTCGGCTTGATCAAGTGTGAACGGCTCGCTCTCTGTAGGAGCACAGCTTGCTGGCGATGGCGATTTTGAAGACGCCATCGCGGGCAAGCCTTGCTCCTACAGGGGGGCTGTTTTTAGAGATTGAAGTAGGGCGGGCTCCATCTGGATGCCGCCCTTTTTTGTGCAAGAGATTATGCAAAGCAGCAGCAACCTATTTCCTGTCGCCCTGATCAGCGCCGAACGGCGCGGTGATCTGAGCGAAGATGTCTATCGTTTGAAACCCGCGAACAGCCCTGACGCCAGCGTCGAAATCGCGGTGACGCGCCTGGGCATGGCCGACGAGCCAGCGGTGCGCGGCGTGCCGGTCATCCTGCTGCACGGCAGCTTTTCCAATCGCCGTTTCTGGTTCTCCCCCAAGGGCGTGGGCCTGGGTGCTTATCTGACGCGCCTGGGGTTCGATGTGTGGATTCCGGAAATGCGCGGCCATGGCTTGTCCCAGCGCAACCAGGACTACCGCAAGAACCGCGTCGCTGATTACGCGCGCTACGATCTGCCGGCCATTGGTGCATTCGTGCGCGAACAAAGTGGCCAGGTCCCGCACTGGATCGGCCACTCGCTGGGCGGTATCACCCTGGCGGCGGCGCTGGGCGGTCAGTACATCGGCGAGCCGGTGGTCGCGTCCGCGGCGTTTTTCGGTACCCAGGTCAGCCGTACCTATTGGCCGTTGAAGATCCCTCCGGTGGAGTGGAGCGGCCGCTTTATCCTCAAGCGCTTCGCCCAGTTGTCCGGGTCACGGCTCAAGCGCGGGCCGGAAGACGAGCCCATTGGTCTGGCGCTTGAGAGCATGCGCTGGTACGGCCTGTTCGGGCGTTTTGGCGATGCCGACAAGGATTGGTGGGCAGGCTTGGCCGAGGTCAATGTGCCGGTGCTGGCGGTGAGTGCTGTGGGAGATCATCAGGATCCGGCCTGGGCTTGTCGCAAGTTGTTCGATCAGTTGGGCTGCGAGCACAAGCAATTCATCAACCTGGGGCGCGAGCAGGGTTTTGCCGACAGTTTCGGTCACGTGGAAATGCTGGTCAGCAAGGCGGCGCAGGCCGAAGTTTGGCCGTTGGTGGCCCGCTGGCTGGCGGATCAACACACGCCGTTGCTGGGTGAACAGGCGGGCGTGGCCACAGCAATCTAAGCTGGAGGCTCTATCAGGGGCATTTCGCTCTGGTCGGCTTGCGGCTAAGATATGACGGATTGAGCTTTTTCGGTCATTTTCGATGATCGAACCATCCGTGATGTTCGTGCTGTCTCCCTTTTTACAGGAGTTTCTCGATGATCCATTACCTCACGCCTGACCTGTGCGACGCCTACCCGGAGCTGGTGCAGGTGCTGGAACCGATGTTCAGCAATTTCGGTGGCCGTGATTCCTTCGGCGGCGAAATCGTGACCATCAAATGCTTCGAAGACAACTCGCTGGTCAAGGAACAGGTCGAACTCAAGGGCAACGGCAAGGTGCTGGTGGTCGATGGCGGTGGCTCCCTGCGCCGCGCACTGCTGGGCGACATGCTGGCCGAGAAGGCCGCGAAAAATGGCTGGGAAGGGCTGGTGATCTACGGTTGCATCCGTGACGTCGACGTCATCGCGCAAACCGACCTGGGCGTTCAGGCGCTGGCCAGCCATCCGATGAAAACCGAAAAGCGTGGCATCGGCGACCTCAATGTTGCCGTGACCTTTGCCGGCGTGACTTTCCATCCAGGCCACTACATTTATGCGGACAACAACGGCGTGATCATCTCGCCTAGCCCGCTGAAAATGCCTGAGTAGTATTTGACCGAAGGAATGCGGATGTTCGAGGAAGAAAACGCGCAGTGGGGGTTGGTCCACGCCCTGGTGCTGGACGGTAAAGGCGGTGCGCGTTCGATAGCCCGGACAGAACTCGATGACTTGCAGCTTCAGGCCCATGAAAGCCTGTGGCTGCACTGGGATCGCAGTCATCCGCAAACCCAGACCTGGCTGCGCAAATCCAGTGGTTTGAGCGAATTCAGCTGCGATCTGTTGCTGGAAGAAAACACCCGTCCGCGTCTGCTACAGCTTTCCGACAGTGAACTGCTGCTATTTTTGCGCGGGGTGAACCTCAACCCGGGGGCCGAGCCGGAAGACATGGTGTCGGTGCGAATCTTCGGTTCCGCCCAGCGAGTGATCTCCCTGCGATTGCGGCCGTTGCGCGCCACGGAAGAGTTGTTGGTGCAACTGGCGGAAGGCAAGGGGCCGAGAACCGCCTCCGAACTCATCCTCTATATGGCGCAGTACCTGACCAACAAAGTGCAGGATCTGGTCAGCTGCCTCTCGGAAGTGGTCGATGAGGAAGAAGAAAAGCTGGATGCCGACGAACGGTATACACCTGAGCATGGAGAGGTTTTGCAGATCCGTCGCCGGGCGGCTGCGTTGAAGCGGTTTCTCGCTCCGCAGCGGGATATTTTCGGTCAACTGACGCGCATAAAATTGCCTTGGTTCGTCGAGGACGATGGCGATTACTGGAACGAATTGAACAACAGCCTTACCCGTTATCTCGAAGAGTTGGAATTGACCCGGGAGCGGGTGGGGCTGGTCCTGGAGGCCGAAGACCGAAGATTGAGCGTGCGCATGAACCGCACGATGTATCGCTTCGGGATCATCACCGGGATCTTTTTGCCGATGAGTTTTCTGACCGGTCTTTTGGGGATCAACGTCGGGGGAATTCCGTTATCCGGGAGCCCGTATGGCTTCCTCGTCGCCTGCCTGCTGATGATTGCGGTGGCGCTGGGGCAGTGGTGGATATTTCGACGTTTGCGCTGGGTTTGAATGTAAACCTTGTGACCCGACCAAATTTGACCGCGTCTTTCACAGACATCACGAGAGGTGCGTATGCACGATCCGTTTGAACAGTCTTTGCGTGACATGCTCAAGGCCAACCCGTCCACCCGGGACGACGATGCGTGCCTTGGCCGCGTACTGAAAACCGCCAACCGCCAGGTCGGCGCCGGCGATCTGTTCAGCTTGTTGGGCCGCTGGCTGCCCGCCCTGATGATCGCCCTCAATAACGGCTCGGCCCACGTTGCGCCGGTGTCCCGTCTTCGTAAACCTACCGCTCGCACTGCTGATAAGGCTGATTGAATATGGAACTTGATCTCTGGACACAGAGCCTCGTCACTGCAATGACTGCGCTATGGACCAAGGTTGCGAACTTCATTCCGAACCTGTTTGGCGCACTGGTTGTGCTGCTGCTGGGTTTCGTCGTGGCCAAGCTGCTGGACACGCTGCTGTCCAAATTGCTCGCCAAACTGGGTCTGGATCGCCTGATGGGCGGTACCGGTCTGACCAAGCTGATGTCGCGCGCCGGCCTGCAGGTTCCGATTTCGACGCTGATCGGCAAGATCGTCTACTGGTTCGTTCTGCTGATTTTCCTGGTTTCCGCCGCAGAATCCCTTGGACTTGAGCGGGTTTCGGCTACGCTGGACATGCTTGCGCTGTATTTGCCGAAAGTATTCGGCGCCGCGCTGGTGCTGCTGGTAGGGGTTTTGCTGGCGCAACTGGCCAATGGCCTGGTGCGCGGAGCGGCAGAAGGCGTAGGTCTGGACTACGCTTCCGGGCTGGGGCGTATTGCCCAGGGCTTGGTGATCATCATCAGTATCTCGGTTGCGATCAGCCAGTTGGAGGTCAAGACTGACCTGCTCAACCATGTGATCGTGATCGTTTTGATTACCGTTGGTCTGGCGGTTGCGCTGGCCATGGGGTTGGGAAGCCGGGAAATCGCCGGTCAGATTCTTGCGGGAATCTATGTGCGTGAGTTGTATCAGGTGGGGCAACAAGTGCGTGTTGGAGAGGTCGAAGGGCAGATCGAGGAGATCGGCACGGTTAAAACCACATTGCTGACGGATGAGGGTGAGCTAGTCTCTCTTTCCAATCGGATCCTTCTCGAGCAGCATGTGAGTAGCCGCTAACCCGGCAAATCCTGCTAATGTATGCCGCCGCAAAATGCCTGCTGATGCTGGCAGCGGCGGACATTGACCTGACTGTCGGCCCGACTTGTTTTGAATAAAGCCCAACCGCTATCCATGCGCTACGACCCCCGCGAGCTCTCTGATGAGGAGTTGGTCGCGCGCTCGCATACCGAGCTGTTTCACGTAACGCGCGCCTATGAAGAACTGATGCGGCGTTACCAACGAACATTATTTAACGTCTGTGCACGATATCTCGGGAACGATCGCGACGCAGATGATGTCTGTCAGGAAGTGATGTTGAAGGTGTTGTATGGCTTGAAGAACTTCGAAGGCAAGTCGAAGTTCAAGACATGGCTATATAGCATCACGTACAACGAATGCATCACGCAGTATCGGAAAGAACGGCGAAAGCGTCGCTTGATGGACGCATTGAGTCTTGACCCCCTCGAAGAAGCGTCCGAGGAAAAGGCGCCGAAACCCGAGGAGAAGGGCGGACTTGATCGCTGGTTGGTGTATGTGAACCCGATTGACCGCGAAATTCTGGTGCTACGATTTGTCGCAGAGCTGGAGTTTCAGGAGATCGCAGACATCATGCACATGGGCTTGAGTGCAACAAAAATGCGGTATAAACGTGCTCTAGATAAATTGCGTGAGAAATTTGCAGGCATTGCCGAAACTTAGTTCGGCGCAAAATTCTCTTACGTGTAGGCAAGTTCTGATAGAATTGCCGCCGAGTTGTCCCCCGGTTTGCGGGACTGCTTCACAATCACCAGATGGGGATTTAACGGATGAAACTGAAAAACACCTTGGGCTTGGCCATTGGTACTCTTATTGCCGCTACTTCGTTCGGCGCATTGGCACAGGGCCAAGGCGCAGTTGAAGGCGAGCTCAACTACGGGAAAAAGTACAACGACAGCGTGAACAACGTTGAAGATGGCTACACTCCTGGCGCCTCCATCGGTTACTTCTTGACCGACGACGTATCGTTGAACGCTACCTACAACAATGACGACCACACCCGTTCGAACAACGGTACTGGCCATCAGAAAATCGAAGGCGACCAGTTCGGTCTGAACGCTCAGTACCACTTCAACAACGCTGGTGACGCTCTGCGTCCATACGTTCAAGGTGGTGTTAAGCACGGCAGCATGACCAACGTAGCCGCTGACGGCCACACCGGTCGTGACCAGTCGACTTTCCTGACTGCAGGCGGTGGTCTGAAGTACTACTTCCTCGAAAACGTCTACGCTCGTGCTGGCGTAGAAGCTGACTACAAGCTGGACAACGGCCGTTGGGACTACATCCCGTCCGTAGGTCTGGGTGTAAACTTCGGTGGCGGCAACAAGCCAGCTGCTGCTCCGGTTCCAGCACCAGAAGTCTGCTCCGACAGCGACAACGATGGCGTTTGCGACAACGTTGACAAGTGCCCAGACACCCCAGCCAACGTTACCGTTGACGCTGATGGCTGCCCGGCTGTTGCTGAAGTTGTTCGTGTAGAGCTGGACGTGAAGTTCGACTTCGACAAGTCGGTCGTCAAGCCAAACAGCTACGGCGACATCAAGAACCTGGCTGACTTCATGAAGCAGTACCCATCCACCACCACTACTGTTGAAGGTCACACTGACAACGTCGGTCCTGACGCTTACAACCAGAAACTGTCCGAGCGTCGTGCAAACGCCGTTAAGCAAGTTCTGACCAACCAGTACGGTGTTGAATCGTCCCGCGTTCAGTCTGTTGGCTACGGCGAATCCCGCCCAGTTGCTGACAACAAAACTGAAGCTGGCCGTGCTGTTAACCGTCGCGTAGAAGCGCAGGTTGAAGCTCAAGCTAAGTAATTAGCTCGCCGCTCCGAGAAAAGCCCGGCCTAGGCCGGGCTTTTCTTTGTCTGCGATTTGGTGCCGTATCTGAAAAGATCGCAGCCTGCGGCAGCTTCTACACGGATCCCTGCATGAGCTGTCCAGGCTGCGACCTTTTGATCTTTTCTGCGGCTGCGACCTCGCCGATAACCAGAATCGCAGGACTCTTCAAACCAAAGACGCAGGCATCTTCCTCCATCGCTGTCAGATCACTCCGACACTCCCGCTGATGCGGCAGCGAAGCGTTTTCAATCATCGCCACCGGCGTATCCAGGGCCATCCCGCCCAGGAGCAACTGCTCACGGATCTCCCCGAGTTTGGCCACCCCCATGTAGATCACCAGCGTCGTCCCGCCCTGAGCCAGCGCCCGCCAATCCAGGCTGCTGCCGTCCTGGGTGTGGGCGGTCACCAGAGTCACGCCGCGTGCCACGCCGCGCAGTGTCAGCGGGATACCGCATTGCGTGGCGCCGGCAAGCCCGGCCGTGATGCCGTTGACCAGTTCCACTTCAATCCCGCGCTCACGCAACCACTGCGCTTCCTCGCCACCGCGACCGAAAATACAGGGATCACCCCCCTTGAGCCGTACCACGCATTTGCCCTGACGCGCGTATCGCAGCATCAGCCGATGAATGAAGGCCTGCGGCGTTGAGCGGCAGCCTCCGCGTTTACCAACGGGAATGATCCGCGCGCTGCCACAGTGCTCAAGGACGGCGTCATTCACCAGGTCATCGATCAGCACGACATCCGCTTCTCGCATCGCCCGAACGGCTTTGAGCGTCAGCAATTCCGGATCACCCGGGCCTGCACCGACCAGCCAGACTTTTGCGTTCATCGTGTTTTCCTCAGGCTTAGCCATGAAACAGCGCAAACATCAGCGCCAGATTGATCAACAACGATCCCAACGCCAGCGCGCGCCATACCTTCAACGGCTCGCGTTCCAGCAAGGGCCTGGGGCGCACGTTCAAACTGCGACGCTCCCCCTGTTCCATCACCAGCAACCATTCCTCCGCCGTTTCAAAACGCTGGGCCGGATCCGCCGCGACCGCACGTTCCAGGCTTTGCGTGAGCCATTCCGGCAGATCCGGGCGATAGCGGCCGGGATTGACCGGCACGCCGAAACGCGGGCGCTGGAAGGCTTCGATCTCGCCGTAGGGATAGTGCCCGGTGAGCAGGTAATACAAGGTCACCCCGACCGCATACAGGTCCTGTTGCGGTGCCGGCCTTTCACCGCGAAACGCTTCCGGCGCTATGTAGCTCGGGGTTCCGGGCAGGGTAGAGGGCTGGTCTTCGGAAAGGCCCGAGCACCAGGCCAGGCCGAAATCCAGCAGGCGTAACTCGCCGTCATCCCCCAGCAACAGGTTTTCCGGCTTGATGTCGCGATGCAGGATCTGCCGTCGATGCAGCAGCCCGACCGCCTTCAGAAGGCGTTCAGCCAGTTCCCGCCACTGGGCCAGCGGCAATGGCCCGCTCTGCGTGAACTGTTGCGCCAGAGTCGAACCCGCGTATTCGCGCATCACGTAGTACAAATGCTGACGCTGGCCCGCGACATGGACTTCAGGAAAATGCCGCCCGGCGACCCGCTTGAGAAACCACTCTTCCGACAGCAACGCCTGTCCGGCCAAGTGATCGTCATGCAGCGAGCCGGGCAGGGTTTTCAGCAGCCAGGGTTGTTGGTGAGCGTCACGCACCCGATACAGCAGCGACTGCCGACTCTGGCCCAGGATGGATTCGACATGCCAGCCTTCGAAGTCCTGACCCGGTTTCAGCGCCGGAGGCAGCGGCCATTGCTGCAAATGAATCAGCGCATCGCCGATGCTGGTTTCACCCAGGGCATCGACCCGCACCAGCATGGCGCTGGCGTTGTCCTGGCTACCGGCCAGGTGCGCGGCATTCACCAGTGTCTGCGCAGCGCTGTCGAGGTCCGGCTGATCGCGCAGAATCGCCGCAATCGCCGTATCGCCGAGCACCGCCCAGACACCGTCGCTGAGCAACACAAAGCTCTCATCGACCCGCAGTTCACCGTCGAGAAAATCCAGCACCAGATGCTGATCGAGCCCCAGCGCGCGCTTGAGCACATGCTGCATGCCCGGTTGATCCCACACATGGTCTTCACTGACCCGCTGCAACTGGTCGCCATGCCAGCGATACACCCGACAATCGCCGACATGGGCCAGGGTGAAACGCCGGCCACGCATGACCAGCGCACTGACTGTGGTCAGCAAGGGTTGCCCGCCACCATTGGCCTGCAGCCAGCGATTCTGCGCCAGCAACAGACGGTCCAGTGCCTGGGCAACGCCCCAGGTTTCCGGCGTGGCGTAGTAGTCCAGCGCCAGGGCCTGCAAGGTCGAGCGGGCGGCCAGGCCACCATCGGCGCACTGGCTGACACCGTCGGCAATGGCGAACAGGTAACCCTTGCTCGCGGCCAGTGCCGGGGCCGGCGTGACCAGGCGCAGGGCGTCCTGATTCTCCTCGCGCGGGCCAATGGCACTGGCTTCGGCAAAACTCAGCTGCAGGCTCATGGCAGTGTCAGACCCGTGCAGCCGTGACGGCGGCCGAACCCCAGGTGGTTCTCCAGCGACGTTTCACCCCGTGCAAGCCGAACCAGGCGAGCACCGCGAGACTGGCGAACAGCCACAGCGCCAATTGGTAGCTGCCGGTGCCTTGCTTGATCGCGCCCATGCCGGCCGCGAGGGCGAAACCACCGATGCCGCCGGCCATGCCGATCAGCCCGGTCATCACGCCGATCTCCCGGCGGAAGCGCTGTGGCACCAGCTGGAACACCGCGCCATTGCCGGCACCCAGGCCGAGCATGGTGCACACGAACAGTGCCAGGGCCGCGTAGGAACTCGGCAAATTGAAGCCCACGGCGGCGATGCAGATCGCCGCCACGGTGTACATCGCCAGCAAGGTGCGGATGCCACCGAAGCGATCCGCCAGTGCGCCGCCCAAGGGACGCATCAGGCTGCCACCGAACACGCAGGCGGCGGTGTAATAACCGGCGGTCACCGGGCTCAGCCCGTACTGGTCGTTGAAATAGCCGGGCAGGGCGCTGGCCAGGCCGATGAAACCACCGAAGGTCACGCTGTAGAAAAACATGAACCACCAGCTGTCACGGTCACCCAGTGCCTTGAAGTAGTCGGCCATCGACTTGGCCTTCGGCCGTTCCGGGGCATTTTTCGCGAGCCAGGCAAAGACGATCAGGGTGAGGATCAGCGGGATCAGGGCGAAGCCGAACACGTTGCTCCAGCCAAACGCGGCTGCCAATACCGGCGCAATCAGTGCCGCCAGTACAGTGCCCGAGTTACCCGCCCCGGCGATGCCCATGGCCTTGCCCTGGTGCTGCGGCGGGTACCACTGCGAGGCCAGGGGCAGGGCCACGGCGAAGGACGCGCCAGCCATGCCCAGGAAGAGTCCCAGCAGCAGTGCTTGTTCGTAGCTGTGGATGCCATGTTTCCAGGCGCCGAACAGTGCGGCGATCACGATCACCTGGCCGATCACTCCAGCGGTTTTCGGTGACAGACGATCGGCCAGCATGCCCATCACGAAGCGCAGGACCGCGCCGGCCAGAATCGGCGTCGCCACCACCAGCCCGCGTTGCTGGGTGGTCAGGTGCAGGTCGGCGGCGATTTGCACCGCCAGAGGGCCGAGCAGGTACCAGACCATGAAACTCAGGTCGAAGTAGAGGAAGGCCGAAAACAGGGTTGGCGTATGGCCGGATTTCCAGAAGCTTGAATTCATCGCGCACCTCAGCTGAAAGGAGTCTCGAACGGGAGTCAGTCGGGGCGCCGCCGGGCGGCACCACCGGCCCCGGGCAATGGGGCCAAAACAAAAAAACGCCGCTACCCGATTCGCCAGGGGCAAATGGGGTAAGCGACGTCTTTGTCGTGGGTGGGGCAACCGCCGTTGGTTACCTGTGGGGATTACAAAGCCAGATCTGTGCCAACAGGGTGAGACCGTATGATGGCCAATCGCGAGCAAGCTTTGCTCCTACAGGTTTCGGGTGAGTTCAATGTGGCGAACGACACAAAACCTGTAGGAGCAAAGCTTGCTCGCGATGGCGCCCTGACAGGCGACACACTCCCTCAGCCCAACAACTCACTCATGGCAATGATCTGCTCCGCCACCTGAATCAGCTTCTGCTGGCGGCTCATGGCCTGGCGGCGCATCAGGGTGTAAGCCTCTTTCTCATTACAGTCCTTCATCTTCATCAACAGCCCCTTGGCCAGCTCGATGCGCTTGCGCTCGGCCAGTTGCTGGTCGCGGGCGTGCAGTTGCGCGCGCAAAGCCTGGTCGCTTTCGAAGCGCGCCATGGCGACGTCGAGAATCGGCTGCAAGCGCTGTGCGTGAATGCCTTCGACGATGTAGGCACTGACCCCGGACTTGATTGCCTGGCGCATCACGTCAGGGTCGTGTTCGTCGGTAAACATCACGATGGGGCGCGGCTGGTCGCGGCTGACCAGCACCACTTGCTCCATGACATCGCGACCCGGTGACTCGGTATCGATCAGGATCACGTCCGGACGCACCGTTTCGACGCGTTCGGGCAAGTCGATGGTCAATCCGGATTCATCGATCACCTCAAAGCCCGCTTCGGTCAGGGCCGCTTTCAGGCGCCCGACTTTTTTCGCGGTATCGTTGATCAGCAGGATACGCAGCATGTTCGTGGTCTCCTGTCAGCGGCTGGCGAATCGATGGGCGCTGTCGCTCATCGCATGCAGTTTGAAGCCACGGGCATAACCGACCGGATCGGAGCCGTCCCAGACCTTGCCGTCGATCAACTGGCTGCTGCGCATGTCCGTGCCCGCAGCGGCGACACCCACGGCGCTGGCGGCCTCACGGTACAAGTCCAACCGTTGGACCTGCCGGGCCACGCCGAGGTAATCCGGGTCGTCACGCAGCAGGCCCCAGCGGCGGAACTGGGTCATGAACCACATGCCATCGGAGAGGTACGGCAAGTTGACCTCGCCATCACCGTAGAAACGCAACGCGTGGGGATCTTGCCAGCGATTGCCCAGGCCGTCGGCATAGTCGCCCAGCAGGCGCGGTTCGATGCAGTCCAGCGGTGCATCGAGGTACTGCGGTGCACTGAGCAATTGCGCGGTACTGCGGCGATTTTCGGTGCTCTCTTCAATGAAGCGACTGGCTTCAAGGATCGCCATCACCAGCACGCGCGCGGTATTGGGGTACTGCTCGACGAAGGCGCGGGTGCAGCCGAGGACTTTTTCCGGGTGATCGGGCCAGATGGCCTGGGTCGTCGCCAGGGTGAAGCCGAGATCCTGTTGCACTGCACTCGCGGACCACGGCTCACCGACGCACATACCATCGATACGGCCCGCCTGCAGGTGCGCAACCATTTGCGGTGGCGGCACCACCACGCTGTCGACATCCCGCAACGGATGAATGCCCTGACTGGCTAGCCAGTAATAGAGCCACATGGCGTGGGTGCCGGTGGGGAAGGTCTGGGCGAAGGTCAGTTTTGAGCGAGTTTGGTGCACGTGCCGGTGCAATGCTTCAGGACCGGTCACGCCCAGCCCTTGCAAGCCACGGGACAGATGGATGCCCTGGCCGTTCTGGTTCAGGCCCATCAGCACAGCCATGTCGGTCGGGGCGACGCCACCGATGCCCAGATGCACCGCGTAGATCAAACCGTACAGGCTATGGGCGGCATCCAGTTCACCGCTGACCAGATTGTCCCGCAGGTTGGCCCAGGACGATTGACGCCTGAGGTTCAGGGTCAGGCCGTAGGGCTGGGCAAAGCCCTGGGTGGCGGCAACCACCACCGAAGCACAATCGCTCAGGGCCATGAAGCCGAGATTGATTTCGCGCTTTTCCGGGGCATCGCTGCCATTGACCCAGGCCAGAGGGCCGACAGAGGGTTCGTTCATCGTCTGTTCACCTTGCAAAAAAAAGCGCCGTCCCGGTCCCTGCACGCGCAAGGCCGAGCGACGACGCCATTGTCCTGGCACGCATCCCGCCGTTGGCATGTGTGCTGATACCACTGCGGCTGCAAGGCATATGCCACTCAGGCTTTCATCAGCATTACATCAGGATTGCGCGCTTCCTCTCTTTCATCCTGCCGAGCTACGTCGAAAGGTCCAAAGGAGATTGGCGTGCACATCGAGTCATCCTGCACCACACGTTTTCCGGATGCCCGTTCCAGCGATCGGGTAGTGCATCTGCGCGTCAGCGAGTCCCCCGTTTATCTGGTCAGCGAGCAGTGCGCGCAAACCTGCTGTCTGCCGGCCGGCTGGGAAGGGCTGATGGCTGTCAACGGTGCATTTGAGGTGAAGGGCCGTTTGCAGGCGCAGTCGATCGTGCAGGCGCCGCTGATGAAATTGCAGGTATTCATCGACCTTGGCAACGCGTTGGTCGATCAACGACCCCTTCAGGCACCCTGGGCGCTATTGCCGGTGCCCTATCCGAACGTTGAGTCCGAGCGGTTGCTCGAGCGCTGGTACATCGCCCAGGCGATGGCCAGTGGCGAGGCGTGGCAAGCCTTCGCCAGTGTATTGCGGCATACCGAGAGTTACGGGCTTGTGCGCTTTTTGCTGGAGCAGGGCACCCATAGCGAAAAATTGACCACCCTGGCACAGCGCTATGGCGTTTCGGTGTCGCATTTTCGTCGCCTGTGCAGGCAAGCGCTGGGCACGGCGGCCAAGCCAGCGTTGCGTGGCTGGCGCACGGCCCAGGCGCTGTTGAACATGAGCCTGCGCGAAGGCTCCCTGACGGATGTGGCACTGGAGTTCGGTTTTGCCTCGTCGTCGCATTTTTCCAGAGAGATCCGCGAAATGGTGGGCTTCACGCCCAGCAGCCTGGCCGACATTACCTACCTTCCAGGCAAGTGAGCCAATGAACCGCCGAACGTTATCCCTCTTGCCCATCTCCTTGAGCGCCGTGTTGCTGCTCGCGCCCGTTGCCACGCAGGCCGATGTCTACAATTTCGAGGCTCGCGAACAGAGCGCGCGCACGTTTTTCAGCGAACTGGCGGGGCCACTGGGCAAGCCGGTAATCGTCAGCAAGGCCGCGGCGATCAAGCGGATTTCCGGTACGTTCGACCTGCGTACGCCACAGCGGACCTTCGAGCGGACCGCCTCGAAAATGGGCCTGATCTGGTACAGCGACGGCCAGGCGATTTATCTGTACGACGCCCCGGAAATCAAAAGCTCGATGGTCTCGCTGCAAACACTGACCGTGGCCAGGCTACAGGGGTTTCTTGAGCGTTCCGGGTTGCACGATCCCCGGTATCCGTTGCGCCATGACGGCCTGCGCACCTTTCATGTGTCGGGCCCGCCGATGTATGTCGACCTGGTGGTGCAAGCGGCCGGGATGATGGACAACCAGCGTTCGGAACTGCTGCTGGGCAAGCAGCAGATTGGCGTTATCCAGGTACGCAACACCTTTGTCAGTGATCGCAAATATGAGCTGCGCGATGACAAGGTGACCATCCCCGGGCTGGCCACCGTGATCGAGCAACTGTTGCGCGGCGAGAAGCGTGAGGTGGAGCCGTCGGTGGTGCAGACGCCGACTCAGGTGCCGACACAACGACCGCAGCCACAGATGCCGGCATTTCCCCTGGAAGGTCTGGCAAACCCATCTTCGGATCAGGATCCGGCGGCACCGCGCATCATTGCGCGGGATGTCGCCGCCGGAAACATCCGGGTGGTGGCCTATCCCGACACCAACAGCCTGCTGGTCAAGGGGTTGCCGGAGCAGGTGCGCTTCATCGAGAACCTGGTGAGCGCCTTGGACACACCGAAACGGCACGTCGAGTTGTCGTTGTGGATCATCGACTTGCACAAGGATGAACTCAACCAGCTGGGCATCAACTGGCAAGGCACGATCAATTCAGGCGGCAAATTTTCCGCATCGCTCAACGCGGGCTCGGCGACCACCCTCGATGGCGTCTCGTTCGTGACGCAGGTCATGGCGCTCGAGCGCACCAACCGGGCGAACGTGGTCTCGCGCCCGGTCATCCTCACGCAAGAGAACGTGCCGGCGATCTTCGACAACAACCGCACCTTTTATGCCCCGCTGGTGGGCGAGCGCAGTGTCGATCTGCAGCACGTGACCTATGGCACGCTGGTCAGCGTATTGCCGCGTTTCGCCCAGGCGGACGAGGTCGAGATGTCGCTCAATATCGAGGACGGCAACGAAGTCGAACGACCTGATCAGGACAAGCAGCCAGGTACCTTGCCGACGGTTGGCCGCACACGCATCAGCACGGTGGCGCGGGTGCCCCAGGGTATGCAGCTGGCACCAACAAGTACCGTCCATGCTGCTCGAGCGACTGATGCTGCAATTTTCCGAGCCGGTCGTTCGCCTGCACAGGCAGTGGCCGGTCACCGAACCCGATACAGCCCTTTTTTTTATGGCGGTGCAGCATGCTCGACGCTATCCGAACCCTGACTGAATTTGCTGAGTCGGGCGATGTGTACCTGGCTCGCGAAGACATGGCCGCAGCACGTCAGCGTCGCCAATTGCAGCATCAGGCCCGACGCTGGGCCCGCGAATGTGTCGACCAGGCTCGGCGCGACGCCGAAGCCATTCATGCCCAGGCCTTTCAGGAAGGCTATGCCGAGGGCATCTTGCGCGCGACGGAACACCTGGCCAGCGGCTTGCTGGAGTCGCAGGCGTTGGGGCGACGGTTGCGCGAGGACCTTGCGCAGGCTGCTCGCGATTTGCTTGCGCAAGCCTTGAGCCGGCCCGAATGGCTGGATGAGATGTTGGAGCGCTGGTTGAGGGATCAACAGCACGACACGGACGCCGTGCTGCAAGTGCTGCTGCCAGTGCATTGCCGTTCGCTGGGCAATGAATTGCACGAGCGATTGAGCCGTTTTTGGCCTGGCGACCTGGTCCTCGACTATCACTCCCAGGAACGCTATGTGGTGCGGCTCGCCGATCAACTGCTCGAATTCGATGTTGAAACCAGTCGGCAACGACTGGAGCCGCGGTTGTTGGCGTGCGTCGCCAACTTGCCGGCGTCGGTTCGGTCACTGGAACAGAAATCGATGCAGGCGCTTACGGATTTGTGTTCAACCTTCGTCGAGCGTTCTGCCGGTTCCAATCACGCTGAGCTGACCGGGGTTCGCCATGAAGATTGATGCCATTAACAACCGAGGCGCACTGGACAGCAGTGAGAGTGCGTCGGTCAAGACCCTGGAGTCGCGCTTGCTGGCTGCCGGTCTCGAACTATCCGACAGCAGGCGAGACAGATCGACACGTGCTGGGGAGAGCCAATGACTTTATCGAGCATGGAACGTTGCCCGAAGAGTCGATCACTGAAGACTTTTTCGCCCGCGCCGCCCAGTTGAACGCAGTCGATACCGAGCAATCGCGTGAAAGTCGTATGCGTACGCTGCTTGAGGCTGGCCTGGAGCTGCTGGAGAAAGCCAGGGATCCGGCAATCAACCTGCTGAACGTGACGGCACGCACAGGCCTGGTCGTCACGCTGACTACGGTATTACGCCAGCTTGTCAGTTATTACGTGGAGAAAGCCATCAGGGAAGGCGATTCATCCGACGCCACGCGCGCATGGGCGGTGGCCGCGATAACGATGATAGGTCCGGCCGTGAGTCTGATGGGGGCTATCCGCGATGAGTGCTCAGGAACCTCCACTGTTCAGACACGACTCGGGCGAGTGTGCATGGCCAGCATTACGCTGGGGGCGTTACTGTTGTCGCACCTGACCGGTGCCTCGAAAAACATGCTCACCGCTGTGATCAGTACGAATGTGTATACGGTGGCTCGAGATGTGGCCAACGCATTCTTTCCTCTGCAAGACAACGCGGGGGCACCCTCAACCTTGTCCACCGGAGTGACGACGGCAGCTTATGGAACCGTTCAATTTGCATTGGAGCAATTGAATGCTTTGATGCCTCTCAGTGGTGCGGGGCGGTATGCGGCGGAGCTTGGTTACAGTCTCGGGGCGGATGTCATCCAGGGCACATTGAACGCTGTCGGGGCGATCACAGACGATTTCATCTTTATCCTGTGCAGAAGCTGGTCATTGCTATCGCCGTCTACTGGATTGGCTTTGACTCCACCTGACCCCGAATCTCTACAACGAAGTGTCCTTGAGGTACGTGCCGGAGCGCGAGTGCCATCGAGGGAGCAACTGGCCAATGCGCTGCTTAACGTCAACGCCTCCCGAACGTCGGCCTTCCAGGCACTCAATCACGCATTGGGAGCGGCGGGGGTCATGCTGGCCCTCTCTGATCTGGATGAAGGTACTCAGGGTCATCTTTTGGTGCTGGGTTTGGCGACTGTGCTGATGCTCATCTATTTTCCATTCATCTGGACGTGTTCACAGCGTGTTGAACGTGTCAATGAGCCTGCGCCACTGAGTGAAAACCCTGCGCCGTAGACACTGTGCGTGGTCTTGTCTCGAGCGAGGTGTGGGCGGTGTCGCCCGCGCCCTCGCCTGTGTCCCTCCACCCGGCTATAATCGCCGCCACTTTTCGCCGCCTCGAGTCCTAGCCGCCCATGTACACCCTGGCCCGTCAGCTGTTGTTCAAACTTTCCCCGGAAACCTCCCACGATCTGTCCCTGGACCTGATCGGCGCAGGCGGGCGTCTGGGGCTCAACGGTTTGCTGTGCAAGGCACCGGCGAAGAAGCCGGTGACGGTCATGGGCCTGGACTTCCCCAACCCTGTGGGGCTGGCGGCCGGTCTGGACAAGAACGGCGCGGCCATCGACGGTTTCGCCCAGTTGGGTTTCGGCTTTGTTGAAATCGGCACCATCACGCCGCGTCCGCAGCCAGGCAACCCCAAGCCACGGCTGTTCCGCCTGCCGGAGGCCGAAGGGATCATCAACCGCATGGGTTTCAACAACCTTGGCGTCGATCACCTGCTGGCCCGCGTCGCGGCGGCCAAATACAAGGGCGTGCTGGGCATCAACATCGGCAAGAACTTCGACACCCCGGTCGAGCGTGCGGTGGACGATTACCTGATTTGCCTGGATAAGGTTTATGCCCACGCCAGCTACGTGACGGTCAACGTCAGCTCGCCGAACACCCCGGGCCTGCGCAGCCTGCAATTCGGTGACTCGCTCAAGCAATTGCTGGCCGACCTCGCCGCCCGCCGCGCCGAGCTGGCGCTGCGTCACGGCAAACACGTGCCGCTGGCGATCAAGATCGCTCCGGACATGAGCGACGAAGAGACCGCGCAGGTTGCCCAAGCCTTGATCGAAACCGGCATGGACGCGGTCATCGCCACCAATACCACTCTGAGCCGCGTCGGTGTCGAGGGTATGGAGCATGGTGACGAGGCGGGCGGTCTG
This sequence comes from Pseudomonas putida, assembly GCF_003228315.1. Lineage (NCBI taxonomy): Bacteria > Pseudomonadati > Pseudomonadota > Gammaproteobacteria > Pseudomonadales > Pseudomonadaceae > Pseudomonas > Pseudomonas putida. Next base: position 6,044,439 of record NZ_CP029693.1, read on the forward strand.
TCGGGTGCACCGGTTCGCGAGAAGAGCACCCACACCGTGAAGGTGCTGGCGGCGGAACTGGGCGGTCGCTTGCCGATCATCGCGGCGGGCGGAATCACCGAGGGCAAGCACGCGGCGGAGAAAATCACTGCCGGCGCGAGCCTGGTGCAGATTTACTCGGGCTTCATCTATAAGGGCCCGGCGCTGATTCGCGAATCCGTGGATGCCATCGCAGCCCTGCGCTGATTCCTGTAGGAGCACGGCTTGCCGGCGATGGCGATCTTAAGGACGCCATCGCCGGCAAGCCGTGCTCCTACAGGGGTTGTGTCCGGCCAAACGGCAGGCATAAAAAAGGGCTCCTTCTAAGGAGCCCCTGGGCCGGAGCCCGCCGTCCGGATGGGACGTGCGTGGTTAATTCGTCAGCTGTTCAGATTGTCGTGTCGGAAGAATGTGTGCCCTGTGTTAGCCGACAGCGTGAAGTTCGTTGAGTCTGTGGATTCCCGCAGTGCCGGTCATACCGTCCCAGTTGTCGCCGCGTCCTTCTCGCCAGCCGTTGATCCAGGCTTGACGTACCGACGGTAGAGTAAATGGGCAAAGCTCACGGGATTTACCACCAACCCCATATTGATAGCCGCGCAAAAATGCTCGTTCCAAAGGATCACGCTTAAGTCTTCTCATAGGGTATTGCCCTCACTTGTTGACTGTATTTATCGCGTCGACCTCTATCGAGGCCAGGCAGAAAGACTCTGCCATTTGGGGCCCGCTGCCGGCGTGGCGAGCCAAAGTGTTGGCGTCATGGCGGCGCCAACCTGTGTTGATTTCTAACCAATGCGTCACATCGAGGGAATGATCGTTTTGTCATAAGCACGTAACCAATCATGTGCTAAGGCCATAAGTAACACGATGTTATCCAGTATTTATTGGTCAAAGCCCTGTATGATCGGCCCCCCGCTGGATAAGGGGGGCAATCCTTTACTGAGAATGTCTCGCGTTGTAATGCGGCATTATTCGACGAAGGGTCGACTTATGACATTTTATTGCATCAACTTTTTTATCTGTCCTGGCATCTAAGCTCCTTTAACCCGAGCAGTCAGGGTGGAACGGCACACCTTCGTGCCACGCGGGCGCTCTTCGAGAAAAGCGCCTGATTGAAAACCGGGCCGGCAATGCGTTGCCGGTCCACTCAGCTAAAGGCTCCGTATCCTCATGTCCGATCGTTTCGAACTCTTCCTCACTTGTCCCAAAGGCCTTGAAGGCCTGCTCATCGAGGAAGCCGCCGGGCTTGGCCTTGAGGATGCACGTGAGCACACCTCTGCCGTGCGTGGCATGGCCAGCATGGAAACCGCCTATCGCCTGTGCCTGTGGTCGCGTCTGGCCAACCGGGTGCTGTTGGTGCTCAAGCGCTTCCCGATGAAAAACGCCGAAGATCTCTATCACGGCGTGCACGACATCGACTGGCAAGACCACATGCTCAATGACGGGACCCTGGCCGTGGAGTTCAGCGGCCATGGCTCGGGCATCGACAACACCCACTTCGGTGCCCTGAAGGTCAAGGACGCCATCGTCGATAAACTGCGCACCCCGCAGGGCGACCGTCCCTCCATTGACAAACTCAACCCGGACCTGCGCATCCACCTGCGCCTGGACCGTGGCGAAGCCATTCTCTCCCTCGACCTCTCGGGCCACAGCCTGCACCAGCGCGGTTATCGCCTGCAGCAAGGCGCGGCGCCGTTGAAGGAAAACCTCGCGGCGGCGATCCTGATCCGTTCCGGCTGGCCACGTATCGCGGCCGAAGGCGGCGCGCTGGCGGACCCGATGTGTGGTGTGGGTACCTTCCTGGTGGAAGCGGCGATGATCGCCGCCGATATCGCGCCGAACCTGCGCCGCGAGCAATGGGGTTTTACCGCCTGGCTCGGCCACGTGCCGGCGCTGTGGAAAAAGCTGCATGAAGAGGCTGCCGAGCGTGCCGCGGCCGGTCTGGCCAAGCCGCCGCTGTGGATTCGCGGATACGAAGCCGATCCGCGCCTGATCCAGCCGGGTCGCAATAACGTCGAGCGTGCCGGCCTGAGCGAGTGGATCAAGATCTACCAGGGCGAAGTCGCGACCTTCGAGCCGCGTCCGGACCAGAACCAGAAAGGCCTGGTGATCTGCAACCCACCCTACGGCGAGCGTCTGGGCGAAGAGGCGAGCCTGCTCTACCTCTACCAGAACCTCGGCGAACGTCTGCGTCAGGCCTGCCTGAACTGGGAAGCGGCGGTATTCACCGGCGCGCCGGACCTGGGCAAGCGCATGGGCATTCGCAGCCACAAGCAGTATTCGTTCTGGAACGGCGCCTTGCCGTGCAAGCTGTTGCTGATCAAGGTGCAGCCGAGCCAGTTCGTCACCGGCGAACGTCGCACCCCCGAGCAGCGTCAGGCCGAGCGTGAACAGGCCGAGTACGATCAGTCGCCGAACGTGCCGCAAGAGCGCCAGTACAACAAGAATGGCAACCCGATCAAGCCGGCCCCCGCGCCTGTGATCGAGCAGCCGCGCCTGAGCGAAGGCGGGCAGATGTTTGCCAACCGCCTGCAGAAGAACCTCAAGGCCCTGGGCAAATGGGCCAAGCGTGAAGGTGTCGATTGCTATCGCGTCTACGATGCCGACATGCCGGAATACTCCATGGCCATCGACCTGTACCACGACTGGGTCCACGTCCAGGAATACGCCGCCCCCAAATCCATCGACCCGGAGAAGGCCTCGGCGCGCATGTTCGATGCCCTGGCGGCGATTCCGCAGGCGCTGAACATCGACAAGAGCCGCGTGGTGGTCAAGCGTCGCGAGCGCCAGAGCGGCATCAAGCAGTACGAGCGTCAGGCCGCCCAAGGCAAGTTCGTCGAAGTCAATGAAGGCGGCGTGAAGCTGCTGGTCAACCTCACCGATTACCTGGACACCGGCCTGTTCCTCGATCACCGGCCCATGCGCATGCGTATTCAGAAAGAGGCCGCCGGCAAGCGTTTCCTCAATCTGTTCTGCTATACCGCTACCGCCAGTGTGCATGCGGCCAAGGGTGGCGCGCGCAGCACCACCAGCGTCGACCTGTCGAAAACCTATCTGGACTGGGCACGGCGCAACCTGTCGCTCAATGGTTTCTCGGACAAGAACCGTCTGGAGCAGGGCGATGTGATGGCCTGGCTGGAGAACGCCCGGGACGAGTACGACCTGATCTTCATCGACCCGCCGACCTTCTCCAACTCCAAGCGCATGGAAGGCGTCTTCGATGTGCAGCGCGATCAGGTGCAACTGATCGACCTGGCCATGGCGCGCCTGGCAGCCGGCGGTGTGCTGTATTTCTCCAACAACTTCCGCAAGTTCGAGCTGGAGGCCAATTTGTCCGAGCGTTATGCGGTCGAAGAGATCACTGCCCAGACCATTGATCCGGATTTTGCCCGTAACTCGAAGATCCACCGCGCCTGGAAAATCACGGCTCGTTGACGCTTGTTGTGATTGGATCCACAGAGCCTTGATTTTAATAGGCTCTTGGATTCCCGCGGTACTGGTCAAATTAGTGGCTAATAGCTATAACTCAACTCAGGGCCAAAGGGCTTTCCCGCACCTGGCGTTCTGAGTTGCGTTTATGTCGTTGCACGCGGTGCGCCCAAAGATCCTGGGTTTTATCAGCGAAGATGTCTCGGCCTGGCTGGTCGCGCTGCTGGTATTGCTCGTCGGCGGCGTGCTCACCGGCTTTCTCGCCTGGTCGACCCTCGACCTGTTCAAACACCAATTGCGGCAACGTTTCCAACTGCTGGCCAGCGAGCGTTACAGCCGTATCGAAGAGCGTTTCGAGGATCAGGAACAGCGCCTCGATGGCCTGCGCCGCTTCTTTGCCAACTCCGATTCGGTGTCCCGAGAGGAATTCAACGGCTATACCCAACCTCTTTTGCATCGCACCCAGGCCTATTCGTTCGCCGAACGGGTCAGTGGCGAGCAACGGGCGGCGTTCGAGCAACGGGTGCGCGACGAGGGGCTGACTGACTTTACCCTGCGCGAACTCAATGCCGACGGTCAGTTGCAACTGGCTGGCGAACGGGATGAGTACGTGGCGGTGTTGTACAGCCAGACGCAAAGCAAGCTGGGGTCGCCATTGGGCTACGACTTGCTGGCGCAGCCATTGCGCCGCGCCACTCTGGAACGTGCCGATCAGCATGGGCGCATGGCGGTGTCGCAGCCGATGCACCTGGTCAGCATCGAGCCGGATTATGCGCGGGGTGTGCTGCTGGTGGCCCCGGTCATGTTGCGTGATGAGCCCAAGGGCGCGTCCGGCAAACCGTTCGGTTACGTGATGGCAGTGATCAGCATGCGTCAGTTGCTGTCCGATGGCTTGCCGGAAGCGGGGCGCGACTATCTCTCGGTGCGCATCCTCGACCTGTCCGTCGAAGATGCGCACGAGGTGCTGTTCGAATCGCCCAACCCGCCCGCCGTCAGTGACCTGGCCGCCAGCCGCTTGTTGCGCCTGGCCGATCACGAATATCAGGTCGACATTTATCCCAGTGAAGCCTTTCTCCAGGCCAACCACTCCTCGGTGACCACCATGGTGGTGCTCGGTGGTTTGCTCAGTGTGCTGCTCAGTGCATTGCTCTACGTGCTGGTCAGCCAGCGTCAGCGGGCGCTGAAGATGGTCGAGCAGCGGACCGAGGAATTGCGCGCCCGAGAATTGGAGTTGCGCGGCACCCACGGTCAGTTGCGCGGCGTGCTGAATGCCGCGACTCAGGTGGCAATCATCGCCACCGATCTGCGCGGGGTGATCAGTACCTTCAATGCCGGCGCCGAGCAAATGCTTGGCTACACCGCCGCCGAGGTGGTGGGGCGCATGACTCTGGAAAATTTGCACCTGCCCCGGGAGCTCACGGCCCGTTCCGTGGAGCTGAGCGCGCGTTTCGGCAAACCGGTGCCGACATGCCAGGCCATGTTGGTCGAGCCGAGCGTAGAGGGCAGGCACGAGGCGCGGGAGTGGACACTGGTGCGCGGCGATGGCAGCCATTTGATGGTCAACATGCTCGCAACGCCGGTGCTCGACGATCAGGGGTTGTGGGTCGGGCATCTGGCGGTGTGCATCGACATCACCGAACGCAAGCGGGTGCACGAGGCACTAGCGGCGCGGGATGTCTTGTTGAAGAAGCTCAGCGCCCATGTGCCTGGCGGCATCTATCAGTTCAAGATGGAGTTCGACGGTCGCTTCAGCGTGATCTACGCCAGCGACGGCATCCGCGAAATCTACGAGCTGGAGCCGGACGTGCTGCTGCTCAACGCCGAAGCGATCTTCACCCGGATTCATCCGCAAGACACGACCCGTGTTCGTGCGTCGATCCGCGCTTCGGCGGACAACCTCAGCCCCTGGCGCGAGGAATATCGCGTGCAGTTGCCCCAGCGTGGTCTGCGCTGGGTCCGTGGCGAGGCGACGCCGGAGGAGCTTCCCGGCGGCGGGGTACTGTGGCACGGCTACATCTCGGACATTTCCGATATGAAGCGGGTGGAAGAAGAACTGCGCGCGTTGTCAGTCACCGATTCCCTGACCGGCATTCACAATCGCCGCTATTTCCAGGAGCGCCTGACCACCGAGATGGCGCGGGTGGAGCGCGGAGGCGGCGAGCTGTCAGTAATCATGCTCGACATCGACCACTTCAAGCGGATCAATGACCAGTATGGGCATGCCGTGGGTGATCGGGTGCTGCAGGCCGTTTGTGAGCGCATCGGCCATCGGCTGCGGCGCACGGACGTGTTCTGTCGCCTGGGTGGCGAAGAGTTCATGGTGCTGTGCCCGGACATCAGCGGCGAGCAGGCCCACACCCTGGCCCTGGAGTTGTGGCAAAGCCTGCGCAGTGCGCCAATCGATGAGGTCGGGGTGGTCACCGCCAGTTTCGGCATTGCCAGTTGGCGGTTGGGCGAGGGCGCGGATGCGCTGTTGTTGCGGGCGGATTCGGGGGTGTATGCGGCGAAACAGGCGGGCAGGGATCGGGTGCAGGGGGAGATGAATTAGGTCTGTCTCTGTACACAAAACCTGTGGGAGCGAGCCTGCTCGCGAAAGCGGTCTATCAGACACATTAATGTTGAATGTGCTGCCGTCTTCGCGAGCAGGCTCGCTCCTACAGTGGTTCTGGGTACTTACAGAACCGAAGCCGTCTGCGGCAGTTTCGGCTGGCGGTACAGGTCCAGCAGCACTTGATCAAGCACCGACGAGGCGCCGAACGGGGCCTTGTCGTTGAGGATCGCTACCACGGCCCAGGTATTGCCGTTGATATCGCGGCTGAAACCGGCGATGGCGCGCACGGTGTTCAGGGTTCCGGTCTTGACGTGGGCTTCGCCGCGCATCGCGGTGGTCTTCAGGCGTTTGCGCATGGTGCCGTCGGTGCCGGCGATCGGCATCGAACTGATGTACTCGGCGGCATACGGGCTGTGCCACGCCGCTTGCAGCATCGAGGCCATTTCCCGGGCGCTGACGCGTTCGGAGCGGGACAGGCCGCTGCCGTTTTCCATGACCAGGTGCGGCGCGGTGATGCCTTTCTTCGCCAGCCACTGACGGACCACACGCTGGGCGGCCTTGGCGTCGTCGGCGTCGGCATCGGTGCGGAATTTCTGCCCCAGGCTCAGGAACAGCTGCTGGGCCATGGTGTTGTTACTGTATTTGTTGATGTCGCGAATGATTTCCGCCAGGTCCGGGGAGAACGCCCGGGCCAATACCTTGGCATCCTTCGGCGTTGGCGCCAGCACGTCCTTGCCCTGGATGCTGCCACCCAGCTCTTTCCAGATGGCACGCACGGCGCCGGCGGTGTAGGTCGCATGGTCGAGCAGCGACAGGTAAGTCTGCGAGCTGCAGCCGTCACCCAACTGGCCGCCAACGGTGACGGTCACGCTGCCGTCGGCCTGAGGTACCGGGTTGTAGCGCACGCCACCGGTGCATTGCTTGGAATTGAGCGCCTTGACCTGATTGTCGATGCGGATGCTGGCAATCGGCGGCTCCACCGAGACCAGCACTTTGCCCGAGTCGTTGCGCGCCACGAACCGCAGGGCCTTGAGGTTGACCAGCAGGGCATCGGGTTTGACCAGGAACGGTTTGTTCTCGTCATTGCCGTCGTCGTTGAACTCGGGCAACTGCGGTTGCACGAAGAAGTTCTTGTCCAGCACCAGATCGCCGGTAACCTGGGTCACGCCGTTGGCGCGCAGGTCGCGCATCAGCAGCCAGAGTTTTTCCATGTTCAGCTTCGGATCGCCGCCACCCTTGAGGTAGAGGTTGCCGTTGAGGATGCCGCCGCTCAGGGTGCCATCGGTGTAGAACTCGGTTTTCCACTGGTGATTCGGGCCGAGCATTTCCAGGGCCGCGTAGGTGGTGACCAGTTTCATGGTCGAGGCCGGGTTGACCGACACATCGGCGTTGAAAACGGTGGGGGTGCCGGGGCCGGTGAGCGGGATCATTACCAGCGACAGGGCGTTGTCCTGCAACTTGCTGGCCTTGAGGGCTTTTTCGACGTTGGGCGACAGGGCGGTGTTGATCGGTTCAGCGTAAACGGGGAGGGCCAGGGGCAAAAGAAAGCTGGCCAGCAGCAATGGACGCAACGATTTGATCATGAGAAATAAGACCCTGCACTCGAGGGGAAAATGACGAGGGCAAGAAAATGAAAGCCCTCAGCGGTCACAAAAGTGTCGGCATTATGCCCCAAGGTGACGTGGCTGTGGCAGGTGGAGCAGGGGGACAGAAACAAAAAGGGCCATCACGATGGATGGCCCTTTTGAACATCAAGCTACCGGATTGATCGGCTTTTCCGGGTACCAGACGTCGATCAGCGGGCTGACGGTGACTTCGGTCAGTTCGCTGCGGCCCTTGAGCCAGGCTTCAACGGCAGCACGCTGCTCTTCGGTGACCGAGCCGCGCTTTTGCAGGCAAACCAGACCGAAGTCGTCGCCGCCAACATAGCCCAGACCGTTGGCTTCCATGGCTTCTTTCAGGAACGCGTCGAGGAATGCGTCGATTGCCTCGTCAGCCAGATCTTCCTTGAAGTCCAGGTTCAATTCGAAGCCCAATTCCTGGAACTCGTCTACACAGAGCTTTTTGCGCAGACGCTGGGAGCGGTTAGTGGCCATGAAACAATCCTCTAGAGTATTAACGCGGCGCATCTTACCAGTTAAGCAACTTCCTTGCCGGTCGAGTTTTTCAATTAATAGCCCATACGGACCGCCGGTTTTATTGGGCCTTTCAAAGGCCGGGTAGCAGATCGGCAGGCACAAGGGCGCCTCCCTTCATGACCACGGGCAATTTCTCCAGAACGCTGATGTCGGCCAGCGGATCCCCGTCGACGGCAATCATGTCGGCAAAGCGACCGGCGCTGACGGCGCCAACATCCTGCTGCCAGTTCAACAGGTCGGCGGCGACCACGGTGGCGGACTGAATCGCCTGCATCGGTGTCATGCCGAACTTGACCATGTAGGCGAACTGTTTGGCGTTGGTGCCGATGGGATAGACGCCGGCGTCGGTGCCGTAAGCGATCTTCACCCCGGCCTTGACCGCCTTGCGAAACGCCTGGCGCTGCACGTCGGTGGTTTCGGCATTCTTGCGCAGGTAACTCTCCGGCCAGTTTTCCTGGTGCCCGACTTCGTTGATGTAGTCGCCGTTGTAGATGTCCATCACCAGGTACGTGCCATTGTCCTTGGCCAGCTTGATGCCTTCGTCATCCAGCAGCGAGGCATGTTCGACGGATTTGACGCCGGCGCGGATGGCCGCCTTGATGCCTTCTGCACCGTGGGCATGCACGGTGGCGTAGCTTTTGTGAACCTTGGCTTCCTGCACTACGGCGCGCATTTCTTCTTCGGTCATTTCCATCTGGCCCGGCTCGGTGCCTTCTGCCAGTACCGAGCCGGTGCCCATCATCTTGATGGTGTCCACACCGTGCTGGAACAGGTAACGGGTTTTCAGTTTGGCGTCGTTGGCATCGCGGTAGACGCCGACGCGCATATCCGCGGGGATCTCCACCCCGGGCGCAAACCCCGTCACCTCGCCACCACCGCCGGCGACGGTGATATAGGCACCCACCACGTTCATGCGTGGCCCCAGCACGCGGTTGGCGTTGATGGCATCGCGCAGGGCGACATCGGTGAAGGCGCGATAGGTGCCCAGGTCATGCACGGTGGTGAAACCGGCGCGAAGGGTTTGATAGGCATGCTTGGCGCCCATCAGCGCGACGTCTTGCGGGGAGTGCAGGAGCGGTTCGGCGACGTTGTTGGTCATGTCCCAGTCGGAAATGTGCGTGTGCATGTCGATCAGGCCCGGCAAAACGGTCTTGTTCGACCAGTCGATCACCGTGCTGTTGGCTGGTGGCGCGCTCCAGGGCTCCACGGCGACGATGCGCTCGCCATCGATCTTGATGCGTTGATCACTCAGCACCTTGCCTTTCTCGACATCCACCAGATGCCCGGCATGGACATACACCGTGTCTGCCTGTGCCGATAGCGTCATTGATGAGAGGGTTATCGCCAGCGCAATACACTTGATCCGCAAGTTCTTCATATAAAACCTCTTGTTTTTATTGTGTCGGGACAGATCAGAAAAGATCGAAGGGATATTCGGTAATGATGCGAAGTTGCTTGACGCTGTCGCCGCTGAAGGAGTGATCGGCATATCGAATGCGCACAGAAAGATTTTTCAGGGCACCACTGTCCACCACTGTTTTCAGATCGATATCGCGCTCGATCTGTTTGTCCGCGTGGGCGAAATAGGCATACAGGCCATCCGGGTCGACTTTCTCGTTATCGATATCGAAGCCGTAGACATAACGAAGTCCCAGCGTCGTATGCAGGTAACCCGTACTGCCGAAGTCATAGGCATAACCCAGGCCTATCGACTGCTCGCCCGGACCGTTGAAGTCGCCGTATTGCGAGGAGTTGGCCAGGTAGATGGAGTCCATGTAAGTACCGTCGGACGACATCAGATAGTCGAACGGTTGGTCGCCATGCACTTTTTGAAAGGACAGGGTGTAAGTGTGTGGGCCGTTGCCGTACGAAGTTGCCAGGGACCAGGCGGTGACATTGATCGCGCCGGCATTGGCCTGGCCGGTATCCAGTGAGCGATACAGATTGAAGTCCAAACCCAGTGTTTGCTCTTGTGCCAGGGGGAGCGTGTAGTTGGCATTCACGTAGTACTGGCGCCACAGGTCTTCTGCCCGTGAGGCATAGAAACCCACACTGCCTTGCTCAAGCGGTTGCCAGGTCAGGCCGGCATAGTCCACGTTCCCGGCGTCGACCCCGGCATACCCGGCCTTGAAGCCTTCGTCGTGGTTTGTGGTCGTGTAGCCACGCGAGGAATAGAAGTGCCCGAGGTCGAGACTGACTGTTTCAATGTCGTCGCTTAAGAGTTGAAAGCCTCTGGTGGTCATCGGCATCAGTCGCAAGTCGGGGGTTGCGAATACCGGGTTGTAAGGGCGCAGGTCACCAAACTTCAAAACGGTGTTGGACCATTTGGCTTTTACCGAACCGTTGAGTGTCGATGACTCGGTTCTTTCGCCGTCACCTTCGGCGGGAAACATGCCCGTGCCCACCGTGCCGCGTCCACCGTCGAGCTTGTAGGCGGTGTAGGCGCTGGCATCGATACCCAATCCGATGACGCCCTGGGTGAATCCGGACTGATAGTCCGCCAGGAAACCCTGCCCCCATCCGATGGCATCGGGATAGTGGGACAGCGAGTTGCGGTTGAAATACATATTGCGTGCGAGAACTTTGGCAGTGGCGCCTTCGATAAAACCTTCCGGGTTTTCGTCGGCCAGTACAGGTAGTGAGTTCGTGGAGATTGAAAAGACAAACAGTCCCAGCAGTGGACGATTCTTCATGGGAGGCCTTTGGGTTCTTATTGTTTTAAGGGAACGCCTGCGGGCCAAGAATGTGCTGGGGGTGGCGGGAATTACAGTGATGTCTGTGCATTAATTCGATGTGCGGAGCGCATAAAAAACGGCGACCCGAGGGACGCCGTTTTTATGTACAGGGTTCCTGTACAGGACGCTATTTACGCCAATTCAGGATCAACAAGGTCAACACGCCCGCCACGATCCCCCAGAACGCCGATCCGATGGAAAACAGCGTCAGCCCCGATGCCGTGACCATGAAGGTGATCAGTGCCGCTTCACGCTCCTTCGCTTCACTCATCGCAATGCTCAGGCCGTTGATGATCGAGCCGAACAAGGCCAGCGCAGCAATCGACAACACCAGTTCCTTGGGCAGGGCGGCGAACAGCGCCGCCAGCGTCGCGCCGAAGACCCCGGCAATACCGTAGAAAATCCCGCACCAGACCGCCGCCGTGTAGCGTTTGTTGCGGTCTTCATGGGCATGGGGCCCGGTGCAGATCGCCGCGCTGATGGCGGCGAGGTTGATCCCGTGGGAGCCGAAGGGCGCGAGCAGCAGCGAGGCGATGCCGGTGGTGGTGATCAGCGGCGAGGCCGGCACGTTATAGCCGTCGGCGCGCAGTACGGCGATGCCGGGCATGTTTTGCGAGGTCATCGCCACCACGAACAGCGGGATGCCGATGCTGATGGTTGCGGCGACGGAGAAGTGCGGGGTGGTCCACACCGGTGTGGCGACTTCCAGGCGAAACGCGCTGAAGTCCAGCAGGCCCATCAACCCGGCCAATGCGGTGCCGATCAACAACGCGCCCAGTACTGCATAGCGCGGCGACAAGCGTTTGACCACCAGGTAGGTGAAAAACATGCCCAGCACCAGTGCGGTGCGGTGCTGGGCGGCGACGAAAATTTCGCTGCCGATCTTGAACAGAATCCCGGCCAGCAACGCGGCGGCCAGGGAGGCGGGGATTTTCTTCACCAGGCGCTCGAAGCTGCCGGTCAGCCCGCAAATGGTCACCAGCACCGCGCACGTGATGTAGGCGCCGATGGCTTCGCCGTAACTGACGCCACCCAGGCTGGTAATCAGCAGCGCCGCGCCGGGGGTCGACCAGGCGATGGTGATCGGCGTGCGATAGCGCAGCGAGAGGCCGATCGAACACACGGCCATGCCGATGGAAATCGCCCAGATCCACGACGAAATCTGCCCGCTGGTCAGTCCCGCTGCCTGGCCGGCCTGGAACATCAGGACCAGGGAGCTGGTGTAGCCGGTCATCATGGCGATGAAGCCGGCGACGATGGCTGATGGCGAGGTATCGGCCAATGGGCGCAGCTGCGTGTGCGTGGCGTCGTTCATGACGGCGATGTTCCTTGTGCGTATGAAAATATCCGTGACAGCGCAACCCCTGTAGGAGCTGAGCTTGCTCGCGATGGCGGCGTATCAGTCGACATCAATGTTGAATGCGAAATCGCCATCGCGAGCAAGCTCGGCTCCTACAGGGATCGTGTAGAACCACGGATTCTGCGATCAAGCCTAAACTCAAATGTAAGCACGCATTGCCATACAGCCAAGGCGACAAACAGCCGTACAGTCGTTTTGACACTAACCATTGTGTACAATCGCAGTGTTTTTTACGCGATACTTGCCAGCGACCCACTGTGCCGTATTACAGTCACGGTCTATTCGCCGCAGTTCTCCCGACTCGAGTGCCCATGAACGAACAGTTGCAACCCCTCAAGAAACAACCGCGGGCAGGCAAAGCCGGCCGCAGCGGTACCCAGGACGATATTGTCTACGCGCATATCTTCGAGGCCATCCTCGAACAGCGTCTGGCGCCCGGCACCAAGCTGAGCGAAGAAGCGCTGGGGGAGATTTTCGGGGTCAGTCGCACCATCATTCGCCGTGCGTTGTCGCGTCTGGCCCATGAAAGTGTGGTGCTGCTGCGGCCCAATCGCGGCGCGGTGGTTGCCAGTCCCAGCGTCGAGGAGGCGCGCCAGGTGTTCATGGCCCGGCGTCTGGTCGAGCGGGCGATCACCGAATTGGCAGTCCAGCACGCCACGGCGGAGCAGATCGCCGAGTTGCGCCAGATGGTCAACGACGAACGCGACAGCTTTTCCCGCGGCGATCGTGGCGCCGGTATCCGTCTGTCGGGCGAATTTCACTTGAAACTGGCTGAAGCTGCGAAAAACGCGCCGTTGATCAGCTTCCAGCGCAGCCTGGTGTCCCAGACGTCGCTGATCATTGCCCAGTATGAAAGCGGCAACCGTTCTCACTGCTCCTACGACGAACACACCCAACTGATCGACGCGATCGAAGCGCGCAACGGCGAGTTGGCGGTGGACCTGATGATGCATCACATGGATCACATCGACAGCAAGCTCAACCTCGACGAAGAAAGTGCGTCGGATGATTTGCATGCGGTGTTCTCGCATTTGTTGCAGACCAAGAAGCCTGGGCGGTCGCCAGCGAAAATCTGACCTGTAGGAGCGAGCCTGCTCGCGATGGACTGGAGGGCGCCGCGGGGTTTCAGATGCCCTGCGTAATCGTTAACGACCATCGCGAGCAGGCTCGCTCCTACAAGGGCATAAAAAATCCCCCGGAATTCGATGATTGCGGGGGATTTTTTTGGTCTGCTGTTTCTTACCGCTGATGCACCAGATTCCCCGCCGCATAGGTCTGCAGCACCGTCCTGTCATCCCCCAGCGTCATCAACACAAACAACGCCTCGGCAATGTTGGTGGCCTGCTTCAAGCGATAGCTCAGCAATGGCGTGGCGTTGTAGTCCAGCACCACGAAGTCGGCGTCGGTACCCGGTTGCAGGTTGCCGATCTTGTCTTCAAGGCGCAGCGCACGGGCGCCGCCGAGGGTGGCCAGGTACAGCGACTTGAACGGGCTCAGGCGCGCGCCTTGCAGTTGCATGACCTTGTACGCCTCGTTCAGCGTTTGCAGCAGCGAGAAGCTGGTGCCGCCACCGACATCGGTGCCCAGGCCGACATTCAGTTTGTGCTTCTCGGCCATCGGCAGGTTGAACAGGCCGCTGCCGAGGAAGAAGTTCGAGGTCGGGCAGAACGAGATCGCCGAGCCGGTTTCCGCCAGGCGCGCGCACTCGTCGTCACACAGGTGCACGCCGTGGGCGAACACCGAGCGCTCACCCAGTAGCTGGTAATGATCGTAAACGTCGAGGTAGCCCTTGCGCTCCGGGAACAGCGCCTTGACCCACTCGATTTCCTTGAGGTTCTCGCTGATGTGGGTCTGCATGTACAGATCCGGGTATTCCGTCAGCAGCTGGCCGGCCAGGGTGAGCTGTTCCGGGGTGCTGGTCGGTGCGAAGCGCGGGGTGACCGCGTAGTGCAGGCGACCTTTGCCGTGCCAGCGCTCGATCAGCGCCTTGCTTTCCAGGTAGCTGGATTCGGCAGTGTCCGTCAGGTAGTCCGGAGCGTTGCGGTCCATCATCACCTTGCCGGCGATCATCCGCAGGTCCAGTTGCTCGGCGGCTTCGAAGAACGAGTTCACCGACTGCGGATGCACGCTACCGAACACCAGTGCGGTGGTGGTGCCGTTGCGCAGCAGTTCCTTGATGAAAATGTCCGCGACTTCGTCGGCATGGGCCTTGTCGGCGAACTGGCTTTCGCAGGGGAAGGTGTAGGTGTTGAGCCAGTCCAGCAGTTGCTCGCCGTACGCGCCGACCATGCCGGTTTGCGGCAGGTGGATGTGGGTGTCGATGAAGCCGGCGGTAATCAGCGCGTCCTGATACTGGGTGATCTCGATGTCCGCCGGCAGAGTCGGCAGCAGGTCGCTGGCGTGGCCGAGGGCGCTGATTTTGCCGTTATCGACCACCAGCAGGCCGTCCTCGAAATACTCATAGGAGGCTTCGATGCCCACTTCGGTGGGGTCGGCGATGCTGTGCAGGATGGCGGCGCGATAGGCTTTGCGAGTCAGAGGCATGGTGGTTCTCTAGTTATGAGGCTTATCAGTTCGAGGCTTTCTAGTTCGATGCTTCTAGTTCGAGGCTTTCAATTTCGTGGCCTGGCTGCGGCGCGAAACCGGCAGCAGCTTGGCAATCGGTTCGGCGCTGGACGTTTGCTGGCCGAAGTTGGCGTTGTAAGTGGCGATGATCTCGCCGGCGATGGAGATGGCGATCTCCACAGGCAATTTGCCTTTGACCTCGTCAATGCCCATCGGGCAGCGCATGCGTTGCACCACGCTCGCGTCGAAACCACGGTCGCGCAGGCGGTGTTCGAACTTGACCCGTTTGGTCTTCGAACCGATCAGGCCGAAGTAGGCGAAGTCGTTGCGCTTGAGGATCGCCGCGGTGAGTTCGAGATCGAGTTGATGGTTGTGGGTCATGACGATGCAGTAGCTGCCGGCGGGCAGGTCGTCGATTTCGTCCACCGGTTCTTCGCTGACGATCTTGCGCACGCCGTGGGGGATCTGTTCGGGAAACTCTTCTTCGCGCGAGTCGATCCAGCGCACCCGGCAGGGCAGGCCGGCGAGCAGCGGTACCAGCGCGCGGCCGACGTGGCCGGCGCCGAACACGGCGATCTGTGCCTGGACCTGGCCCATGGGCTCGAACAGCAATACCGTCGCGCCACCGCAGCACTGACCGAGGCTGGCGCCGAGGCTGAAGCGCTCCAGGTGGGTGTCCTGCTTGCCGCTGGCGAGCATCTCGCGGGCGATCTGCATGGCTTTGTATTCCAGGTGCCCGCCACCGATGGTGTCGAACGTCTGGCGGGCGCTGATGACCATCTTCGAACCGGCGTTGCGCGGCGTCGAGCCGAGCTCTTCGATGATGGTCACCAGGACGCAGGGTTCACCCTGGTTTTGCAGGTCGGCGAGGGCGTCGATCCAGTTGTACATGTCTCACCTCAACATCTCTGTTGTCTGTTCTGGCCTCATCGCGAGCAAGCTATGCTCCTACAGGGTCGTGGCGATCACTCAATCCCGTAGGAGCAAAGCTTGCTCGCGATGGCCGCACCTCGGTCTTAGAGCGGAGCCAGCTCGGTCTCTGCCTCGACAGCCTTCGCCACCTTCAACTGGCGCATCTGCTCACAGCCCCACAACACCCGCTCCGGCGTCGCCGGCGCGTCGATTTTCGGTTGATGCTTGTAGTCGCCCAAACTCGCCACGGCATCCTTGATCGCACACCACGCGGCGATGCCAAGCATGAACGGCGGCTCGCCCACGGCCTTGGAGTGGAACACCGTGTCTTCGGGGTTCTTGCGGTTTTCCACCAGCTTGACCCGCAAATCCAGCGGCATGTCCGCCACGGCCGGGATCTTGTAGCTGGCCGGGCCGTTGGTCATCAGCTTGCCCTTGTTGTTCCACACCAGCTCTTCCATGGTCAGCCAGCCCATGCCCTGGATGAAGCCACCCTCGACCTGGCCGATGTCGATGGCCGGGTTCAGCGAGGCACCGACGTCGTGGAGGATGTCGGTGCGCAGCATCTTGTATTCGCCGGTCAGGGTGTCGACCAGCACTTCGCAGCAGGCCGCGCCGAAGGCGAAGTAGTAGAACGGACGACCACGGGCCTGGCTGCGGTCGTAGTAGATTTTCGGGGTCTTGTAGAAGCCGGTGCTCGACAGCGACACCTGGGCGAAATACGCCTGCTGGATCAGCGCTTCGAAGGTCAGGATGTGATCGCGAACACGGACGTGGCCGTTGTGGAACACCACATCTTCTTCGCTGACCTTGTATTGCCGCGCGGCGAATTCGATCAGGCGTTTCTTGATGGTTTCCGCGGCGTTCTGTGCGGCCTTGCCGTTCAGGTCGGCGCCACTGGAGGCGGCGGTCGGCGAGGTGTTCGGCACTTTGTCAGTGTTGGTCGCGGTGATCTGCACGCGGTCCATTTCCACCTGGAACACTTCGGCCACCACCTGCGCGACCTTGGTGTTCAGGCCCTGGCCCATTTCGGTGCCGCCGTGGTTCAAGTGGATGCTGCCGTCGGTGTAGACGTGCACCAGGGCACCGGCCTGGTTGAGGAAGCTGGCGGTAAAGGAAATGCCGAATTTCACCGGGGTCAGCGCCAGGCCTTTTTTCAGGATCGGGCTGTTGGCGTTGTAGCGACGGATCGCTTCGCGGCGCTCGGCGTACTGGCTGCTCTCTTCCAGTTCCGCGGTCATTTCCTCGAGCATGTTGTGCTCGACGGTCTGGTAGTAGTGGGTGACGTTGCGTTCGGTCTTGCCGTAGTAGTTGGCCTTGCGCACGGCCAGCGGGTCGAGGCCCAGATGGCGGGCGATGGCGTCCATCACTTCTTCGATGGCGACCATGCCTTGCGGGCCGCCGAAACCACGGTAAGCGGTGTTCGACGCGGTGTTGGTCTTGCAGCGGTGACCGTTGATGGTCGCGTCGCCCAGGTAGTACGAGTTGTCCGAGTGGAACATCGCCCGGTCGACGATCGAGTTCGACAGGTCCGGCGAGCAGCCGCAGTTGCCGGCCAGTTCCAGCTGGATGCCGTGCAGGCGCCCGCTGTCGTCAAAGCCCACGTCGTATTCGACATAGAACGGATGACGCTTGCCGGTCATCAGCATGTCTTCGACTCGTGGCAGACGCATCTTGGTCGGCTGGCCGGTGAGGTGCGCGATCACCGCGCACAGGCAGGCCGGGCTCGCCGCCTGGGTCTCCTTGCCGCCGAAACCGCCGCCCATGCGGCGCATGTCGACGACGATCTTGTTCATCGACACGTCCAGCACTTCGGCCACCAGCTTTTGCACTTCGGTGGGGTTCTGCGTGGAGCAGTAGACGATCATGCCGCCGTCTTCGGTGGGCATGACCGAAGAGATCTGGGTTTCGAGGTAGAAGTGTTCCTGGCCGCCGATGTGCAGCGTGCCCTGGATGCGATTTTTCGCGGTCGCCAGCGCGCCCACCGAATCACCGCGTTCATGGGTGTGGCTATCCAGCACGTAATGCTTTTTGCGATAGGCCTCGACCACGTCCAGCACCGGTTCCAGGTCTTCGTATTCGATGATCGCGGCCATCGCGGCCTTGCGCGCGGTCTCCAGGTCGCGGGCGGCCACGGCCATCACCACCTGGCCGACGAACTGCACCGTGTCGATGGCCAGCAACGGGTCGCCGGGCATCAGCGGGCCGATGTCTTTCAGGCCCGGAACATCCTCGTGGGTGATGGCGATGCGCACGCCGTCGAAGGCGTAGCAGGGCGAGGTGTCGATGCTGATGACTTTCGCATGGGCGCGGTCCGACAGCCGTGCGTAGACGTGAAGCTGATTGGGGAATTCCAGGCGGTCGTCGATGTACTGCGCTTCACCGGACACGTGCTTGGCGGCGCTGTCGTGCTTGACGCTGCGGCCGACACCGGTGGTCAGGTCCTTGGCGAACAGTTCAGCCAGTTCGGCCTGGGTCTTCTCTACGGCGTGATGGTTAGACATAAGCGGTCACCCGAGTCTCGATGTGCGGTGTTTGCAGTTCGATGAAGTATTTGCGCAGCAGGTTCTGCGCGCCGAGCAGGCGATATTCCTTGCTGGCGCGGAAGTCTGAGAGCGGGGTGAAATCTTCGGCCAGTGCGGCGCAGGCGCGTTCCAGGGTGGCGTTGTTGAATGGCGAATTGAGCAGCACGGTTTCGCAGGCATTCGCCCGTTTCGGGATGGCCGCCATGCCGCCGAACGCTACGCGGGCGTCGGCGATCACGCCGTTTTCAAGGCGGATGTTGAACGCGGCGCAAACGGCCGAGATGTCATCGTCCAGGCGCTTGGAGACTTTGTAGGCGCGGAACAACTGCTCGGCACTGGCGCGGGGCAAGATGATCTTCTCGATGAACTCGCTTTCCTGACGCGCGGTGACGCGGTAGTCGATGAAGTAATCCTCCAGCGCCATGGTGCGGCGGGTTTCGCCCTTGCACAGGACGATTTGTGCGCCGAGTGCGATCAGCAGGGGAGGCGAGTCACCAATAGGCGAGGCGTTGCCGATGTTGCCGCCCAGGGTGCCCTGGTTGCGGATCTGCAGGGAGGCGAAGCGTTGCAGCAATTCGCCGAAGTCCGGGTATTCGGCCTTCAGGGCGTCGTAGCAGTCGGAGAGGGCGGTGGCGGCGCCGATTTCCAGGCGGTCGTCGAAGCGTTCGATCTTTTTCATTTCGGCAACGTTGCCGACGTAGATCATCACCGGCAGGGTGCGGTGGAACTGCGTGACTTCCAGCGCCAGGTCGGTGCCGCCAGCCAGCAGGCGGGCTTGCGGATAGGCGTCGTAGAGGTCGGCCAGATCGGCGACGGTCAGTGGCACCAGGCAGCGCTTGTCGCCACTGTTGAGTTCGCCGATGTCGGTCGGTGCGATGGCTTTGAGGCGGGCAATGGTTTCGGCTTCGCGGGCATCGAACTGGTCCGGTTGCTTGCCGCAGCAGGATTGCTCGGCGGCTTCCAGGATCGGGCGATAGCCGGTGCAGCGGCACAGGTTGCCGGCCAGCGCTTCGTGGGCCTTGTGATGATCCGGCGCGTCGCTGTTCTTTTGCAGGGCAAACAGCGACATCACGAAACCTGGGGTGCAGAAGCCGCACTGCGAGCCGTGGCACTCGACCATGGCTTTCTGCACGCTGTGCAGTTCGCCTTTGTGCTTGAGGTCTTCAACGCTGATCAGTTGTTTGCCGTGCAGGGACGAAACAAAGGTCAGGCAGGAATTGAGGCTGCGATAGCGAATGTGTTCGCGGCCGGTGTCATCCGTCTGCAACTCGCCAACCACCACGGTGCACGCGCCACAGTCACCGCTGGCGCAGCCTTCCTTGGTGCCGGGTTTGCCCACATGGTCGCGCAGATAGTTGAGCACGGTCAGGTTCGGGTCCAGGGCGTGCTCGCTACGGAGTTCCTGGTTGAGTAAAAACTGGATCACGGATGGCCTCGCAGACTCATTATTGTTGTTAACCGATGTGACCGAATTTAGCAGGTCTGACTTTTCGGTCAATGATTTTCTGACTTAAAGGTCAGGAAAAATGCATTTCGTCGATCAACCACATGTTCCTTAAGTATTGACCCTCGCGGGATAGCCTGCTTTTTGCTTGAATCGTGCCAAATTCCGCCGATTGGGCACTCCGCCATGACGTATCAATTGCGCTACACTGCGCCGCTTGTGCAGATCGAAGAGTTTGAAGGACAACCATGACGTTCAAGGCGCCGGACAGCCTCGCCGAGCAAATCGCTCACCACCTCGCCGAACGCATCATTCGCGGTGAAATGAAGCCGGGGGAGCGCATTCAGGAACTGAAGGTCACGCAGGCGCTCGACGTCAGCCGTGGTTCGGTCCGCGAGGCCTTGCTGATTCTCGAACGTCGTCATCTGATCGCGATCCTGCCGCGCCGTGGCGCCCATGTGACAGAACTCACCGCGCACAAGGTCAAGAGCCTGTGCACGCTGATGGGCGAGATGTACATCCTGCTGGCCAACGCCGTGGCCACTGGCTGGAAAGTCCAGGCCGACCTGGCGCCGTTCGTGCAGATCCAGCAGCGCCTGACCGCCAGCTACGAACGCCAGGACATTCACGCCTTCGTCGACGACAGTTTCAACGTGATGCGTGCCACGTATCCGTTCGCCGATAACCCCTATCTGCAGGAAACCGTCGAAAACCTGCAGCCGGCCATGAGCCGTGCCTACTTCCTTGCCCTGGATCAGCGTAAGGCCTCGATGAGCGAGTACCTGGAGCTGTTCGAGCGCCTGCTCGCCGCCGTTATCGCCCGTGACTTTCCACAGATTCGCGAAGTGCTGACCGCCTACGGCCAGCGTAGTTGCGATCTGGTGATCTCCGCCCTGACGGACGCCTGAGCGTGCGGCTAAAGTGCAT
Organism: Pseudomonas putida; assembly: GCF_003228315.1. Lineage (NCBI taxonomy): Bacteria > Pseudomonadati > Pseudomonadota > Gammaproteobacteria > Pseudomonadales > Pseudomonadaceae > Pseudomonas > Pseudomonas putida. The sequence goes on from NZ_CP029693.1 coordinate 6,065,040, forward strand.
CAAGCTGGCGGGGTTCAAGTCCTTCGTCGATCCGACCACGGTGAACTTCCCCAGTAACATGGCGGCGGTGGTCGGGCCCAATGGTTGCGGCAAGTCGAACATCATCGACGCCGTGCGTTGGGTGATGGGCGAGAGCTCGGCCAAGAACCTGCGCGGCGAGTCGATGACCGACGTCATCTTCAATGGCTCCACCAGCCGCAAGCCGGTGAGCCAGGCGAGCATCGAGCTCGTGTTCGACAACTCCGACGGCACGCTGATCGGCGAATACGCAGCCTATGCGGAGATCTCCATTCGCCGCAAAGTGACCCGCGACAGCCAGAACAGCTACTTCCTCAACGGCGCCAAATGCCGTCGTCGTGACATCACCGACATTTTCCTCGGCACCGGTCTCGGCCCGCGCAGCTACTCGATCATCGAGCAGGGGATGATCTCCAAGCTGATCGAAGCCAAGCCGGAAGACCTGCGCAATTTCATCGAGGAAGCAGCGGGGATCTCCAAGTACAAGGAGCGCCGGCGCGAGACTGAAAACCGCATCCGTCGCACCCACGAAAACCTCGCCCGCCTGACCGACTTGCGTGAAGAACTCGAGCGCCAGCTCGAACGCTTGCACCGTCAGGCCGAGGCGGCCAAGAAGTATCAGGAATACAAAGGCGAGGAACGTCAGCTCAAGGCACAACTGTCGGCGCTGCGCTGGCAGGACCTGAATGATCAGGTCGGCCAGCGCGAGGCGATCATCGGCACCCAGGAAATCAGTTTCGAAGCCCTGGTGGCCGAGCAGCGCAACGCCGACGCCAGCATCGAACGCCTGCGTGACGGGCACCATGATCTGTCCGAGCGCTTCAATCTGGTGCAGGGACGCTTCTATTCGGTCGGTGGTGATATTGCCCGAGTCGAGCAGAGCATCCAGCACGGCCAGCAGCGCTTGCGTCAATTGCAGGACGATTTGAAAGAAGCCGAGCGCGCCCGACTGGAAACCGAGTCGCACCTGGGCCACGACCGCACCTTGCTGCTGACCCTCGGTGAAGAACTGGACATGCTCACCCCGGAGCAGGAAGTCACCAGCGCCGCCGCCGAAGAGGCCGCCGCCGCGCTGGAAGAGTCCGAAACCACCATGCATGGCTGGCAGGAACAATGGGATGCCTTCAACCTGACTGCCGCCGAGCCACGGCGTCAGGCCGAAGTGCAGCAGTCGCGCATCCAGCAGTTGGAAACCAGCCTGGAGCGTCTGGCCGACCGCCAGAAACGTCTTGGTGAAGAGCGCGATCTGCTGGCGGCTGACCCGGAAGACGCGGCGATCATGGAGCTCAGTGAGCAGCTCGCTGAATCCGAGGCGACCCTTGAGGACTTGCAGACCAGCGAAGAAGCTCAGGTCGAAAAGCTTGAGCAACTGCGCCAGCAATTGCAGCAGGCGCTCACTGCGCAGCAGCAGGCTCAAGGTGATCTGCAAAGGCTCAATGGTCGCCTCGCTTCACTGGAAGCTCTGCAACAAGCCGCACTCGACCCTGGCACCAGTACCGCTGAATGGCTGCGCGAACAACACCTCGCTGAACGCCCGCGCCTGGCCGAAGGCCTGAAAGTAGAAGCGGGTTGGGAGCTGGCGGTGGAAACCGTGCTCGGCGCCGATCTGCAAGCCGTGTTGGTGGACGATTTCAACGGCTTCGATTTGTCCGGCTTCGCTCAGGGCGATCTGCGTTTGCTCAGCCCTTCCAGCGATGGCGTTCGCATGCCGGGCAGTTTGCTGGACAAGGTCGAGGCGCAGATCGACTTGTCGCCGTGGCTGGGCCAGGTCAAACCGGTCGAGAGCCTTGAACAGGCCCTGGCCCTGCGCGCTCAGTTGGCCGCCGGGCAAAGCCTGATCAGTCGCGATGGCTACTGGGTTGGCCGACATTTCCTGCGAGTGCGCCGGGTCAGCGAGGCGGAAAGCGGCGTCTTGGCCCGTGGCCAGGAAATCCAGCAGCTGAGCCTGGAGCGCGAAGAGCGCGAGGCCAGCGTCGAAACCCTGGAAACCCAACTGCAGAACCTGCGTGCTCAACAGCGCCAGCAGGAAAATGGCCGCGAACACCTGCGTCGACTGCTGCAGGACGAAGCCCGCCAGCAAGGTGAATTGAAGGCCCAGTTGTCGGCTGGCAAAGCCAAGGCCGAGCAATTGACCTTGCGCCGCACCCGTCTCGATGAAGAAATCGCCGAGTTGGGCGAACAGCGCGAACTGGAGCACGAACAGATCGGCGAAGCGCGCCTGCACCTGCAGGAAGCCCTCGACAGCATGGCGCTGGACACCGAGCAACGCGAATTGCTGCTGGCCCAGCGCGACAGCTTGCGCGAGCGTCTGGATCGGGTGCGCCAGGAAGCCCGCCAGCACAAGGATCACGCACATCAACTGGCGGTGCGCCTGGGTTCGCTCAAGGCGCAGCACGATTCGACGCGCCAGGCGCTGGAACGGCTGGAAATGCAGTCCGAGCGCCTGACCGAAAAGCGCGAGCAATTGAGTTTGAATCTGGAGGAGGGCGAGGCACCGCTGGAGGAGCTGCGCCTGAAGCTCGAAGAGTTGCTCGACAAGCGCATGACGGTCGACGAAGAACTCAAGACCGCGCAGATCGCCATGGAAGACGCCGACCGCGAACTGCGCGACGCCGAGAAACGCCGCAGCCAGGCCGAGCAGCAATCCCAGCTGATCCGCAGCCAGCTGGAGCAGCAGCGCATGGACTGGCAGGCCCTGACCGTGCGGCGCAAGGCCCTGCAGGATCAATTGCTCGAAGACGGCTATGACCTGCATGGCGTGCTCGCCACGCTGACCGCCGAGATGAGCGAAAAAGCCGCCGAGGAAGAACTCGAACGTATCGCCGCGCGGATTGCGCGCCTGGGTGCAATCAACCTCGCAGCCATCGACGAATACCAGCAACAATCCGAGCGTAAACGTTATCTGGATGCCCAGGACGCCGATCTGGTGGAAGCGCTCGAGACCCTGGAAAACGTGATTCGCAAGATCGACAAGGAAACGCGCAACCGCTTCAAGGATACCTTTGATCAGATCAATGGCGGTTTACAGGCGCTTTTCCCAAAAGTTTTCGGTGGTGGCAGCGCGTATTTGGAACTGACGGGCGAAGATCTACTCGATACAGGGGTGACGATCATGGCGCGGCCGCCAGGAAAGAAGAACAGCACCATCCATTTGCTCTCCGGTGGCGAAAAGGCCCTGACCGCACTGGCCCTGGTTTTTGCGATCTTCAAGTTGAATCCGGCGCCGTTCTGCATGCTCGACGAGGTTGACGCGCCATTGGATGACGCTAACGTGGGACGCTACGCACGACTGGTCAAGGAGATGTCGCAGACGGTGCAGTTCATCTATATCACCCACAACAAGATCGCCATGGAAATGGCTGATCAATTGATGGGGGTTACGATGCACGAGCCGGGCTGCTCGCGTCTGGTGGCGGTGGATGTCGAGGAGGCGATGGCGATGGTGGATGCCTGAGTCGCTTCTGTAAGAGGAGGACTACAGGCTGTTTGGTTGACCGGACTTGCTGGCCAATCGACATATTCGCAGTAGCCACAGTGACAGACGGTGTAAAGTTGCCTTTGGTCGTGCTAGTTTAATGTCAATTTTTCGTATACGTGGGCAAAACGCCTGTCAGAACATAGAGTTGGCGCCACGTTTTAAAGCGGTTTGCAGATTGTAAACCCCTTATTTTTCAGCATTTTTTATAGAGGCACGGGATTACATGGAAATCGGTCTGCGCGAGTGGCTGATCGTCATCGGCATCATTGTCATTGCCGGTATTCTTTTCGATGGCTGGCGCCGTATGCGCGGCGGCAAGGGAAAACTGAAATTCCGTCTTGACCGAAGTCTGTCCAACCTGCCGGACGAGGACACCAGCGCCGAGCTGTTGGGCCCGTCCCGCGTGCTGGACAACCACAAGGAACCGCAACTGGACGAGCAGGATCTGCCGTCGGTGAGCATGCCGGCCCGCGAGCCCCGTGAATCGGGTTCCAAGCGCGGCAAGCGTGGTGGTGAGCCGGCCCAGGGCGATATGAACCTCAGCCTCGACCTGGATGGCGGCCCGAGCTTCAGCAGCCGCGACGATGACTTCGTAGAAGACACCAAGACCCAGGCGTCCGGCAGCGACAAGGAACAGCCACAGGCTGAAGAAGTCCTGGTAATCAGCGTGATCTGCCGCGACGCGGCCGGCTTCAAGGGCCCGGCGCTGTTGCAGAACATTCTGGAAAGCGGCCTGCGTTTTGGCGAGATGGACATCTTCCACCGTCACGAAAGCATGGCGGGTAACGGCGAAGTGCTGTTCTCCATGGCCAACGCGGTCAAGCCAGGCGTATTCGATCTGGACGACATCGACCACTTCAGCACGCCGGCAGTGAGCTTCTTCCTCGGTCTGCCAGGTCCGCGTCATCCGAAACAGGCTTTCGACGTGATGGTGGCGGCGGCGCGCAAGCTGTCCCAGGAACTGAACGGCGAACTGAAAGACGACCAGCGCAGCGTGCTGACCGCACAGACCATCGAACACTACCGTCAGCGCATCGTCGAATTCGAGCGTCGCGCCCTGACCCAGAAGCGTTGATTCAAAGGGTTGTGCCCGCGCGGGGCGCGGGACGATCGGCAAAATAGATTGAGCAGCCTCGGCTGCTCTTTTGCTTTATGAGAGAACACCCATGACTGCCGCCAAAGACCGCATTCTAGAGCTGCGTGCCGAGCTGGATCTGCACAACTACCGTTATCACGTGCTGGACGAGCCGAGCATTCCGGACGCCGAGTACGATCGGTTGTTCAAGGAGCTCAAGGCCCTCGAAGCCGAGCACCCGGAGCTGATCACCAGCGATTCGCCGACCCAGCGAGTGGGCAGCGCGGCGTTGTCGGCATTCACCCAGGTCCGGCACGAAGTGCCGATGCTCAGCCTCGGCAACGCCTTCGAAGAAACCGACATGCGCGAGTTCGATCGCCGGGTCACCGAGGGCCTGGATCTGCCGGCGGGTGATCTGTTCGGCGGTGGCGCGGCGGTGCAATACAGCTGCGAACCCAAGCTCGATGGCCTGGCCGTCAGCCTGCTGTACCAGGACGGCATGTTGGTGCGCGGCGCAACGCGTGGCGACGGCACCACCGGCGAGGACATCAGCGTCAACGTACGCACTGTGCGCAACATCCCGCTCAAGCTGCACGGCAGCGGTTGGCCGGCGACCCTGGAAGTGCGCGGCGAAGTGTTCATGTCCAAGGCCGGATTCGAGCGGCTCAACGCCACGCAACTGGAAGTCGGCGGCAAGACCTTCGCCAACCCGCGTAACGCGGCGGCGGGCAGTTTGCGACAGCTGGATTCGAAGATCACCGCCAACCGGCCGCTGGAGTTCTGCTGCTACGGCATCGGCCAGGTGTCCGAAGATATCGCCGATACGCATATTGGCAATCTGCAACAGCTCAAGGCGTGGGGCATGCCGATCAGCCACGAACTGAAACTGGCGAACGGGATTGACGAGTGCCTGGATTACTACCGCGATATCGGCGAGCGTCGCAACGCGCTGCCTTATGAAATCGACGGCGTGGTCTTCAAGGTCAACAGCATCGCCTCGCAGCGTGAGTTGGGTTTCCGTGCCCGCGAGCCGCGCTGGGCCATTGCCCATAAATTCCCGGCCATGGAAGAACTTACCGAGCTGCTCGACGTGGAATTCCAGGTCGGCCGCACCGGCGCGGTCACGCCCGTGGCCCGCCTGAAGCCGGTCAAGGTCGCCGGTGTCACCGTGGCCAATGCCACCTTGCACAACATGGACGAAGTGGCGCGCCTGGGTCTGATGATCGGCGACACGGTGATCATTCGTCGCGCGGGCGATGTGATTCCGCAAGTGGTGCAAGTGGTCACCGAGCGTCGTCCGGCCGATGCCCGGCCGGTGCAAATTCCGGAGAAATGCCCGGTGTGCGGTTCCCATGTCGAGCGCACGCAATTGATCAAGCGCAGCAAGGGGCGCGAGACAGTCAGCGAGGGCGCGGTGTATCGCTGTGTCGGCCGCCTGGCCTGCGGCGCGCAGCTCAAGCAGGCAATCATTCACTTCGTTTCCCGCCGGGCGATGGATATCGAAGGCTTGGGCGAAAAGAGCGTCGAGCAATTGGTGGATGAAGGTCTGGTAAGTTCTCCGGCCGACCTGTACGCCCTGACGTTCGAACAGGTGGTGGATCTGGAGGGCTTTGCCGAGTTGTCCAGCCGCAACCTGCTTGGCGCCATCGAGGACAGCAAGAAACCGGGATTGGCGCGCTTCATTTATGCCCTGGGGATTCCCGATGTCGGCGAGGAGACGGCCAAGGTGCTGGCGCGCTCCCTGGGGTCGCTGGAGCGGGTGCAAAAAGCCCTGCCGCAAGTGCTGACCTACCTGCCGGATGTCGGGCTGGAGGTTGCTCACGAGATCCACAGTTTCTTTGAAGACGCGCATAACCAGCAGGTGATCGCCGATCTGCTCAGGCATGGCATGCAGATTCAGGATCAGGGCGAGTTGGGTGCTGAATTCGCCGCCAGCACCACCTTGGGTGGATTGCTCGACAAGCTGCACATTCCTTCGGTCGGGCCGGGCGGGGCGCAGAAACTCGCCGACCGATTCGGCTCGCTGCAAGCGGTGATCGAGGCGGACTGGCTGGACATGCGCCAGACATTGCCGGAAAAGCAGGCCAATTCGGTTCGCGAGTTTTTCGCTATCGAGAGCCATCGCATTCAGGCGCTCGAGGCCGAGAAGCAACTGGCTGATTTCGGCATGCACTGGCACAGCGAGAAAAAAGTCGTCGAAGGCTTGCCGCTGACCGGCCAGACCTGGGTGCTCACCGGTTCCCTCGAACTGATGAGCCGCGATGTGGCCAAGGACAAGCTCGAAAGCTTGGGTGCCAAGGTGGCCGGTTCCGTGTCCGCCAAGACCCATTGTGTGGTCGCGGGACCGGGGGCCGGCTCCAAGTTGACCAAGGCCAATGAGCTGGGGTTGAAGGTGCTGGATGAAGAGGCGTTCGTCGCGTTCCTGAAGGATCACGGCATCACGGTTTGACCTGAAAAAGATCGCAGCCTGCGGCAGCTCCTACAGAAGGGTTCGTTCTCTGTAGGAGCTGCCGCAGGCTGCGATCTTTTCCGTGATCCATGTCCTTGAAGCAGCTCATTTTTTTTAATCCGCCTGAACGGTTGTAACTTCGTCTCAGATAGGTACAATGGCGCGGCTCGCCGTCAGGTGAGCATCGTTATGGTGACCCCATCGGTCCCCCCGCAACGATCAGCCGTGAACCCGGTCAGGCCTGGAAGGGAGCAGCCGCAGCGGTGACATTGTGTGCCGGGGTGTGGCTGGTGGGGTCGCCACCTATCTCTAAGTCCTTGAATTCTCAAGGATTTCTCAGTCAAAAATCTCGAAGTGTGACAGCGTGTAGGTACACCTAAGTGGTGCACTGTACCGCAATCTTATCTTATTCATTTCACGTCGCAAGCTAAGTCGATCCGTAGCTCTGTAGCTGCCTGGCGGGGAATTCGTGCCTTGGTCAATGCTTCTCCATGGCTCCCAATCGTCGACGGGATGCAGGGAAGGACAAGATGCGGGGTTGAATGTTAATTTTTTCCACCTACAATGTAGGTATGAAAAATTGACATTGGAGCGCGCTATGCAAAGTCTTGAGACCTTGGTGATCGATCAGCCTGACGAGGTTCAGACGGCACTTGGCCGAATCGGGTTTACGAAGGATAAGGTCGTCCAGATTGCGAAAGCGGCTGTGTACGCGAGAGCTGAATATTTGCAGGGTATTGATCCAATTAATTACCAGGGTACGCGAGCTTACCAAGCTGGTATTCGTCAGCTTCGCCTTCAAATGCGACCTGAAGGGTGGCGTTCCTGCCGCTATCGGAATATTGAACTGATTTATAACGTGAGCCAGGGGCTGATGTTCAGTTTTCAGAACGTTGATCACGCTTGTATGAAGGATGATCCCAAGTCAATTTCGGCACGGGGGGAGGCCACTCGAGAGCTCATTGAAAAAGGTTACGAGGCTGATCTTTTTGGCTCCTCGGTATCCGACGAGAGAATTCTTTCTGAAAACGCGTTTCCTCAGATTTGGTGCATCTGCACTGCTGCGAAAGAAGGGCGCCTTCAAGTTGAAGTATCGCGACCTAAGCCGTTCGAAGGTGATCAATTTGAAGGATTCTTCGAGCGAATTTTTGTTGAGGATCAAGACCTTCAACCGGATTTGGTCGTCGCCCCTCCTGTAGAGTCCTTTGACGATCTTGATACTGAAATTGTGGTAACCAAAAAGCAACATGGCAATATTTAATCTGTCTAGGTTTGCCTTCGCTCGTAAGCGGAGGCAACTCACAAAAAAAGAGTTGGCTGAAGTGGCTGGTGTTGCACAGGCGACTTTAACTAGGATCGATACAGGGGCTACTTCCTCTCCCAACGAGGATACTGTTGCGGCATTGGCTAAAGCCTTGGGGTATCCCGTTGATTTCTTCTATATGGATGATGTAGACGAACTCGACTCTAAGCAGGTCAGTTTTAGAAGCTTGAAGTCAATGACCGCAAAACAAACAGATGCTGCACTTGCCAGCGGAGCTTTGGGTTGCGTATTTAACGACTGGGTATCTGACAAGTTCAATTTACCAGCTCCAAATTTGCCGGAGCTAAGGGTTGAAGATCCTGCATCTGCGGCCTCTGCTATACGAAGACATTGGGGTATTGGCTTTAGGCCCATCCCAAATCTTATTAAATTGCTGGAGTCTAAAGGTGTCCGTATTTTCACCCTTATGGAAGGAAAGGACGTAGACGCATTTTCTTTCTGGCGGGATGGTGTACCGTTTATGTTTTTGAATACGCTAAAGTCACCAGAGCGTAGTCGATTCGATGCTGCTCATGAGTTGGGACACCTCCTAATGCATGTGCACGGCTATATGGACGGTCGTGACTTCGAGCGGGAGGCTGATTTATTTGCATCGCATTTTCTAGTGCCCCGCGAAGACTTGATTGCTCATTTGCCTGCAACACCATCTCTAAAGCAAATTATGGCTAGTAAACACCGTTGGGGTGTTTCTGTAGCTGCCCTCGCTCGGTCAGCAAAAGATTCGGCTTTGCTAAGTGATTGGCATTACAGAGAGTTATGCAAACAGATTGCTATAGCTGGATATCGTACCAAGGAGCCTAATTCAATTCCTCGCGAGACATCGATATTGTGGCGGAAGGTTTTAGAGGAGCTTTGGAAAGATCGCTATACGAAAGAGAAGATTGCGCATCAGCTGAGCTTACCCTTGGATGAGGTTGAGTCGCTGCTTCAAGGGATTTTGAGTGGTGATTCGGATATGCAGCGCGTTATTCAACAACCCAATCTCCGCATTGTATAGTGTTGTGATCAGGTGGTCAGGTTGGGGGTGTGGTGAAACTGTAAAGCTGTTTAAGGGCAGAAGAATGGAAGTGTCTGTAATAACGCTAATAGTGAGTTCGGTGACGGCGTTAATTGGTTTTGCAACTTTCACTGTCGCTTACTCGCAGATGAAGATTGCAAGTGCCAAGGTTAAACTGGACTTATATAACAAGCGGTTGAGCGTGTATTTGGTAACTCTGGAGTATTATCAGTCAGCGTATGGTAAAACTGATGGGACTATGAGGGCTAAGTCTGTTGAGTTCATAAAATGTTACCGTGAGTCGCAATTCCTCTTCGATTCAAAAGATGGCATTTTTGAAACGCTGAACAGGATTATGACCAATGGCAACAAGATTCTTGTATACGAAGATACTAAGTCTGGTGATCTGCCGAACATCAGTAAAGATACGGTGCATCTTCTACATGAAAAAAAGTGTGGGGGCACGCCTAGACTTCGAAAAGGATTTGTTGATTCTTGAAAAGCAGATGATGAAGTATATTAACTTCAGGGTTGTTAGTGGTTGGAAATTCTGGTGGTGACAACACCTCCCCTTGCTCACGATTGGCGTATTCTCATAATCGCATCTGTAATAGCTTGAGCATTTCGGTCCAATGCAACTAGTGCTGTCGTAGCATTTTCAGCAACGCTTGCAACTCCATTCTCAGAGAGCCACTTGGTCACCTCTTCAATGGCCGCACATATGGCGTGCTGGTTGTGAAGAAGCAAGGTGAAAGCATCTGCTGTGGCTATGTTGGCTTTTGAGCTATCTGGCACGGCTATCGGCCTTGAGTGATGGTGTGGGAAGACTAGATCGTCTCGCTGGTGACTGGTGGGCTAGGCATGCCGGAGTAGGGTGGCCGTAGGTGTTAAAACACAATAAACATACAATGGGCATGCCGGGTTATTTTTCGCTATGGGCTCTTTAATCACCTGTCGGCTTGTTCCAACAGGTGATAGTCTGATTACTTTGTTTTTTTGGCCAGGCTCGTATTGCAAGCTTGGCAAAGGCACCGTGCATTATTGAGAGAAGTACTTCCCCCATTTGACCACTGAATGCAATGATCAGCATGCATATCGTCAATTGTTATTTCGATATCGCACTCTCCGCATTTTCTTCCTCCAAGGATCCAAATTGCCAATCGTTCCTCGTCGGAGAAAGCGCGTTTTTTATCCCTGACTTGAATTTCTGGGTTTTCTAAAAGAAAGTAGCGTATAAGTATGGCTGTCCTTTCGCGAAGGCTATTCAGGTCATTTGTACCTTGCTGCATCAGTCGGCCAAACTCAATAAGTACCGAATCTCTATCCTCTTCAGAAAGCTCAAGGTTTTTTGCTCGCTCGGCATGGAAGTTTGCTATAAATTTCCGAAGCTTTGTATATAATTTAGCGTCAGCGTAATCACTTGTGATTCGCTTGATAAAAATGTAGTAAAGCGGCGGATATGCTTGCTTAGACAGTAAAGGGTCTTTTTCAGTAAATACCCTTGAGACAGTTTTTAGTTGATCGATAACTCGCCTCTTCAGTCCTGTTGAATCAGCGGAGGTCATGGATTTATTTCTTTCAACTAAATCATCTAGAAATCTCTTCTTTAAATCCGCAAATTGACCTCCACCGTTTTGGGCGGTTCGTTCCAGGAGCAGAAACTTGGCGGCGATTTCGTAGTGCTGATATCGTTTGTTTGTGGTTTTAATTTTTTTTATAAAAAAATCATCCTCTCTAGCGATATCCCTAATTAACTTGCACATTTCCCCGTTTTTTGCATTGCGCTTCTCCGCTGCGTTTAATGGTTCCCCATTGTTCAGCCTGGAAAACAGCTCTTCAATGTCTTCATCGTTGGCGTTTTGGATTAATACGACCGACAGGGATGTTCCTTTGAATTCCTCTTTCCAGTATTCACTTAGGTCACTGAATTTTGAGCCTTTCGCTGGGGCGTCTTGTCCGGCTCGGGCTTCAAGAACAGTAAAATCAGGATGAAGTGGGAATTCATCTTGTAGAAACGAATAGATGGCATGTAGCCGTTGCTTGCCATCAACTACCGCATAGTGCTTAAGACCTTTTTCGCTTCTTATGTCATGGAAGTATATCTTGGGTACGTCAAACTTGTTAAGAATTGAATCGATAAACAGCTGCTGTTTCTCCTTAGACCAAACCGCCGATTCCCTTTGGTATTCGGGGTTTTCATTGATGGAGTTTCGGTTTACCCATAGCTTGGATATTGGGAAAGGTTGCTCAATGCATTGCATACTATAAATTCCATGTCATATGAGTTGTGGTTAGTGCTGTGCCATAAATTTCGTTTCATGATGAGCGAAAAGGTTGCAGGTTCGTTGCTTCACGTCAACGAGAATCTAGAGGTGACCAGTGAAAATTCTGTGAGTGTGTTTCGGTCGAGACAATTGCTTTCGCTTCGGTTCGAATGTCGAAGGTGGTATTGACACCAAAGAAGAGCAGCTGGATGGATTCAGCGAGTGCGTAAGCTTTTTTCTGACTACATAAGCGTTGATCAGGGGTGACTGGTAAAGCAGCGGAACCCTGTTCAAGCTGGGTCGGTGTTAAGAGCATTTGCCGTGCCAATCCGCTGCAAGTGTCTATAAATTCAAAAAATCACAGGTGTGCTAAAGCTGGGTCGAAGGCGGCTTTGGTCACGCTGTCCAGGTTACTGGTTCATCTCTTTCTTAATGCGGTAGAACGTTGCTACCCCACAACCAGCAAGTAACGCTACTTGATCGGCAGGCATCGTGGGGTGCTTGTGAATCAACGCCGCTACCTTCGCCCACTTAACTGCATTCCTGCCCTTGCCTTTGGGCTTCCACTCAGGCTCAGCAGCACGCTTGTTTTCTAGCCCTTGCCGGATTCGCTCTACGCGCTTCTCTTGATCCAACCTTGCCATCGTTGCCATGAGGTCGATGAGCATGTTGTTGATCACGTCCATTATTTGACCTGTGATCCCCTTTGCCTCAATCAGCATGTGACTGGTAGGCAGATCAGCCACGACCAAACGAAGTCCTTTAGCCTTGATGGTGGACTTGAGAGTGTCCCAGTCGGCCTGCGAGAGGCGACTCAGGCGGTCTACAGACTCAACCAGCAGCAGTTCACCAGGCTGAGCGTTGTCCAGCAACCGCATAAGCTCAGGGCGAAGAAGTTTGGTCCCGCTGATGTTCTCGGCGTAGACGCCGCTTATGTGCAACCCCTTCTCTGCGGCAAACTGTTCCAGAGCAACTTTCGCGCGGTGAGCGTCTTGATCTTTGGTTGATGCACGGAGATATAGGTGGGCGTTCATCGCGACTATCCTTTGCTCTCTGTTTTGATAGGTCTATGATAAATCAATCATATGTCTATCGACAATAGCTATTTGATAGTGTGTGGGCGGTGCTGCTCAACTACCAGACTTGTCTACTTCTTTGATAGGACTTCCGCCCCTCAGTCTGACATGAACTTGTGTCCAACCCGCTAGAACGTGGCGTCAATCTTCAAGGTCAAGATAGAAAATGTCGTATGCACTACATGCGGCACAAGCCACTTTTGTACGGAAGGGCACTACATCCAGATGCCGGAGCGAGAACGCGAACCTAAAGTTAGAGCCACCATCATTTGCCTGCGTAATGGCAGGGTTCTCCTTGTCCGGAAGAAGGGTGGCCAATGGAATTTTCCAGGGGGCGGTATCGAGGAGGGCGAGATGCCGCAAGAGGCTGCCATCAGAGAACTCCGTGAAGAGGCTTACCTACGTGGCCACGTCCTGCATGCCCTTTGCACAATCAGGGTTGGCAATACGCTCCACTACATCTTCACGATTAACGTGCCTGAGGGTGAGGAGGCAGAACCAAGCAACGAGATCGTCGCGTGCAAATGGGTCCACCGGAGTAGGCTCACTGGGTCCATGCTCAAGCCTTCTGCCGCAGCATTGTTGGCGATGGGCCTCCCAGCTCTCTCTGCGTAGCTAAGCACCCTTATTCATCATTGGCTGGCTTGAAACTGGCGCCACTCAACTCCACAAGCCGCCGCAGTGCTGGCTCCATCACGCGATCTGAATTCATCAGATGACCCACTGCCTTCATCACCGCATCTGAGCGTTCAACGTGACCGGTTTCTGCCATCCAGGGTGCGAGGACGTGTAGCGTCTCGCAGATGGCAATCTGGTTTCTCCAGAGTTGGTTGAGTGCTCTGGCGATGCAAACTTCTTGTTCCGACATCATAGCTACGCCCCTTCGCATTGATCATCGCAGCCGTTCAAGAGCGTAATGGCTGCATAGACCGAGATCCGTTGAGTGTCTTTTTCCCCATTGAAGAATCGGAGCGGGCGCTCGTTCAAGCTTAATCCCATATTTATCGTAAGGGATTTTGCGTAGATAGCGGTTTCAGCTTAGGCCCGCTGGGCTCAATCCCAATAATCATGAGGGCTATCAATCAGGTTAGCCGGTCGCAGGTCGCATACACGGCAAGTTATCCATTAGATAAGGATTAACTAAAGTGGTGAATGTGCAACGGCATTGGGCTTCGCTCACATTCCTTCGAACAATACTGAAATGCTCACGCCTAAAGCATCGGCAAGCACCTTGATGGCATGGATCGACGGGTTGGCTCCGCCTGTTTCGATGCGGGACATGTACGTTCTGGCGAATCCGCACCGATCAGCAAAAGCTTCTTGACTCATGCCCATAGCCACGCGGAGCTCCCTGACTCGGGTGCCGAACTGGTGCTGAAGTGCTGGGGAAGGAGGTGGTGCTGGCATTCCCCTATGGTCAGGTGATGTGCTCTAATCGGACACACACTAATCGTGACATGCGGGGCGTGCTCACCGATCCGCCCCGTATCCACGGCACCAGTCCAATGGCTAGACGCCATAAGACGTAGGGACGTTAAGGAATCGCAGCGTGAGACTGAAGATCAAGGGTGAAATTACTCCGGAGCAGTTGGTGAAGGCTTTTGAGATGGCGACGAAAGCATTGGAGGCCGACGTACCTGGTGGGAAGTTCTATGGGGCCAACCTGTATCTGGTTCCGTACGATCCAGATGGAGAGCGGCTTTCAGCTTTAGATGAACGTGGTTCTCCAGCAATCCTGACTGTTCCCGCTCAACCCGGAACGAACGTCAAGCCAGCCTTGAGTGCCAAAGCCCAGCAACGCCGCGATGCCGCCCTTGAGGCAAAGCTCCAACGCGAGGCCCAAGTAGCTGAACGAGATCGCAAGGAGGTTGCTGAGTACAAACGCCAGCGTCAAATTCAAGCTGTTCAATTAGCGAAAGCTCAAACAGCGTTCAATGCTCTGAACGAATTAACGTCCAAACTACTTGCCTCGGAGCCGGAAGATCTAATTGATGGACTAAACGAAGCCATCAGGACTAGTTGGCACGGCCAGGAACCCAAGGAGCCGCATGGCCCCCGGAAGGGAGAGCTAAAGCCGGTGCCAGAGTTTTCGATTGTGGATGGGAAGCTGTCACTGTTCACAGCTTCTTGGAAGAATCCAAGACTCTTATTCAACCCAATTGGCACTCTGAACCTGAACTTGAGCACGCTTGCACCCATTTGGACGCACAGCGCTTGGATGATTGCCATTGATGGGTTCCTGAACGTCATGGAACACCTGAACGGATCACTGCCGGAAGAAATCTTCGGTGAACATTTGCCTCAGAGAAAACCTGCGGACTGACAGTTATAGCGCCGCTACATGGCGGTCCACTGACACAGTAGGGTTTAGTGATCACATCTGGACGTTAACGTGCGTGGGATGAGCTAGTTAAAAGAATCTCGACTTTTCTCGCTACATCCTAATGCTCGTTATCTGGACGCTCAGGTGCTTCCCATGGGCTACTTATGCGGGTTATCCAAAGGCATCCCTGAAGGTTAGCGATCAGTGTTTTCAGTCTCTATAGGTCGCTCGGCATGGTTAACGTGGGGCAGGGGAGCAAAGCACCACAAGCTTTTGATTTGAACTGTGCCGGGGATGGGATGACTGAAATTCAAGGATATCTGCCTTCTAAGTCTTCATTCCCTAAGTAGTCAACTGTTCCCAAGGCACTAATAACAACTGTACAGGTCCGAAGGGGAGGGTAGGGCTAGGGCCCCCTCCCGCTCTTCCTTTTAATTGTGCAGGAGAACTTGTGTCCAATGGCACAGGTTTGTAGCGATGTATGGGGTGTAATCTTTCCTAAGAAGTCTTTTAGGATAGGTTACACCCCGTCGGGAGGATTAGGCTGCTTTATATGCCTGCTTCATCTTCTGTATCTTCTGGCGTGAAACTCCAGTCTGTCGATGGATCTCAAGGGCTGAAGTTTCGAGGGATATCAGGCGTTTAACCTCTTCTTCTGTCTGTTCATCAAGCCTCCTGCCATCTCGCTTGATCGGTATCGCATATGCGAGGGACCAATCCACTGTTGCATCAGGGAAGTACGTGGATAGCAGATAATCAACAACGCGGTAGTCCTGAACATAGAGTTTAGTTTTCTTTACGTTGTCACGGGAGCGAACTGCAGTACGAGTTACCGACTGTAGTGTTGGTTCAAGCAGCCTGTTTGTAATAAACGCCTCTTCGAAATCTCGTCCGTACTTTTCCTTCAGATAGACTAACCCTAGTCTCTCAGATGGGCTTGGATTGCCACCAAATAGAACTATCACTTCCGTTGCATTGGCATAACTGTTTAAGCCTCGGCAATCCTTAGGGATATATACAACACCTCTAGTGGAACTGAATCTAGCCCAAGTATTTGCCAGGAGGAGTGGTGTGCTGTTGACATGCTCCATAATTGTCGCAAGGACTATATCAATAAGGCGCTTGTCCTCGTGTTGCGCGATCATCGTCTTTTTACTGAACTTCTGGTCTTTCGGAACAACTGGGCAGATGGTGACAAGGTTGCTTACAGGCTGCCATTCCGGAGTGTACTCTGAGTCAACGAAGCGGAAACCATGCACCTGTGCAAATACCTCAAACTCACTGTTCTTGATGCTCGCTGCTAGTACGTGTGATTCAATTGCCGAGGAGAAGATGTCCCACCAGTCCGTATACTCCTCGACGGCGCGAATATGCCGTGTGCCATCGGACGTGGGCTGATCGATAAAAACCTCTACGTCTGAGAGCAGCAGTCGGAATATGTGAGCCGCAGAGGATCCCAGTGTTGAGCAATCCATTCCTCGTGCATCCGCACGGTTAGTAGATACTTGTTCCCGGACTTGTTCTTCCAGGCCGTCAATGATTTGAAGTTTTCCATCGCGTTCCACAGTGAACTGAAGTATGCGTGGCATTTCCGAGGGCTTGACTGGGTAGTCCGGGTAATCCACAACCTTTGGAAGCTCATCAAGCACCAGAGTCCAATTGTGAAGCAACGATGGGCGGATTCGCCGGATTGAGTCTTGGGTGCAGACAATGAAGTTGTCCACTTTCTCTTCCAGTGCTTTCTCCAGACTTCTGACAACCAATTCGCCGTCACGATGATCAATCGGTCGACATGTTATTCCTTTGCTGGAGGCCCGCTGAATAATCTCGTCGCTCAGAACTAGTGTCGGTAAGGCGAGAACTAGCCGTTTCCCTGAGCTTGTTAGAGAGGGGAGTTTGGACAACAGGGCTTCGGTTTTACCCGAGCCTGGAGCGGCAATTGCGGTGTGGATGGGTTTGATTCGTTCAATCCGTGACATGGTTCTTTCCTTTTATTTAGTTGTTCGCAACTCCTCGATGTGTTCCGGTTCATTGTATTTGGAACTCATGACCCTATATCGCAGACAGCACGAAACCCACTCTGCTCAGCGGCCTATTGGCTTGAACAAGCGAGGTAGTGGTCTATTAGTAGGGGAGGTTTTGCTGCACCAGCGTCGTTGGCTGGGAAGCGAAGAATACAGCGCTTGGGCAGGATGTCAAGCAGGCTTGTGAACTTTTTTGCTGGTGGTTGAGCAACTTTCAGTATGCCGCTTACTGCATTAACTTTATTGGAGGATCAGGGTTTTAAGCTTAATTGAGTGTAATGGGTGTTGGCTAGATTGGCTATTTCTGAAGAGCTTGCAGGTCTAATTTAAGTGTTTTTTTCTTTGCTGTATCTTTGGTTGATATTGTTGTATTCGCCCGTAAGGCTTCTTTTAGAGGCTCTGGGAGAGTGTTTTGAATTGTGCTAATATTTCCATAAGTGTCACCTGGTAAATTTGGCTTGTATTAATTGATCGTGCTTGTAATTGTTTGAGGTTGTCAGGGTCTCTAGAGCGTGGTTTTAACTTTTAGCTGTGCATTAGTTGGCTGTTTCTACCTGACTCAAATGTGAGGCACTGCTTGGGAGTTCCCAGCACCTGTTTCGAGGTGCCAAGATTTCCACTCCGAGCCGGAGGCTTCCCCTAAGCCTTAACCCTGCCCTAGATAAAGACGGGAAACATTTCAACGAATTGTCTAGCAGGCCTTGAGTAGCATGCACATGAACAGCTACACCCTCAGTAACCATCCGGTCGTAGGCCTCGATCACCTTCAGGCTGTACGCCGGGCTAATTCACATGGCATATGTATACACCAAAGCCTTAACAGCGTAGGTGCCGCCGTACCTGCCCGCTTTAGCTGTGAGAGGTTCAATTGTGGGATCACCCACTTTTAACTCCGCGACCAAACTTTGAGCTTCATAGCGAGCCCATTGCCCAGGGGCGTAAGTGCTACTAGTCCCGCTCGCATCGTGTACATCATTGTGGCTGTACCGGCCTTCGCTATCCTGGCGGACGGTGATCCCGTCGATTACAACTTCTTGTGTCTGATTGTCAGGCGGATTGCAATTCGATCTTTGACAGAGCTTCCGCCATCGCCTTCAGCGGGCTACGGCTGCCATAGATGCTGAATGTGACCGCACCGTCCTCGTGTCCGGCGATGCGTTTGATCAGCGAGTCCTGCACCCCTGCATCACGTAAATCGTCGATGAGGGTGTGGCGGAAGCTGTGGAACGTTTTCCTAGTGTCAGTAACGCCCCGCTTCTTTTTATACCTACCGAACCATTTTGACGGTGCATGGCCAAGTTTTCCCCGAACGGCCTCCAGTTCTGGGAACAGACTGACGGCTCCAGTAGCTCGCAACGCCTCCACATGTTGCACCAGCCCAAGGTCAATCAGAACCGGGTGCAAGGGGAGAATGCGTCGGCTACTGGAGTTCTTGAGGTTCTGGCCTTGCTGGCTGTCATCGATGCGGATGCATTGGATACCGTGTTGTTCGATGAAATCATCCACACGTAATTGGCAGAGTTCTTCCAGTCGGGCCCCGGTGGCTCGCCCAAGGAACGGCAACCAGTAACGCCATGGGTATTTGTGGGCTTCCTTTTGTAGCGTCTCGTGATTTAACAGGATTTTGAGGTCATGGCGGTCGAAGGAAAGTCGGGCATCCTTGGCTGATCCCGCCATAACCTTCATGCCCAGAAGCGGATTATCTGCGATGTACCCGTTGGACTTGCACCAGTTCAGAAAGGCGGAAAGCTTGCGTAAACGATTGTTCACGGTAACGGCAGTGATGGTTTTGTAAGTGGTGCCAGACTCGATCACCTGTCTCAGGGTCTTGCCCTCGTACTCGGGGCGTAAGCCAAAGTATTGCGGGCAACGGCTCAACCGTTCTTTCAGCAGTCTGGCCTGTTGTGCGTCGAACGCCTCGACGGGCATGTCACCCATCAGCTCGAACAGATCCCGCAGAGCACGTTCCACCTCGAAGGTGCTGACCTCCCGCCAGGTGCCACCACGTTTTCCTTCTTCTATATATAGCCGGGAGAGCGTAGCGAGGGATGGGCCGTCATCGTTCCGTACCAGTGAGTGGACGGACGCCTTTCGTTCAGCAGGTTGGATGATCGGTGAAGGGGCAGAGTCTCGCCACTGCGAACAAAGTCGACGCAGGGTCAGAACATCGGTCATGGGATGTTCAATCAGGTGGATCTGCACATGCTGGGCCAATGAGGCTGCAAGGAATAACGCAGACTGCCGGTCCCGCAGTTTCAGGCAGAGTCGAAGAGTGTGGCGGTTCGGAAATAGATGTTTGGGCAGTCGAAGGTTCAGGTAATAGACCGATTGGCGGCGGACAATGTAGGCCATGAGTGGAACACCAGAGTGGAACAGCGGAGTGGAACAATGCTGACTACACCCCGGAGTCTTGGCCGTCCGTGCAGCGAATTCGCACGGTAGAAATATGGCACCCCAAAAGCCTGAAACCCTTACCCCATAAGGCCCGCAACGATCAGCGAGCATGCTTGCATGCCACCCGGTCAGGCCTGGAAGGGAGCAGCCGCAGCGGTGACATTGTGTGCCGGGGTGTGGCTGGTGGGGTCGCCACCTTAACGCTCAGCAATTCCTCTCTCGCGTTACTTTCCTCAAGTCTTCAATTTTTCTGCCATGGACCTTCTCCATCGCGGTGTTTTGTCGTTTCTGCTCCAGGCATCGATACGACCGTCAATTCCCATTCCGAATCAAGAACTTAACGAAAGCCTGCGGTATCGTCAGGTGGAAGTGGTTTTCGCCTTGTCTTGCAAAATGTTACGCATCTCGTAGAATCGCCGCCCCAAACAGGTCGTTAGTCGCCTGTTCCCGGAAGTTCGAAAAATAATATAAGCCGACAGGGTATTCGCTTGCCGCGGTATGAGAGTCTTTGGACAGCCTTGATGTCCTGATTCCTCGCCGGTTTGCGTCGCCAATGTCAGCGACAGCGAGTCTGACTCATGGATGAGAAGTACCGCAGGGCCGTGGATGCCGCCGCCATTTTTTCCGAGACCGACCTGACCGGCCGGATTACCCACGTCAACGATCAATTCTGCGCAGTCTCTGGCTACAGCCGTGAAGAACTGCTCGGGCAAAACCATCGCCTGCTCAATTCCGGCGTGCATCGGGCGGAGTTTTTCGCCGGGATGTGGCGCACCATCGCTTCGGGCAATGTCTGGAAGGGCGAAATCTGCAACCGCGCGAAGGATGGCAGCCTGTATTGGGTTGAAAGCACCGTGGTGCCCGTTCTCGATAAGGCCACGGGGCGCGTGGAGCGTTACCTGTCGATTCGTTTTGATATCAGTGCCAAGCGCGAGCTGCTGCACACGCTGCAATGGCGAGTGGGGCATGACGTGCTGACCGGTTTGCCCAATCGCGCCTTTCTCTCGGACCTGCTGGACCAGGCGCTGGAGTTCTCCAGACAGGAAAGCACCCCGTTGGCGGTGTGCATGCTCGATCTCGACGGTTTCAAGGCGGTCAACGATGGCTATGGGCATGCCACGGGCGATCTATTGTTGGTGGAAGTTGCCAAACGATTGCGCGGCATCGTGCGCGGTGAAGATGTAGTAGCGCGGCTGGCTGGCGACGAGTTTGTGCTGGTGCTGCGTCACGTACAGGATTTGCCGGAATTGCGTTGTGCGCTGGATCGGGTACTGGAAGCGATTTCTCAGTCTTACTCGTTCAGTGGCAAGGACATCAACGTATTCGCCAGCATCGGTGTCACTCTGTTCCCCCATGACAATGAAGATGCCGAGACCCTGCTGCGCCATGCCGATCAGGCGATGTACGTGGCTAAGCAGAGTGGTCGCAAGCGCTTTCATTTATTCGATGTATCCCGGGACCAGGAGGTCAAGGCGACTCACCAGACCGTAGAACAGGTGCGTCAGGCGCTGGCCGGCGACGAGTTGCGCCTGCACTTTCAGCCCAAGATCAATATGCGCAGCGGCGAAGTCGTCGGGTTCGAGGCGTTGCTGCGCTGGGAACACCCACAGAATGGTACGGTGCCCGCCCGTGAGTTTTTGCCGCTGGTTGAAGAGACCGATCTGATCATCGATATCGGCGACTGGGTGATGAATCAGGTGCTGGAGCAATTGGATCTGTGGCAGCAAGCCGGGCATGACTGGCCGGTGAGCGTGAACATCGCGGCGCGGCATTTTCAGCGTACGGATTTTGTCGAGCGCCTGAAAAGCCTGTTGGCCCGGCACGCGGACGTCGACCCGCAGCGTCTCGATCTGGAAATCGTCGAGGCGGTCGCCATCGAGAATATCCAGCACGTCAGCGATTGCCTGCACGCCTGTCAGGCGCTGGGAGTGCAGTTTTCGCTGGGGGATTTCGGCACGGGATATTCGTCCCTGAGTTACCTCAAGCGGTTGCCGACCCAGGCCATCAAGATCGACAGGTCCTTCGTGCGTGACATCCTGCATGACAGCGGCGACCTGGCCCTGACCACAGCTGTCATCGGCCTGGCCCGGGCGTTCGGTCGACAGGTGATTGCCGAGGGGCTGGAAAGCGTCGAGCACGGCGAAATGCTGCTGCAGTTGGGGTGTGAAGTGGCCCAGGGATATTTCATTGCCCAGCCGATGCCGGCTTCGGCTGTGCCGGACTGGGTGGCGGGATTTGTCGCGCCACCGCAGTGGCGAACGATGGCTAAAACGGCCTGACGCAATTAAGGCTTGCCACCGATGTACAACCTGATGATGTCGTCGATTTCCCCGGACATTTTCATCCGCACCAGCGTGCGCAGTATCCGTTGCACGGGCACTTCGGGGTCATTGCGCACATAACAGCCGACACTTTGTTCCTGCAGTACCGCCACGGCTTGCAGTCGCTGCTCCGGCAGTAACCGCTGGTTGAACCAGTCCAGTGTCCATTGATTGCTGACGGCGTAGTGATTGCGGCCGGCCTGGAGTTTTTCCAGTACCAGTTCCTGATTGCGGGCGTCGTCCCGTTGCAGTTGATTGGCGTCGAACAGCGGTTGCAGGGTCGGATAGCTGTAGCCGAGCACGGTACCGATGGTCTGTCGCGGCAGGCTCGCAGGCAGTACGGAGGTTTGTGGGGCAGGGCGGCTGACCAGCAGATCGGGCTGGGTCCAGAGCGGGATGCTCCAGAGGTAGTCGCCGGACAGGTTGGGCAGCCAGGACTGTGCGACGTAACAGCGGATATTGATTTCGCCCTGTTCCATGGCGTTCTGGATCCGGCCACGCGGCAGTACGTGAAATTCCGCCGGCACGCCAACCTGAGTCGCGAGGCTGAGCATCACGTCGTACAGGATGCCCTGGGTCGGCCGGCCATGTTCCAGCTGCACCATGGGCATCGACCAACTGTCGGGCACCACGAAGCGCAACGGTGCCTCGGCAGCGGTGCCGTTCAGGCTGATCAACAGCAACGCCCCCAGGGCCAGCCGCATAAACGCTCCATTATTTTTTGTACAAAAGCTCCCAGAACGCAGCTTAGCCAGATTAGACGAGCACACCGGATGCAATTTCGGCCTTGCTCCGCTAGCATTAGCCGCTTCTGCTTATTCCGTTGCGATGGTTTTCGATGAGTTATCAGGTTCTTGCACGTAAATGGCGTCCGCGCTCGTTCCGCGAAATGGTCGGCCAGACCCATGTGCTCAAGGCTCTGATCAATGCCTTGGACAGCCAGCGGCTGCACCATGCCTACCTGTTCACCGGTACGCGCGGGGTCGGCAAGACCACGATCGCGCGAATCATCGCCAAATGCCTGAACTGTGAAACAGGTATCACTTCCACGCCTTGTGGCGAGTGTTCGGTATGTCGCGAGATCGACGAAGGTCGCTTCGTCGACCTGATCGAGATCGACGCCGCCAGTCGCACCAAGGTCGAGGACACGCGCGAGCTGCTGGACAATGTGCAATACGCACCGAGCCGTGGGCGCTTCAAGGTCTACCTGATCGACGAAGTGCACATGCTCTCCAGCCATTCTTTCAATGCGCTGCTCAAAACCCTCGAAGAACCGCCACCCTACGTCAAGTTCATCCTGGCGACCACCGACCCGCAGAAACTTCCTGCAACGATTCTCTCGCGGTGCCTGCAGTTCTCCCTGAAAAACATGACACCCGAGCGTGTGGTCGAGCATTTGACCCACGTGCTGGGCGTCGAGAACGTGCCGTTCGAGGACGATGCGCTGTGGCTGCTGGGTCGCGCCGCTGATGGTTCGATGCGCGATGCCATGAGCCTGACCGACCAGGCGATTGCCTTCGGTGAAGGCAAGGTCATGGCCGCTGATGTGCGAGCGATGCTCGGCACCCTGGATCACGGCCAGGTCTATGACGTCCTGCATGCACTGATCGAAGGTGATGCCAAGGCGCTGCTCGAAGCGGTCCGCCACCTGGCAGAACAAGGTCCGGACTGGAACGGGGTTCTCTCGGAAATCCTCAACGTGCTGCACCGTGTCGCCATTGCCCAGGCGCTGCCTGACGGCGTCGACAACGGTCACGGCGATCGTGACCGGGTGCTGGCGCTGGCCCAGGCCCTGCCGGCCGAAGACGTGCAGTTCTACTATCAGATGGGGCTGATCGGCCGCCGCGACCTGCCTCTGGCACCGGATCCGCGGGGTGGCTTCGAAATGGTGCTGCTGCGGATGCTCGCCTTCCGGCCCGCCGACACCGCGGATGCCCCAAGGCAACCGCTAAAGCCAGTGGGGATCAGCCAGGCCACGGTTGATTCCGCGAAATCAGTGGCTGCCACGCCGGTTGCTGCACCGGTAGTCGCTGCGGCAGTTGCACCGGTTGTGGAGCCCCCCGCACCAGAGCCGATTCCAGAGCCCGAACCGGTTGCGCCTGTGGTTGCGCCGCAGCCAGCGGTCGAAGCGGTGGTGGCCGAAGAAGTGATCGACCTGCCGTGGAATGATCCGGTCGAACCCGAGGCTGCTCAGCAGCCTGCCGTGGAACCGCTACTGGAAACCGTCAGCGAACAACCCGAACTGCCACCCGTGATGACGCCGACGCCTGACAGCGTAGTGCCGGACGCACCGGAATGGGCCGCCGCGCCGATCCCGGAGCCAACGGTGGCCGAGGTCGATGCCGCTACGCCGGGCATGGACCTGGATGATGAGCCGCCGCTGGACGAGGATTACATCGAGCCGGACATGGATTCGGCCTACAGCTACCTCGATGACCTGGCCAGCGAGCATACCGCCGAGCCGGCACCGGAGCCTGAACCCGAGCCTGCCGCCGCACCTGCCACCGGCTTGGCCCTGCAATGGCTGGAGTTGTTCCCGAAACTGCCGATTTCCGGCATGACCGGCAGCATCGCCGCCAACTGCACGCTGATCGCCGTGGATGGCGACAATTGGCTGCTGCATCTGGATCCGGCCCACAGCGCACTGTTCAACGCCACGCAGCAGCGTCGCCTGAACGATGCGTTGAACCAATATCACGGGCGTACGCTGACGCTGACCATGGAGCTGATCAAGCCCGAGCAGGAAACCCCGGCCCAGGCGGCCTCTCGCCGACGCGCAGACCGTCAGCGCGAGGCCGAGGAATCGATCCACGGCGATCCGTTCATCCAGCAAATGATGCAGCAGTTCGGTGCGGTGATCCGTAACGATACTATTGAACCTGTCGAAGCCCTGGTCAGTCAGGGCTAATAACTGAAGGCGCCCGGCCAATAGTGCCGGGCGCCGTTTTAAATCCGGTACTTTTGAGGTGATTCCCATGATGAAAGGTGGCATGGCCGGCCTGATGAAGCAGGCGCAGCAAATGCAGGAAAAAATGGCCAAGATGCAGGAAGAGCTGGCCAATGCCGAAGTCACCGGCAAGGCGGGTGGCGATCTGGTATCCGTAGTGATGACCGGTCGTCATGACTTGAAAAAAGTCAGCATCGATCCGAGTCTGCTGCCGGGTCTGGACGAGGACGACCGTGAAGTGGTCGAGGATCTGGTTGCCGCCGCGGTGAACGCCGCCGTGCGCCAGATCGAAGCCAACAGCCAGGAAAAAATGGGCAGCATGACCGCGGGCATGCAACTGCCACCGGGCATGAAACTGCCATTCTGATTCGCCTTTGGGCGTCGGATGAGCTACAAAAAAGTGCCAGGCATTGCGCCTGGCTTTTTTTTGTCTGTTGGATATCTAGTGTCTGTGAGATCGACTTCGCGAGCAGGCTCGCTCCCACAGGGGAATACAATTAACTGTGGGAGCGAGCCTGCTCGCGATGAAGTCGAATCGGTACAGCTGACTAATCATCGAACCCACTATCGCTTCAAAGGTCTGCTCCCTATACCCCGAATTCATCGACCACAGGAGACGCCGCCATGTCCGACCCCATGACCCTCAACCAACGCATCGTCCTCGCCTCGCGCCCGATCGGCGCGCCAACCCCCGAGAATTTCCGCCTTGAACGGGTCGCACTGCCCGAGCTGGCCGAAGGCGAGGTGTTGCTCAAGACCCTTTATCTGTCCCTGGACCCCTACATGCGTGGACGCATGAGCGACGCACCGTCCTACGCCGCCCCAGTGGAAATCGGCGCGGTGATGACCGGTGGCGCGGTCAGTCGGGTCGAGCGTTCGCTCAATCCGAAGTTTCAGGAAGGCGATCTGGTGGTGGGGGCCACGGGTTGGCAAAGCCACAGCATCAATGACGGTCGCAGCATCATGCCGATCCCGTCGACATTGCCTAGCCCCTCCATGGCCCTCGGCATACTGGGCATGCCGGGCATGACCGCCTACATGGGCCTGATGGACATCGGCCAGCCGAAATCCGGCGAAACCCTGGTGGTCGCGGCCGCGTCCGGTGCAGTGGGTTCGGTGGTCGGGCAGGTGGCGAAAATCAAAGGCTTGCGCGTGGTCGGGGTGGCCGGGGGAGCAGACAAATGCCGCTATGTGAAAGAGGAATTGGGCTTTGACGCCTGCATCGATCACAAAAGTGCGGACTTCGCCGGGGAACTGGCGAAAGCCTGCCCCAAAGGCATCGACATCTATTACGAAAACGTCGGCGGCAAGGTGTTCGACGCAGTGGTGCCTCTGCTCAATCCCAAGGCG
Organism: Pseudomonas putida; assembly: GCF_003228315.1. Lineage (NCBI taxonomy): Bacteria > Pseudomonadati > Pseudomonadota > Gammaproteobacteria > Pseudomonadales > Pseudomonadaceae > Pseudomonas > Pseudomonas putida. The sequence continues at coordinate 6,091,080 of NZ_CP029693.1, forward strand.
CGGATTCCGTTGTGCGGCCTGATTGCTTCGTACAACGTCACAGAGGCGCCGAGCGGCCCGGACCGACTGCCGCAGTTGCAGCGCACGCTGCTGACCAAGCGCGTACGGATCCAGGGCTTCATCGTGTTCGATGACTATGGCGACCGTCAGCCGGAATTTGTCAGCGCCATGGCGCCTTGGGTGCGCGACGGCAAAGTCAAGTTCCGCGAAGATGTGGTCGATGGCCTGGAGAACGCACCCCAGGCGTTCATCGGTCTGCTGGAGGGACGCAACTTCGGCAAACTGGTGATCCGGGTTGCCCAGGGCTAATCCCGATAGCCATTTGACGCTAACCAGAGGCGCGGGTATAAACCGCGTCTCGTTGTTTTGTCGGATGTTTCCCCATGAGCTTCAGCCCTTTGATTCGCCAACTGATCGATGCCCTGCGCGTGCTGCCGGGCGTGGGTCAGAAAACCGCCCAGCGTATGGCGTTGCAGTTGCTCGAACGTGATCGCAGTGGCGGCGTGCGACTGGCGCAGGCCATGAGCCAGGCCATGGAAGGGGTCGGGCACTGCCGTTTGTGCCGCACGCTGACCGAGGACGACCTGTGCCCGCAATGCGCCGACACCCGCCGCGACGACACCTTGCTGTGCGTCGTGGAAGGGCCGATGGATGTCTATGCGGTGGAGCAGACCGGCTTTCGCGGTCGCTATTTCGTGCTCAAGGGACACCTGTCACCCCTCGATGGCCTGGGGCCGGAGGCCATTGGTATTCCGCAGTTGATGGCGCGAATCGAGGAAGCGGGGACGTTTACCGAAGTCATTCTCGCCACCAACCCGACCGTCGAAGGCGAAGCCACGGCGCATTACATCGCCCAGTTGCTCAGCAGCAAAGGCCTCGTTGCTTCACGCATCGCCCATGGCGTGCCGCTGGGTGGGGAGCTGGAGCTGGTGGATGGCGGGACGCTGGCGCATTCGTTTGCCGGGCGCAAGCCCATTTCGTTGTAGCGTTTGATCAGACGCCTTCGCGAGCAGGCTCGCTCCCACATTTGATTTGCGACGAACGCCAGACCCTTGTGGGAGCGAGCCTGCTCGCGAAGGACGCGCCTCGATCCATCTGAATCACGCAATCCTGTTGTAAACCAAGCAAGCGCTCGGTTAACGTCGGCGAACCCTTCCCGTGGAGTTCGCCGATGCCTGCCTTTGCCGACTACTTCGACCCCAGCCACCAATTGATCCGCGACAGCGTCCGACGTTTCGTCGAGCGCGAGATTCTTCCGGACATTGACCAGTGGGAAGAGGCTGAAAGCTTCCCCCGCGAGCTTTATCTCAAGGCCGGAGCGGCGGGGATTCTCGGTATCGGTTACCCGGAACGTTTCGGCGGCAGCCATGAAGGCGACCTGTTTGCCAAAGTCGCCGCCAGCGAAGAACTGATGCGATGCGGCTCAGGCGGCCTGGTCGCAGGGCTCGGGTCGCTGGATATCGGCCTGCCGCCGATTCTCAAGTGGGCCAGGCCCGAAGTCCGGGACCGGGTCGTACCGCAAGTGTTGTCAGGCGAGAGGATCAGCGCCCTGGCCGTCACCGAACCCGGTGGCGGTTCCGATGTGGCAAATCTGCAAACCCGCGCCGTGCGCGACGGTGATGTTTATCGGGTCAACGGCAGCAAGACCTTCATTACCAGCGGCGTGCGCGCGGACTTTTATACAGTTGCGGTGCGCACCGGCGAGCCGGGTTTCGCCGGCATCAGCCTGTTGTTGATCGAGAAGGGCACGCCTGGCTTCACCGTGGGCCGGCAACTGAAAAAGATGGGCTGGTGGGCATCGGACACCGCCGAACTGTTCTTCGACGATTGCAGGGTACCTGTGGGCAATCTGATTGGTAGTGAAAACATGGGATTCGCCTGCATCATGGGCAATTTCCAGAGCGAGCGCCTGGCGCTGGCCCTGATGGCCAACATGACCGCGCAGCTTGCGCTGGAGGAAAGCCTGAAGTGGGCGCGTGAGCGAGAGGCCTTCGGCAAACCCATCGGCAAATTCCAGGTGATCAAGCACCGACTCGCGGAAATGGCCACGGCGGTCGAGGTTTCAAGGGAGTTCACTTACCGGCAGGCGGCGAAGATGGCCGCAGGGCAGAGTGTGATCAAGGAGATTTCCATGGCCAAGAATGTCGCCACCGACACCGCCGACCGGGTGACCTTCGACGCCGTGCAGATCCTCGGCGGCCTGGGTTACATGCGCGAGAGCCTGGTGGAGCGGCTGTATCGGGATAACCGGATTTTGTCGATTGGCGGGGGGACGCGGGAAGTGATGAACGAGATCATCAGCAAGCAGATGGGGCTCTGAGATTTACGGTGTTGCGGCTGACGCTATCGCTGGCAAGCCAGCTCCCACAGTGATTGATGTGAGGCACAAATCCTGTGCACACCACGAACCCTGTGGGAGCTGGCTTGCCAGCGATGGCGTCAGTACAGACGCTATTTACTTCTCGGAAAGGGAAAACTGCGTCAGGCAAAACGCAGGAATGCCCATCTCGACCAAACGCTGCGACCCACCCAGCTCCGGCAAATCAATGATCGCCGCCGCTTCATGAACCCGGGCGCCCATGCGGCGAATCAGGTTCGCCGCAGCAATCAGGGTACCGCCGGTAGCGATCAGGTCATCGAACATCACCACCGAGTCGCCCTCGCACAGGCTGTCGGCATGAACTTCCAGGAAAGCTTCGCCGTATTCGGTCGCGTAACCTTCGGCCAGCACGTCGGCGGGCAATTTGCCTTGCTTGCGGAACAGCACCAGCGGTTTGTTCAACTGATAGGCCAGCACCGAGCCAATCAGGAAACCACGGGCATCCATGGCGCCGATGTGGGTGAAATCGGCCTCGACATAACGCTGGGCAAAGCTGTCCATCACCACGCGCATGGCGGTCGGCGACTGAAACAGTGGAGTGATGTCACGGAAAATCACGCCCGGCTTGGGAAAGTCGATCACAGGGCGGATAAGGGTTTTGATGTCGAAGGAGTCGAGGGCCATCGTGGGGTGTCCTGGCAGGGCTGCAAACGGCGCATTATAACGGCGGCTGAACCGTTTCGCTCAGCCGCAAATCGGCGGGATCAACCTTCGACCGAACCACCGGCCAGGGCGCACAGCTGGATCGGGTCGAGAATGCGGATCTCCTTGCCTTCGGCGGCGATCAGTTCGTTCTGCTGGAAGCGCGTGAACACCCGCGACACGGTTTCCACCGCCAGGCCCAGGTAGTTGCCGATTTCGTTGCGCGACATGCTCAGGCGGAACTGGTTGGCGGAGAAACCCCGGGCACGGAAACGTGCCGACAGGTTGACCAGGAAAGTGGCGATGCGCTCGTCGGCGGTCTTTTTCGACAGCAGCAACATCATCTGTTGATCGTCGCGGATCTCGCGGCTCATCACCCGCATCAGCTGGCGACGCAGCTGCGGCAGTTGCAGGGCCAGTTCGTCCAGGCGTTCGAAGGGGATTTCACAGACCGAGGTGGTTTCCAATGCCTGTGCCGACACCGGATGCTTTTCGGTGTCCATGCCCGAGAGGCCCACCAATTCACTTGGCAGGTGGAAGCCGGTGAGTTGTTCTTCGCCGGCATCGCTCAGGTTGAAGGTTTTCAGCGCGCCGGAACGCACGGCGTAAACGGAATCGAAGGTGTCACCCTGGCGGAACAGAAACTCGCCTTTTTTCAGTGGACGGCCACGCTTGACGATTTCGTCCAGTGCATCCATGTCTTCCAGATTCAGCGACAGTGGCAGACACAGCGGGGCCAGGCTGCAGTCCTTGCAGTGAGCCTGATTGTGAGTGCGCAGTTTTACTGGCTCGGACATTTCTTCAATCCTTGTGGGAAAACACACATAGGCTGTAAGGGTAACTCAGCGCATGACATCGAGGCCAGCGGGTGGCGGATTTGTCGCAGGTCGTCAGATCACCCGGGAAAAGCGTTGTTGGTTGTGCTGTTGCAAGTAGCCATCGAACACCATGCATACCGAACGCACCAACAGACGTCCCGCAGGCAACACGTTGATTCCTTCGCGGTCCAGTTCGATCAACCCATCCTTGGCCATTTGCTGCAATTGCGGCCAAAGTTCGCCGAAATAGCCCTGGAAATCGATATTGAAGGCCTGTTCGACCTCGGCGAAGTCCAGGCTGAAATGGCAGATCAGTTGTTGGATCACGGCACGGCGAAGCCGGTCGTCGGCGTCGCACACCAGGCCACGGCTGGTGGCCAGTTGCGCTGAGGCCAGGCTGCTCTGGTATTGGGTCAGGTCGCTGCTGTTCTGGCAGTACAGATCGCCGATCTGGCTGATCGCCGACACTCCCAGGCCGATCAAATCGCAATGACCGTGGGTGGTGTAACCCTGGAAGTTGCGTTGCAGGGTCGATTCTTCCTGGGCAATCGCCAGTTCATCATCAGGCAGGGCGAAGTGATCCATGCCGATGTAGCGGTAGCCGGCAGCGGTCAACTGATCAATGGTGCGCTGCAGCATTTCCAGTTTCTGCGCGGGCGTCGGCAGATCATTGCTGTTGATCCGCCGTTGCGGCATGAACCGCTCCGGCAGGTGGGCGTAGTTGAACACCGAGAGACGGTCCGGTTGCAGGTTGATGACTTCTTCGACGGTGCGGGCGAAGTTGTCCGGGGTCTGTTTCGGCAAGCCGTAGATCAGGTCGATGTTGATCGAGCGGAACTGCAGAGTGCGGGCCGCGTCGATCACCGCGCGGGTTTGCTCCAGGGTTTGCAGGCGATTGACCGCGCGCTGTACCGCCGGGTCGAGGTCTTGCAGGCCGATGCTGACGCGGTTGAAGCCCAGCTCGCGCAACAGTCCCATGGTCGACCAGTCGGCTTCTCGGGGGTCGATTTCGATGCCGTAGTCACCGGAATCGTCGGCGAGCAAATTGAAGTGCTCGCGCAGGTGCGCCATTAGCTGGCGCAATTCGTCATGGCTGAGGAAGGTTGGTGTGCCGCCGCCGAAGTGCAGTTGCTCGACCTTTTGCGCCGGGTCCAGATGGCAGGCGATGAGCTGGATTTCCTGTTCCAGGCGCTGCAGGTAGGGCAGGGCGCGGCCACGATCCTTGGTGATGACTTTGTTGCAGGCGCAGTAGTAGCAAATGTTCGCGCAGAACGGCACGTGCACATACAGCGACAAGGGCCGCAGGGCCTTGCGACTGTCGCGCAGGGCGTGAAACAGATCGAAGCTGGTGACCTGGGCGTTGAATTGCATGGCGGTCGGATAGGAGGTGTAGCGCGGTCCCGCCAGGTCATAACGGCGGATCAGATCGGTGTCCCAACGAATGGCGTCGAGCAGCATGCGGGCATCCCCCGGAATGGGCTGGCGGTGCTGGCCAGTCTAGGGGGCGGGGCGCTTGGGGATCTTGATTTGCATCAAGGTCAGGGTCTGTGTTGTTTGTTCTGGCCTCTTCGCGAGCAGGAGAACGCATTTCAACTGTGGGAGCGAGCCTGCTCGCGAAGAGTGCGCCGCCGATCTAATGCCCCATCAACCAATGCTGATGCGGCCCAGGCAAGGTCCAAATGCCAAACAGCATGACCAGCAACCCGCCGGTCATGCGCACGCTTCGCTTGCGCAACAACGCCGTCACCCGCTCCGCCGCCAGCCCCGTGGCGAGCAGCACCGGCCAGGTGCCGAGGCCAAACGCGAGCATCAGCAGGGCGCTATCCAGCGCATTGCCCTGGCTGGCCGACCACAGCAAAGTGCTATAGACCAGTCCGCACGGTAGCCAGCCCCAGAGCGCACCCAGCAGCAATGCACGAGGGACGCTGGACACCGGCAACAGTTTGTTCGCAACGGGCTGGATATGCCGCCACAGCCCGCGGCCGAGGCTTTCGATGCGCGTCAGCCCACTCCACCAGCCCGCCAGGTACAAGCCCATGGCAATCAGCAACAGTCCGGCTAGCACGCGCATGAACATCGCCGCCGGGCTGCTGGCCACCGCCCAGCCGGCCAGGCCAATCAGCAGGCCGGCAGTGGCATAGCTGAGAATGCGTCCGAGGTTGTAGGCCAGCAGCAGGCGAAAGCGACGGCTGCGCTGCTCCTTGGGAATCGCCAGGGTCAGCGCGCCCATCAGGCCGCCGCACATCCCCAGGCAATGACCGCCACCGAGCAGACCGAGAATCACCGCAGACACCAGCAAGGGCGCCAATTCAAGCATGGGGCGGTGCCTTGTCGTCGGGTTTGGTTGGCTGGCCGCTGGCCTCGTCGACGGCTGCGGTGTGGTTCGGGTCCTGATCGTCGAACAGGATGCTGTGGGCCGGGCCATCGAGGTCGTCGTACTGACCGCTGTCGACCGCCCAGAAGAAAATGTAGACAGCGATGGCCACGATCAGCAGGGCGGCGGGGATCATCACGTAAAGAGCTGGCATCTGGACTCCATGCCCGCGCGGCTCAGGCCGGCAGCGGGCGGGTTTCTGGCGTGGCGCTGGCAGCCGGCGCACTCGGCAGGCGAGTCAGGCGCAGGGCATTGAGCACCACGGTCAACGAACTGATGGACATGCCTACCGCCGCCCACACCGGGGTGATCCAGCCGAGGGCGGCGAACGGCAACATGAGGCCATTGTACAGCCCGGCCCACAGCAGATTCTCGATGATGACCCGACGGGTGCGCCGGGCCAGGCTGAATGCTTGCACGAGGGCGTCGAGACGATTGGACAGTAGCACCGCATCAGCGCTGGTTTTCGCCAGATCGGTGGCCGAGCCCATGGCGACACTGATGTCTGCAGCGGCCAGCACCGGCACGTCGTTGACCCCGTCCCCGAGCATCAACACCTTGCGCCCCTGCTGGTGCAGTTGCTGCAAAACCTGCAACTTGTCATCCGGGCGCAAACCGCCCCGGGCTTCGTCGATGCCCAGTTCGGCGGCGACGCTGGCGACCATCGGCGAACTGTCTCCGGACAGCAGCAAGGTCCGCCAGCCGCGCGCCTTGCACGTTGCCAGCAGGGCCGGAGCGTCGTCACGCAAACGGTCGTCGAGCACGAACCAGGCCAGTGGCCCCCGTTGATCACCCATCAGCAGCCATTGCCCGGCCTCATCCGGCATCGAGGGTTCGGCGGCACCACTGAGTTCGCAGACAAAACCGGGCTGGCCGATACGCAGGCGCTGCTCGCCCACCCGTCCTTCAAGGCCCAGGCCGGGAGAACTGTGCACCTCTTCGGCGGCCAGTGGCGCGCGACCGAAGGCACGGGCGATGGGGTGCTCGGAGCGATTCTCCAGGGCGGCGGCCAGGCTCAGGCATTGATCGCGATCGAGGGTGCCGAGGGGGCGGATCGAACGCAAGGCCAGTCGCCCTTCGGTCAGGGTGCCGGTCTTGTCGAAAATCACCGTATCGATCTGGTTCAGGCCTTCCAGCACATGACCCCGGGTCAGCAGTAAACCGAGTTTGTGCAGGGTGCCGGTGGCGGCGGTGAGGGCGGTCGGCGTTGCCAGGGACAGGGCGCAGGGGCAGGTGGCGACCAGCATGGCCAGGACAATCCAGAACGCTCGCGCCGAATCGAGCTGCCACCACAGCAGGCCGATACAGGCCGAGGCGATCAGTGTCAGCAACAGGAACCATTGCGAGGCACGGTCGGCGATTTCCGCCAGTCGGGGTTTTTCCGCCTGGGCGCGATCCAGCAGGCGGACGATGGCCGACAGTCGAGTTTCCTGGCCGAGCGCTTGGACCTGCACGGTCAGTGCGCCTTCGACATTCAGGGTTCCGGCGGTGACGGCATCGCCTGGCGTGCGCGGTTGCGGCAGGTATTCGCCAGTCAGCAGCGACTCATCGATGCTGGATTGGCCATCGAGAATCCTGCCATCTGCCGGAAGGATCGCCCCGGGGTGCACCAGCACCTGATCGCCTACTTTCAGTTCGCTCAGCAAAATGCGCTCACTCTGGCCGTCGCCATTCAGGCGCAGGCAAGAGGCTGGCAGCAAGTTGACAAGTTGAGCGGTGGCGGCGGCGGTGCGTTCCCGGGCGCGGCGTTCAAGGTAACGCCCGGCCAGCAGGAACAGTGCAAACATGCCAACCGCGTCGAAGTACAGTTCGCCGACGCCGGTAATCGAGGTCCAGATCCCGGCGATGTAGGCACTGCCAATGGCCAGCGATACGGAAACGTCCATGGTCAGGTGGCGGGTGCGCAGGTCGCGCATGGCGCCCTTGAAGAATGGCGCGCAGCTGTAGAACACGATCGGGGTGGTGAGGAACATCGCCACCCAGCGCAGAATCGCGTGCAGCTCGGGGCTGAGGTCGATGTTGAATTCCGGCCAGGTGGCCATGGTCGCCATCATCGCCTGGAACCACAGCAGGCCGGCGACCCCGAGTTGGCGCAGGGCCAGGCGATTTTCGCTGGCCAATTGCTCGCTGGCGCGGTCGGCCTGGTAAGGGTGGGCGGCGTAGCCGATGTGGCGCAACTCGCCAAGTAGCTGGCTGAGCGGCAACTGCACGTCGGCCCAGCGTACGTGCAAGCGATGGTTCGACAGGTTCAACCGTGCTTCCGCCACCCCGGGCATGGCACGCAGGTGTTTCTCGATCAACCAGCCACAGGCGGCGCAGCTGATGCCTTCCATCAGCAGTGTGGTTTCCGCCAACTCGCCGTCATGGCGGACAAAGGGTTGCTGCACTTCGGCGCGGTCGTACAGCGCCAGTTCATCGACCAATTGCACGGGCAGCGCTTCGGGGTTGGCCGAGGCTTCGCTGCGATGCTGGTAATAGGTTTCCAGTCCACCGGCCACAATCGCTTCGGCCACCGCCTGGCAACCCGGGCAGCAGAATTCGCGGGTCTGCCCAAGGACCGCCGCGGTGAAACGGCCGCCGGCAGGGACGGGCAGGGCGCAGTGGTAGCAGGGGGTTGGGGTGGTCATGTGGCTTTCACGAGGCATGGTCCAATGATCGTTCCCACGCTCTGCGTGGGAATGCCTCCCCGGGCGCTCCGCGTCCGCTTCGGCTGGGACGCAGAGCGTCCCCGGCTGCGTTCCCACGCGGAGCGTGGGAACGATCAGGGGTGTTATTTTTTCAGGTCTTCGGCGCCTTGTAGCGGTTCATCACCGAGCAACAGGTCCTTTTCATGGTCGACCGATTCTTCCTCGAACAAGCGCCATATATGGTCGTCCTGCGTACCCAGCAATTCGACAAAGCGCCGACCTTCAACCTTGTCGCTCAACTGGCCAAGGTAGCGACCCTGTTCGGTTTCGCTGCGGGTCAGGACGATCTTGCGGTCCTTCTCCGGCTGGGTCGGCGAGATCAGGTTCAGTTCCAGGGTCTTGGGCTGGCTGTTGCCGCTCAGGCGCAGGTCGACTTCACCGGTGACATCGTCCAGGTGCACGCTGGCGCGCATCAGCAGGGTCTGCGCCAGCAATTCGCGGTCCAGGGAGCGGTTGATGCCTTTACCGGCCTCGTAATAGTTGTCGTTGACCAGGTTGTCCGGGTTATTCACCGCAATGGTCACCATGGACAGGGTCAGGGTCACCGAACAGGCCAGAATCCCGATGATGATCCATGGCCAAAGGTGCTTGTACCACGGGCTTGCGGCGTTTGCTGCGGGCATGTTCGGTTCTCTCAACGATTTTGTGGGCCGATGAATCGGCTCTTGGCTTCAACGTGAATGCTGGCGTCATCGGCGTCCTTGAGGATGAATTTCACCTCGTTGGTGCTTGATGGCAGGTGTTCCGGGGCAACGGACAATTCGGCCGGCTGGCTGACGATATCACCGGCCGCCACCTTGATCTCGCGGCGGCCTTGCAGCTTGAGGTCCGGCAGGCCGGTGGCTTCAAGCACATAGGTGTGGTCGCGCTGATCCTTGTTCATGATCTTCAGGCTGTAGACGTTTTCGATCCGGCCTTCGGCGTTCTCGCGGTACAGCACGCGGTCCTTGCTGACATCGAAGCCCACCAGCGAACGCATGAAAAACGCGGTGACCAGCAAGCTGATCATGGCCAGCAGCACCACGGCATAGCCGATCAGGCGCGGACGCAGTTTGTGGGTTTTCTGCCCGGACAGGTTGTGTTCGGTGGTGTAGCTAATCAGGCCGCGCGGGTACTCCATCTTGTCCATGATGGCGTCGCAGGCATCGATGCAGGCGGCGCAACCGATGCACTCGATTTGCAGGCCGTCGCGGATGTCGATGCCGGTCGGGCAGACCTGGACGCACATGGTGCAATCGATGCAGTCGCCCAGCCCCTGGGCCTTGTAGTCGATGCCTTTCTTGCGCGGGCCACGGCCTTCGCCACGACGCGGATCGTAGGAGACGATCAGGGTGTCCTTGTCGAACATCACGCTCTGGAAGCGCGCATAGGGGCACATGTAGATGCACACCTGCTCACGCAGCCAGCCGGCGTTCCCATAGGTGGCGAGGGTGAAGAAACCGACCCAGAAATACGACCAGCCATCGGCCTCGCCGGTGAAGAAGTCGATGACCAGTTCACGAATCGGCGAGAAGTAGCCGACGAAGGTCATGCCAGTCACGAAGCCGATCAGCAGCCACATCGCGTGCTTGCTGAACTTGCGCAGGAATTTGTTGGCGCTCATCGGCGCCTTGTCGAGCTTGATCCGTTGGTTGCGGTCGCCTTCGGTGACCTTTTCACACCACATGAAGATCCAGGTCCAGACGCTCTGCGGGCAGGTGTAACCGCACCAGACCCGACCGGCGTACACCGTGATGAAGAACAGGCCGAACGCGGCGATGATCAGCATGCCCGACAACAGGATGAAGTCCTGCGGCCAGAAGGTTGCGCCGAAGATGAAGAATTTACGCTCCGGCAGGTTCCACCAGACGGCTTGATGCCCGCCCCAGTTCAGCCACACCGTGCCGAAATACAGCAGAAACAAAAAGGCACCGCCTGCCATCCGCAGGTTGCGGAACAGGCCGGTGAAGGCGCGGGTGTAGATTTTTTCCCGGGAGGCGTAGAGGTCGACGCTGTTGTTCCCGTTTTTGGCAGGCGGAGTAACGTCGTGTACCGGAATCTGGTTGCTCATCGGTTGCATCCCACGGCAGTGGAAAAATGCCTCGGTCAGTACGTGCCAACCGCGGTCAAAAGGGGTGTCGCAGTGGCGCAATGATACGCCTGTCGCTCTAGCTCAAGGGTGCGACCTTTGGTCACGTTGGTGGAAATCAAATGACCGTGTAATGACCTGTATCAATTGACTTGTGAATTATGGCCGGTTTTGCGCGGGTCAGGGTTCAATCGGCCCATGGGTTGATCAACTGAACGCCACTTGATTGGAAGTCGCTGACATTCCGGGTGACGACAATCAGGCCATGAACCAGCGCGGTCGCTGCAATCAACGCGTCTGCTTCATTGGTGCGGTCAGGAACGTGCAGGCTTGCACAGCGAAGGGCCACGGCGGCGTCGATTGGCAGGATTCGGGCATCGAAGGCCGGTATGACGTGGCGCTTGAGCCACGTACGCAATACTTTTCCCTGGACGGGATCGCGCCGCTCCATGCGCAGTACGCCTGTTTCCAGTTCTTTCAAGGTAATGGCCGAAATGAACATGCGAGGAGCGATGATGCTTTTGGCCCAGGCAACAACGTTGGTGTCAGCCTGGGGTTTGCGTAGTTCAGAAATCACGTTGGTGTCGAGTAGATACATCAGGACAGATCCACGGGGCGATGAGTGATCACGGCGCGTTCGGTTTCGAACTTGATGTCCGCCGCTTCCGGCATTACCAACAGGTCGACGATGTCGGCATTGATGCCGGTCAGTTTTTGGTAATCCTCAATGCTTAGCAGTACATGGGCCGGCTTGCCTCGGTCGGTGATGAAAACCGGTCCCTGCCGCGTGGCTTTTTTGGCACCACTTGTGTCCTGATTGAATTCGCGGCTGGAAATTGTGGTGATGGTCATCACGTCTGATCCTCCTGAATGCGTTGATGTAGAAACGTTACTACTTTGTGTTCGGTCTCTCAACTGCTCAAGGCGAATGCTCGACCATTGGTCCCGTTCGAAAATCTGCGCCACATGGCTTGCGACAAAGGCCGATGGAGGGACCACTCGCGCCGCTGTATTGTTTTTTGCGCCGCTCATGGCATCAAACGAGCGCTGCAACATTGATTTTTTGTTGTGCTGCAGCGGATTTTTTCAAGGATGAAAGTTTATGAATGACGTTATTGAACAAGAGTCGGATGTCAGTCGGGAAATAGAGGCATTGAGGGCAATACTGCGTTCGGGAACCGTCGGAGCTCCCGCTCGCGATTACCTGGAAGCGGCGCTTGCCGTGCTTGAATCAGCGAACGAGCTTCCCCAGGCCATGAGTCTCACAAGTGAGGCAAGCAGCCAGAAAGACAAAGCGTCAAAGGAGCCCGGCAGAAGCAAGAGTCTTGGCTCCATGGATAGTTTGGGAGGCGGCAATATCATCTGACCTGGTGTCAGATATCGAATGAATGATCCAGGGATCTTCCCGCAGGATTGAATGAAAAAGGCCCCGCCAATTCACATTGGCGGGGCCTTTTCTATTGCATCAAGCGTTTGCCTTACTGGGCATTTTCCGCCGCAGCCTTCTCACCGTGAGACAGGCTGTAGACGTAAGCGGCCAGCAGGTGAACCTTGTCGTTGCCCTGCATTTGCTCTTGCGCAGGCATCTGGCCCTGACGGCCGTAACGGATGGTCTGCTGCAGTTGAGCGAAGCTCGAACCGTAGATGAACGCAGCCGGGTGGGTCAGGTTAGGTGCGCCCATGGCCGGGGTGCCTTTGCCTTCCGGACCGTGGCAAGCCACGCAGTTGGCAGCAAACAACTTCTGGCCGTTGGCCGGGTCGGCCTTGGTGCCTTCCGGCAGCTTGCGGCCATCGAGGTTGGTCAGTACGAACGCGGCAACGTCCGCAACGCCTTGCTCGCCGATCACTTCAGCCCACGCCGGCATGACCGCGTGACGGCCACCCATGATGGTGGTCTTGATGGTTTCCGGCTCGCCACCCCAGCGCCAGTCGGCGTCGGTCAGGTTAGGGAAGCCGTAGGCGCCCTTGGCGTCGGAACCGTGGCAAACCGAGCAGTTGGAGGCGAACAGGCGGCCACCCATCTTCAGGGCTTGCGGGTCCTTGGCCACTTCCTCGATCGGCATGGCAGCGAACTTGGCGAAGATCGGACCGAACTTGGCGTCCGAGCGGGCCATTTCCTTTTCCCACTCGTGAACGCCGGTCCAGCCGGTCTGGCCGTTGGCGAACGCGGTCTGCTTTTCGTTATCCAGGTAGTTGTAGCCTGGCAGCAGGCCTTTCCAGTTACCCAGGCCCGGGTACAGCACCAGGTAGCCCAAGGCAAAAACGATGGTGCCCACGAACAGCATGAACCACCATTTCGGCAGCGGGTTGTCGTACTCCTCGATCCCGTCGAAAGAGTGTCCGACGGTCTCTTCGGTCGCCTCGCTGCGCTGGCCCTTGCGGGTCGACAACAGCAGCCAGGTCAGGCAAAAGATCGTACCGAGACTGAGGACTGTGACGTACAGACTCCAGAATGTAGTCATTCTTTGTTACTCCTAGAAGCTTGCTCGACGTGCTTGATGGCTTCGGGATCATCCGCGAAAGGCAGCAAGGTGGCGTCTTCAAACTCCGACTTGCGCTTGGGGCTGAACACCCACAGGGCCAGACCTACGAAGGCCACCATCACGACGACGGTGCCCAGGCCACGAATCATCCCGATATCCATTTAGATCACCGTTTGCTTTTGATGATGGTGCCCAGGCCTTGCAGATAGGCCACCAGCGCGTCCATTTCGGTTTTGCCCTTCACGGCATCCTTGGCACCGGCGATGTCTTCGTCGGTGTAAGGGACGCCGAGCGCGCGCAAGACTTCCATTTTCTTGGCGGTGTCTTTGCCGTCGAGCTTGTTTTCCACGAGGAACGGGTAGGCCGGCATTTTCGACTCAGGCACCACGTTGCGCGGGTTGTACAAGTGCGCACGCTGCCAGTCATCGGAGTAACGACCGCCGACGCGGGCCAGGTCCGGACCGGTACGTTTGGAACCCCACAGGAACGGGTGATCCCAGACGCTTTCACCGGCGACCGAGTAGTGGCCGTAACGTTCGGTTTCAGCACGGAACGGGCGGATCATCTGCGAGTGGCAGCTGACACAGCCGTTGGCGATGTAGATGTCGCGGCCTTCCAGTTCAAGGGCCGAGCGAGGCTTCATGCCTTCGACCGGCTTGTTGGTCACGTCCTGGAAAAACAGCGGAACGATCTGGGTCAGGCCGCCAACGCTGACGGCGATAACCATGAAGAAGGCCAGCAGGCCAATGTTCTTCTCGACTGCTTCATGCTTCATCAGTGAGCTCCAACTACAGCGATCTGTTCGGCGGCTTCAGCTTCTGCCGGGTTCGAGGCACGGACGGTACGCCATACGTTGTAGGCCATGAGCAGCATGCCGGTGGCGAAGAACGCGCCGCCCAGTGCACGCACGATGAAGCCCGGGTGGCTGGCCTGCAGCGCTTCGACGAACGAGTAGGTGAGGGTGCCGTCATCGTTGATTGCACGCCACATCAGGCCCTGGGTGATGCCGTTTACCCACATCGAGGCGATGTACAGAACGGTACCGATGGTTGCGAGCCAGAAGTGTGCGTTGATCAGGCCGACGCTGTGCATCTGCGCGCGACCGAACAGTTTTGGAATCATGTGGTAGACCGCGCCGATCGAAATCATCGCTACCCAGCCCAGGGCGCCGGCGTGTACGTGGCCGATGGTCCAGTCGGTGTAGTGCGACAGCGAGTTCACGGTCTTGATCGCCATCATCGGACCTTCGAAGGTCGACATGCCGTAGAAGGCCAGGGAGACGACCAAAAAGCGCAGGATCGGGTCGGTGCGCAGCTTATGCCAGGCGCCCGACAGGGTCATCATGCCGTTGATCATGCCGCCCCAGCTTGGCGCCAGCAGGATGATCGACATGGCCATGCCCAGGGACTGCGCCCAGTCCGGCAGTGCGGTGTAGTGCAGGTGGTGAGGACCGGCCCAGATGTAGAGGGTGATCAGTGCCCAGAAGTGCACGATCGACAGCCGATAGGAGTAGATCGGACGCTCGGCCTGTTTCGGCACGAAGTAGTACATCATCCCCAGGAAGCCGGTGGTCAGGAAGAAACCCACGGCGTTGTGGCCGTACCACCACTGGATCATCGCGTCGGTCGCGCCCGAGTAGGCGGAGTAGGACTTGAACAGGCTGACCGGCAGCGACATGTGGTTGACGATGTGCAGCATCGCGGTCACGACGATGAAGGCACCGTAGAACCAGTTGCCCACATAGATGTGCTTGGTCTTGCGCTTGGTGATGGTGCCGAAGAACACCAGACCGTAGGTGACCCAGACAATGGCCAGCAGAATAGCCAGCGGCCATTCCAGCTCAGCGTATTCCTTGGTGGTGGTGTAACCCAGCGGCAAGGTAACGATGGCGCCGACGATCACCGCTTGCCAACCCCAGAAGGTGAAGGCCGCGAGGCTGTCGGAAATCAGTCGCGTTTGGCAGGTTCGCTGCACGACGTAGTAGGAAGTGGCAAACAGTGCACAACCACCGAAGGCGAAAATCACCAGGTTTGTGTGCAACGGGCGCAGGCGTCCAAAGCTCGTCCAAGGCAGACCGAAGTTCAATTCCGGCCAGACCAGTTGAGAGGCGATGAAGACACCGAGCCCCATGCCAAGGATCCCCCAGACCACCGTCATGATGGCGAACTGGCGGACTACCTTATAGTTATAAGCAGTCGGACTGATTGCTGTGCTCATTCTAAGGTTCCACGGTTTGGGTGTTTTATTAGGATTAAAAATCGGCCGCAAGTATGTAGAAAGCGTAGGGTCATTGCAACGCGCCATGACCTGGGTCAATGCGTTCAAATGCTGATTCTGCGGCCTTTCCATGCACCGCGTAGGGACAAAATTGCCCACCGGCAAAACGTCCCGGAAGACTGATCAGGCGAGGGGGTCAGGTCGGATGTAACGAGGTGTGTTCAAAAGCAACGATTGGGTGACCGAAGGCAATTGGCGCGACAGCCGGTATCTACCAGCCTTTGCGGCCTGTCATCGGGCAGATTCGTCGAACACGTCCTTCAGGGTCGACCTGGAACCGGCACCGGCCAGTCCGCTTCGGGGAAAGCGTAGACCCGAATCCGAGGATTCGAAAGGCAGACTATTCGAGGTGCGACAATGAGTCGCAAAGGAGAAGGGAACTGCCGCATTCGGGAGAATGCGGCAGTAGAGCGGTCAGCGATTACTGGCTTTTACCTTCGGCTTGCAAGCGTTCGGTATTCAATCCGTGGGACAGGCTGTACACATACGCGGCCAGCAGTTGCACCTTATCGTTACCCAACAGTTCACTTTGTGCCGGCATGTGCCCCTGGCGACCATGGCGAATGGTCTGTTGCAGTTGCGCCAGGCTTGAGCCGTAGATGAACGCCGCCGGGTGCGTCAGGTTCGGCGCGCCCATGGCTTCGGTGCCCTGACCGGTTGCCCCGTGACAGGCGGTGCAGGTGGTGTTGAATACCTGCTGCCCGGCTTGCAGGTCGGCGGTGTCATCCGCCGGCAGCGGCAGGCCTGCCAGCCCATGACGCACATAAGCGGCGACGTTTTTCACGCCGGCCTCGCCGAGGATTTCACCCCAGGCCGGCATCGCCGCCATACGTCCCCCCATGATGGTGGTCTTGATGGTTTGTGCGTCGCCACCCCAGCGCCAGTCGTTGTCAGTCAGGTTGGGGAAACCGAACGCGCCCTTGGCATCCGAGCCGTGGCACACCGAGCAGTTGGAGGCAAACAGACGGCCACCCATTTTCAGCGCTTGCGGGTCCTTCGCCACTTCTTCCAGCGGCATCGCGGCGAATTTGGCGAAGATCGGCCCGAACTTCGCGTCGGCCTTGTCCATTTCCTTTTCCCACTCGTGCACGCCAGTCCAGCCGTTGTCGTAGCCGGGCAGGACGCCTTTCCAGTTGCCCAGGCCCGGATAGAGGATCAGGTAGCCGACGGCGAACACCAGGGTGCCGGCGAACAGCATGAACCACCACTGCGGCAGCGGGTTGTCGTATTCCTCGATGCCGTCAAAGCTGTGCCCCATGGTCTGGTCGACGCTGCCCTTGGTTTCGCCCCGGCGGGTGCCGATCAGCAGCCAGGTCAGGCCGATCAGGCTGCCGATGGTCAGTACGCAGATCCACGTACTCCAGAAGGTGGTCATGGCCGGGTACTCCTTGTGGCAGGTTCTTGGCTGTTATCGGGTTGTGGTTCGTCGGCGAACGGCAACAGGCGCGCTTCGGCGAATTCCGGACTGCGCTTGGCGTTGAACACCCACAGGGTCAGGCCGACGAAGGCGACGAACACCACGACCGTGCCCAGGCCGCGGATCATTCCAGTGCTAAGTTCAATGACCATGCTTCACCTCTTGCTCTTGATGGCAGTGCCAAGCACTTGCAGGTAGGCGACCAGCGCGTCCATTTCGGTTTTGCCCTTGACCGACTCTTTTGCACCAGCGATGTCGTCGTCGGTGTAAGGCACGCCCAGGGTGCGCATGGCGCGCAGCTTGGTCTCGGTGTGACTGGTATCGAGTTGATTGGCCACCAGCCACGGGTAGGCGGGCATCTTCGATTCCGGCACTACGTTGCGCGGGTTGTACAAATGCGCGCGGTGCCAGTCATCCGAGTAGCGTGCGCCGACCCGTGCCAGGTCCGGCCCGGTCCGTTTCGAACCCCACAGGAACGGGTGATCCCAGACGCTTTCACCGGCCACCGAGTAGTGGCCGTAGCGTTCGGTCTCCGCACGAAAAGGACGAATCATCTGCGAGTGGCAGCCGACGCAGCCTTCGCGGATATAGATGTCGCGACCTTCCAGTTGCAGCGCGGTGTAGGGCTTCATGCCTTCAACCGGTTTATTGGTCACGTCCTGAAAGAACAGCGGGACGATCTGGGTCAGGCCGCCGATGCTCACGGCCAGCACCATCAGAATCAGGAGCAGGCCGACGTTTTTCTCGATTGTTTCGTGTTTCATGGCGGACTCCTCAAGCCATCTGCGCGGCAGCGGCGACGTCGGCAGGCTGTGAGGCCCGCACGGTGCGCCAGGTGTTGTAGGCCATCAGCAACATGCCGCTGAGGAACACTGCCCCGCCGATCAGTCGCACGATGAAGCCGGGGTGGCTGGCCACCAGGGTTTCGACGAAGGAGTAGGTCAGCGTGCCGTCCTCGTTCACCGCACGCCACATCAGGCCCTGGGCGATGCCGTTGACCCACATCGAGGCGATGTAGAGCACGGTGCCGATGGTCGCCAGCCAGAAGTGCGCGTTGATCAGGCCGATGCTGTGCATCTGCTCGCGGCCGAAGACTTTCGGGATCATGTGGTACAGCGCGCCGATGGAAATCATCGCCACCCAGCCCAAGGCGCCTGCGTGCACGTGGCCGATGGTCCAGTCGGTGTAGTGGGAGAGGGCGTTCACGGTCTTGATCGCCATCATCGGCCCTTCGAAGGTCGACATGCCGTAGAACGCCAGCGACACCACGAGGAAGCGCAGGATCGGGTCGCTGCGCAACTTATGCCACGCGCCCGAGAGGGTCATCATGCCGTTGATCATGCCGCCCCAGCTCGGCGCCAGCAGGATCAGCGACATCACCATGCCCAGCGATTGCGCCCAGTCCGGCAGCGCGGTGTAGTGCAGGTGGTGGGGGCCGGCCCAGATGTACAGGGTGATCAGCGCCCAGAAGTGCACGATCGACAGGCGATAGGAATACACCGGGCGTTCGGCTTGCTTGGGCACGAAGTAATACATCATCCCCAGGAAGCCGGCGGTGAGGAAAAAGCCCACGGCGTTGTGGCCGTACCACCACTGCACCATCGCATCGGTAGCGCCGGAATACAGCGAGTAGGACTTGGTGAAGCTCACCGGCAACTCAAGGTTGTTGACGATGTGCAGGATCGCGACGGTGATGATGAATGCACCGAAGAACCAGTTGCCCACGTAAATATGCTTGGTCTTGCGCTGCATGATCGTGCCGAAGAACACGATGGCGTAGGCGACCCAGACGATGGTGATCAGGATGTCGATCGGCCATTCCAGCTCGGCGTATTCCTTGGAACTGGTGTAGCCCAGCGGCAGGCTGATGGCCGCCAGCAGGATCACCAGTTGCCAGCCCCAGAAGCAGAACGCGGCGATTTTCGGCGCGAACAGCTGTGTCTGGCAGGTGCGTTGCACGGAGTAGAACGAACTGGCAAACAGCGCGCAGCCGCCGAAGGCGAAGATCACGGCGTTGGTGTGCAGCGGGCGCAAGCGGCCGAAACTGGTCCACGGCAAGTTGAAGTTGAGTTCGGGCCAGACCAACTGGGCGGCGAGAAAAACCCCGAGCCCCATGCCGACGATGCCCCACACCACCGTCATAATGGCGAATTGGCGGACCACCTTATAGTTGTAGGCGGTACTGATAGAAGTGTTCATGGTTCCCCATCCACGGTTCAGCCGAAGCGCGCCAATGGCACGACCTTCGCCTGGAGTTATAGGCAGACTAAATGCGAGGCAAGCATGGACAAACGGCACAAGGCCGGTATTGACGGGGATCAATGGGCGCAGTGCGTGCAGGATCATGGATGGCTGTGGAATGCCGCTGAAGGCAAGGACTCGTCGACCCTGATCCTCGCCCATGGCGCCGGAGCGCCGATGGACAGCGACTGGATGAACGACATGGCCTCACGTCTCGCGGCGCTGGGCGTCAACGTACTGCGCTTCGAGTTTCCGTACATGGCGCAACGGCGTGTCGACGGCGGCAAGCGTCCGCCCAATCCCGCGCCGAAACTGCTGGAATGCTGGCGCGAGGTGTATGCCGAGGTGCGACGGCATGTCGCCGGGCCGTTGGCCATCGGCGGCAAATCCATGGGCGGGCGGATGGCCAGTCTGCTTGCCGATGAGTTGGGTGCGGACGCGCTGGTGTGCCTGGGATATCCGTTTTATGCAGTGGGCAAGCCGGAGAAACCCCGGGTCGAGCATTTGGCCGGATTGAAGACGCGGACTTTGATTGTGCAGGGTGAGCGGGATGCGCTGGGCAATCGTGAGGCGGTCGAGGGATACGACCTGTCAGCGAGTATCGAGGTGTTTTGGCTGGTGGCGGGGGATCATGATTTGAAGCCGTTGAAGGTTTCGGGGTTTAGTCATGAGCAGCATCTGGCGGCTGCGGCGCAGAAGGTAGCTGCATTTCTTCAGTGAGATGTGTGGTTTGGGTGAGGGCGCCATCGCGGGCAAGCCTTGCTCCTACAGGTCAGGCGCGGTTCATGCGAGCACCGATCACCTGTAGGAGCAAGGCTTGCCCGCGATGAGGCCCTGATAGTTGACATCACATTCAAACTGACAATAAAAAACCCGGAGGCTTCCACCATCCGGGTTTTTTATCCACAGCATCAATCAGCGGTTAAACCGCTCCACCAGCGAATACTGGGTATTGGCTGTCCTGGTCAGCTCTTCACTCAGCAGCGCCGAGTTCTGTGCCTGTTCCGAAGTCTGGTCGGCCAGTTCGGAGATGTTGCTGATGTTGCGGCTGATTTCCTCGGCCACGGCACTTTGCTCTTCGGTCGCCGCCGCGATCTGGGTGGTCATGTCGGTGATGTTGGCCACCGCCTCGCTGATGCCCACCAGCGCCTGGTCCGCTTCCAGTACCCGCGCCACGCCTTGCTCGGCCTGGCGATGCCCGGCTTCCATGGTTTGCACCGCCGTGCCGGCGGTTTGCTGCAGCTTGGCGATCAGGGCGTGAATCTGCCCGGTGGATTCGCTGGTGCGTTGCGCCAGCTGGCGCACCTCATCGGCCACCACCGCAAAGCCACGACCCATCTCACCGGCACGGGCCGCCTCGATGGCCGCGTTCAACGCCAGCAGGTTGGTCTGGTCGGCAATGCCCTTGATCACATCGACCACGCCACCGATCTCGTCGCTGTCCCTGGCCAGTTGGGTCACGGTCTGGCCGGTTTCGCCGACCACCACCGACAGACGCTCAATGGCCTCGCGAGTTTCCCCGGCGATATCACGACCACGGCCGGTCAGGCGATTGGCTTCCTGGGTCGCATCGGCGGTGCGCTGCACGTGGCTGGCGACTTCCTGGGTGGTGGCCGCCATCTGATTGACGGCGGTGGCCACTTGTTCGGTCTCCACGCGTTGGCGTTCCAGGCCGGAGGAGCTGTTATGCGCCAGGGCATCGGACTGCCTCGCCTGCTCGGTCAAGTGCTCGGCGGTATCCTGCAGACGGGTCAGGCAGGTTTTCAGGCGGGCTTCCTGGCTGAGGATCGACATTTCCAGACGCGCCTGGGCGCCACGGCTGTCGGTATACATCTGTGCGATCAGCGGGTCGGAGGTGGTCTGTTCGGCCAGGCGCAACAAACGCTTGATGCCGCGTTGCTGCCAACTCAACCCCATCAGGCCCAGCGGCACCGAAAGGCCGGCGGCCAGGGCAAAACCCCACTGGGAATTGAGCGAGGCACCGATCATGAAGCTCAACTGGCTGACCAGAATGAACGGCAACCAGTCCTGCAACACCGGCAACCATTTATCGGCCTTCGGGATGGCCGGCTTGCCCTGGTTGATGCGCTGGTAGAGCGCTTCGGCACGGCTGATCTGTTCGGCGGTGGGCTTGACCCGCACCGACTCGTAACCGATCACCTGATTGCCTTCGAAGACCGGCGTCACATAGGCGTTGACCCAGTAGTGATCACCGCTCTTGCAGCGATTCTTGACAATGCCCATCCATGGCAAGCCTTGTTTCAGTGTGGCCCACATGTGCGCGAAGACCGCGGCAGGAACGTCGGGGTGACGCACCAGGTTGTGCGGTGCACGGATCAGTTCTTCACGAGAGTACCCGCTGATCTCGACGAAGGCGTCGTTGCAGTAGGTGATCACGCCCTTGGCATCGGTGGTGGAAATCAACCGTTGCTGGGCCGGGAAGGTCCGTTCGCGTTGTGTAATTGGCTGGTTATTACGCATGGCTGTTTTAATCCGCAAGGCTTTCACGTGCTGTATCGGCCACCGTTGCGGTTTGTTGAGAATTTTTTCCGACTTTCAGAAGTGCGTCGCAAAATGACCCTTGCGTCAGCCGATGAGCCTTGTGTGGGGCCCGCCCTCTGTAGGAGCGAGCCTGCTCGCGATTGCGAAATGTCAGTCGACAACGATTTTGAATGTGACGGCCCCTTCGCGAGCAGGCTCGCTCCTACAAAAAACAACACCGCCCGGAGGCGGTGTCGTTGTCAGCGGCAAATCATGAAGCAATCAACTGTCGCAACACGTAGTGCAA
Source organism: Pseudomonas putida (assembly GCF_003228315.1). NCBI lineage: Bacteria > Pseudomonadati > Pseudomonadota > Gammaproteobacteria > Pseudomonadales > Pseudomonadaceae > Pseudomonas > Pseudomonas putida. Next base: position 6,113,255 of record NZ_CP029693.1, read on the forward strand.
GATCCCGCCCGACTTGAAGTATTCCACTTCGTTGAGCGTATCGATCCGGCACAGCACGTCGACCTTTTCCTGGGTGCCGTTTTCACGGGTGATGACCAGGGTCAGGTTCATCCGCGGCGTCAACTCGACGCCCGTCAGGCCGAGGATGTCCACGGTTTCGGTGCCGCGCAGGTTGAGGCTCTTGCGGTTCTGGTCCAGCTTGAACTGCAACGGCAGCACGCCCATGCCCACCAGATTGGAGCGGTGGATCCGCTCGAAGCTTTCGGCGATGACCGCCTTGACGCCCAGCAGGTTGGTGCCCTTGGCTGCCCAGTCGCGGCTCGATCCGGTGCCGTATTCCTGCCCGGCGATGACCACCAGCGGCGTGCCGGCGGCCTGATAACGCATGGCGGCGTCGTAGATCGCCAGTTTTTCCCCGGTCGGGATGTACAGGGTATTGCCGCCTTCTTCACCGCCCAGCATTTCATTGCGAATGCGGATGTTGGCGAAAGTACCGCGCATCATCACCTCATGGTTGCCCCGTCGCGAGCCGTAGGAGTTGAAGTCCCGCGGCTCCACGCCTTTGTCTCGCAGATAACGACCTGCCGGGCTGTCGGCCTTGATATTGCCGGCCGGGGAGATGTGGTCGGTGGTCACCGAATCGCCGAGCAACGCCAGCACCCGGGCAGCCTTCACATCCCTGACCACCGGCGGTGGGCCGCCAATCTCGTCGAAAAACGGTGGGTGCTGGATGTAGGTCGAGTCGTCCTGCCAGACATAGGTGGCAGCTTGCGGCACCTCGATGGCCTGCCACTGCGCGTCACCGGCAAACACTTCGGCGTATTCCTTGTGGAACATCGCGGTGTTGACCCGCTCGACGGCGTCAGCGATTTCCTGGCTGCTCGGCCAGATGTCCCGCAGGTAAACCAGCTGGCCGTTCTGGTCTTCGCCCAATGGCTCGCGACTGAGGTCGATGCGCACGGTGCCGGCCAGTGCATAGGCGACCACCAGCGGCGGTGAGGCCAGCCAGTTGGTTTTCACCAGCGGATGCACCCGTCCTTCGAAGTTGCGGTTGCCCGACAGCACGGACGCCACGGTCAGGTCGGCCTGCTGGATGGCTTTCTCGATCGGTTCCTGCAAGGGGCCGGAGTTGCCGATACAGGTGGTGCAGCCATAACCGACCAGATCAAAACCCAGCTCATCGAGGTAGTGCGTCAACCCGGCCGCCTTATAGTAGTCGGTGACCACTTTCGATCCGGGCGCCAGAGAACTCTTCACCCAAGGTTTGCGCCGCAGGCCTTTTTCCACGGCTTTTTTCGCCACCAGACCGGCGGCCATCATCACGCTGGGGTTGGAGGTGTTGGTGCAAGAGGTGATCGCGGCAATCACCACAGCACCGTTTTTCAGTCGGTGAGTCTGGCCCTCGAACTCGTAATCCGCTTCGCCGGCCATGTCCGCATTGCCCACCGCCACACCACCACCGCCCTCGCTTTCCAGGCGGCCTTCTTCTTTGCTGGTGGGCTTGAGCTGGACGCCGAGGAAGTCGCTGAACGCTTGCGCGACATTCGGCAGCGATACGCGGTCTTGCGGGCGCTTGGGGCCGGCGAGGCTGGCCTCGACGCTGGACATGTCCAGCGCCAGGCTATCGGTGAACACCGGTTCCTTGCCGGGCAGGCGCCACAGGCCCTGTGCCTTGCTGTAGGCCTCCACCAGCTTCACCGTTTCAGGGGCGCGCCCGGACAGGCGCAGGTATTGCAGCGTGACTTCATCCACCGGGAAGAAACCACAGGTGGCGCCGTATTCCGGGGCCATGTTGGCGATGGTCGCGCGGTCCGCCAGCGGCAGGTCGGCGAGACCGTCGCCATAAAACTCGACGAATTTGCCGACCACGCCTTTCTTGCGCAGCATCTGGGTGACGGTCAGTACCAGGTCGGTGGCGGTGATGCCTTCCTTGAGCTTGCCGGTGAGTTTGAAGCCGATCACTTCCGGAATCAGCATCGACACCGGCTGACCCAGCATCGCCGCTTCCGCCTCGATTCCGCCGACGCCCCAGCCGAGCACACCAAGGCCATTGATCATGGTGGTGTGGGAGTCGGTGCCCACCAAAGTGTCCGGGAACGCGTAGGTGCGGCCGTCCTCGTCCTTGGTCCAGACGGTTTTGCCCAAGTACTCCAGGTTCACCTGGTGGCAGATCCCGGTACCGGGCGGCACCACACTGAAATTATCGAAAGCACTCTGGCCCCAGCGCAGGAACGCGTAGCGCTCGCCATTGCGCTGCATTTCGATGTCGACGTTCTGTTCGAAGGCGCTGCTGCTGGCGAATTTGTCGACCATCACCGAGTGATCGATCACCAGGTCCACCGGCGACAGCGGGTTGATTCGCTGCGGGTTGCCGCCGGCCTTGGCCATCGCCGCGCGCATGGCGGCCAGATCGACCACGGCGGGCACGCCGGTGAAGTCCTGCATCAATACCCGCGCGGGGCGGTACTGGATCTCGCGGTCGGAGCGACGCTCCTTGAGCCACGCGGCAATCGCCTTGAGGTCGGCGCCAGTGACGGTTTTTGCGTCTTCCCAGCGCAGCAGGTTTTCCAGCAGCACCTTCAGCGACATGGGCAGCGTGTCGAGATCACCCAGGCTTTTGGCGGCGTCCGGCAGGCTGAAATAGTGGTAGGTCTTGTCGTCGACTTGCAGGGTCTTGAGGGTGTTCAGGCTATTTAGAGAGGGCATTACGATCACTCCTTTGAGTCCGCACGGCTACGGACTGAGGGGACGGTCAGAGCATTAAACCTAGCCCTGTTTTAGGTAGCTGGCTAATAACTGGACTCTATGGCTGAGCCCGAGGTTCCGAACTCGGCTATCATGCGCCGGTTTTCGTGACAGGCTTTGCTCCAGCGCAAGCCTGGGCATCGCGCAGTGGCTGAATGTTTCGCCACTGCCCAGGAGTAAGAATGAATACCCTCTTTATGCATTGCCGGCCGGGCTTCGAAGGTGAAGTCTGTTCCGAGATTTCCGACATTGCCGCACGGCTGAACGTGGCCGGTTATGCCAAGGCCAAACCCGCCACTGCCTGCGCCGAATTCATCTGCAGTGAAGAAGATGGCGCCGAACGCCTGATGCGCGGCCAGCGCTTTGACCAGTTGATCTTCCCGCGCCAATGGGCCCGGGGGACGTTCGTCGAGTTGCCGGAAACCGACCGCATCAGCGTGATCCTCGCGCACCTGGCGGATTTTCCGACCTGCGGCAGCCTGTGGCTGGAAGTGGTCGATACCAACGACGGCAAGGAGCTGTCGACCTTCTGCAAAAAATTCGAAGGCCCGCTGCGCAAGGCGTTGATCGGGGCCGGCAAGCTGGTGGACGACGCCGGCAAACCGCGTTTGCTGCTGACGTTCAAGAGCGGTCGTGAAGTGTTCCTCGGTCTGGCGGAATCGAACAACCAGGCCATGTGGCCAATGGGCATTCCGCGCCTGAAGTTTCCCCGCGAGGCGCCCAGCCGTTCGACCCTGAAGCTGGAAGAGGCGTGGCATCACTTCATTCCGCGCGATCAATGGGACGAGCGCCTGCACAGCGACATGACCGGCGTCGACCTCGGCGCCGCGCCCGGTGGCTGGACCTGGCAATTGGTCAATCGCGGGATGCTGGTGACTGCCATCGACAACGGCCCGATGGCTGAAAGCCTGATGGACACCGGTCTGGTCCAGCACCTGATGGCCGACGGTTTCACCTTCAAGCCCAAGCAACCGGTGGACTGGATGGTATGCGACATCGTCGAGAAACCGGCGCGCAACGCCGCGATGCTGGAAGAGTGGATCGGCGAAGGGCACTGCCGCGAAGCCGTAGTCAATCTCAAGTTGCCGATGAAACAGCGTTACGCCGAAGTGAAGCGCCTGCTGGAACGCATCGCCGACGGCTTCAAGGCACGCGGCATCAAGGTCGAGATCGGCTGCAAGCAGCTGTATCACGATCGTGAGGAAGTGACCTGTCATTTGCGTCGATTGGACGTGAAAAAGCCAAAGTCCCGCTGATCACACAGAACCCGTAGGAGCGAGGCTTGCCCGCGAAGGCAGCGCTTCGGTTCTACAGATAGACCGAGGCGCGGCCTTCGCGGGCAAGCCTCGCTCCTACGGGGTGATGTACGACAGATGACCGAACACCCGGCAATGCGCGACAATGCCGGCCAGTTTCAGGAGTGAATCATGAGTGAAATGCTTGATACGCCGGTAGACGGTACCCTCGACGCCACCGGCCTCAACTGCCCGGAACCGGTGATGATGCTGCACCAGCACATCCGTGACCTGGTGCCCGGCGGCCTGCTCAAGGTGATCGCCACCGATCCGTCGACCCGCCGCGACATTCCCAAGTTCTGTGTGTTTCTCGACCATGAACTGGTGGCGCAGCATGAAGATGCCGGGACTTATCTGTACTGGATTCGCAAGAAGTCCAGCTAAGGACAACACAAACCTGCAGGAGCAAAGCTTGCTCGCGATAGCGTCAGGCCAGTCAGCATCGATGTTGAATGTACCGCCGCTATCGCGAGCAAGCTTTGCTCCTACAGGGTTTGTCTCGGTCAGCCCATCGATTGGCTGATACGAATCCGTTTACGCGCGCTACGCGTCAAGCGGATCGACAGCATCAGTGCCGCGCAACTCAAGCCCGCAATCAAACCTTCCCACAGCCCGCTCGGGCCGCTGGCCGGGCCGAACCAGTCGGTCAGCCCCAGCACGTAACCCACCGGCAGACCGATGCCCCAGTAGGCGAACAACGTCAGGATCATCGTCACCCGAGTGTCCTGATAACCGCGCAACGCGCCGGCGCAGATCACCTGGATGGCGTCGGAGAACTGATACAGCGCGGCGTAGACAATCAGCATCGAAGCGATCTGAATCACGGTCCTGTCAGGCGTATAGATCGAGGCGATAGGTTCGCGCAGCAACAGGATCAGGCTGGCCGAGAACGCGGCAAACACCAAAGCCGCGCCCAATCCGACCTTGGCCGCGAAGCGCGCCTGCCAGGGGTTGCCGGCGCCCAGCGCCTGACCGACCCGGACCGTCACCGCCATGCCCAGGGAATAAGGAATCATGAACAGCAGCGAGCTGATGTTCAGGGCAATCTGGTGCCCGGCGACCACGGTGGGGCCGAGGCTGCCGATCAACAGCGCGATGACCGCGAAGATGCTGGACTCGGCGAATACCGCAATACCGATCGGCAAGCCGATGCCTACCAGGCGCTTGATCTCTGCCCACTGCGGCCAGTCGAAGCGCGCCAATACCCGGGTGCGGGCATAGAAGGGCGCCCAGAACGTCCAGCCGGCCATGCTCAATGCCATGAACCACATCACGATACCGCTGGCCCAGCCACAACCGACGCCGCCCAGGGCCGGCATGCCGAAATGGCCGTAGATCAGCGCGTAGTTCAGCGGGATGTTCAACAACAGTCCGCACAGGCCGATGACCATGCTCGGGCGGGTGCGCCCCATGCCATCGCTGTAGCAACGCAACACGTAATAAAAGGCGATGCCGGGCAGGCCGAAGGCGATGCCGTGCAAGTAACCCATGCTCGGTTCGATCAACTGGGGATCGACTTTCATCCAGTGCAGGATCGGTTCGGCGCTGAGCAGCAGGCCGCTGCCGATGAGTCCGACGCAGAGCGCCAGCCACAAGGCCTGACGCACCAGCGGGCCGATCTGCTCAAACTGTGCGGCGCCAAAGCGTTGGGCGACCTTGGGGGTGGTGGCCAGCAGCACGCCAGACATCAGCAAGTAAACCGGGATCCAGATCGAATTGCCCAGGGCCACCGAGGCCAGGTCCCGTGGGCTGACGCGGCCGGCCATGACCGCGTCGACGAAGCCCATGGCCGTGGTGGCCAACTGCGCGATCATGATCGGCACGGCCAGCCCCAGCAGGCCTTTGAGTTCCTGGCGCACCGGGGTTGTGCGAGGTTGGGTGGTGGTGGCAGTAGTGTCAGTCACGGAATTCACAGGCGAAGCGTCCAAAGGGTTTTGATGCGCAAGGCGGCGCATTCTACGCTTTGACGCGACAGTCAGGAAAAGACCCGTGTTGGTGATTTGTAATCACGTGGCTTCCCCTGTAGGAGCGAGCATGCTCGCGATGGGGTCGAGAGCTATGCATTCATTCAGGCATCCCTCGTTATCGTTAACATCCATCGCGAGCATGCTCGCTCCTACACAGGGACGAAATCTGCGCCTACACTGCCAACCCGCCAAAGGAGCCTGCCATGCTGATTGTTGCCGACGAAAATATCCCCCTGCTCGATGCCTTCTTCGAAGGCTTTGGCGAAATCCGCCGGTTGCCCGGACGCTCCATTGACCGCGCCAGCGTCGAACAGGCCGATGTACTGCTGGTGCGTTCGGTGACCAACGTCAACCGCGCGTTGCTTGAGGGCAGCAAAGTGCGTTTTGTCGGCACCTGCACCATCGGTACCGATCACCTGGACCTGGATTACTTCGCGCAGGCCGGCATTACCTGGTCCAGTGCGCCGGGGTGCAACGCCCGGGGGGTGGTCGACTATGTACTTGGCAGTCTGCTGACCCTGGCCGAAATCGAAGGCGTAGACCTGACCCGGCGTACTTACGGCGTGGTCGGCGCCGGCGAGGTAGGCGGGCGTCTGGTCAAGGTCCTGCGCGGCCTGGGCTGGAATACCCTGATCTGTGACCCGCCACGACAAGCCGCCGAAGGGGGCGATTACGTCAGCCTCGAACAGATCATCGAGCAGTGCGACGTGATCAGTCTGCACACGCCGCTGACCAAAAAAGGCCCGCAGTCGACCTGGCACCTGTTTGATAAAAAACAACTGAACCAACTGAAGTCCGGCACCTGGCTGATCAACGCCAGTCGCGGCCCGGTGGTCAATAACGCTGCCCTGCGTGATGTGCTGCTGGAGCGAGAAGACCTGCAGGCGGTATTGGATGTCTGGGAAGGCGAGCCGGAAGTCGACGTGGCGCTGGCCGAATTGTGCATGTTGGCGACGCCACACATTGCCGGTTACAGCCTCGATGGCAAGCAGCGTGGTACCGCGCAGATATATCAGGCGTATTGCGATTTCCTTGGCCAGCCGGCCCGGGTCAATTTGAGCGATCTGCTGCCCTCACCCTGGCTGTCGCAAGTGACCTTGGACGCTGAAAGCGATCCGGCCTGGGCGCTGGCGATGCTTTGCCGTGGCGTATACGACCCGCGCCGCGATGATGCGGATTTCCGTCGCAGTCTTGTCGGCAGCGTGAGTGAGCAGCGGGTGGCGTTCGATCTGCTGCGCAAGAATTACCCGCCGCGTCGGGAGATCGATGGGTTGAAGGTGAGGATTGATGGGGAGGCGCCGCAGTTGCAGAAAATTGTGGCGGCGTTGGGGGCTTCGTCTGTCTGAAGATCGAGTCGGCCCCCTTCGCGAGCAGGCTCGCTCCCACAATAGATCTGGCCGTACAGGGCATCTGTGTTCACTGGCGATCCTGTGGGAGCGAGCCTGCTCGCGAAGGGATGCACCACAAATCTTCCGGTAAACACCCATAAAAAACCCGGCCAACAAAGGGCCGGGTCAAGAAGACGATGGCTATATCACTTTTGTTCGGCAGGCTTGACCAATCGCTTTTCCAGATCGCGGCACGCTTTCTGGATCATGTCTTCAGTGATCGGTACTTCGCGCCCATCCTTATCGATAATCGAGCAACCCAGAGACTGGTGCGGCTTCGTGCGGATCACTTGAATCTTGTCATCGCTGCTGTTTTGCAAGGACATGGCCTGTCTCCTCTTCAGGTTGTGCGCCCAATGTAGAGCCGTCAGGTGACCGGGCTGTGACAACTCCCTGCGATCGTTTCATGGCGGCAACACCAGTCCACCAGAAATAACGCGACCTCGCTACCCGGACTTTAGATCGATAACGACTAGGATCTGGTATTGGCGGTCATAATTAACCCGACTCATTCTGATTCACCGAGTTCCACTCCATTGAGCGGTTTTGGGTGAACCTTTAAATCGTTCCGCCTGGATGATGCCAATGCTTTCAGTTCGCCACCGCCGTGCCATCCGCCTCGCCAGCCGCTTCATTGCGCCGTATCGCTGGCACGCGTTCGGTGCCCTGTTCGCATTGATCGTCACGGCAGGCATCACCCTGTCCATGGGGCAGGGCATTCGTCTGCTGGTGGATCAGGGCTTCATGACCCAGTCGCCTCACTTGCTCAACCAGTCCATCGGTTTGTTCATGTTGTTGGTGATCGGCCTGGCGGTCGGTACGTTCGCGCGGTTTTACCTGGTGTCGTGGATCGGCGAACGCTGCGTCGCGGACATCCGCCAACAGGTCTTCAATCATCTGATTTACCTGCATCCGGGCTTCTACGAAAACAACCGAAGTTCGGAGATCCAGTCACGACTGACCGCCGACACCACGTTGTTGCAATCGGTGATCGGTTCTTCGCTGTCACTGTTTTTGCGCAACCTGTTGATGGTCATCGGCGGGATCGTCCTGCTGTTCATTACCAACCCCAAACTCACCAGCATCGTGGTGGTCGCCTTGCCGCTGGTGATCGCGCCGATCCTGGTCTTCGGCCGCCGGGTGCGCAATTTGTCGCGGTTGAGCCAGGACCGGATCGCCGATATTGGCAGCTACGTCTCGGAAACCCTGGGCCAGATCAAAACGGTGCAGGCCTACAACCATCAGGCGCAGGACGAGCAGCGTTTCGCCGTGACCGTGGAAGAGGCATTCAACACCGCGCGCAAACGCATTTTTCAGCGGGCCTGGCTGATTACGCTGGTGATCGTACTGGTACTGGGCGCCGTGGGCGTGATGCTCTGGGTGGGCGGCATGGATGTGATTGCCGGGCGGATTTCCGCCGGCGAGTTGGCCGCGTTTGTCTTCTACAGCCTGATCGTGGGCAGTGCTTTCGGTACCTTGAGCGAGGTGATCGGCGAATTGCAGCGCGCGGCAGGCGCGGCGGAAAGAATCGCGGAATTGCTGCGTTCGGAGAACATCATCGTACCGCCGGTCAGCGACCGGGTGACCTTGCCTGCAAGGGTGCAGGGTAATTTGCAACTGCAGGACGTGCGCTTTTCCTATCCGTCCCGTCCGGAGAGTTACGCGGTCGATGGTTTGAGTCTGACAGTCAGGGCCGGCGAGACCCTGGCGCTGGTCGGGCCGTCCGGTGCGGGTAAATCAACAGTGTATGACCTGTTGCTGCGTTTCTATGACCCCGCCGAGGGGCGCATCCTGCTCGATGGCGTGCAACTGACCAGGCTTGATCCACTGGACCTGCGTCGTTGCTTCGCCCTGGTCTCGCAAACCCCGGCGCTGTTTTTCGGCAGCATCGAAGACAACATCCGCTACGGCAAACCGACGGCAACTCTGGCCGAGGTTCAGGAGGCAGCAAAAATCGCCTACGCCCACGACTTCATCGAAGCCATGCCCAACGGCTATCAAACCCATCTGGGGGATGGTGGCCTGGGCTTGTCCGGTGGTCAGCGTCAGCGCCTGGCCATCGCCCGGGCGCTGCTGGTGGATGCGCCGATTCTGCTGCTCGATGAAGCCACCAGCGCCCTCGATGCCCAGAGCGAGCACCTGATCCAGCAGGCGCTGCCAAGCCTGATGAAGAATCGCACGACCCTGGTCATCGCCCATCGTCTGGCGACGGTCAAAAACGCCGACCGTATTGCCGTCATGGATCAGGGAAAGCTGGTGGCGGTGGGCACGCATCAGGAGCTGATCGCCAGTAATGCGCTGTATGCGCGGTTGGCGGCATTGCAGTTCAGTGATGGCAAGACAGAACTCGACCTTCACCTGTAGGAACCATGTAGCTGTCGAGTGAAACGAGGCTGCGATCTTTTCAAAAGCCTCCAATAAAAATGCCCGCACCAATAGATGCGGGCATTTTTTAGCAGGATCAAAAGATCGCAGCCTGCGGCAGCTCCTACACAAACGGATTATTGATCGTCGAAATACCGTTCATGCCAATCCACCAACGGCTGCGGCGAATTGAGTTTCTGACCATAGATCACCGAGTAAGACAGCACGTTCTGCACATACTGGCGGGTTTCGTCGAACGGAATGCTTTCCACCCACACGTCGAAACTGAGGTGGTCCGCGCCGCGCAGCCACTGGCGGACACGGCCCGGGCCTGCGTTGTAGGCGGCGGAGGCCAGGACGCGGTTGCCGTTGAACTGGCTGTGGACCTGGCTCAGGTAAGCGGCGCCGAGCTGGATGTTCTTGTCCGGGTCGAACAGTTGCTGTGGCGAGGCATACGGAATGCTGAACTTGCGCGAGGTTTCCTTGGCGGTGGCAGGCATCAGTTGCATCAGGCCCGACGCGCCGACGCCAGAGCGGGCGTCGTCCATGAACGCACTTTCCTGACGGGTGATGGCGAACACCCAGCTCGAGTGCAGGCCGCGATTCTTCGCTTCACGCACCAGCGTGTTGCGATGGGCCATCGGGAAGCGAATGTCCAGGTCATCCCAGTACTGCGCCTGGCTGATGGTGCGAATGGCCGGAAAATACCATTTCAGGTCGTAGGCCAGTTTGGCCTGGGCGACCATTTCGTCGCGGCTGAAGTGGCGGCTGACGTGATACCACTCGCGACGCCCGTCGACGATCTGCCCGCGGGCATGGAACTCCAGGGCGCGACGCACCCCGGGAGTGTTGCGCACTTTATTGATGGTGGCCTGGCTCAGCACCAAAGGCTTGTTGATCAGCGAGTAGGGCGACTGTGAGCGGTCGGCGGCGAGGAAACCATAGAAGTCGCGCTCACGAGCAAGGCTCTTGTAGAGGGTTTGCGCTTCCGGGTTCTTCGGCTGCGCCAGTTCCAGGCTGCGGGCCTGCCAGTAACGCCAGCGATTGGTGGTTGCCAGGTCCTGGGGCAGGCGGCGGGTCAACTGATAGGCATCGTCCCAGCGGGCCAGGCGCAAGAGCAGGCGCAGACGCCATTCGGACACGGTGTTGTCGCGCAGCTCGGGGTCGTACTTGGTCATGACATCCAGGGCGCGACTGTCGAAGCGACGAGCGAGGGTCAGGCCGATTTCCCGGGCGATCGCCACTTTTTCATCACGGGAGAAGTGCATGCTGCTGGCATAGCCGTCGAGCAGGTTCATGGCCCGGTCCGGGTCCTGTTTGGCCAGGCGACGCAGGCCGAGGCTGACCACGTCCGACATCGCCTCGTCCGCTGGCGTGAAGCGCGATGGGTTATTGAGCAGTTCGGGGTTCTGCGCCACGTCGATCAACAGGCGACCGCGAGGGGCGAGGGTGGTCAGGCCGCTGACCAGGCTGGTGGCCAGTGGGTAGTTGCGCGTCTGGGCCGCGAGCTTGGCGCGTTCCCAGCGTTTTTGCTCGGTCAACTGGCCTTCGGCGGCCCACATGCCGAACAGCGCATCGCAGGCAGCGGGCTGGGATTTGCCGGTCAGCCAAAGTTTGTTGGCGTTGGCGTAGCCTTCGGACTTGAGGTTGTGGCTGATCTGATACTGCGCGTTCAGGCAGTCCAGTTCCGTGAAATTCATTTTGGGGTCGTAATATTTGACGAACGTCCCCCAATCGCCGCGATCCGCCAGCCAACGCAACCAGCGCAGTTTCATCCAGTTGGCCTGGGGCAGGTCACCGTGTTCGGCGAGGAATTTTTCGATTTCGGCATTGCTCGCGGTTTTCAGTCGCGCGGTCAGCTCGTCATACGCCAGGTAAGGTTCCAGCGGATAGTCGGCCAAGGCCTGGCTGTAACGGAAATAAGGGCCGCTGTCGCCCTTGGCCAGGGCGCGTTTGGCTTCATCGTAATACTGGCGTTGGGTGGACAGGTCCACCGCCTGGGCGGATTGAACGGCAGCGGCAGAAAGTAAAAAACACGACAAAAGATTGAAAAGGCGACTGCGCATGAGACGTCCGGACAGAAAAACCATGACAAGTGCTGGCGATGCCCACACTGAATTCTTCGTAGCTTAGCCTTTTGCCAGCAGTGGGTGAAAGGTTTGCGGACCTGTCTGCATCAGTTCGCAACATTTGTACTGCAGAGTGCTACGACAGTGAAATTGCCGGCCTTCTGAAGCCTCGATTCAGGTAGAATGCGCGCCCGGTTTTTGGAGAAGCTCATGACCCTGCTCAAATTCAGCGATGTGTCCCTTGCGTTCGGCGCTATGCCGTTGTTGGACAAGGTGTCCTGGCAGATCGCCCGTGGAGAGCGGGTGTGCATCATCGGCCGCAACGGCACTGGCAAGTCCAGCATGATGAAGCTGGTCAAGGGCGACCAGAAGCCCGATGACGGCTCCGTTTGGCGGATGCCCGGGCTTAAGATCGGCGAATTGCCGCAGGAATTGCCGGTAGCCGACGAGCGGACGGTCTTCGATGTGGTGGCCGCGGGCCTGGACGGTGTCGGTGCGTTGCTCGCCGAATATCACCACCTGAGCCAGAACATCGTCACCGATGCCGATCTGGAAAAGCTGATGCACGTCCAGCACGACCTCGAAGCCCGTGACGGCTGGCGTTTGCAAACCCTGGTCGACAGCACCCTCAGCCGCCTGCAACTGCCAGCCGACAAGACCCTCGCCGAACTGTCCGGCGGCTGGCGTCGTCGCGTCCTGCTGGCCCAGGCCCTGGTGTCCGAACCGGATCTGCTGCTGCTCGACGAACCGACCAACCACCTGGATATCGGCGCCATCGCCTGGCTTGAAGAAGCCCTGAAAGACTTCCAGGGCGCCGTGCTGTTCATCACGCACGACCGTTCCTTCCTGCAAAACCTCGCGACCCGCATCCTTGAACTGGATCGTGGTGGCTTGATCGACTGGAATGGCGACTACGCCAGTTTTCTCGTTCATAAAGAAGCCGCACTCGCCGCCGAAGAAACCGCCAATGCGTTGTTCGACAAGCGCCTGGCACAGGAAGAAGTGTGGATTCGCCAGGGCATCAAGGCCCGGCGTACCCGTAACGAAGGCCGCGTTCGTGCCTTGAAGGCGTTGCGCGTGGAGCGCAGTGAGCGTCGCGAGCGCACCGGCAAGGCGAACATCCAGCTGGAGACTGCCGAGAAGTCCGGCAAGCAGGTCATGGTCCTGGATAACGTGAGTTTCGCGCATCCGGACGGTCCGTTCCTGATCAAGGATTTCTCCATGGTGTTGCAGCGCGGCGACCGCATCGGTCTACTCGGCGCCAACGGCACCGGCAAGACCACGCTGCTGAAACTGATGCTCAATGGCTTGCAGCCAACCAGCGGGACGGTGGAAGAGGGCACGAAGATCGACGTTGCCTACTTCGATCAGTTGCGTCACCAACTGGACCTGGAAAAAACCGTGATCGACAACGTCGCCGAAGGTCGCGACTTTATCGAGATCGACGGCCAGAGCCGCCATGTATTGAGTTACCTGGGTGACTTCCTGTTCAGCCCGCAGCGTGCTCGCACGCCAGTCAAGGCACTGTCCGGTGGTGAGCGTGCGCGTCTGTTGCTGGCCAGGCTGTTCAGCAAACCGGCAAACCTGCTCGTCCTCGACGAACCGACCAACGACCTCGACGTCGAAACCCTGGAACTGCTGGAAGAGGTCTTGCTGACTTTCAGCGGTACTGTACTGATGGTCAGCCACGACCGGGCATTCCTCGATAACGTAGTGACCAGTACCCTGGTGTTCGAAGGTGAAGGCAAGGTCCGCGAATACGTCGGTGGTTATCAGGACTGGTTGCGCCAGGGTGGTTCGCCACGCCTGCTGGGCGTGACGGAAAGCAAATCCGGCAAAGCTGATCTGAACTCTGCAGTGGTCAAGGCTGAGCCGGCACCGGTCGCACCGGTTGTCGAAGCGCCGGCGGCGAAGAAGAAGCTCAGCTACAAGTTGCAGCGCGAGCTGGAAGCATTGCCAGGGCAGATCGAAGCGATGGAGCAGCAGATCGCTGCCGTTGAAGCGCAGATGGCGGATGCCGGTTTCTACCTGCGTCCGGCTGCCGAGACTGCTGCGGTGATCGAGCAGCTGGCGCAGTTGCAGGCTGAGCTCGATGTGATGGTCGAGCGTTGGGCCGAATTGGATGCGTGATTGATCCAGCCATGAAAAAGCCCGGCGTTCAGTGATGAACGCCGGGCTTTTCATATGCCGTTCTATCCATTCCCTGTAGGAGCGAGCCTGCTCGCGATGAACCTGAGAACTCCGCGGGGTGTCAGGCTGACAGCGTCATCGTTGACGTCCATCGCGAGCAGGCTCGCTCCTACAGTGGGTTATGTTCAGCTTTTGCTTTGCAAACGCACCGCCAGCACATCGCAAGGTGCGCCGTGCAGCACGTCATTGGCGGTAGAGCCCAGCAGCAGTGCCAGGCCATGCCGACCGTGGCTGCCTACCACGATCATGTCGCAGTTGTGCTCCTTGGCCAGGTGATGAATCTCCTGGCGTGGCTGGCCGTAGGTCAGGTGGCAGTTTTCCTTGCGCAGCTCCGGATACTTCACGATCAAGCGTTCAAGGCGTTCCTTGGCCTGATCGAACTGTTGCTGTTGCAGTTGTGACAGGTCCATTGGCACGTCACCACCAAAGGCCATGGCCATTGGTTCGACGATGTGGACCATGGATAATTTTGCGCCGTTGCTCACCGACAGTTCGCGAGCGCGATGGATTACAGGGTCGCACTCTTCGGTTAGATCTACAGCGACCAGAATATGCTCGTAGGGCATGAGGTGCTTCTCCTGAGAAACGCAATATTGGTAAGTATGGCTGGTTTCAGGCGTATTGGTTCCAAAGAGACTCAATCCGCTCATTCAAAATCGGGAGTACAGATATGACGGTCTGGATAGTGGTGTCAATCCTGCTGGTGGTGCTCAGCCCCCTGGCATGGTTGCGCCCGTCGCGCCAGCAGAGTGGTCGCATGGCGTTGCGCATGGAGGCGCGACGCATCGGGTTGGCCATGCAACTGGCTCCTCAGGAGTGGCCGCATTGGCTCAGCCAGGAGCCACCAAACCCTTGCGCGCAGTACCATCGACCAAGGCGGGGCACTCGGCCCGCCTGCTGGATTTACTGGCAAAAATCACCGGGATTGTGGGTGAATCAGTGGCAGGAGCCTTGCGAGGATCGGGTCCTGCTCGATCATTTCGAAAAATTGCCGGATAACGTCTACAAGGTCGAAGCCGACAAGCAAATGATCACCCTGTATTGGGGCGAAAAGGGCGAAGCCGAGGTCTTGCAGCACATCGATGCCACCCTCAAGGCGCTCGCCTGAACTCCGTCGCCTGTAGGAGCGAGGCTCGCCCGCGAAGGCCTCGTATCTGTCACACCGCATTCGCGGGCAAGCCTCGCTCCTGCAGGCAATAAAAAGCCCGACAAACATCATCGGGCGGGATGGCCAGGCAGGCCGGTAATTCGGTTTTGGTTCATCTTGCGCCTGGCATTCGCCAGTAGCGTTCATATTTTTTCCTGAAGTCCCGCCAGCTTAGCCTGTTAAACAAAGGCTGCGGTGAATTAGGGCGACTTTTCTAATGATTGATCCTATGAATGTCTCTACATGCAAACGCATGTAACAGGCCGTTGTCCTACAGAAATGACCGCGAAGTCGCGTTTCAACCCGCATTTAGGGCGATTGACAATTGGCGGAAATTCCGTGAAGGTGGCGTACCCAAATCAAACGGGCGTATGAATTGAGCGTTTGTATTACACACCGCTCCTACAGAATCCCGACTATCGCGTTGGCGGGTGTGCCGGGTGGATTGGCGTAGCATCGACGATTGACGTCCCTGCCAGCCCTTCGCCTGCTTCCAACGTGTACTGTTCAGCTTCCATATCGTGGAGATCAGTTGATGATTTACGAAGGTAAAGCCATCACGGTTAAGGCTCTTGAAAGTGGCATCGTCGAACTGAAGTTCGACCTCAAGGGTGAGTCCGTCAACAAGTTCAACCGTCTAACCCTGAACGAACTGCGTCAGGCCGTGGACGCCATCAAGGCAGATGCTTCGATCAAGGGCGTGATCGTCAGCAGTGGCAAGGACGTGTTCATCGTCGGCGCCGACATCACCGAATTTGTCGACAACTTCAAGCTGCCGGATGCAGAGCTTGTTGCTGGCAATCTCGAAGCGAACAAGATTTTCAGCGATTTCGAAGACCTCAATGTTCCGACCGTTGCCGCGATCAATGGCATCGCGCTGGGTGGCGGCCTGGAAATGTGCCTGGCCGCGGATTACCGCGTCATGTCCACCAGCGCCAAGATCGGCCTGCCGGAAGTCAAGCTGGGCATCTACCCGGGCTTCGGCGGCACTGTGCGTCTGCCGCGCCTGATTGGCGTCGACAACGCCATCGAGTGGATTGCCGCCGGCAAGGAAAACCGTGCTGAAGACGCGCTGAAAGTTGGCACCGTCGACGCCGTGGTTGCCCCGGAAAATCTGCAACAAGCTGCCCTGGAACTGATCAAGCGTGCCATTTCCGGCGAGTTCGATTTCAAGGCCAAGCGTCAGCCGAAGCTGGAAAAGCTCAAGCTGAATGCGATCGAACAAATGATGGCTTTCGAAACCGCCAAAGGTTTCGTTGCCGGCCAGGCGGGTCCGAACTACCCGGCGCCGGTTGAAGCGATCAAGACCATCCAGAAAGCCGCGAACTTCGGTCGTGACAAGGCGCTGGAAGTCGAGGCCGCCGGTTTCGTGAAACTGGCGAAGACCTCGGCCGCACAAAGCCTGATTGGTCTGTTCCTGAACGACCAGGAGCTGAAGAAAAAGGCCAAGGCCTACGACGAAATCGCCAAGGACGTGAAGCAGGCCGCCGTACTGGGCGCCGGCATCATGGGTGGCGGTATCGCCTATCAGTCGGCCTCCAAAGGCACGCCGATCCTGATGAAGGACATCAACGAACACGGTATCGAGCAGGGGTTGGCTGAAGCCGCCAAACTGCTGGTCGGCCGTGTCGATAAAGGCCGCATGACTGCCGCGAAAATGGCGGAAGTGCTCAACGGCATTCGTCCGACCCTGTCCTACGGTGACTTCGGTCATGTGGACCTGGTGGTTGAAGCGGTCGTCGAGAACCCGAAGGTCAAGCAAGCCGTTCTGGCGGAAGTCGAAGCTCAGGTTAAAGAAGGCACGATTCTCGCCTCGAACACCTCGACCATTTCCATCAGCCTGCTGGCCAAGGCCCTCAAGCATCCGGAAAACTTCGTCGGCATGCACTTCTTCAACCCGGTGCACATGATGCCGCTGGTGGAAGTGATCCGTGGCGAGAAGTCCAGCGAGCTGGCAGTTGCCACCACCGTTGCCTACGCCAAGAAAATGGGCAAGAACCCGATCGTGGTCAATGACTGCCCGGGCTTCCTGGTCAACCGTGTCCTGTTCCCGTACTTCGGCGGTTTCGCCAAGCTGGTCAGCGCCGGCGTCGACTTCGTGCGCATCGACAAGGTCATGGAAAAATTCGGCTGGCCGATGGGCCCGGCGTACCTGATGGACGTGGTCGGCATCGACACTGGCCACCACGGTCGCGACGTAATGGCTGAAGGCTTTCCGGACCGCATGCAGGACGACCGTCGTTCGGCTGTCGACGTACTGTACGAAGCCAAGCGCCTGGGCCAGAAGAACGGCAAGGGCTTCTACGTCTACGAGACCGACAAGAAGGGCAAGCAGAAGAAAGTCGCCGATCCTTCGGTGCTGGAAGTGCTCAAGCCAATCGTCTTTGAACAGCGCGAAGTCACTGACGAAGACATCATCAACTGGATGATGATCCCGCTGTGCCTGGAAACCGTGCGTTGCCTGGAAGACGGCATCGTCGAAACCGCTGCCGAAGCCGACATGGGTCTGGTCTACGGTATTGGTTTCCCTCCATTCCGTGGCGGTGCGCTGCGCTACATCGATTCGATCGGTGTTGCAGAGTTCGTTGCCCTGGCTGACCAGTACGCTGATTTGGGCGCGCTGTACCACCCGACCGCGAAGCTGCGCGAAATGGCCAAGAACGGCCAGAGCTTCTTCGGTTAAGCGCCCCCAACTAGAGTGAGAGTGAACTTATGAGCTTGAATCCTAGAGACGTCGTGATTGTCGACTTCGGTCGTACTCCGATGGGCCGCTCCAAGGGCGGCATGCACCGCAACACCCGCGCCGAAGACATGTCGGCGCACCTGATCAGCAAACTGCTGGAACGCAACACCAAGGTCGACCCGAACGAAGTCGAAGACGTGATCTGGGGCTGTGTGAACCAGACCCTGGAGCAGGGTTGGAACATCGCCCGCATGGCGTCCTTGATGACCCAGATCCCGCACACGTCGGCTGCCCAGACCGTCAGCCGCCTGTGTGGCTCGTCCATGAGTGCGCTGCACACTGCGGCACAAGCGATCATGTCGGGCAACGGTGACGTTTTCGTCGTTGGCGGCGTCGAGCATATGGGCCACGTGAGCATGATGCACGGGGTCGATCCGAACCCGCACATGTCGCTGTACGCGGCTAAAGCTTCGGGCATGATGGGCCTGACCGCGGAAATGCTCGGCAAAATGCACGGCATTACCCGCGAACAACAGGACGCCTTCGGCCTGCGCTCCCACCAACTCGCTCACAAGGCGACGGTGGAAGGCAAGTTCAAGGATGAAATCATCCCGATGCAGGGCTATGACGAGAACGGTTTCCTGAAACTGTTCGACTACGACGAAACCATTCGTCCGGAAACCACCCTGGAAAGCCTGGCGACTCTGAAGCCGGCGTTCAATCCGAAAGGTGGTACCGTGACGGCCGGTACTTCGTCGCAGATCACCGATGGTGCTTCGTGCATGATCGTGATGTCGGCGCAGCGCGCACAGGACCTGGGTATCCAGCCTATGGCTGTGATTCGCTCGATGGCAGTAGCAGGTGTGGATCCGGCGATCATGGGCTATGGTCCAGTACCGGCTACACAAAAAGCACTGAAGCGCGCGGGCCTGGGTATCAACGATATCGACTTCTTCGAGCTCAACGAAGCTTTCGCCGCACAGGCCCTGCCAGTGCTGAAAGACCTGAAAGTGCTCGACAAGATGAACGAGAAGGTTAACCTGCACGGCGGCGCGATTGCCCTGGGTCACCCGTTCGGTTGCTCCGGTGCCCGGATTTCCGGCACTTTGCTTAATGTGATGAAGCAAAATGGCGGGACCCTCGGGGTAGCCACCATGTGCATTGGCCTCGGCCAAGGCATCACCACCGTCTTCGAACGCGTTTAAGCGCGCCGTTGACGGAAGCCGGGGCCAAGTGCCCCGGTTTTTGTTTTTCCGGGCTTTATTTGTTTTTATTTTTGAAAAAATTTGAGTGAGGGCCGAAGCATGCCGATACAACCAGGGCTCTACCAACATTACAAAGGTCCGCAGTACCGCGTATTCAGTGTTGCGCGGCATTCGGAAACCGAAGAGGAAGTGGTCTTTTACCAAGCCCTGTATGGCGATTACGGCTTTTGGGTACGTCCCTTGAGCATGTTCCTTGAGTCGGTCGAAGTTGACGGAGAGCAGGTGCCACGCTTTGCTTTGATGCAGGCCGAAGAGAGCCTTTTTACCAAGCCATGAGCTGAGTGCGCGCAGAACCCTGCGCTTGACCTCACCTTGTAGCCACTATATATAGCGGTGCCGCGTCAGGCGCCAACCGCCTTTCACTTCTAGAATTCAGGAATTTTCTGATCCATGGGCAAATCGCTGGTCATTGTGGAATCCCCGGCTAAGGCCAAGACCATCAACAAGTATCTGGGCAACCAATACGTGGTGAAGTCGAGTATCGGCCATATCCGAGACCTGCCCACCAGCGGTTCGGCGAGTGCCACCAAAGAGCCGGCCGCCAAGCGTGGCAAGGCTGCTGCGGGCGAAGCGCCGGCACTGTCGCCGAAAGAAAAGGCACGCAAGCAGCTGGTTGCTCGCATGGGCGTCGATCCCGATCACGGCTGGAAGGCCAAGTACGAGATCCTTCCAGGCAAGGAAAAGGTCATCGAAGAGCTGCGACGGCTCGCCAAGGATGCTGACACCATCTATCTCGCAACCGACTTGGATCGCGAGGGGGAAGCCATTGCCTGGCACCTGCGCGAAGCCATCGGTGGTGATGACAGCCGCTACAAGCGCGTGGTGTTCAACGAAATCACCAAGAAAGCGATTCAGGAAGCCTTCTCCGAGCCGGGCGAGCTGGACATCGATCGTGTCAACGCTCAGCAGGCGCGTCGTTTCCTCGACCGCGTGGTGGGTTACATGGTTTCGCCGCTGCTGTGGGCCAAGATCGCTCGTGGCCTGTCCGCCGGTCGCGTGCAGTCGGTTGCAGTGAAGCTGGTGGTCGAGCGTGAGCGTGAAATCCGCGCGTTCATCCCGGAAGAATACTGGGAAGTCCATGCTGATCTGGGTACCGCCAAGGGCGCTACCGTGCGTTTCGACGTCGCTCGCGAGAAAGGTGAAGCCTTCAAGCCGCTGAACGAAGCCCAGGCCATGGCCGCGCTGGAAAAGCTCAAGGCCTCCAGCTACAGCATCGTCAAGCGTGAAGACAAACCGACCAGCAGCAAGCCATCGGCACCGTTCATTACTTCCACCCTGCAACAGGCCGCGAGCAACCGCCTGGGCTTCGGTGTGAAGAAAACCATGATGATGGCCCAGCGCTTGTACGAAGCGGGCTACATCACTTATATGCGTACCGACTCCACCAACCTCTCGGCCGATGCCGTGGCGATGGCGCGTACCTATATTGAAGATGAGTTCGGCAAGAAATACCTGCCGGATACCCCGAACGTCTACAGCAGCAAGGAAGGCGCTCAGGAGGCTCACGAAGCGATTCGTCCATCCGACGCCAATACCACGCCGAGCAAGCTGTCGGGGATGGAGCGTGATGCCGAGCGTCTGTACGAGCTGATCTGGCGCCAGTTCCTCGCTTGCCAAATGCTGCCTGCGCAATACCTGTCGACCACGGTCACCGTGGGTGCCGGCGACTTCGAGCTGCGTGCCAAGGGCCGTATCCTCAAGTTCGACGGTTACACCCGCGTCCTGCCGCAAATTGCCAAGCCAGGCGATGACGATGTACTGCCGGACATGGCCCAGGGCGATGCGATGAAGCTGATCAAGCTTGATCCGACCCAGCACTTCACCAAGCCGCCGGCGCGCTACTCGGAAGCCAGCCTGGTCAAGGAAATGGAAAAACGCGGTATTGGTCGTCCTTCGACCTACGCGGCGATCATTTCCACTATCCAGGATCGTGGCTACGTGACGCTGCACAACCGTCGTTTCTATTCGGAAAAGATGGGCGATATCGTCACAGAGCGTCTGGCAGAGAGCTTCTCCAACCTGATGGACTACGGCTTTACCGCCGGCATGGAAGAGCATCTCGATGACGTGGCTCAGGGCGAGCGCGACTGGAAGAACGTACTCGACGAGTTCTATGGCGACTTCAAGAAAAAACTCGAAGTAGCCGAGAGCCCGGAAAATGGCATGCGTGCCAACCAGCCGGTGATGACTAATATTCCGTGCACCACATGCGGTCGTCCGATGCAGATTCGCACGGCGTCGACTGGCGTGTTCCTCGGTTGCTCGGGCTACAGCCTGCCGCCGAAAGAGCGTTGCAAGGCGACCGTCAACCTGGTGCCCGGCGATGAAATCGCCGCGGACGATGAGGGTGAGTCGGAGTCGCTGGTTTTGCGTGGCAAGCATCGTTGCCCGATCTGCAGCACGGCGATGGACGCTTACCTGCTCGATGAGAAGCGCAAACTGCACATCTGCGGCAACAACCCCGATTGCGATGGCTACGAAATCGAAGAGGGTGTCTATCGCATCAAGGGCTATGAAGGTCCAAGCCTGGAGTGCGACAAGTGTGGCAGCGAGATGCAGCTCAAGACCGGCCGTTTCGGCAAGTTCTTCGGTTGCACCAACGCGACCTGCAAGAACACCCGCAAGCTGCTCAAGAGCGGTGACGCGGCGCCGCCGAAGATGGACCCGGTGAAGATGCCTGAGCTGAAATGCGAAAAGGTCAACGACACCTACATCCTGCGTGACGGTGCGTCCGGCCTGTTCCTGGCAGCCAGTCAGTTCCCGAAAAACCGTGAGACCCGTGCTCCGCTGGTGATGGAAATCATCCCGCACAAGGACGAGATCGATCCGAAGTACCACTTCCTTTGTGAAGCGCCGAAGAAAGATCCCGATGGTCTGCCGGCTGTAATCCGTTACAGCCGCAAGACCAAGGAGCAATACGTACAGTCCGAAGTCGACGGCAAGCCGACGGGCTGGAAAGCGTACTACGACGGTGGCAAGTGGACCGTTGAAGACAAGCGTCCTGCCGCGAAGTCTTGATCGGAGCTGTATAGAAAAGGCCGCATGCAACCATGCGGCCTTTTTTTGCGCTTGCGGTGGACTTGGTTGATCCACGACACTGTTCGACCTGCATGAAGCATTATTTCGTTGTGGAGGCTGCCGTCATGGCCCACGAACTCTATACCCGTACCAACCAGAAGATCTATTTCGCCGGCCTTTCCCTGGAGGCGCTAGCCAAGGCTGAAGAGGCGCGGGCGATGAATTCCCTGGCGTTGATCCAGGCGGGCCGCGAATCGGCGTTGTTCCATCTGTACGGCGCCTTGCTGGGGCTGTGCCATGAAATCGCCGGGTTCTATCGTTTGCCGCAGGCCAATGCTATCCGGGCGGAGTCGCTGCTGACTCGCGAGGTGCTGGAAAGCATCGCCATTCCGGAAATGGCCGAGATGGTCGAGCTGGCCAACAACCCCGAAACCTGGCTGGCCAAGCTGCTGGCGGCTCACAACGCGCTGTTCCAGCCGCCACGAGCTCCACATAAGCCCAAGGGGGACGTGACACAGCCTTTGATTCTGGCTGTCAATCTGGATGAAGAAGAGGCGCCCGAGGAATTGAGCCGGGAAGAGCTGGAGAGTTGGCGTCAGAACCTCAAGAGCCTCGCAATCCGTTTTCGAGAAGGCTTGAACGAGTGCTGAAGGTTGGGGGTCTTTGACGGGCAGTAGCCAAAGATCGCCATTTCAGTGAGGGGAGTTGTCGGATATTTCTCTTCGTGATGGCAGTTGGTCAAGATCCCGAGCGAAGCCTGCTTGATGGCTATATAATCCCCGCCTTTCTTGGAGAACACACCTTTATGCCAACGTCCTTTTTAGAAATTGTCGAGTTACCAGACGGCCGAATCGAGCTGCGCAGGGCCGAGGACGAGGGTTCTCTGGTTACTTTGGATTTCTCCGAGGATGCCAAGGCGTTCCTGCAAGGCCAGCACGTCGAGGTTGCCAAGGCGATGCTGAGCGTTGGTGTTCAGATGGCCGGGCGACTGGTTGAAGGTGAGCTGGACAAGGAAGAGGGGCCTCGGGTCCTTCATTGATCCCGCCTGTCGGTTTTTACCGACATCGTCACAGATTGGCTTCTCTGCCCCAGGAGAAGCCCTGCGCCGCTCCAGGCGCAACGTTAACCCAGACGAATATTCAGGCTTTGTGCGTCCCCGGTCCGGGCGGCGCTGATCAGCTGTTGGCGCGAGGCTGTGCTCAGGGGGTTGAGCCAGCTGACGACCGTGTGGCTGCGGCCAAGGCGAAGAGCCTCGCAGGTTAACTGCTGGGCACTTTGGGTGCCGCGCGGTTGCAGTAGAAGAATTCGCTCGCGATTGAGGCCGGCGTCCCTCAGCCAGGCCTGGGTCACGCTGGCGGGTGGTGCGATCAACGTCAACCAGCGCGCATCCTGGTCCTGGCTCAGTTCCCTGAGGATCGGTGCCAGAAGATTCAGGCAGTTCCCGGCTGCACCTCGTAGAGACAACTCACTGAAAACCTCGGGTTCGGCGCTCCAGGGCGACTCGACCACTTCGTTCAGGATCGGCGCCAGTGGTTGCGCCAGGAATGCCTCGAACAGCAATGGCAGTTGGGCTTGCTGTGATGTGTGCGGGAACTGCATAAAGCCTCCTTTAGCGGCGAATGACGCCGACGCTCAAGCCTTCGATCACCAGTTCCTGATCTTTAAGGTTCACTTCGATTGGGGCGAATTCCGGATTCTCGGCAATCAGCCAGACCTTGCTGCCGTCACGCTTGAAGCGCTTGACGGTCACTTCGTCGCCAATGCGCGCCACCACGATCTGCCCGTTACGGGCCTCGCGGGTGGTATGGACTGCCAGCAGATCGCCGTCGAAAATGCCCACGTCCTTCATGCTCATGCCGTGCACTCGCAGCAGGTAGTCGGCGCGTGGATGGAAGAAGGCAGGATTGATGTTGCAGGACTCTTCGACGTGCTGCTGGGCAAGGATCGGTGCACCGGCGGCTACGCGTCCGATGATGGGCAGGGTGGAATCGTCGGCCTTGGCTTCGAAGCCAGGAATGCGGATGCCACGTGACGCGCCCGGGGTCATTTCGATTGCGCCCTTGCGGGCCAGTGCCTTGAGGTGTTCTTCTGCCGCGTTAGGCGATTTGAACCCCAGTTCCTGAGCGATTTCCGCGCGGGTCGGAGGGTAGCCATTGTCTTCCAGGCAACGTTTGATGAAAGCCAGGATCTCGGCTTGGCGTGGCGTCAGCTTTAGCATATTGATCGCTCTGTTTTTTTATACAGTGACTGGGATTATATACAGTGAAGCGCTCTTGGCAATGCCCGTTTTTTTGCAGGCCGCCGGACGGTCGACAAGCCCGCTGATGGAAGCTTTGCGGTTGTATGGTTAAATGTCTGACCGACCATTCCCAAAACGAACTGCCAGACTTGACAAGACATAGCTTGAAACGTATGTTTCAAACAAGTGTTTGTCAGGCGGAGTAGCCATGGCCCAGTCGGAAACCGTTGAACGCATTCTTGATGCTGCAGAGCAGTTGTTCGCGGAAAAAGGTTTCGCCGAAACCTCATTGCGTCTGATCACCAGCAAGGCCGGTGTCAATCTGGCAGCGGTGAATTATCACTTCGGATCGAAAAAGGCGCTGATTCAAGCAGTCTTTTCGCGTTTTCTCGGGCCGTTCTGCATCAGCCTCGACAAAGAGCTGGAGCGGCGCCAGGCCAAGCCTGAAATCAAGCCAACCCTCGAAGAACTGCTGGAAATCCTGGTCGAACAGGCCCTCGTGGTACAACCTCGCAGCGGTAACGATCTCTCCATCTTCATGCGTCTGCTCGGCCTGGCCTTCAGTCAGAGCCAGGGGCATTTGCGTCGATACCTGGAAGACATGTACGGCAAGGTGTTCCGCCGCTACATGATGCTGGTCAACGAAGCCGCGCCACGTATTCCGCCCATCGAACTGTTCTGGCGCGTGCACTTCATGCTGGGTGCTGCGGCATTCAGCATGTCCGGCATCAAGGCATTGCGCGCGATCGCCGAAACCGATTTCGGCGTGAACACCTCCATCGAGCAGGTCATGCGCCTGATGGTGCCGTTTCTCGCCGCCGGCATGCGTGCCGAGTCCGGTGTCACTGACGCGGCCATGGCGTCCGCGCAATTGCGTCCGCGCAGCAAATCGACACCGGTCGCCGCCAAGGTTTGACCGCACGGGTGGGCGCGGCAGCTGACATCCGTTAAGCTAGCCGCCCATGCCGACTCTCGTTCTGAATCCGCTTCCCACTGATATCGCTGACCTGCCGGGCATTGCCCACGGTGGCGAATTCGTGCGAGGCGGATTCATCGTTATCAAGGAATCTCTATGACTGCTGGCCTGCAAGGCTCGTTGATGGTGGACGTCGCCGGTACCTGGCTGACGGCCGAAGATCGCCAATTGTTGCGTCAGCCCGAAGTGGGCGGTCTGATTATTTTTGCCCGCAACATCGAACATCCGCGCCAGGTCCGCGAGCTGAGCGCGGCGATTCGCGCCATTCGCCCCGATCTGCTGTTGGCGGTGGATCAGGAGGGCGGGCGGGTCCAGCGCCTGCGTCAGGGTTTTGTGCGTCTGCCAGCCATGCGCGCCATTGCCGACAATGTGAATGCCGAATATCTGGCCGAGCAGTGTGGCTGGATCATGGCCACCGAAGTTCTGGCCGTCGGCCTGGACCTGAGTTTCGCCCCGGTGCTCGACCTCGATCACCAGCGCAGCGCGGTGGTCGGTACACGTTCGTTCGAAGGCGATCCAGAACGTGCCGCACTGCTGGCCGGTGCCTTCATTCGCGGCATGAACAGTGCCGGCATGGCCGCTACCGGCAAACATTTTCCGGGCCACGGCTGGGCCGAGGCGGATTCCCACGTGGCGATCCCGAATGACGAGCGCAGTCTCGACGAGATCCGTGCCAAGGATCTGGTGCCATTCGCCAGACTGAGCAAGCAACTGGCCGCGGTGATGCCGGCCCACGTCATCTATCCACAGGTCGATGCGCAGCCCGCGGGCTTCTCCCGTCGCTGGTTGCAGGACATCCTGCGCGGCGAGCTGCAATTTGACGGGGTGATTTTCAGCGACGACCTGTCCATGGCCGGCGCTCATGTGGTGGGCGATGCTGCCAGCCGCATCGAGGCTGCGCTGACGGCCGGTTGCGACATGGGCCTGGTGTGCAACGATCGCGCCGCCGCCGAGCTGGCGCTGAGTGCCGCACAGCGCCTGAAAGTGAAGCCGTCGGCGCGCATTGCGCGGATGCGCGGTCAGTCCCATGCGTGCACCGACTACCGTCAGGATCCGCGCTGGCTGGCTGCCGTCGGCGCGCTCAAAGAAGCTCAATTGATTGATTAAGGACGGGTTGTCATGACGGTTTACGCGATTATCGGTGGTACTGGTCTTACTCAACTCGAGGGCTTGAGCATTCGTCAGTCCCTGGCGGTCGACACACCTTACGGCGCGCCTTCCGCCGAAGTGCAGATCGGCGAGTACGCTGGCAAGGAAGTACTGTTCCTTGCCCGTCACGGTCATCCGCACCGTTTCCCGCCGCATCAGGTGAACTACCGCGCCAACCTGTGGGCGCTGAAGCAGGCGGGCGCCGAGGCGATTCTGGCGGTGAATGCCGTGGGCGGGATTCATTCCGCGATGGGTACCGGGCATTTCTGCGTGCCGCATCAACTGATCGACTACACCAGTGGTCGCCAGCACACCTACTTTGCCGATGACCTGGAACAGGTCACGCATATCGATTTCAGCTATCCGTACAGCGAGCCGTTGCGCCAGCAACTGATCGCGGCACTGGCGGCAGAGGGCGTTGGTTGCAGCACTCATGGGGTGTACGCCTGCACGCAGGGGCCTCGACTGGAAACCGTTGCCGAAATCGCCAGGCTGGAGCGCGATGGCTGTGACATCGTCGGCATGACCGGAATGCCGGAAGCGGCACTGGCCCGTGAGCTGGAACTGGATTACGCCTGCCTGGCGCTGGTGGTGAACCCGGCGGCGGGCAAGTCGACGGCGGTGATCACCATGGCCGAGATCGAGCAGGCGTTACATGACGGGATGGGCAAGGTTAAGTCGACCTTGGCTCGGGTGCTCAAGGGCTGAGTCCGGCTTGGTACCGAGTTGACCCTATCGCGGGCAAGCCTTGCTCCTACAGGTTTCGTGTCGATCACCCATGCAATGATCGACACGAAACCTGTAGGAGCAAGGCTTGCCCGCGATGAAGATCTAACTGGCGCTGTAGTACTCAGCGTTTGTCGAGCTTATCCGGCAACGGCGCAAACAGCGCCTCGATATCATCGCTCTGCAGTTTCCAATCCCCGGCTTGACGCCCATCCAGTACGCCGGCCGCCAGGTCGGATTTTTCTTTTTGCAGCAGCTGAATCTTCTCTTCCACCGTACCGCGGGCGATCAGCTTGTAGACGAACACCGGCTTTTCCTGGCCGATGCGATAGGCGCGGTCGGTCGCCTGATGCTCGGTCGCCGGGTTCCACCACGGGTCGTAATGGATCACGGTGTCTGCTTCCGTCAGGTTCAGGCCAACACCACCGGCCTTCAGGCTGATCAGAAAGATCTGACGTTTGCCGCTCTGGAAGTCCTTCACCGGCGTACGTCGGTCACGGGTCTGCCCGGTCAACAAGGCATAGGCCACGCCCCGTTTGTTCAGCTCGTCTTCAATCAATGACAGCATTGAGGTGAACTGCGAGAACAGCAGAATTCGACGGCCTTCTTCAAACAACTCTTCAAGCATTTCCATCAGGCTATCGAGCTTGCCCGACGTGCTGCCGCGAGCGGGCAGGGCAGCATCGTTGACCAGACGCAAATCGCAGCACACCTGACGCAGTTTCAGTAGTGCCTCAAGGATGATGATCTGGCTGCGGGCCACGCCCTTGCGGGTGATTTCGTCGCGGACTTTCTTGTCCATCGCCAGGCGCATGGTTTCGTACACATCGCGCTGGGCTTCGTTGAGCTCGACCCAGTGAATGATTTCGGTTTTCGGCGGCAATTCGGTAGCGACCTGCTCCTTGGTCCGACGCAGCAGGAAGGGTTTGATCCGACCGTTGAGGTGCTGAAGTCTTACTTCGCTGGTGCGCTTTTCAATTGGTACGCGGTAGTCGCGATTGAAGCTTTTCACATCACCGAGCCAGCCCGGCAGCAGGAAGTGAAACAGCGACCAGAGTTCACCCAGGTGGTTTTCCAGCGGTGTGCCACTAAGGCACAGACGCTGGCGCGCATTCAGCTCGCGGGCGGCCTGCGCGGCCTTGCTGTTCGGATTCTTGATGTATTGCGCTTCATCCAGCACCAGGACGTGCAACGGCTGCGCCGCCAGGCGTTCGACGTCCTTGGGTAGAAGGGCGTAGGTGGTCAGAATCAGGTCGTAATCGGCCAGGTTCTCGAAATGCTTTTTGCGGCTGGCACCGTAGAGCGCCACCACCTTGAGTTGCGGCGTGAAATGCGCGGCTTCGTCGAGCCAGTTGGGGATCAGGCTGGTGGGCATCACCACCATGCACGGGCGGTCGAGGCGCCCGGCGTTTTTCTCGCTGAGCACGTGCGCCAGGGTTTGCAGGGTTTTGCCCAGGCCCATGTCGTCCGCGAGAATGCCGCCGACCTCCAGCTGGCGCAACGACTGCATCCAGCTCAGGCCTTCCAGCTGATAAGGGCGTAGCGTTGCGTTCAAACCCTCCGGCACAGTGGCGGTGTAGTCCTTGATGTCGCGCAGGCGCTGGGCAAAGGTGCGGATCTGCTCGCCGCCTTCCCAGAGCAGTGGCAGGTCTTCCAGTGAGTTCAGTCGCGTGGCGTCAGCCCGGCTCAGGCGCAGTGTGGTTTCGCCGGGTTCTTGCAGATAGAACTCACCGAGTGTCGCCAACACCGGCTTCAAACGGCCGAAGGGCAGGGCGACTTGCAGGGGGCCGTGCTCGGAGTTCGGGCGATTGGGGATGTTCACCAGAATCAACTCGTCGTCGCGACGTCGGGCCAGGCGCTCGGGATTGAGGATTTCGGTGTGCGAGCGCATCAAATTCAGCAGGATCGGCAGCAGGCTCAGGCGCTCGCCGTTGACGATGATGCCCAGTTCCAGATCGAACCAGTCGCGTTCAGGTGTCTGTTCGACCGTCGCGTACCAGTCGTCCACCGCCGTCAGGTCGAAACCGAAGTCCTCGTTGATCTGCAGCTCCCAACCCTGGGTGCTTAGTTTCGGCAATTCGTTGAGGGTGAAGGTCAGCCAGGCGCTGTCGTTGACCATTTGGTACAGTTCGCCGGCACTTTCCGGCAAGGCCTTGCTTTGCCGGGTGGCGATCCTGAAACCGAGGATGCGTAACTGTTCCCTGTAGGACTGTTCCACGTCCGGATGGCGTTTAATTCGTAGCGTTTGTGTCTCCTGACGAATCAGGATGTCAGTGTTTTTCTGCCCGCTGACATATTCATCCAGATAGCTGAAGGACAGCGCCGCACGGTGCTGGATGTAACGCTGCATCTTGCCATTGCGCGGTTCGAAGGCGCTGAATTCCACGCTCGCCAGCCACAGGCGCGGCACCGGTTGCACGTTGTCCACCAACACTTGCGGCGGCGCCTTCGGGCTGCGGTTTTCCAGGACGGCCTGAAGCTTTTCAAGCAGCTCGGCATCTTTGGCGGCGGCCGGGTAGTTGAGGGTTTCCTGCACTTGCAGCAATACCGCCGCGCAATGTTTGCAGTTGCTGTGGACGGGGCAGGAGCAGGTGGCATCGATCATCAGCAAAGTGCCTTTGGCCGACTCTCGCAAGCGAATGGTCTGACGGTAAACGTTACCGCCAGAGCCTTCACACGCGGCGACAATGGTGGCGTCGCCGGCTTCGACGATCCTGACGCGATTTTCCAGCGCGTAACGCCGGCCACGTTCCAGGCTCTGTTCCTTGAATCGACTGACCCAGGAAGGTGCCAGGGGTTTGCTCAGGGTCGTGGACATATGGACTCGATCAGTCCGGAATTTCTTCGGGGGCTGGCCGAGGCGCAGGGGCAGTGAGCGAGGTGATCTTGATCAGCAGGCCGAGATGGCCGGCGTCGAGGAAGTTCAGCTGCCCGTTTTTGGTGTGGCTGTCGGTCTTCAGGCGCTCGCTGGCGGTGACCAGGCCATCCGGGTTGATCTGGTTGACCCAGAAGTCGGCCTCGACGTCGGTAAAGCGCCCCAGCTTCATGTTCAGCGTGCCCTCGATCGGGAATTGGCCGAATTGTTCCTTTCCGTCGCTGATCGCCACCTTGCTGGCTTCCTCGCCAAGGTTCTGTTGCCAGGCCTTGTGCAGCAACACTGTGTATTCATTGCTGGCGGTGAGTTTTTTCACCTCGCCGTTGAGGCTCGGGGTGCGCAGGCTGTCGGGGTTGAGTCGCTTGGCGCCGGCGTCCCAGTCCTCGGGCGCGGCACGGCTGACGATGGCCGGCACGGCGTTCTGCCGCACCAGAATCATTTCAATCTGATACAGATCATCGGCGAATGCCGAAGGAGCGGCCAATGCCATCAGTAAGGTCAGTGAGCGAAACAGGCGCATGCGGCGTCCTTCAAGCAGTTTTCGGGATGAGGCGCTCGAACAGCGCCTCTACAGTATTAAAGCGCTCTTCCGCGCGCTCCATCGGCACCATGAACTTGAACATCGTGGCGCCTTCGAATTTGTAGCGTTTTGGCTGGCTCTGGATCAGTTTGATCAGGGTCAGCGGGTCGACCGGCGTTTGCGCGGCGAACTCGACACGACCGCCTTGCGGGCCACCATCGACTTTCTTGATGCCCAGCACTTCGGCCTGCAATTTCAGGGCAGTGATACGCATCAGGTTCTTGGTCGGCTCCGGCAGCAGGCCGAAACGGTCGATCATCTCCACTTGCAGATCCTTGAGGCCTTCCTCATCGGTGGCCGAGGCGATGCGCTTGTAGAGGATCAGGCGCGCGTGAACATCCGGCAGATAGTCTTCGGGAATCAATGCCGGTACGCGCAAGTTGACTTCCGGACCACCGCCCAGTGGCTGGTCGAGATTCGGTTGCTCGCCCTTGCGGATCGACTTCACGGCGCGTTCGAGCATTTCCATGTACAGCGTGAAACCGACCGCCTGGATTTGCCCGCTCTGGCCATCGCCGAGCAGTTCGCCGGCGCCACGGATTTCCAGGTCGTTGGTGGCGAGCACGAAGCCGGCGCCGAGGTCCTGGGTGTTGGCGATCGCTTCCAGACGCTTCTCCGCATCCGGGGTGATTTGCTGGCGCGGTGGTGTCAGCAGGTACGCGTAGGCCTGGTGGTGGCTGCGTCCGACCCGACCGCGCAGCTGGTGCAGCTGTGCCAGGCCGAACTTGTCGGCGCGCTCGATGATGATGGTGTTGGCGCTCGGCACGTCGATGCCGGTCTCGATGATGGTCGAGGCGATCAGCACGTTGAAGCGCTTGTGGTAGAAGTCGCTCATCACCTGTTCGAGTTCGCGCTCGCGCATCTGCCCGTGGCCGATGCCGATCCGTGCCTCCGGCACCAGTTCGGCGAGGTCGGCGGCGCACTTCTCGATGGTCTTCACGTCGTTGTGCAGGTAGTAGACCTGGCCGCCACGCAGCAACTCACGCAGCAGGGCTTCCTTGATCGTGCTCTTGTTCTGCTCCATGACGAAGGTGCGCACGGACAGGCGTCGGGCTGGCGGCGTGGCAATGATCGACAGGTCGCGCATGCCCGATACCGCCATGTTCAGCGTGCGCGGAATCGGCGTGGCAGTCAGGGTGAGGATGTCGACTTCACTGCGCAGGGCCTTGAGCTGTTCTTTCTGGCGTACGCCAAAGCGGTGTTCTTCGTCGATGATCACCAGGCCCAGGTTTTTGATTTTCACATCGTCCTGCAGCAGCTTGTGGGTGCCGATGACGATATCGATCTTGCCTTCAGCCAGGTCGGCCACCGCGGTGTTCACTTCCTTGGCCGACTTGAAGCGGCTCATCACTTCCACGGTCACCGGCCAGTCGGCGAAGCGGTCGCGGAAACTGTTGTAGTGCTGCTGGGCGAGCAGGGTGGTGGGCACCAGAATCGCCACCTGCCGGCCGCCGTGCACGGCAATGAACGCCGCGCGCATCGCCACCTCGGTCTTGCCGAAGCCAACGTCGCCACAGACCAGACGATCCATCGGTTTCGGCGCGAGCATGTCTTCGCGCACCGCCTCGATGGCGGTTTGCTGGTCGGGCGTTTCTTCGAACGGGAAGCCTGCACTGAAAGTGGCGTAATCGGCTTTCGGGTCGCTGAAGGCATAACCTTCGCGGGCTGCACGGCGTGCATAGATGTCGAGCAATTCGGCAGCCACGTCGCGCACCTGCTCCGCAGCCTTGCGCTTGGCTTTCTGCCAGGTCTCGGAGCCCAGGCGATGCAGCGGCGCCAGGGCGTCGTCGCTGCCGGTGTAGCGCGCGATCAGGTGCAGGTTGGCCACCGGCACGTAGAGCTTGGCGCCCTCGGCGTACTCCAGAGCGAGAAATTCGGCGGCCTGATTGTCGATTTCCAATGTGGCCAGGCCCAGGTAGCGACCGACGCCGTGATCGATATGCACCACCGGTGCGCCTTCGCGCAGCTCGGTGAGGTTTTTGATCACGGCATCGTTGTTGGCATCGGCGCGTTTTTCGCGGCGACGGCGTTGCATCACGCGCTGGCCGAACAGCGGGCTTTCGGCAACCAGCGCAAGGGCCGGGTCGTCCAGCAGCAAGCCTTCATCCAAAGGCGCAATGGTGATCGCCAGACGATCCTTGCCGCTGACGAAGTCCGGCCAGCTGTCGACGGTCTTCGGTCGCAGTTTCAGGCGTTCGAGCAATTCCAGCAGCACTTCGCGCCGGCCCGCGGATTCGGCGGTGAACAGCACGCGCCCGGGGAATTGATCGAGGAACTGCGACAATGCCGCCAACGGCTGGGTGGCCTTGGCTTCGATGGCCAGGTTTGGCAGTTCCCGCGCGGGGAAGCGTTCGCGCCCGGCGCCGGTCTCCACGTCCTGTTGGCTGGCCACCACCCGCGGCCAGCTCTTGAGGCGGGCGAAGCAATCTTCTACCGGCAGGAACAACTCAGCGGGCGGCAATAAAGGGCGGGATGGATCGACGCGGCGTTCTTCGTAGCGATTGCGCACATCGTTCCAGAAGTTTTCCGCCGCCTGCTCGATACCCGGCAGCGAGAACACCTGGGTGTCCTGAGGCAGATAGTCGAACAGGGTCGAGGTTTCCTCGAAGAACAGTGGCAGGTAGTACTCGATACCTGCCGGGGTAATCCCGCTGTTCAGGTCCTGGAAGATCGGGCAGCGACGGAAGTCGACATCGAAGCGCTCGCGAAAGCGCGCCTTGAAGCGGGTGACGGCTTCTTTCTCCAGCGGGAATTCCTTGGCCGGCAGCAGTTTCACCGAATCAACCTTGTCGATGGAACGCTGGTTCTCCGGATCGAAGGTGCGCAGGGTTTCGATTTCGTCGTCGAACAGGTCGATGCGATAAGGCAGCTTGCTGCCCATCGGGAACAGATCGATCAGCGAGCCGCGCACGGTGAATTCGCCGTGCTCGTACACGGTATCGACATAGCGATAACCGGTGGCTTCGAGCCGGGTGCGCATCTGTTCGACGTCGAGCTTCTGGCCGACATCCAGCACCAGGCTGCTGCCGAGCAGGAATTTGGTCGGCGCCAGGCGGTGCAGGGCGGTGGTGATCGGTACCACCAGTACGCCGTGGCTCAGTTCCGGCAATCGATACAGCGCGGAGATTCGCTGGGAAATGATGTCCTGGTGCGGCGAGAACAGATCGTAGGGCAGGGTTTCCCAGTCGGGGAAATGCAGGACAGGCAAATCCGGGGCGAAGAAACTCAGCTCCTGTTCCAGCCGTTCGGCACTTTGGCTGTCGGCGGTCAGCAGCAGGGTAAAGCGCTTGGCAGCGCTGGCAGCCTCGGCGATAGCCAGGCTCAGGGACGCACCAGGGAGGTTGCCCCAGTGCTGTTTACCTGCCGCGGCAGGGAGATGCGGTAGACGCAGAACGGGCACGGAAGGTTGAGCTCCAAGCGTTGCGACAAAGTCGGTAATTGTAGCGGTCTCGGATGCCGGCTGTCAGTTGCAGATGTGTCTATTACGCGGCTGGAGCGAAATGTAGTGGTAAAGACAAAATCGGCCGGTTTTTTGCTGAAAAAAGCTGATTATGTAGTGGCAAAAACAACGAGTGTTACGGATGGTTACGGATAAGGCTGCACTCTTCCCAAAAAATTGACGATGCTGGAAGCCCCGGTTTTATTGGGCTTCAGGGCGGCGCGATTTTTTTGAACGGAAAAATGTTACGGGCTGTGCGACAAGCGCGCATTGCTACGCGTTGCACTCGGCGGCATAATGTAGCCCCTTTTTTCTGCCCCTACATGTGGAAGGTTCCCGTGACTCAGAAGCCCGACCAGTGTCTTGGTGAATGGATCGACCGTGAAGCACTCGCAGAAGCGATGATTCCGCTTATCGGTCAGCTCTACCGCAATAACAACGTGGTGAGCTCGATCTATGGCCGCAGCCTGATCAACCGCTCGGTGATTTCGATCCTCAAAGCCCACCGCTTTGCCCGTCATCGCCAGACCGACGAAACCGAACTCTCCGTACACGAGACATTCCCACTGCTCAAGGCCATGAGCGAGCTGAAACTGGGCGCCGCTTCGGTCGACCTGGGCAAGCTGGCCAACAAGTTCAAGCAAGAAGGCAACGGCCGCAGCGCCGAGCAGTTCGTGCGTGAAGAAATGGCCGACGTGGTAGGCCAGCAGAACGCTTCCGCCCGTAAAGGCACCGACGTTGTCCTGTACGGCTTCGGTCGTATCGGCCGTCTGCTGGCGCGCATCCTGATCGAGAAAACCGGTGGTGGCGACGGCCTGCGTCTGCGCGCCATCGTTGTCCGCAAGGGCGCCGAGAACGACCTGGTCAAGCGTGCCAGCCTGCTGCGTCGTGACTCGGTTCATGGTCCGTTCGATGGCACCATCACCATCGATGAAGCCAGCAACACCATCACCGCCAACGGCAACCTGATCCAGGTGATCTACGCCAAGAGCCCAAGCGAAGTCGACTACACCCAGTACGGCATCGAAAACGCTCTGATCGTCGACAACACCGGTGTATGGCGTGATGCCGACGGCCTGGGCCAGCACCTGGCCTGCCCGGGCGCTGCCCGCGTGATCCTCACCGCACCTGGCAAGGGCGCGCTGAAAAACATCGTTCACGGCATCAACCACGGCGACATCACCGCTGACGACAAGATCATCTCGGCGGCGTCCTGCACCACCAACGCCATCGTGCCGGTGCTCAAGGCCGTCAACGACCAGTACGGCATCGTCAACGGCCACGTCGAAACCGTTCACTCGTTCACCAACGACCAGAACCTGATCGACAACTTCCACAAGGGCAGCCGTCGTGGCCGCGCCGCGCCGTTGAACATGGTAATCACCGAGACCGGTGCCGCCACCGCAGCCGCCAAGGCGCTGCCAGTGCTCAAGGGCAAGCTGACCGGCAACGCGATTCGCGTACCTACGCCGAACGTGTCGATGGCCATCCTGAACCTGAACCTGGAAAAGGCCACCACCCGCGACGAAATCAACGAGTACCTGCGCCAGATGGCCATGCACTCGGATCTGCACAAGCAGATCGACTACGTCAGCTCCCAGGAAGTGGTTTCCACCGACTTCGTTGGCTCGCGCCACGCAGGTGTCGTGGATGCTGAAGCAACCATCACCCAGGATAACCGCGTCGTTCTGTACGTCTGGTACGACAACGAATTCGGGTACAGCTGCCAGGTGGTTCGCGTGATGGAAGATATGGCCGGTGTAAACCCGCCTGCATTCCCGCGCTAAGCCTTAGCCGCTGATGAAAACGCCCCGACCTGTTCGGGGCGTTTTTGTTTGCGCTGTCTATTGCTTGGAAATCCATTGTGGGAGCGAGCCTGCTCGCGAAACAGGGAGGTCAGTCAGTATCAATGTTGGCTGACATACCGCTTTCGCGAGCAGGCTCGCTCCCACATTTTCTATCGCATAATGGCCGCCCTTGGCGGTGTGTCAGTGATTGGAAGGTGGGAGTCAGGATTTGTTGATCAGACTGTGGGGCGTTTTCATAGTGCTTGCAGGAACGTTGTCAGGCTGCGGCAATGACGACGCCATGGAAAGCTTCGGCTGCCCGACCATGGGCAGCACTTATTCAATCAAATACGTACGCTATTCCGGTTTGCCCAAGCCTGCGGGGGTTCAGGTCGAGGTTGAAAGGATCCTGTCCGACGTCGACCGGCAACTCTCGACCTATCGCAGCGACTCCGATATCGAGCGCTTCAACCAGTTGCCCGCCAACAGTTGCCAGAAAATGCCCGCGTCAGTCCTTGAGCTGGTCCGGGTCGGTGAGCAGCTTTCATCACAAAGCGACGGATCGTTCGATCTGACGGTGGAGCCGCTGCTCAATCTCTGGGGTTTCGGCCCCCAGGCGCGCGAAGAAAAAGTCCCGACTGCGCAAGCGCTGGCCGAGGTGCGGCAGCGTGTCGGGCACGCACACCTGCGCATCGAGGGTGATGAGCTGTGCAAGGACGCTGCTGTGGAAGTCGATTTCAACAGCATTGCTGCCGGCTACGCCGTCGATATGATCGCTGCGAAGCTTGAGGCGATGGGGATTCACAATTACCTGGCCGAAGCCACGGGTGAGCTGAAGGCGGCGGGGAGCAAGCTCGATGGCTCGCCTTGGCGCATTGCCCTGGAGGAGCCTCGCGACGATCAACAAGTGGCCGAGCGTATTGTCGCCATCGACGGTTACGGCCTGTCCACCTCCGGCGACTACCGGAATTATTTCGTGCAGGGTGGCCAGCGTTTTTCCCACACCTTCGATGCCCGCACCGGTGCGCCAATCTCACACGCCCTGGCGTCGGTTACGGTGATTCATCCTTCGGCGCTGATGGCCGATGGCTTGTCGACGCTTTTGTTGATTCTCGGCCCTGAGCGCGGTTGGGATTACGCAGAAAAACACGATATCGGCGCATTTTTTGTGATTCGTGCCGATACAGGTTTCGTCACACGAACCAGTCACGCTTTCGAGC
Source organism: Pseudomonas putida (assembly GCF_003228315.1). Taxonomy (NCBI): domain Bacteria; kingdom Pseudomonadati; phylum Pseudomonadota; class Gammaproteobacteria; order Pseudomonadales; family Pseudomonadaceae; genus Pseudomonas; species Pseudomonas putida. The sequence continues at coordinate 6,150,377 of NZ_CP029693.1, forward strand.
GTCTCGCTGGCGGTAAAACCCAATGATTCGGGCAACTCAAGCATCGAGAACTGGCGCTGTTGTGCAGGCAAAACTAGCCTACGACGCGACCAAGGGTTAATGTGCGCGGCGTTGACGCTTCTATAGACTGTGTCCGGGTTCGGTATTGGCCCCAAATTGTTCCTTCACGCCACTGACTGGCGTGATTTAGCCGCAGGTGCCGAGGGCGCCGCGGCCTGTTCTGAGGAGTACGCATGGCTGTCTACAACTACGACGTGGTGGTGCTGGGTTCCGGTCCGGCGGGAGAAGGCGCGGCAATGAACGCCGCCAAGGCAGGACGCAAGGTGGCGATGGTCGATAGCCGTCGCCAGGTCGGCGGCAACTGCACCCACCTGGGTACCATCCCGTCCAAGGCACTGCGTCACTCGGTCCGGCAGATCATGCAGTTCAACACCAACCCGATGTTCCGGGCCATTGGTGAGCCGCGCTGGTTCTCGTTCCCGGACGTGTTGAAAAGCGCTGAGAAGGTCATCTCCAAGCAGGTCGCATCGCGTACCGGCTACTACGCCCGTAACCGCGTCGACGTGTTCTTCGGCACCGGTAGCTTCGCCGACGAGCAAACCATCGAAGTGGTCTGCGCCAACGGTGTGGTGGAAAAACTGGTGGCCAAGCACATCATCATCGCCACCGGCTCGCGCCCGTACCGCCCGGCCGACATCGATTTCCACCACCCGCGTATCTACGATAGCGACACCATCCTCAGCCTCGGCCACACCCCGCGCAAGCTGATCGTTTACGGCGCCGGCGTGATCGGTTGCGAATACGCCTCGATCTTCAGCGGTCTGGGGGTTCTGGTTGAGCTGGTGGACAACCGCGGTCAGTTGCTGAGCTTCCTCGACTCGGAAATTTCCCAGGCACTGAGCTACCACTTCAGCAACAACAACATCACCGTTCGCCACAACGAAGAGTATGACCGCGTCGAAGGCGTGGACAACGGCGTGATCCTGCACCTCAAGTCCGGCAAGAAGATCAAGGCCGACGCCTTGCTCTGGTGCAACGGCCGGACCGGCAACACCGATCAACTGGGTCTGGAAAACATCGGCGTGAAGGTCAACAGCCGTGGCCAGATCGAAGTTGACGAGAATTACCGCACCGGTATCCAGAATATCTACGGCGCAGGCGACGTGATCGGCTGGCCGAGCCTGGCCAGTGCCGCCCACGACCAGGGCCGTTCGGCCGCTGGCAGCATCGTTGATAACGGCAGTTGGCGCTTCGTGAATGACGTGCCGACCGGCATCTACACCATTCCGGAGATCAGCTCGATCGGCAAGAACGAGCAGGAACTGACCCAGGCCAAGGTGCCATACGAAGTGGGCAAGGCCTTCTTCAAGAGCATGGCGCGGGCGCAGATCGCCGGCGAGCCACAGGGCATGCTGAAGATCCTGTTTCACCGTGAAACCCTGGAAGTGCTGGGCGTGCACTGCTTCGGCTACCAGGCTTCGGAGATCGTGCACATCGGCCAGGCGATCATGAACCAGCCGGGCGAACTCAACACCCTGAAGTACTTCGTCAACACCACGTTCAACTACCCGACCATGGCTGAAGCCTATCGGGTAGCGGCGTACGACGGCCTCAACCGGCTTTTTTAAGCGGCTCCGGCCGGTGGCCTGAGCCGGCCGGGGAGACCGATTTCAGCAATTCTCGAGGGTGGCAGTGGCCAAACCGGGAAAGTCTGTAATCAGGCTGTCAACGCCGAAGTCGGCGAGCCTGCGCATCAGCGCAGGCTCGTTGACGGTCCACACCGACACATGCAGCCCTTGCCGCTGCGCCCTCTGCAGGCGTTCCGGTGTGCACAGGGTCCAGTTCAAAGCCAGAATCTCGCAACCATAGCTTGCCGCGACCTTCAGCGGGTCGAGCCAGGCGTATTCGGCCACCAGTCCGCGGGACACATCCGGTACCAGCTCCAGTGCCGCTTTCAGCACTTCTCGCGAACTCGAGGTGATTGTCACCTTGTCCATCAGGCCGTGGCGTTGAGCCATTTCGCGGATCGCCAGCACCGTGGTCGCGGCACGGGTGCGCGAGGCGCTCTTGACCTCCAGCTGCCAGTGCTCGAAGTCGCACTTCTCGAACAGTTCTTCCAACGTCGGAATCGGGCAGGGCTTGATCCAGCCCGGGCCGCCCTTGCGCGCGTCGTAGGTCACCAGTTCGGCGGCCGTGTGCTCCACGACCTTGCCGCGACGGTCGGTGGTGCGTTTGAGCGTCGGGTCGTGGATGACCATCAGCTCGCCATCCATGGAGAGGTGCAGGTCCAGTTCGCAACGGCGTACGCCGTGCTTGAGGCACTCCTGAAAGCTGGTCAGGGTATTTTCCGGTGCTTCGCCCTTGGCGCCGCGATGGCCGTAGATGAGAGTCACGGTTCTTCCTTAAATTAATTGCCTGAGTCGAGTTGTTCGCGGGCCAGACGCCGTTCCTGAGCCTGCTTTTGCAAGATGTGGCGTGCGAGCAATTGGCGCTGGGCATCGGTCAGGTGTTCGAACTCGGTGCCGACATCGTAACCGCCACCCTTGCGGTCGCAATGGGTGACACGAGCGCGCAGCAGCAGGCCCAGGGCTTGGGGCATCAGCACCAGCTTGACCGAGAGGCGCGCATTGACGTCGAACGGGGTCGGGTGCTGAAAGTCGATGCCGCCTTCGGAGATGATCACCGGCTGCGGCTCGCCGATCTGGCCCAGTACCGTGATGGCGATCACCTGGCTGAGCAGATCGATGCGTTTGTTCTGGGATTTGAGAAAGGCCGCGATATTGCGATCGCGTTCGCTGATCTGGCGCAACAGGTGTTGCGACTCGAATTCGCTCAGGTGCAATTCGCTGAGCAGATTGAAGAGTGGGGAAGCATCTTGCAACACTTCCTGACCTGCCGCTTCGGGAGCGGACAGGGGCCGAATTTCCAGTGCGATCGTGTCCTCGATACGGTAGTATTCGCGGCGATCTTCTTCATCTAATGTCGACATGGCGAACCCATGGTAGCGGCGGTGGTCTGAGTGTAAAGCTGGTTATCGACCCCCGCCACAAGGACGTTCCTTTTCCCTCCGAACAAGCCCCGACATGTTCAGACCTCTCTTCGTATTCATCGGCACGCGTTACACCCGTGCAAAGCGTCGCAATCATTTTGTGTCTTTCATTTCCCTGACTTCGATGATCGGGCTCGCCCTTGGCGTGGTCGTGATGATCGTGGTGCTATCGGTGATGAACGGCTTCGATCATGAGATGCGCACCCGTGTGCTGGGCATGGTGCCCCACGCGACCATCGAGTCCGGCGAGCCGATCAGTGATTGGCCGAGCCTTGCCGCCAAGGTCAAGCAGAACCCGCAGGTCACGGCGGTGGCGCCGTTTACCCAGATGCAGGGTTTGCTGACCAACAACGGCAAGGTCTCCAAGGTCCTGCTCAATGCCATCGACCCGGCGCTGGAGCGTCAGGTGTCGATCATCGATAACTTCATGCAACAGGGCAAACTCGACGACCTCAAGCCCGGCGAGTTCGGCATCGTCATCGGCGACAAGGCGGCAGCCAAGCTCGGCGCGGCCATCGGCGACAAGCTGACATTCGTGGCACCGGAGGTCACCGTGACCCCGGCCGGGATGTTCCCGCGCATGAAGCGCTTCACCGTGATGGGCATCTTTCACGTTGGCGCTGGCGAAATCGACGGCTACCTGGGCATCACCAATCTTCAGGATCTGGCGCGACTGCACCGCTGGAAGCCGGATCAGGTCCAGGGCATTCGCCTGAAATTCGACGACCTGTTCCAGGCGCCGCGTACCGCGTGGAGCATTGCCCGGGAACTGGGGGAAGATCGCTATTACGCCCGCGACTGGACCCGCACCCACGGCAACCTCTATCAGGCAATCCGCATGGAAAAAGCCATGATCGGCCTGCTGTTGCTGCTGATCGTCGCCGTCGCTGCGTTCAACATCATTTCCACGCTGGTCATGGTGGTCAACGACAAGAAGAGCGACATCGCGATCCTGCGTACCCTGGGCGCCACGCCGGGCACCATCATGCGGACCTTCATGGTGCAGGGCACGGTGATCGGCGTGGTCGGCACGGCCATCGGCGCGGTGCTGGGAATCTTCGCCGCGCTGAATGTCAGCGCCGCGATCTCGGCGCTGGAAGGCCTGATCGGCCATAAATTCCTCAACGCCGACGTGTACTTCATTGATTACCTGCCGTCGCAAGTGCAGAGCCAGGACGTGGTGATGGTCTGCTCCGCGGCGTTGGTCCTGAGTTTCCTCGCCACCCTGTATCCAGCCTGGCGTGCCGCGCGCACCCAGCCTGCGGAGGCGCTACGTTATGAGTGAGTCGGGCATGAGTGATAAAGCAATCTTGAGCTGCCGCAACCTGGGCAAATCCTACGAGGAAGGCCCGGAGTCGGTGGAAGTTCTTTCCGGTTTGCAGCTGGAACTGCATCCGGGCGAGCGCGTGGCGATAGTCGGCAAGTCGGGTTCGGGCAAAAGTACCTTGCTCAACTTGCTGGGCGGCCTCGATACCCCGACCAAGGGCAGCGTCTGGCTCGACGGTGAAGAACTCTCGGCATTGAGCGAGAAGAAGCGCGGCCTGCTGCGTAACCGTGCCCTGGGTTTCGTGTACCAGTTCCACCATCTGCTGCCGGAGTTCACCGCGCTGGAAAACGTCTGCATGCCGCTGTTGATCGGCAAGACGGCGATTCCCGAGGCGCGCAAGCGTGCGACCGCGTTGCTGGAGCGGGTAGGGCTGGGGCATCGCCTGGAGCACAAACCGGCGGAACTGTCCGGTGGTGAGCGCCAGCGTGTGGCCATCGCCCGCGCCCTGGTCAACAATCCAGGGCTGGTGATGCTCGACGAGCCGACCGGCAACCTCGATTTACACACGGCCGAAGGCATTCAGGATTTGATGCTCGAACTCAGCACCTCGATGCGCACGGCGTTCCTGGTGGTGACCCACGACATGAACCTGGCCCGCCAGATGGACCGCGTCCTGCACCTGCAGGAAGGTTGCCTGACGCCTATCTGACTGGTCGAAACCCGACGGGACTTATAAGTACGTCGGGTCTTTTTGTTTCTATACGGTGTCCCAGCGAATGTTCAGACCGTTATCGATCTTTATCGGCACGCGCTATACCCGCGCCAAGCGCCGCAATCGCTTTGTTTCCTTCATCTCGATGACCTCGATGATCGGCCTCGCCCTGGGCGTGCTGGCGATGATCGTGGTGTTGTCGGTGATGAACGGCTTCCAGCGCGAAATGAGTTCACGCATCCTCGGGATGGTGCCGCACGCGACTATCGTTGGCGTCAATCCGATCGATGACTGGCAGCCCGTTGCGGCTGCCGCCCTGAAAAACCCGCAAGTGACCGCAGCGGTGCCGTTCACCGAGATGGAGGGCATGCTGTCCTACAAGGGCACGATGCAGCCGATCCAGGTCAGCGGTGTCGATCCGGCGCTGGAAGGTCAGGTCTCCATCGTGGCCAAACACATCGTCCAGGGAAGCCTGGAGGCCTTGAAACCGGGTGAGTTTGGCGTGGTGATCGGTGAAATCACCGCGCGCCGCTTCCGTCTGAATGTCGGCGACAAGATCACCCTGATCGTGCCGGAAGTCAGCAATGCACCGGGTGGCATCACCCCGCGCATGCAGCGCTTGAACGTGGTTGGCGTGTTCAAGGTCGGTGCCGAGCTGGATGGTTCGATGGCCCTGATCAACGTCGCGGACGCCGCGCAGATGCAGCACTGGGAACCGAATCAGGTACAGAGCGTGCGCCTGGCGGTGAAAGACCTGTACGCCGCGCCGCAAGTGTCCAGCACCATCGCCTCGGGCCTGGGCGAAGCCTTCAAGGCTGACGACTGGACCCACACCCAGGGCAGCCTGTTCAGCGCGATGAAAATGGAAAAGACCATGATCGGCCTGTTGCTGCTGCTGATCGTGGCCGTGGCGGCGTTCAACATCATCGCGACCCTGATCATGGTGGTGAACGACAAGGGTGCGGACATCGCGATCCTGCGAACCATCGGCGCCACGCCACGGCAGATCATGGCGATCTTCATGGTGCAGGGCACGGTGATCGGGATTGTCGGCACGCTGATCGGTGGCATTCTTGGCGTGATTGCGGCGTTGAACGTCAGTGAAATGGTGGGCTGGGTCGAGCGCGTTACAGGGCAACACATCTTCAGTTCCGATGTGTATTTCGTCAGCAACCTGCCGTCCGAGCTGCAAAGTGGGGACGTGCTGTTGATCTGTTCGGCGGGGTTCATCATGAGCTTTCTGGCCACGGTTTATCCGGCGTGGCGGGCGGCGAAGGTCGAGCCGGCGACTGCCTTGCGGTATTCGTAATCTCTGAAACCGCCATCGCGAGCAGGCTCGCTCCCACAGGGGGATTTGTGAACACCGCAGATCCAATGTGGGAGCGAGCCTGCTCGCGAAGGGGCCGGTCCTGTTGGCCTCAATCTCCTGTTGGCAACTCGATCACAAACCGCGTCCATCCCCTTTCTGATTCACACCGAATCTGTCCCCCATGAGCCCGCACGATCGACTGGGTAATCGCCAGCCCCAACCCTGCATGCTCACTGCTGCCTTCATGACGCGCCGGATCAGCCCGGTAAAAACGGTCGAACAGTCGCGGTAGCAAGTCTCTGGAAATCCCTTCACCACTGTTTTCGACCGTCAGGCTCATGCCCTCCGGCTGATCGACAATGCGCACCAGAATCTCGCCATCGACCGGGGTAAACCGCAAGGCATTGTCCAGCAGATTGGAAAGCGCTCGACGCAACATGTTGCGATCGCCTTCGATTCGGCCACTCCCTTCGCGACCGAGCCTCACTCCTGCGTCCTCGGCCAATGGCGCAAAGAACTCCATCAACGCATCCACTTCCTCCGCCAACTCCAGCGGTTCGCGTTTGGGCGCGAGCAGGCCGTGATCGGCTTTTGCCAGGTACAGCATGTCGTTGACCAGTTGCGCCATCCATTGCAGCTCTTCCAGATTGCTGTGCAGCGCCTCGCGGTATTCCTCGATGGAACGGGGGCGGGTCAGGGTGACCTGAGTGTGGGTCAGCAGATTCGACAGCGGGGTGCGCAATTCATGGGCAATGTCGGCGGAAAACCCCGACAGTCGCTGGAAGGAGTCGTCGAGGCGCCTGAGCATGGCATTGAAGTGGCGAGCCATTTGAGCCACTTCCGGCGGCATGTTTTCTTCGGGCAGGCGGGCGTTGAGCGATTGCGCCGAAACGCCTTTGGCGACAGCGCTGATGCGTCGCAGCGGGCGCAAGCCGCTGCGGGCTGCCCAGGCACCCAGCAGCGCGGTGGCCAGTGCCGACAGGCCCACCGTGAGCCAGATCAGGTGCTGCATGCGTTGCAGGAAGTGCTGGTGGTGGGTGATATCCAGCAGCAGGGTCAATTGCGGCGAATCGGCCCGGTCAGGAAACAGCGGGGCATTGAGCACCCGGTAATCGGTGCCCGCGTTGTTGATCGTCGACAGCCCGGTTGTTTGCGGCAGCGTGCCCGGCAGCTCCGTCGAGCTGTCATACCAGGGCTTGCCATCGCTGCCGCTGATACGCAGCGACAGATCGGCCTGTCGGCTCAATTCATCGTTCAGCCTGACTGCACTGTCGCTGGATTGAATATCGTGCAGTGCCCGGCGCAGGCCAATCAACTTACTCTCCAGCAATTGCTGATCCAGCTCTACGAAGTGCGCCTCGCTGGCACGGCTGAACAACACTCCGGCAGTCAGCGAAACCACCGCCGTGCACGCCGCAAACAGCAGCGCCAGACGAGTGCTCAATGAAAGCCTGAGCATCAGGCGCTGCGCTCTTCGAGGACGTAGCCCATGCCGCGCACGGTGTGGATCAGTTTATTGGGGAAGTTATCGTCGATCTTCAGGCGCAGGCGGCGGATCGCGACTTCGATGACATTGGTGTCGCTGTCGAAATTCATGTCCCAGACCTGGGAGGCGATCAGCGATTTTGGCAGCACTTCGCCCTGGCGACGCAGGAGCATTTCCAGCAGGGCGAATTCCTTGGCCGTCAGGTCGATGCGCTGGCCGCTGCGCTCCACGCGCCGGCGAATCAGGTCCAGGCACAGGTCGGCCAGTTGCAGGGTGGTTTCCTGGGGCGCCGCACTGCCACGGCGCAGCAGGCTGCGTACCCGGGCCAGCAGTTCGGAAAAGGCGAAGGGCTTGACCAGATAGTCGTCGGCGCCCAGTTCAAGGCCATGAACCCGGTCCTCCACAGCATCTCGAGCGGTGAGGAACAGCACGGGCGTATCCAGGCCGGCGCCGCGCACCGCTTGCAGAATCTGCCAGCCATCGCGTCCCGGCAGCATCACATCGAGAATCAACAGTGCGTACTCACCGCTCAATGCCAGTTGCTGGCCGGTGCTGCCGTCGGCCACCCACTCGATGTTGAAGCCGGCTTCGGCCAGGCCCTGGCGCAGGTAGTGACCGGTTTTCGGTTGGTCTTCGACGATCAGCAGTTTCATGGGTGTCTCTGATTAAATGGAACGTGCGCTTTATACCGTGGCAGGGGACGGTGCAGTTCAAGCTGACAAAGTTGTAATCTGGCTGTCAGGTTACCGGCAGCGCCGGCAGTTTAGTGTTTTCCACAGGCTGAACCTTATTGTGTTGGAGTACGACCATGTTTTTGCGCAAATCAGTGGTGCTGGCTGCCTGTGTATGGGCCTTGAGTTCGCAGGTCGGCGCAGCGCCGGGACATACCTATGACTTCGGCCAACCGGCCGCGGCGGCCAAGGCGACCCGCAGTGTCGAAGTGGTGATGGGGGACATGTCGTTCACCCCCAAGGCCATCGACGTCAAGGCAGGGGAGACCGTGCGATTCGTGCTGGTCAACAAAGGCCAGTTGCTGCATGAGTTCAACCTCGGTGATGCGGCAATGCATGCCAGCCACCAGCAGGAAATGCTGAAAATGCAGCAAAGCGGCATGCTGACGCCGACCGGTATGAAGGACATGGACCACAGCGCCATGGCTGGCATGGATCACGGCGCCATGAAACACGACGATCCCAATAGCGTGCTGGTGGAGCCGGGCAAGACGGCCGAGCTGACCTGGACCTTCAGCAAGGCCACCAGCCTGGAATTTGCCTGCAATATCCCCGGCCATTACCAGGCGGGCATGGTCGGCAAACTGACAGTCAGTCAGTAAGCACTCAAAGGCGGAAGCAAAGGCTGATAGAATCCGCTGATTCTTCAGTCAGGTTTCCGCCATGCATCCCGCAGCCGAACACTCGCCGCTGGGCAAATCCAGCGAATACATCGCCACCTACACGCCGTCCCTGCTGTTCCCGATCCCGCGTACCGCGAAGTGGGCCGAACTGGGCCTGACGGCGGACACCCTGCCGTACAAGGGCGTGGACTTCTGGAACTGCTTCGAACTGTCCTGGCTTTTGCCATCGGGCAAGCCGGTGGTGGCGATCGGCGAGTTCAGCATCCCGGCGGATTCGCCGAACATCATCGAATCCAAGTCGTTCAAGCTGTACCTCAACTCCCTGAATCAGACGCCGTTCGCCGACACCGCGAGCCTTGAGGCGACGTTGGTCAAGGATCTGTCGGCCGCTGCTGGCAAGCCGGTTGGCGTGCGTGTGCGCAGCCTTAAGGATGTGGAAGCCGAGGGCGTCGTGGCATTGCCGGGTGTGTGCGTCGATGATCTGGATATCAGTGTCAGCAACTATGAGCATCCGCGCCCGGAGCTGCTGCGTTGCGACTCATCGCGCGTTGTCGAAGAGAGCGTGCACAGCCATTTGCTGAAATCCAATTGCCCGGTGACCAGTCAGCCGGACTGGGGCAGCGTGGTGGTGGAATATCGTGGTGCGGCGCTGGATCACGCGAGTTTGTTGGAATACATCGTCAGCTTCCGTCAGCATTCGGACTTCCACGAGCAGTGCGTGGAGCGGATTTTCTTGGACCTGCAGCGTTTGCTGAAGCCGGAGAAATTGACGGTGTATGCGCGCTATGTGCGCCGTGGCGGGCTGGATATCAATCCGTATCGCAGTACTGAGGAAGTGCAGTTGCCGAACCATCGTCTGGTTCGTCAATGACTGTGTTCCTGTAGGAGCGAGCTTGCTCGCGATGGAGTGTCAGTTACGTTGATGTCGACTGGTACACCATCGCGAGCATGCTCGCTCCTACATTGCATCCGGTGGGTTCAGATCCCCATGCTGTGCAGGGCCTGACCAATTTGGCGCAGGGTGGCGGCGAGGGTCGGATGCTCCAGTTCGAAGCGATCGACGGCCAGATTCACGTTATCGGCGAGGTTGACGTCCTGGGTTTTGGTTTCGAGCTCAAGCTCAAGTTTGATCTGTTCCATCAGCTTGTGCAGATCTTCACGCTCGGTTTCGGACAGCGGCGGATTCTTGTCCAATTGCTCGCGCAGGGCATTGAGCTGTTCTTGCAGTTCGCGGGCGGGCATGGCGTTCTTCCTTTTCTCGATAGGCACTGGCATAGACCGCGGCGGCACGCCAAAGATCTATGGCTTTCCTAAGATTAATCCACTCCCGAGCAACCTGCATGCCTTCATGGGTGTACAGCTGCGATCAGGGCTTTTCGCCCTTGAGCCGGCGCAGATTGATGTCCGCCAGGCAAGTGTCGAGCTCGCCGAGGTGATCGATCACCGAGTGCACGCCAAGGCCAAACAGCTGCATGGTTGCCTTGCCGCGTTTGATGTCCCGCTCTTGGGGCGGTAATGCCTGCCATTGCTCGGGCGAAAGCCCGCACAACGATCCACAGGACGCCAGGCCGATAGTCCACAAGCCGGCGTTCAGTCCCGATTGCAGCAAGCGCGGTTCACCGCTGACCAGCACGCAACCGTCCAGTCGCTCGACGTTCAATGCCATCAACGCCTGCCAGCACGCATTCGGTGCTGGCCAGGGTTGAATTGTTGCGCCGTGTTGCGAAGGTTTGATCCAGTCCGGCAGCGTCACGGCCAGGGATAGGCTGAGGGCAGGGGGCAGTTCGTCGAGCCAGGCGCAGGGGATTTGCTGGCGCTGCAGACTGTTCAGGCTGTCGAGGGCGCCGGGAGTGGCTTCGGCGTGTTCGGCCGAGTGGCTGCCATGCCGGTGCGTGTGCGCGCCGAAATCCACCAGGCAACCACTGAGACCGAACAGTACGGCGGTCAGGCTGGGTGCGTTTTGCGGCAAGGCATCGGCGTGTGGCATGTGAGCGTCCCTGAAATAGCAGGAAGACTAGAGCGTGGCAGTGACAGTAGAGTGACACTAATGTGAATCGCTCACATTTGGTTTGAATCCTTTCGGGCGAAGTTTGTGCAATATGCCTGAAAGCTGTTTCCGACTTATACTTGCCAGCTTGATGCCGGGCCAGGCGCCCGCGCCAGTACAACCCAAGGAGTTTTTTATGCGCTGGACCCACCCTCTAGCCCGCTTTTGTGTATGCGCCAGCGCATTGCTGGTTCCGTTTGTTGCCCAGGCAGCCTCGGAAGACGACCCTTGGGAAAGCATCAACCGTCCGATCTACCAGTTCAACGATGTGGTCGATACTTATGCACTGAAGCCTCTGGCGCAGGGCTATCAGTACGTGACCCCGCAGTTCCTCGAGGACGGGATCCACAACATGTTCCGCAACGTCGGTGACGTGACCAACCTCGTCAACGATCTCCTCCAGGCCAAACCTGCGGCGGCCGGTGTCGACACCGCACGTTTGATCTTCAACACCACCTTCGGCCTGCTGGGCTTCTTCGACGTGGGTACCAAAATGGGCCTGCAACGCAATGACGAAGACTTCGGCCAGACACTCGGTTACTGGGGCGTGAGCAGCGGTCCATACGTGATGCTGCCGTTGCTGGGCCCAAGCACCTTGCGCGATGCACCTTCGAAACTCGTCGACAGCTACACCGGCCCGTACCCGTACATCAACGATGTTCCGGCGCGTAACTCGATCTTCGGCCTGAACATTGTCGATACCCGCGCCAACCTGCTGTCTTCCGAGAAGCTGATCACCGGCGACAAGTACATCTTCATTCGTAACGCCTACCTGCAGAACCGTGAGTTCAAGGTGAAGGACGGTCAGGTCGAAGACGATTTCTGATCCTCTGTAGGAGCGAGCATGCTCGCGATGAACTCAAGTGCGCCGCGTTCTTCCAGCAAGGCCGCGGAGTCGTTGAAAATCATCGCGAGCTTGCTCGCTCCTACAGGTTTAACCTTCCATTGAGTTTCGCTTTGGAAGGTTCTTATAACTCCCGGTGATTTCAACGATGGGCACCTCAAAGCGACCATCGGTGTGAGCTTGAAACGCCTCGCGGATGGGAGTACCGTCTGCGCCTTAGAAGGGCACCTCTGGTGTAACTGTGTGTAGGGCAAATGCTCGAAGGCAGTGAGACAGAGAGGCTAGAAAGCGAATCCAGTAGTGTGAGCCGGGCCAAAATCCGAGCCGCTACGCCAACCTAATTCTGGCGCCGTTTGCCCACATGCCAAAAACCAGTGCCACGCTGCTGATAATCGATGATGACGAAGTAGTGCGCGCGAGCCTCGCGGCCTATTTGGAAGACAGTGGTTTCAGCGTCTTGCAGGCCAGCAATGGCCAGCAGGGTCTTCAGGTATTCGAGCAAGACAAGCCCGACTTGGTCATCTGCGATCTGCGCATGCCGCAGATGGGTGGGCTCGAACTCATTCGCCAGGTGACCGAATTGTCGCCGCAAACACCGGTGATCGTGGTCTCGGGTGCCGGCGTGATGAACGACGCGGTCGAAGCGCTGCGCCTGGGTGCGGCGGATTACCTGATCAAGCCTCTCGAAGATCTGGCTGTGCTTGAGCATTCCGTGCGTCGAGCCCTGGATCGTGCGCGTCTGCTGGTGGAAAACCAGCGTTACCGCGAGAAGCTGGAAAAGGCCAACCGCGAGCTCGCCGCCAGCCTGAACCTGCTCCAGGAAGACCAGAATGCCGGTCGACAGGTGCAGATGAACATGCTGCCGGGCAGCCCGTGGGCCATCGACGATTTCAAGTTTGCTCACCAGATCATCCCGTCGCTGTATCTGTCGGGTGATTTCGTTGACTATTTCCGGGTCGACGAGCGCCGGGTTGCGTTCTATCTGGCGGACGTTTCCGGTCATGGCGCCTCTTCAGCCTTTGTTACCGTGCTGCTGAAGTTCATGACCACGCGGCTGTTGTTCGAGTCCAAGCGCAGCGGTACGTTGCCGGAATTCAAGCCTTCAGAGGTTCTTGGTCATATCAACCGGGGCCTGATCAGTTGTAAGCTGGGTAAACACGTCACAATGGTCGGTGGAGTCATCGACGAGGAGACAGGTTTGTTGACCTATAGCATCGGCGGTCATTTGCCGTTGCCTGTGTTGTACACACCCGACAGTGTTCGTTATCTGGAAGGGCGTGGCTTGCCGGTGGGCCTCTTCAATGAAGCCACCTACGAAGACCACGTGCTGGAGCTGCCGCCGACGTTCAGCCTGACGCTGATGTCTGATGGCATTCTGGACCTTTTGCCAGAACCCACACTCAAAGAAAAAGAAGCTGCGTTGCCCCAACGGGTCAAGGCAGCGGGCGGCAGCCTGGATGGCCTGCGGCAGGTTTTTGGATTGGCCACGCTAGGGGAGATGCCGGATGATATCGCCCTGTTGGTGTTGAGCAGGAATCTTTAATGAGTACCGGTAGAATCCAGTTCGCCGAGCAGGATGGCACCTTCGTCCTGAAGTTCGTCGGTGAAGTTCGCCTGACCCTGTGTTCGGCGTTGGATGCGACTATTGAGAAAATCTTCACCGCGATGAATTTCAACGCGATCGTGATCGATTTGACCGAAACCCGCAGCATCGACAGCACGACCCTGGGCCTTCTGGCCAAGTTGTCGATCCTGTCGAGGCAGAAAGTCGGCCTGCTGCCGACGGTCGTCACCACCCACGAAGACATCACCCGGCTGTTGCAGTCGATGGGCTTCGAGCAGGTGTTCAACATCGTCAACAAGCCAATTCCGTGCCCGGAATGCCTGGACGACCTGCCTGATCAGGACCAGTCCGAAGAGGTCGTGCGGATCAAGGTGCTGGAAGCGCACAAGATCCTCATGGGTCTGAACGATTCCAACCGGGAAGCGTTCCATGACCTGGTGAATGCGCTGGAGCGGCATTGATTTCATAACCGACCACGCAAAAAAAAAGGGCGAACCTGTGAGGGTTCGCCCTTTTTGCATTTCAGCCCCTCAGATCACAGCTTGGCCTGCAGCAGTGCCTCAAGCTTCTCCTGATCCCGGGCAAACTGACGGATCCCTTCAGCCAGTTTCTCGGTCGCCATGGCGTCCTCGTTGGACAACCAGCGGAACTGCGCTTCGTTGAGGTTCAGACGCGCTTCGCCCGCGTGGCCCGGCGCCAGTTTGCGCTCGAGCTTGCCAGTGTCGGCAGCCAGTTTGTCGATCAGGTCCGGGCTGATGGTCAGGCGGTCGCAACCGGCCAGTTGCTCGATCTGGCTCAGGTTACGGAAGCTGGCACCCATCACCACGGTCTTGTAGTCGTTGGCCTTGTAGTAGTTGTAGATGCGCGTCACCGACTGCACGCCCGGATCGTCCGCACCGGTGTACTCGTTACCGGTGGCTTTCTTGTACCAGTCGTAGATGCGACCCACGAACGGCGAAATCAGGAACACGCCAGCGTCGGCACAGGCAGCGGCCTGGGCGAAGGAGAACAACAGGGTCAGGTTGGTCTGGATGCCTTCCTTTTCCAGGATCTCGGCGGCGCGGATGCCTTCCCAAGTCGAGGCGATCTTGATCAGCACGCGGTCACGGCCAATGCCGGCTTTTTCGTACAACTCGATCAGACGGTGCGCACGCTTGAGGACAGCGTCAGTGTCGAACGACAGGCGCGCATCCACTTCAGTGGAGATGCGACCGGGAATCACCTTGAGGATTTCCTGCCCCACCGCGACGCCAAAACGGTCGCTGGCCAGACCGACATCACCCTTGCAGTCACTGACACAGGCATTGAGCAGATCGGCATAGGCGGGGATGGCCGCAGCCTTGAGCAACAGGGAAGGGTTGGTGGTGGCATCCACCGGTTTAACGCGGGCGATTGCTTCGAAGTCACCGGTGTCGGCAACCACGGTGGTGAATTGCTTGAGTTGTTCCAGCTTGGAAGTCATGAGCGTGCTCTGTCCTATGGGTCTGATGACATTACCCGAGCGCTGACAGCCGCTCAAGGGCACATACGTGTATAGACGGTCCCGGCGGCAACATCCTGAAAACGGCTGTTTGAAAGGCGGGGCTCATATCGGTAATTAAGATCCCGAAACCGCTCGCAGGTTCAAATCAACTGACCGCCAGCCGCCTTAATGCCTTGGGTCCTATGGCGGATTCAACTCGCTCCTGACCGTCAGTTTGGCCGGTTTCGGTTGACCATCGGAGGTCAGCAACCCGAAGTTCTTCTCCCGATCGTCACTGCCCGAATCGCTGTTTTTCCATTCATATATCGATGCCAGGGCAATGTTCTGCCTTTTCACGTCGGCAATGAACGCACCGATCTTGCTGGCCTGTCCGTCCGCGCCGCCATTGGACACCAGCGCCGACACGCCCCATTCACTGATGACCCCTGGAATATGGAAGTTCTGCGCAATGAAGGCCTGGGCATTGCTGATCTGCGTGCTGGTCATGCCATAGGGGTGATAGGAGACGGCACTCAGGCATTTGGGGTAGGCGCTGACGATCTTGTTCAGCGCCACCGTCGATGCAGAGCCGGCAGTGGGTGGCCGGGCGAAGCCAAAGCCGACCACTGGTGTTGCCGGCGGTTTCTGCTGCAGCGAATTGCACACCGCGCTCATGAAAGGAACAAACGTGGTGTCGAAACTCCCGGTGGGCCAGTAAGTACCCAGATCCGGCTCATTCCAGATCTCGATGGCCACCAGCTGCGATCCGTAGGATTTCTCCAGGCTCATTACCGAACCGGCGAAGTTTTCCCCGGCGGTAGTTAACTCACCGGTATTGCCGGGCGCGGTGGTCAAGGCCTTGGTCGAACGCACTGTCAGCAATACCGGCAAGCCGGCGGATCGGGCGGCGGCAAAGGCATCGCTCACCTGCTTCTGATAGGCCGAACCACCCAGGCTGTTGGTCCAGACGCCAAAGCGCACGAACCCGAACCCCTGCGCCTTGATGTCCTCGGCGTCGGCGGGGGTGAAGTTCTGGATCTTGACCTGGACACCGATGGTCTTGTTGGCGGGCAGCGCTGCAAACAACTCGCTGGCGTGGGCCTGACCGGCCGCACCGAGTATCAGCAGGGCGGAAAGTGTCAGTGGTTTGAAATGTACCGAATTCATGTCTGTTCTCCTCATGAGAAGTGACATCAGTCATTAGTTGTCCCGTTACTTTGAATTCGATGATGGTTAAGGCCTTAAGTGCACGAATGTTATTTTTTGTCGGATAACTAACGTTAGGAAACTGGCGTTATTTTTGGTCCGGCAATTCTGGTTGGGTGGCTTTCCGGGGCTGTGGTACTTAATGCACCTGTACTTGCAGGGTGAATCTATTTCTGAGTGCAGGAAGGTCTGGCGGGTTCATATAAATCCGCCAGGCGCATTGGCCGATCGGCATTACACGGGAAAGTTACCTTGTTCAAAAAGATTCTTGTCGTTTGCGTGGGCAATATTTGCCGAAGTCCGACGGCAGAACTGTTGCTGCGCAACGCACTGACCACTTCATCGATCAGCGTGACCTCCGCCGGCCTGGCCGCCAGGGTCGGCGAAGCCATGGAGCCGTCTGCGCGGCAGGTCCTGGAGGATCGCGGGCACAGCGCCGAAGCCTTCAAGGCGCGGCAGATTACTTCTGACATCGTTAATGAGTCAGACCTGATTCTGGTCATGGAAAAAGAGCATGTAAAACAAGTGCTGAAGATTGCATCACACGCGCGGGGCAAGGTGTTTCTGCTCGGCAAATGGCAGAACGAACGAGAAATACAAGACCCTTATCGTCAAGGAAAAGCAGCGTTTATTCATGCCCATGCATTGATTGAAGATTCTGTTAGCTCATGGGCGCAGCGCCTCGGACATTGATCAATATTCTTCAGACCCATGAATGGTAAGAACAGACTTATGCAGTTACCGTCAGTCATCAGCACCCGCGATAACGAGCAAGACAATATTGATCTTCTCGGTATATTCGGCACTTTAATTGACCAGAAATGGTTAATCGGCGCATTCACCGGTGCCTTCATGGCGACCGGTGTCGCCTATGCGATTTTGTCGACGCCGGTGTATCAGGCGAACGCACTGGTTCAGGTCGAACCGAAAAAGAACGACATGCTCGGCTTTTCCGATCTGAGCAGCATGCTCGGTGGGCAATCGCCGTCGGTGACCGAGATCGGCATCATCAAGTCCCGCGCCATCATCGGCAAAACCGTCGATGACCTGCGCCTGGACATCGACGTCACACCCAACTCTTTCCCTGTGATCGGCAGCTTTCTCGCTCGCCGTTTCCGTGGGGATACCCCGCAGAGCGTCGCGGCGCCTCGCTTTGGCTTGAACAGCTACGCCTGGGGCGGTGAGCGACTGGAGTTCAACCGGCTCAACCTGCCCAATGAGTTGCTGGGCAAGAAGCTCACGCTGGTGGCCGGCGAGCAGCAACGTTTCCAGCTTTTCGATGACAACGACAACCTGCTGATCGAAGGCGTTGCCGGTAGTGCATTTGCCCAGGACCGGGTCGAGGGGCTGATCTCCCAACTGCAGGCTAACCCTGGCACTCGCTTCGAAGTGGTGCGCAACCCGCGCATCGTGACCATCCAGAACTACCAGGACGGGCTGGATATTTCCGAGCAGGGCAAGGAGTCCGGCATCATCCGCCTGGCCCTGGCCAGCACCGACGCGGCGGAAGCCGTGAGCATCCTCAATAAGATCTCGTCGCTGTATGTACAGCAGAACGTGCAACGCACGTCCGCCGAAGCGGCGCAGAGCCTGGACTTCCTGCAAGGCCAGCTGCCGCAGGTCAAGCGTGACCTGGCCAAGGCCAGCGAAGCCCTCAACGGCTACCAGACGCGCGGCAAGACGGTAAACATTTCCCTTGAAACCCAATCGGTGCTGGAACAGATCGTCAGCCTGGACACGCGCATTTCCGAGCTGAAAATGCAGCAGGCCGAGTTGGACCGCAAATTCACCAAACAGCATCCGGCGTATCGCGCGCTGATGACCCAGATCGGCGAATTGACCCAGCAACAGAAGGCGCTGGAGAGCAAGTCCCAGAACCTGCCGTCGACGCAGCAGGAACTGCTGAACCTGACCCGCGATGTGGAAGTGGCGTCGCAGATCTACACCCAGTTGCTGAACAAGTCCCAGGAACTGGACATCGTCAGGGCAGGGGCGGTGGGCAATGCGCGGTTGATCGACACCGCGGATGTCGACATGACCAATCCGGTCAAGCCGCGCAAGGCGCTGATCGTGTTGATCGCGACCTTCCTTGGGGCGTTCCTCGGCGTGGCGCTGGTGCTGCTGCGCAAATCCCTGAGCCGCGGACTGGAAGGACCGGAAGCCATCGAACAACTGGGGCTGCCGGTCTATGCGTCGATTCCCTACAGCACGCTGCAACAGGAAGAAGACAGCAAGAAAGTCCGCGTGCGCAGTGAAGCCGAGAAGCAGGCCTATCTGTTGGCCTTGCGCAATCCGACGGATCTTTCCATCGAATCGATCCGCAGCCTGCGCACCTGCCTGCACTTCGCGGCGCTGGATTCGACCAACAACCGCATCATGATTTCCGGTCCCAGTCCTCAGGTCGGTAAAACCTTCGTTTCCTCAAACCTCGCCGCCGTCATGGCGCAAAGCGGACAGCGGGTGGTGTTGATCGATGCCGACATGCGCAAGGGACATCTGCACAAGACCCTGAATACGCCAATCAACAATGGCCTGTCGGACCTGCTGGTCAAGCGCTGCACCATCGACCAGGCGATCAATACCGTCGAAGTCGAGAACCTGCATTTCATCAGTCGTGGACAGGTCCCGCCCAATCCGTCGGAGCTGTTGATGCACGCCAACTTCCGCGAGCTGATGGCCGAACTCAGTGAGCGCTATGACGTGGTGATCATCGACACGCCGCCACTGCTGGCGGTGACGGATGCCGCGATCGTCGGCCGTGAAGCAGGGATCAGTCTGATCGTCACCCGCTTCGCGGTGAACCCCGCCAAAGAGATCGAACTGACCATTCGACGTTTTGCCCAGAACGGCATCGAGTTGAAGGGCGCCGTGTTCAACGGCGTCGAGAAGCGTGCCGCCAGTTACTACGGCAACGGTGGCTACGGCTATTACAGCTACGAATACGCGTCGGACAAATCCTGAGTGTCAGCGACTGTCTTTACATGCATGGAAGTGGGTGGGTTGTGAAAAAAATACTGCACGTAGCCGAAACGATAAAAGGTGGTGTCGCCACGGTTATCCGCACGATATCGGCCCCGCCGGAAGGCGATGCATCGAACTATGAACTGATCTATCTGATCCCGTACGACCAGCGCAAGGAGTTGCATGGCATCGATGAGCAGCAGATCAGAACCTTCGATCGGACCCGGCGGGATGTGCTGTCGCTGCTGCGCTTTGCCTGGCAACTGGCCCGGGTGGTGCTCAAGGAAAAACCCCAGGTGGTGCATTTGCACAGCACCTTTTCCGGGGTGATCGGCCGTTGCGTGTGCCTGGTCCTGCGGCCTTGGCGCGCACCGAAAATCGTCTATTGCCCCCACGCCTTTTCGTTCCTGATGGAAAGCTCGCCGGCCAAGCAGAAGGTCTATTCGCTGATTGAGCGCGTGTTGCAGAAGGTCACGGACGTGATCATCTGCGTCAGCCAGTACGAGATGGACAAGGCCGCGGCGTTCGGTATCGATCGCCATCGCATGAAGCTCATCTACAACGGCATTCATCACAAGGACGAGCAGCAGAAGGTCGATGAACAGAAGCCGATTCATCTGCTGTTTGTGGGGCGGCTGGACTACCAGAAAGGTTTTGATGTGTTGCTCAAGGCCTACGCCAAGGTTCAGCGCAGCGATTTGAAACTGACGGTGGTGGGCAGTGCGGTCAACGAGGAATTCGTCGAGCGGCCTGAGATGGACTCGGTGGAATACCTGCCCTGGGTCACGCCGACGGAGGTCAATGCGCTGTACCAGAAGGCCGATGCCCTGATTGTCCCCAGTCGCTGGGAAGGCTTCGCCATGGTGCCTCTGGAAGGCATGGCCATGGGGCTGCCGGTGATTGCCAGCGATTGCACCTCGTTGCCGGAGTTGGTCAGCCATGGGGTGACGGGCTACGTGTTCCCCACCGGCGATCATCAGGCACTGGCCGATGTGCTGGTGAACATTCAGAAGCCCAAGTTGCAGGGCCTTGGCGCCGAAGGCCGCAAGACCGTCCGCGAGCGTTTCAGTGCCGCGTTGATGATCCGGCAAACCTATGACGTGTACTCCGCTCAAACCTATTAAGTAGACAACAGCTCATGAACGTAACGATTTTGCATGGCTACAGCGCATCCAACTCCGGCGACGGCCTGCTCGTGGATCTGGCCATTGCCCTGGTGCAACGCAATTTTGGTGAAGACACCACGATCAACGTCGTGGCCTCGGACCCCGAGTCATTCAGTTACTTGCCCCACCCGTGTCATGACGCGCCGGTGATGGCGGCCAAGGGATTGGGACGGATCAAACAGGCGGTGTTCCTCAACCAGTCGTACGCGGGACTGGCGGATCTGCTCAAGAGCACTGACTTGATCGTCGGGGTCGGTGGCGGCTACATGCGCTCCAAAAGCGCCTTCGAACATATCAAGTTGAAACTGGGGCATGCCAAGCAATTGGAAACGGCGATCCTCAGCAAGGTCCCGTCGGTTTACCTGCCGCAAAGCATCGGCCCGTTCCATGGCCAGGGCCGCCAGATCGTCGAGCATTACGCCAGTGCCGACGCGGTATTCGTGCGGGATAACCGCTCTTCGGCGATGTTCCAGGCTTATGAAAACGTCTATCGCGCGCCCGACCTGGCAGTCCAGGCGCTGGCCGCGAAAATCCTCATGCAGCCCAAGTTCACCCGCTGTGCGTCGTCGCCTGCGGTGGTGTGCGTGGTGCTGCGCAAGCCGCCGGAGTGGAGCAAGGAGAAGAAGGTCGCCTACGTGGCCAACCTCAAGCTGCTGCTGCAGCGGCTGAAGAACAAGAGCAAGGTGGTTTGCGCGGTGCAGGCCGCCGTGCGGGGCAACGACGACGGTGCGTTTTATCGGGAGCTGGGCATTACCGAAGACTTGCTGCCGTTGAAGGCGGCCCTGGCCAAACATCAACCGGACCTGGTGATTTCCGTCAGGTTGCACGGCGCTATCGAATCGCTGCTGGCGGGTGTCCCGGCGTTCCATATCAGCTATGAGCGCAAAGGCTTTGGCGCCTATCAGGACATGGGCGTGGAAGACTGGGTGATCAACGGCGGCGACATCGATGTCGACACCATCATCAACACGGTCTACGCGCCGAACGCTTTGTCCGGTTTTGGCAAGCGCCTGACCGACACCTGCCGCGAGATCGAAGCCAAGTCAGTGATGATGGACGACATCATCAAGGGAATCGTTCGATGATATTTCGCCTGTTGCTCCGGGGCGGTGCCCTGGGCGCAAAGTTTCTGCTGGTGTTGGCCATCACCCATTACCTGGGGTATGACGCCCTGGGTTTTTACGGCGTGGTGGTGGCCGCGTCGCTGATTGCGTCGAAGTTCTACAGCGTCGGTTTCAGCTCCGAAATCAATCGGCTGATCAGCGTCGGGCTCAGCTCACGTCGGGTCGTCGACAAGGTGCTGCTGCTGTATCTGGCTGTGGGGCTGGTGTTGTCGGTGGCGACGGTGGCGATCTATTCGTTGTTCCAGGACGTGCAGGCGAGTGTCGCGCTGATTCTCTGCGTGACGCTGGTGTTGCTCACCGAGCATCTGTCGTTCGAGATCAACTCCTTCGTGTTCTCCGCGCAGAAAGCCACCTGGGGCGCGCTGCTGTTTTTCATCAAGACCGGGCTTTGGGCATTGCTCGCGGTGGGCGGGCTGATGCTCGGCCAGGTGTCGGCGATCGACACGGTGCTGTGGTTGTGGGTGGCGGCCAACGGGGTGGTGATGGTGGCCGGTTACCTGATCGTCGCCCGGCTGCATCAGGGCAGGGCGAAGAGTGAGCTGGGCGCGACATCGGTGTGGAAGGCCGGCCTGCCGTTTTACCTGGGCACCGGCCTGATTGCCTTGAGTCAGTACGTCGAGCGGTTCCTGATTATCGACCTCGAACCCTATGCCAGCCTGGGTAAATACGTGTACGCCTGGTCGGCGGCCAATACCTTGCAGGCCTTGTCTTACGCGGTGGTGGCGGTGGTGGGCATTCCGGTGTTGTCCAAGCGTTTCCAGCGTGACCAGCAGGCGTTCACGGTCCGGCAACTGTTCGTCAATCAGTGGGTCATGCGCTCGCTGATGGTGTCGGCGGCGGTGGCGGTGCTGATTTATCTGTTCTTCAACGTCGCCCTGGATTACGTCGCGGCAACGGTGCCGCGTCCGGATAACGCGATCCTCGGTGTGCTGATTGTTTCCTTCGCCCTGCGCGCTGTCGGCGACATCGTCTGGGGCGGGCTGATCGCCTCGAAAAACAGCCGGGTATCGGTCGCCAGCGCAGCCATCTGTCTGCTGGTATCGACACCGGTCAGCTATCTGTTGATCAAGCACCACTCGATTTATGGCGCCGCCTGGGGCAACGTCTTCGCGATCTGCGTGCAGCTCGGCGTGATCGCCCTGTTGACCCGTGCACCTCGTGCGAAAGGGGCCCTGGCATGGGATTGAAACTGCCCAGCATCGAGTTTCGCGGTCGCAAACTCGATTCGTCGCTGTCGTTCCTGATTCTGTTCACCGGCCTGTTCCTGTCGGTGGCCATGCCGCTGCTGATCTCCCGGGATCCGGGCCCGGACGCCATGACCTTGTGGTCGTCCTACGCCCGTGCCGACAACTGCAACTTCTGGAATCCCTTCTCGCCGGATCGTTCGTCCTACGAGTGTTCGGCATTCCTCCTGCGGCCCACCGGCATCAATTTGACCAACGCCTGGGCCTACGGGATGTTCTGCAATTTCTTCCTGACGGCGATCCCGGTTTTCATCTTCCGGCGTATGCCGCTGACGATCTTCCTGACCCTGTGTCTGTGGGGCGTGGTGCGCTCGTTCTTCCTGGAAAACCTGACCAAGGAAATCATCGTGTCGGTGGCGGTCCTGTCGATCCTGCTGACGTCTTATTCCAGTCGATACCGTGTGGGGTTTTTCCTGTCCGCGCTGATTTACGGCGTGCTGATCCGACCCTACTGGATCCTGTTTTCCCTGGCCTGGGTCGGGGTCTGCGTGATGAAGAAGTACGTCTCGCGGGTGACCTTCTTCCTGATGCTGTTCCTGTTCTACCTGGCGATCGCCACGGCGATTCAATTGGCGCTTGGTTACTCGGTGTCGTCGATTCGCGCCAGCAACAACGAACTGCGCACGGCGGGGGAGGAGGGTTCGAAGTCGTTGATCGTGTCCTGGATCAACGGCGGGGATTTCGTTTCCCAGGCGCTGGACTCGCTGGTGATCTTCTTCCGGCTGTCGTTTCCCGTGGAGCTGATCATGCTGTCCGGTCCCGGCCAGGTGATCTTCGTGTCGTTGATGATCATGACCGCGTTGTTGCTGTTCAAGGTGATCACCTCGACCGACTACAAGGGCGTGCCGATCCAGACCAAGGCCAAGGAACTGATCGCGATTCCCCTGTCTTTTTTGCTGGTCCAGGGTTTGTTCGAACCGGACTTCGGTTCGTTCGCCCGGCATTTTTCCATGGTGGTGCCGGTGCTGTTCGTCGGGTTGGGCTTGATGCTGCGTGCCCGCAAACCCGTGTTGGTTGAATCAAGAATTCCTAACCTGGAAACCTGAGTCGAGGCGTGTGTTTTATGTCGAGCAAGAAAAAATCCCTGGAGATCGAAACCCTGCGCGGCCTGGCGTGCCTGCTGCTGGTGCTCTATCACGTGATCGGTCCGCTGGGCGGCGGCTTGAAAATTGACCTGGGTTCGCCGTTCCGGGTAATCGCCGATTCCATGGTGTACGTGCGCATGCCGTTGTTCACCTTTATCTCGGGCTACATCTATTCCATCTACAAAATCCGCAACAACGACTTCCAGGGCTTTTTTGCCGGCAAGGTCCGGCGGCTGCTGGTGCCGCTGTTTTGCGTGGGCGTGCCGTTTTCGGTGCTGCAGGCGGTCGGCCCCGGCGTGAACAAGGACGTGGGGGTGATCGAGGCGTTGCTGTCGTTCTACGTGCCGGTCAATCACTTCTGGTTCCTGCAGGCGGTGTTCATCATTTTCATGTTCGTCGGCCTACTGCAATGGCGTGGCCTGCTGAACGGGATGACGCGTTTGTACCTGCTGTTCGGGTTTGCCTCGGTGATGTTTCTGCTGCCGCCATTCCCGGTGGATGCGTTCGGCATCAACGGCGCGGTCTACCTGCTGCCGTTCTTCGTGGCCGGGATGATCGGCCAGGAAAAGGTCGATGCGTTGAAGCAGTCGTTCAAGGTGGCCGGCCCGCTGGTGTTCGTGTTGATCGCGCTGGTGCTGTTGTACGTGGCGGCGGTGGATCGTGAGTTGATCGTCGATCGGCGCAGCCTGATCGGTCTGGTGGTGGGCTGCGTGTCGTGCATTGCGCTGCTGTCGAGTGACGTGCGCTCGAAAGGGCTGACCTGGCTCGGTGGGTATTCCTACGCGATCTTTCTGTTTCATGTGCTGTTCGCCGCCACGTCGCGCTTTGTACTCGGACGTTTGGGAGTGAAGGACGAAAGCCTGCTGGTGTTGGGTGGCCTGCTGTGCGGGTTACTGGGGCCGGTGCTGCTGTCGATGGTGTTCAGTCGGTTCAACTTCACCTCCGTGCTGTTTCTGGGGGAGCGCGCAGCGGCGAAGAAACCCCGGGAAACCGTTATCCCCGTGCCGCAGGTTCGATAAGCCATGTATGCCGTGGATGATGCGCAGCCTGTAGCCGCTTCGGTGATAGAGGTGGGCGCGGTTAACGAACGCTTTGCGAAGTGGCGCGAGGGCAAGGCGGGGAAGGTGCTGGCGATCTCGGTGATCGGTGACAGCTACAGCGCCGGGCAGGATTTTTACCTGAACAGGCTGGTCCAGCGCCTGGCCGGCGAGGCGGGTTTCGCCGGGCCGGGTTATGTCGGGTTCAACCATGGCGCGGCGCTCGGCGGCAGCCACTTCAAGTTCACCCGCAGCAGTGAAAAGTACTTCGGTGGCGATTGGCGAGTGTCCGGCCTCGGCCAGGCGAGCCCCGACAGTCGCACGGTGACGGGGCGGCCCGGCGCGTGGCTGGAGGTGGACGCCAGTCCGGGCAAGACCATCGATACGAGCATCGCTGCAGCGAAACTGCTGTTCCTGGGTGACGGCACCTCCAGTGAGGTGCGTTATCGCTGGTCGCCGTCACAGCCATGGCAATCGTTGACCCTCACGGGGACGGGTGTTCAGGACATCCCGTTGACCGGTGTAACCCATGCAGCGGATTGGGCGTTCAGGCTCGAAGTGGTGACCGGTGCGCCAACGCTGTTCGGTGTGTGGCTGAGCAACGATCAGGGCGGGGTCAGGGTCTCCAAGCTCGCGGCGTCCGGTGCGGCGTCCGCTGACTTCTATCACCGCGATGGCCGGTGGCAGGCGCAGTGGAAAACAGTGGTGTCGAAGATCCCCGCGGACATTTACCTGATCATGCTCGGTGGCAATGACCAGGGTTTTGGCGTGAAGCCCGAACAGTATCTGCAGAACATTCAGGGGCTGGTGGGGATGGTGCGCGAGATACAACCGGCGGCCAGCATCAATCTGATCCTGCGTCAGGACACCACCCGTTCCAGTGCCTACCCGATGTCGGCCTATGCACAGGTCTTGCAGCCGTGGGCACGGGCGGAGCATCTGGGGTACGCCAATCTGCAATGTGCGTTTGGCGCGGACTTCAAGCGCTACGCCAAAGGCGGGCCCAACCCCATGATCGGTCCCGACAACATCCATCCGATCCCGGAGACGGGCGGGCGGGTGATTGCTGATTATCTTTATCGAATGATCACTGAAGACTCACCGCTGGACTGTAGGAGCGAGCCTGCTCGCGATGGTCGTGAACGATAACGCGGGCAGCCAGTTACCCAGCGGCGCCCTCGGGTTTTTCGCGAGCAGGCTCGCTCCTACAGGGCGCTGTGGGCCGTTTCGAATAACTCCAGTTGATTGAGAAGCTCCGCCGTTCTCAACGGCATCAACTGCAAGTCACACCGGGTTTCCACATTGATGATGATCGCAGGCGTGTTGCAGCACAGGCGCACCCGGAATCGCCAGTCGCTGAAAATCACTTTCAGTCCGTCGCGGTCATCGATCTCCAGGGCCTGCCCGCCATATAGATCTTTCAGGTGAGCGAGCAGGGGATAAGGGTCGGGCATCGGTCGACGAATGTCCCCGGACGAGGGGAACACGCCAATCTGCTCCACCAGCAAAGGAGCGCCCAGCCAGGGTTCGTTGGCGCTGGGCAGCGTCTGGTGTCGTGACAACCAGCTCATCACCCCGAGGTTGCCCACCTCCCGTTCAATGTCTGCCGAATGTTGTGCAATGTTCATGGTGGCCTGCCTGAAGGGAAGAGTGGGCGTTGGTCGAGGGTGAAGCGGGCCGGTCAGCGGCCCTTGAGGTACAGGTTGTCGTAGCAGAAATTGGTCGCCTGCAGGTACCCCTCCGCGTCGCCGCAATCGAAGCGCAGACCCTTGAACTTGTAAGCCAGCACGCAGCCGTTTTGCGCCTGTTTCATCAGGGCGTCGGTGATCTGGATTTCCCCGCCCTTGCCGGGCTGGGTATCAGTGATCAGATCGAAAATGTCCGGCGTCAGGATGTAGCGGCCGATGATTGCCAGATTGGACGGGGCGTCTTGCGGGGCGGGTTTTTCCACCATGCTGTTGACCCGGTAGATGCCGTCGGAGATCTGCTCGCCGGCGATCACCCCGTACTTGTGAGTCTGGTCCCGTGGCACTTCCTGGATGGCCACGATCGAGCAGCGGAATTTCTTGTAGAGCTGGATCATTTGCGCGAGCACACCGTCACCTTCCAGGTTCAGGCACAGATCGTCCGCCAGCACCACGGCGAAGGGTTCATCGCCGATCAGCGGGCGACCGCTGAGAATCGCGTGGCCCAGGCCCTTCATTTCGATCTGGCGGGTGTAGGAGAAGGTGCAGGTGTCGATGAGCTCGCGGGTGCCGGCGAGGAATTTCTCCTTCTCGGTACCGCGGATCTGATGCTCAAGCTCATAGCTGATATCGAAATGGTCTTCCAGCGCGCGTTTGCCCCGCCCGGTGACGATCGCCATGTGCTCCAGACCCGCGTCCCGCGCTTCTTCGACGGCGTACTCAATCAGCGGCTTGTTGACGATTGGCAGCATCTCCTTGGGCATGGCCTTGGTGGCCGGCAGGAAACGCGTGCCATAGCCGGCAGCGGGGAACAAACATTTACGAATCATAAAAATATCCCGGGTAGTCATGACACACAGCCAGGTGTGCGCAATAACAAGTGATTGCAAGTTGCAATGATGGTTGAAGGCTTACTTTAATACCCGAGGCGGCCAGTTGATGGCAAATGGCAATGTATGCAAAACAGCGGAATGTTATTAGATGTCGACTTGTTAGTTGTTAGTTATTTTTAGTCGGTATCTGTTGATAGTGGTGTTTGCTTTCGAGTGCTAATAAGTAACCGCTAATACAGTTTGGCCTGCAAAAATATTTATTGCCAGTCGCTGAACTAAATTTGTTTTCGGTTGTTGTCGCCCCTGTTTGTGAGGCCTGGTTCTCACATTCAATAAAGAGGGCTTGACGCACTACTTGGCATTTCTCCCACTATGGACCGCGCTATGAAGATTCTGGTAACCGGTGGAACCGGCTATATCGGTTCGCATACCACACTTGCATTGCTTGAAGCAGGTTATGAAGTTGTTGTACTGGATAATCTTTGCAATAGCTCCGACGCCGCGCTGCATGCAGTGGAAGCCATTTGCGGCAAGAGTGCGCTGATGATTCACGGCGACGTGTGCGACCGGGCCTTGCTGGACCGGATTTTCCAGCAGCACGCCATCGATGCGGTCCTGCATTTTGCCGGGCTCAAGGCCGTCGGCGAGAGCGTGCGCAAGCCGCTGGAGTATTACGAAACCAACGTGGGCGGCAGCATTACGCTGTGCCAGGCGATGGCCGCCGCCGGCGTGTTCCACCTGGTGTTCAGTTCATCGGCCACAGTGTACGGCGAGCCTGAACAGATGCCGATTCGCGAGGATTTCCCCACGGGCACGCCGACCAATCCCTACGGTCAATCCAAATTGATCGTGGAAAACGTGCTGCGCGACCTGGCGCAATCCGAACCGCGCTGGAGCATCGCACTGCTGCGTTACTTCAACCCGATCGGCGCCCATGACAGCGGCCGAATGGGTGAGGACCCCAACGGTATTCCCAATAACCTGGTGCCCTACATCAGCCAGGTCGCGGTGGGCAGCCTGCAGGAGTTGTCGATTTTCGGCGATGACTACCCCACGGTCGACGGCACCGGCGTGCGTGATTACATCCATGTAGTGGATCTGGCAGACGGGCACCTCAAGGCGTTGCAATCGATAGCCGGGCGCACCGGGATTCACACCTGGAACCTGGGCACCGGCGATGGCTACAGCGTGATGCAGGTGCTGCGCGCCTTCGAACAGGCATGCGGGCGGCCGGTGCCTTACCGGGTCATGCCGCGGCGCTCGGGGGATATCGCCGAGAGTTGGGCCGACCCGTCCAAGGCGGCCCGGGAGCTGGGCTGGAAGGCGACACGCAATCTGCAGGACATGGTGGCCGACACCTGGCGCTGGCAATCGAACAACCCCAGGGGTTATGCCGGTTGATGTCAATTTCATGACCAATAACCGTCATTTTGAAGAATGTTATTTCCGGTCAGGATGTTAGATATCGTCGGGAAAATAGACTGGAATTGCCACTTGCAAGTCCGTAGATATAAACCTCGCCGTTCGACATTTAGCTGTCAGGTAAAACTGTGAATGAACAACGGCCCTGTTCGTAATGTTTGCGAACTTGATCTCTCACCTCCAGCGGACTTCCGGTTTGTTGTCCGGATCAATGTTGGAAAGGAGTTGATATGAAGAAAGTGATGGCAATTGCCCTGTTGACGATGTTGAGCAACTGGGCAGCCGCAGTAGAGGCGCCACTAACGGCTGCCACCAATGTATTGGGTAACGTGGCGGCGACTCAAGCCACTGCAGCCAGTACTGTAATGGTGGCCAGTGCGATAGCGGCGTCCAACAGTGGTGGCAGTGCCAACGGCGGTACCACCGGTACCACAGGTACTACGGGTACAACCGGCACGCACAACTAAGTGTAAAAACTGCACGTGTAGTACAAGGTCGCCCGACGCAAGTCGGGTGACTTTGTTTTTAGAGTTACCCTTGAATAGCGTAGTGCCATTATGACTCGTAGTGTTTATCTTTTGACGTTGGCAAGTTTCGCTTTACAAGGTTGCATGTTTTCTCCCGGTCAATACCTGAACACCAGCGATATCACGCGCCAGGGTGCCAGTGAAAGCAGCCGGGTGGAGCTCATCCCGATCACCCCCAAGCTGATTTCGATGGACCGCGCCACGGTCAAGCGTGAGACGCTGCCGGCCGAGTTGCTGACGGCGCCGAGCGAATATCGCATCGGCCGCAATGACGTGCTGTACATCACCGTGTGGGATCACCCGGAGCTGACGGCACCGTCGGGCGCGCAACAGCAGATCGACGCCAACGGCCGACTGGTGCGTTCCGATGGCACGCTGTTCTACCCGTACATCAAGGAAGTCCAGGCGGCGGGCCGGACGATCCAGCAACTGCGCGCGGACATCGAGCAACGGCTGTCGGCCTTCATTGCCGAGCCGCAGGTGGATGTCGCCGTATTGCGGTTCGCCAGTCAGAAAGTGGTGGTCTCCGGTGCGGTCGAGAAGGCCGGTCCCCAGGCGATTTCCACCAACCCGCTGAGCGTGGTCGAAGCCCTCGGTTCCGCCGGGGTCGACACATCGAATGCGGATCTGTCCGGCTTGCTGCTGATGCGCAACGGGCGGGTGTACAAGCTCAATCTCGACGGGCTCAACCAGTCGGATTCCGAACTGCAGAACGTCTACCTCAAGGGTGGCGATCAGCTGTATCTGCCGTACAACGACAACAAGCGCATCTACGTCATGGGCGAGGTCAACCAGCCGCGCGCGCTGAGCTTCAAGACCGCCACCATGAACCTGTCCGACGTGCTGGGTTCGGTGGGTGGGTTGAGCCAGACCACCTCCAACGGCAATGCGGTGTACGTCATTCGTGGCGTGGAAAACCTCGACGTGGAACCGGCCAAGGTCTTCCAGCTTGAAGCCGAATCGCCGACCGCCATGGCCCTGGCCACGCACTTTCAGGTTCGTCCACAGGATGTTGTCTACGTCGGCCCTGCCAACGTGACGCGCTGGAATCGCTTTGTCAGCCAATTGGTGCCGTCGGCCTCGATTGTCGGTACGGGCGCTTCGGCTGCGAAGAACGCGAGCGAAGTCACCAGTAACAGCAAATAAGGCCGGGTCTGACAGTGAGTACGTTGAAAACAGGCGTCTGCTTGATCGCGGCCTTGTCGTTGTGTGGCTGTAACCCGCTGATGGTCGCCTCGGTGAATAACCTGCAATCGGCGCTGTTGGGGCCGGATGAAGTGGAGGTCTCGGCGGCGCAGGTGGCGGACGTTCGTTATCCGCAACTCAAGCTGACCACGCCATCCGGCTCCGGGGTGCTGGCGCTGGTGCGTGAACGTGGCGACCTGCAGTTCTGGGTGGCCTCCGGCAAACAGGTGTTGCTCCTGCGCGACGGACTTGCGGTGCGCAGCATCGGCCTGGGCCTGGGCGGTGACCTGGACGGCACGCGCCTGGCCACGGCGTCGCCCTTCAAGCAAGGCCTGCATCGATTGCCCGACGGCTACACCAGCCAGCGCTGGATCGATCTCTATCAAGGCCAGGAAGTCGGCGTGACCCTGAGCAGCCGCTTCTTTCGAAAATCCCTGGAAACCCTCGAAATTCTCAACAAGGAATACACCGTGCTACGTGTCGATGAGCAGATTGACGCCCCGGCCATCGGCCTGCGGGCGACCAATCGTTATTGGGTCGATCCCGTTGACGGTTTCATTGTGCAGAGCGAGCAACAACTGACTTCGCAACTGCGGGTCAAGATTGTGCAACTGACCCCTGAACGCAGGACCGCGCCTTGAAGCGGGTCAGGGCGTTTTCGGCGTGCCTGCTGTTGATCAGCGGCCTGAGCCAGGCCGCGGTCACCGTCACCGGCGATGTGGCCAATCCGGGGCCGGTCGAGCTGCCAGCGGGCGGCCGCTTGCTGGACGTGATCAGCGTGGCCATCCCCAATGCCGAAAGTTACTGGCTGGCGGCAGAGTTGCAGCGTCAGTCACTGATCGAGGAGCAGGAGCGACTCAAGGCCGGCGTGTTGTTCGACCTGCAGGTCTTGCAGCGCATGGCTTTGCTCTTCGACAGGCCGAGCCGGGCGGCGCTGGCGGTGCGGCTGGCCGGGGAGGTCAGCCAGATGCCGGTCACCGGACGTCAGGTCGCGGTGCTCGACCCGGTCGCGGTGGAGGTCGGCTTTGCCCGCAACATGCGCCTGGACGATGGCGATCGCCTCACTTACCCCAAGCGCGTCGATGAGGTGCAAGTGCTCGGTGCTGTCGCCGAGCCGTGCCGTTTGCCCTATGTGCCCATGCAGGACGCCAGTGACTATCTGCAAGGCTGCGCGACGCTGGACGATGCCGACGCCGACTACCTGTGGCTGATCCAGCCCAATGGCGTCTCCCGACGTGTCGGCATCGCCGCGTGGAATCGCGAGAGCGGGCAGATCCCTGCCGCGGGCAGCAAGATCCTGGTGCCGGTCAAGACAGACGATCTTGATCCGCCTGTTCCTGAACTGAATCAGCAGTTGGCCGAATTCATTGCCACGCAGCTGGCTGAGGTGGTTCGTTGAATTTACGTGTTGCAGCGGTGTTGTTATTGCCCTGTGGTCTGGCCTATGCCGAACCACGTATTACCCAAAATGACTTCGGTGGCGCCGGCCTGTTGCAGACCCCGACGGCGCGCATGGCACCCGACGGCGAGTTGAGCCTGAACGCCAACCGGACCGATCCCTACAGCCGTTACAGCGTCTCGCTGCAGCCCTTCGAATGGCTGGAAGGTTCGTTTCGCTACACCGCCATCACCAACCGCCCGTATGGCCCCGAGTCGCTGAGCGGCAACCAGAGCTATAAGGACAAGGCGGTCGATATCAAGGCCCGGCTCTGGCAGGAAACCCATTGGGCGCCCGAGCTGGCGCTGGGCTTCCGAGACATCGGTGGTACGGGCCTGTTCGCCAGTGAATTCCTGGTGGCCAACAAGCGCTATGAGAATCTCGATTTCAGCGCCGGCATTGCCTGGGGTTACCTGGGTAATCGTGGCGACTTCGACAACCCGCTGGGCGAGCTCGACGATCGCTTCAAGACCCGGCCGGCCAGTGAAGGCACCGGTGACGTCAACGCCGGCTCATATTTTCGTGGCAGTCCTTCGTTCTTCGGCGGTGTCAGCTACCAGACGCCCTGGGATCGGTTGAGCCTGAAACTCGAATACGAAGGCAACGACTACAAGCACGAGCCCAAGGACAACGTGATCGAGCAGGACTCGCCGATCAACCTCGGCGCGGTGTTCAAGCTGACCGATTCGGTGGACCTCAGCGCGGCGTGGGAACGTGGCAA
The DNA here is from genome assembly GCF_003228315.1 of Pseudomonas putida. Classification (NCBI taxonomy): domain Bacteria; kingdom Pseudomonadati; phylum Pseudomonadota; class Gammaproteobacteria; order Pseudomonadales; family Pseudomonadaceae; genus Pseudomonas; species Pseudomonas putida. The sequence goes on from NZ_CP029693.1 coordinate 6,183,105, forward strand.
CACGGCGATGTTCGGCATCACTTTTCACACCAACTTCGTCAGTCGCAAGGCACCGGTGAAAAACTACGATCCTCCGGCCGAACCGCTGCCGGCCAAGGCACCGTCGACACCGACCGATCAGGTCGACTGGGCCGACGTGTCCCGACGCTTGCAGCAAAACGCCGGTTACAAGGTCGAGCGCATCAGCCAGCGTGGCCCCGAGTTGATTGTGTATGGCGAGCAGTCGCGTTATTTCCATTCGGCCAAGGCCGTGGGGCGTGCCAGCCGGATTCTGGACAATAGCGTCAACGACGATATCGACTGGTTCACCGTGGTGAACAAGCGCTACGACCTGCCGCTGGAAGAGACCAGCGTGCCTCGGCAGACCTTCCGCGAAGTGATCAACAACGAGGAGCCGCTGCAATCGCTGCACCGCACCACCGAGATCAATGCCGCGATGCCGCACAATGAAAAGACCCTCTACACCCAGGCGCCGCAGAAGTTCGCCTATGGCGTCGGGCTGGGCTTCAAGCAGAACGTTGGTGGCCCGGATGGCTTGCTCTATCAGTTCACCGCCGACGCGGATGCCGAATACCGGTTCACGCCCAATACCTGGTGGAACGGCTTGCTCAGTGCCGACCTTGCGAACAACTTCGACAAGTTCACCTACGACGCGCCGAGCAATCTGCCCCGTGTTCGCACCGACTTGCGCCAGTACCTGACGACTTCCGAAACCACCATGCCGCTGTTCCAGGTGACCCATGCCCAACAGCTGGACAAGGACCTGTACGGCATGGTCTACGGCGGCTATCTGGAATCGATGTTTGCCGGGGTCGGGGGCGAGCTGTTGTTCCGCCCGACGGGCGCGCGCTGGTCGCTGGGGGCGGATCTGAACTACGTGCGTCAGCGTGATTTCGATCAGGGCTTTGGCCTGCGCGATTACTCGGTGTTGACCGGGCACATCACCGGCTACACCGACCTGCCGTACGATACGCTGGCGGCAATCAGCGTCGGGCGCTATCTGGCGGGTGACTGGGGCGGTACGCTGGACATCTCGCGGGAGTTTTCCAACGGCGTACGCTTCGGTGCCTGGGCAACACTCACCACGGTGACCGGTGCCCAGTACGGTGAAGGCAGCTTCGACAAGGGCATTTACCTGTCCATTCCGTTCGACGAACTGATGAGCATGTCGACCATGCGTCGCGCCAACCTGGTCTGGTCACCGCTGACTCGGGACGGTGGTGCAAGGCTCAACCGCAGCTTCCAGCTGCACTCGATGACCGATAGCCGTGATGACGATATGTTCTACCGCAACTTCGAGAAGATCACTGAGTAACGGCTGACCTGTGGGGGCGTACTTGCTCGCGATAGCCAGGGTGACTGACCTGACGCCTTCGCGAGCAAGTTCGCTCCCACAGTGTTTTTGTGCCGATCACAATATCTACGAACGACAAACAACCCCTGTGGGAGCGAGCCTGCTCGCGAAGGCGTAGGCCCAACCGCCGCCGATTTCACTCGATACACATCCCGCCAATGCCCCCAAATCCCGCCCACAAAAAAGGGGACTCACGTCCCCTTGCATTACTGCCTCGCTCAACCCCGAACCATCAATAAATATCCTTCGACAACAACGTAAACGGCGTCTTGACCAGGATCTTCAGATCCAGCCACAACGACCAGTTATTGATGTACTTCAAATCAATCTCGACCCGCTTCTGCATCTTGTCCAGGGTATCGGTCTCGCCACGGCAACCATTGATTTGCGCCAGGCCCGTGATGCCCGGTTTGATTCGATGGCGCGCCATGTAGGCGAGGATTTTTCCGGAGTAATAGTTGTTGTGCGCCACCGCGTGCGGCCTTGGGCCCACCAGTGCCATGTGCCCTTGCAGCACGTTGAACAACTGCGGCAGTTCGTCCAGCGAGGTGCGGCGGATGAAGCGGCCGACAGCGGTGATGCGCGAATCGTTGCGGCTGGCCTGCTTGACGTCCTTGTCATCGTGCACGCGCATCGAGCGGAACTTCCAGACCTGGATCACCTTGCCGTTCCAGCCATGGCGGTCCTGCTTGAAGAACACCGGGCCCGGCGAGTTCAGCTTCACCGCTAGCGCGATGATCAGCAGCACGGGGCTGAGCAGAATGATCGCCAGCAATGCCACGCTTTTTTCCATCAGGCTTTTGCTCAAGGCGGCGGTAGGCCGGCTGGTCAGCGGGCTTTCGTTCAAGTAGATCGCCGGCAGGCCGTCCACGACTTTTACCGAGTGATTGAGCAGCGTCAGGCTGTTCAGATCCGGCACCCAGACCACGTCGACGTTGGCGTCCAGCAACTCGCCATACATGGCTTCGATCTTTGCTGCTTCAGACAGCGGCAGGGTGATGTACAGGCGACGGATGTCGTGGGTCTTGATCAGGTCCAGCAGCTCTTCCTGGGCACCGACGATATTCGGTGCATCCGCTTCCAGGGCGGGAAGGGCGCCGTCGCTCACCAGGCCAACCAGCGGCAGGTTTTCCAGATGGCTCAGCTTCCTGGCCAACCCCAGCGCCAGGTCGCCGGTGCCGACGATCAGAGTCTTGTGTTCGCTTTTGCGTGAGCGTTGGTAGTACTTCGAAAAAGCATGCAGCGGCGCGTACAGGAAGGCCTGCCCGAGGAAGCCGTACACCGCCCAGCTCAGGATCACCTCCCGGGAAAACAGCGCATCGGCCTTGCAGATAAAGGCAACGCAAGCCAGGCCGCCCATGGTCATGGACCAACCCATGAACAGGCGACCCAGACCTGTCACATAGTTATCCCGTTTGCGATACACCCCGCTGAAGGTATAAGCCGGGACCGAGGCCAATACCGCCAGAACTGCGCACATGCGGTAATAAAATTCGACCGATCCGGTGTGCCGCTCCGCCAGTATGAATAACAATGAAACGACAAAGGCTTGTGCCAGCGCCCATTGGCCCCAGAAGGTCAGTCCCTTGAGGCCGGTATTTCGATTGATTCGTAAACTAAGATCCATGCGATATCCCCAAAAGACGTCCGTTCAGGTTCGACAGCCGAAACCGAGTTGTTTAAGCAGGCTTATTGTTGTTATTGAAACCAGTGTCCCGAGGCTAACAACGTCGATAGGCGAACTGTCGTCAGTCAATAGATTAAGTTATTGATGAAGAGGGTGTCTGACGAGTTCTAACAAGATGACGGCGGTTTAACTTTAAAAGTTGGGGGTGATCGACCGTTAGAAAAGGTCAATCATGAGGGAATGAAATAAATGGGAAATACTGGGTATTGTAGAAGGAGGTGGAGGCAGGGAGTTAAATCAGAAGGAGAGGCAAACAAAGTGCTCTTTTTGTTGTTCTGGTCGCACTATTGATGTTTGCAATGCTGTATCGGCGTATTGCTCAGGCTGAACGTGTTTCCGAGGTCACTTCCTGAATCAGGCAATAACCGCGATTGCGCACTGCTCGAAACAGTCGTTCACCATGACTGGCGCTTTTGAACTTGTCCTGGAGACGGCTCAGGCACATTTCCAGGCCGCGATACTGCTCCGGCTCCCGGCCAATGCTCAGAATCAGTTCGTCGCGACTGACGACCCGTTCTTCGTGGTGCAGCATTTTCCTGACGAGTGCGGCTTCAAGTCCGGTAAGACTGATCTCGACATTATCCTTGATCAATACGTTTTGATCGTCATCGAGTTGCCAGGCTTCGTTAGTTGGCGCGTCACCTTCGGTTTTTTGCGGCTCCTGCGACTTGGCTGGAAGGCTGGCAAACGGATTGACCGATTGTGCGGCATTCCACTCGGCTTCCAATGTCGCGAGGATTTTCTGCGTGTCATGTTCGATGGTGTGCGGGATGTTCTTCCTGGCCACGCGTGGGTAGGTGAATTCCATCAGCATCGGAGCGGAAGAGGAGGGCGTGGCGTCTTCAATAAACATGTGCGCCTGGGATGTACTAAACGAATTGAAACGCTCGCTGGACAGTAAGCTTTCCAGTTCACGTTGCGAAGTTGTGCTGTGGGTCACAACTACAAAATATTTCCTTGGGAGAGTCGTACTGGTTTCCATGTCTTTCTCCTGAAGTACACACCAAATGTGGCGAAAAGAGGATCGGCAGTGGGAGCAATGGGCTCCCGCGGAGTTAATCGAAAAGGCAGGGTGTTTGTCCCGAACTGGCTCGATAGGTTCCACTCGATCGGCTGGATATTAAACTTTTATTGTTATGCTTTAGTGTTAACACGGTCATGGAATTGAATAAACAACTGCAGAAGCAGTGGGTGAGGCCTATATCTTCGTATAGTTGAAAAAAGGGCCCTTGTTCAGGCCCTTTTTCGCTCGCTTCAGGCTGTCGAAATCAGCCCCCTCATGAGGCGATATCCGTACCCACGAATGCTCTGGATAGCATTTGTGCCATAGGTTTCCTTGATTTTTCCACGCAAGCGGCTGATCGATTTTTCCAGTGCCCGGGGGTCATAGAAATTGGTGTTGAGCCCCATGATACTGGCGATTTCGTCGTGGCTTAGAATGTGGTTACTGTTTTGCGAAAAGGCCTCGAGTATCTTCATTTCAGCAAAGGAGATGTCCAGTCGCTTGCTGTTATCTGACAGGCAAATACGCGTAGGGTCCAATACCAGGTTGATGTCTTTTTGCCACTCTTCGCTATTGAAAAAGTCGGCAAGCAACTCAAAGCTTTCATCGGAAAGAGTATTGAACTTGATACAAAAGTCGGCGCCGGCGAGGTAGTACTTGATCTTGTTGAAAGCGCCTCGGCCGGTGATGACCGCGCATATGATAGGGGCCTGGTTGTCGTCGCGAAGGCTTTCCAGCAGCGCGAGATTTTCTTCCATGGCCTGAGGGCTGTCGATGATGACGAAGATGGCGCGATACGAATTCGGGCACTCATTCTGGTTATGCGGATGAGTGTAAGTACTTGCCTCGAGCGTTATATCTGCGCGTACGTGCCTTGCGACTAATGCACTAAAATGTTCAGCCACGCCACGAGTACGACCCAGGGTAAGAACGCCTGGTTCGCTGTTTTTCCGGTGCTGAATTCTAGTAGTCGCCAAGTTACCTGTAAGCATCATGCGTTGACTCGAAAAGGTGCTGTCATCGGGATGTTAAAGCACCGGTTCTCATCTGTGACTGACAATTGGTAACATTCACGCGGAAATCAGACGTGGGTCCCGAGTTTTTTAACAATAACTAAGCTTTTCAAGGTTTTAGTTGATTTTCTTGGCGGGCTGAACTAGTGAAATATCCTCGTTAGATGCTGGCAATATGAGATTGTGCCACTATTTTGTAATTACGCAAAAGCGATATTTATGTCCTTTTGCCACTGTCGCTTCCTGATTCCAGGTTCATGGCGAAATGGCTTTTTCCAGAGATTCTCGGGTGATTGTGAATTCGATCACATTCGTTCTCCGGTGCAACGCTTTCTACCGTTTAATTCCAGTTATTCAAAATCCAATTCCCGGACGATTATTAACAAGCCTTGAGTGGTTTATTTAATAGGGCCTATTCTCCCCGGCTGAAATCGGCCAGTAATCGCCTGCGCCGCTTCTTTCACCTTGGTTTTTCAACACCTGAAAACAATCAGCGGGCTACCACTGTAAAAGTGGCCTGAGAGAGGATTAATGGATTTCTTGACCCTTATAAAGGTGTTGATATTAGGCGCGGTAGAAGGCCTGACAGAGTTCTTGCCCATTTCCAGTACAGGGCACCAAATTATCGTTGCAGACTTGTTGGCGTTCGGCGGCGAGCGCGCCATGGCGTTCAATATCATTATTCAGTTGGGCGCCATCCTCGCCGTTGTCTGGGAGTTCCGGCGCAAGATCTTCGACATCGTCAAAGGCCTGCCGACCCAACGCAATGCCCAACGCTTCACGCTCAATCTGCTGATCGGCTTTCTTCCGGCGGTGGTGCTGGGTGTGCTGTTCGCGGACAAGATTCATCAATACCTGTTCAACCCGATCACCGTCGCGGTTGCACTGGTGGCAGGCGGTGTCGTGATGTTGTGGGCGGAGCGACGCGAGCACGTGGTGCACATCGACCATGTCGACGACATGCGTTGGTCCGACGCGCTGAAAGTGGGTTTTGCACAATGCCTGGCGATGATCCCCGGCACTTCCCGCTCCGGGTCTACCATCATCGGCGGCTTGCTCTTTGGCCTGTCACGCAAGGCGGCGACGGAGTATTCGTTCTTCCTGGCGATGCCCACCATGGTCGGTGCAGCGGTGTACTCGGGCTACAAGTATCGGGATCTGTTCCAGGCCGGTGACCTGGCGGTATTCGCGACGGGGTTCGTGATCGCCTTCCTTTTCGCCATGATCGCCGTGCGTGGCTTGCTCAAGTTCATCGCCAACCACAGCTATGCGGCATTCGCCTGGTACCGCATCGCCTTCGGATTGCTGATCCTGGCCACCTGGATCTTCGGCTGGGTGAACTGGACAGCCGCTACGGCCGCCTGACCCGCACTGCATGGCTCTACTGTAGGAGCGAGCCTGCTCGCGATGGAGAACAACGATAACGCGGGCTATCTGAATGCCCGCGTTCTCTAAAGCAGCAAGGCATCAACGCCCCTCAAGCAACGCCCCCGCCTGATCCAGCAACGCCAGCGGCTCCTTGGTCTTGTGGATATCCACCGACAACAACTGCCGAAACTTGCGCGCCCCCGGGAACCCGGTACCGAGCCCCAGCACATGCCGCGTGATGTGGTGCATCGCACCACCGGTTTCGAGATGCGCCGCTATATAAGGACGCAACTGCGCCAGCGCCTCGGCGCGGCTGATCACCGGCGCCGTACTGCCGAACAACTGCTGATCCACCTCGGCCATCACATAAGGATTGTGATACGCCTCGCGCCCCAGCATCACACCGTCGAACGTCTGCAAATGCTCGTGGCACGCCTCCAGCGTCTTGATCCCACCGTTGAGGATGATCTCCAACTCCGGGAAATCCGCCTTCAACCGCGCCGCCACGTCATATTGCAGCGGTGGAATCTCGCGGTTCTCCTTCGGCGATAACCCCTCAAGAATCGCAATCCGCGCATGCACGGTAAAACTCGTGCACCCGGCCTCACGAACCGTGCCGACGAAATCGCACAGTTGTTCATAACTGTCGCGCCCATTGATCCCGATGCGATGCTTGACCGTCACCGGAATCGACACCGCATCGCGCATCGCCTTCACACAATCGGCCACCAACTGCGGATGCCCCATCAACACCGCACCAATCATATTGTTCTGCACCCGATCACTCGGGCAGCCGACATTCAGATTCACCTCGTCATAACCATGCTCTTGCGCCATGCGCGCACAAGCGGCCAGGTCCAACGGCACACTGCCACCCAACTGCAACGCCAGCGGATGCTCGGCCTCGTCGTGGCGCAGGAAACGGTCGTGATCGCCGTTGAGCAGAGCGCCGGTGGTGACCATTTCGGTGTAGAGCAGGGCGTTTTTTGATAGCAGACGCAGGAAGTAGCGGCAGTGGCGGTCCGTCCAATCCATCATAGGTGCAACGGAAAACCGCCGAGACAGCGTAGAGCTTGAATTTACTGGGGATGTAGCTGATTTCTGTACCATTTTACTCTACGTGTTTTAGGCGGGTTTTCAGGGGTAAATGGGCGTTTTTGAGAGGCCGTTGGTACAATGTACCAACCCCTTTCACAATTGTACCAGTTGACCATGGCCACGATCAGAGCACGGAAACGCACCGACGGCAGCATCAGTTACACGGCACAGATACGCCTGTTTCGCGACGGAGCGCAAGTTTACCAAGAGAGCCAGACCTTCGCCCGAAAACAGGCTGCCCAGGCCTGGGTGCGAAAGCGCGAGACCGAACTGGACCAGCCTGGCGCCATCGAGCGGGCAAACCGCAAAGGCGCCACTATCAAGGAAATGATCGACCGTTATCTGGTCGAAATGGAAAAAGTGCGTCCATTGGGCAAAACCAAACTGGCCACGCTCAAGGCAATCAGCGAGTCGTACCTGGGCAAGCTCAACGACCAGGACATCAACAGTCAGCAGTTGGTCGAGTATGCACTGTGGCGCATGGGCAAAGAGGGCGGAAGCGTCCAACCCCAGACGGCCGGTAACGATCTGGCCCATCTCGGCGCAGTACTTTCTATCGCCCGGCCGGCATGGGGGTATGAAGTTAATCCTCACGCAATGGCGGACGCCCGTAAGGTGCTGAAGAAGCTCGGCTATAACATGAAAAGCCGGGAGCGTGATCGGCGGCCTACCCTGGAAGAGTTGGACAAACTCCTGACGCACTTTCGGGCGATTCAATCTCGCCGTCCTACTTCGATCAATATGCTCAAGCTGACCGGGTTTGCATTGTTCTCGACCCGTCGTCAGGAAGAAATCACGCGGATTTTGTGGACGGATCTGGACGAAGACGGCCGACGGGTGTTGGTGCGCGACATGAAGAATCCCGGTCAAAAGATCGGTAACGATGTGTGGTGTCATCTCCCACCCGAGGCTTGGGACATTCTTCAAACAATGCCGAAATCACTGCCGGAGATTTTTCCGTATAGCGCTGAATCAGTGTCGACGTCCTGGACCAGGGCTTGCAAGATTGTGGGCATCGAGGATCTGCATTTCCATGACTTGCGCCATGAAGGGGTCAGTCGACTGTTTGAGATGGATTGGGATATTCCGCGAGTCGCCAGCGTGTCGGGGCATAGGGACTGGAACTCGATGCGCCGTTACACGCATTTACGCGGTCGTGGCGACATTTATGGGAATTGGAAGTGGCTGGAGAAAGTCCTGCAGGCGCCCGTTATATTGGGCGCCCGGACATTGAAGTAAATCAGCTTCCTCGAGGGGCGCTGTTCAACTGGTTGCTCTCTTGAATGGCTGCTGCGCGTTGTGCGTCGAGGTATTCAGCGAGGTCCGACACGTGGATTCCTTTTGCACTCTTTTGGCTGGGTTCCAATCGAGTAATTGGGATTTTTATCTGCCCAGCTAGCACTTTGCGTTGGAACATATCGGTGGTGAGGTGCGTGAAATAGTCGTTGCAGACACGCGCCAACGGGATAATGGCCTGCCCGTCGTACTGAGCAAGCAGCACAAAAAGGGTTTTCATTGTGCTGCCCCTTTGTTGGTCGCTCCTGTCCAGCACGCGACTGGAGATGTTTGCACCGTCCGTTTGTCACCCGAAAACGTGTTCGTGATAGCCTCGGCGGTGCCATCGTTGGGGGTTTGGGCTTGCATGGTTCTCTCCTTTCAGTGGTGGTTGGTGCCGAGGGGTTGCAGCCCCTCGGTACCGTTCCTTTTTTATCGAGCCAGCCAGATCAGTACGTCTGGCACTTGTATGGCCGCGATAGCGATCAGTGCGACGGTCGCGATCGTGCCGAGCAGATTGCTCAACAATTCCCTGCTGCCCTGATGGGCGGTTTCGCTGGTGTGCTGCATGGTTCTCTCCTTTCAGTGTTGGCCGGTTGCAGCCGGCGTTACATGTCGCTGTCTGGTTGTCGCACCAGGTGCAGCTCCAAGCCTTCAAATTCGTTCTTGTCCTCGGTTATCGATTGCCACTCCAGAACCGCTTGGATCTGAAGTCGCGAGCAATTCAGCACCAGAATTTCGCGCTGCCCGTCTGTTGCCCGAACGTCCAGGATGTCGACCAACCCGTCAGCACCGTAGGCGTCGGCCTGTACGGTTTTGCGGTGGTCGTTGCCCATTTGTTTCTGCAGCACGGCAATGCGGTCTTGCCGGCTGACCGATGTCTCTGCCGTGCCTTCAGCGAGTACTTGAATCTGCATTTGCATGTCCTCTGCGGTCAGGCGCTGAAAATCCAGCACTTCACGATCGGTTGCTTGGTCATGACGGCATTGGAGTACTTCGCCTGGTGGGCACGTACCGCGCTATCGGTCGCCTTGTTCGTTTCGATCAGCTTCCGGGAGCGGGAGTCCTTGAGGCGATCGCGCAGCTCGCTAATGTCCGCGACCTTCTGACGGTGCTCGGCCGCGCACTTGACGAAATCGTTGAGGTTGATGGCGATGGTGTGGTCTTTCTTGCTGTGGTTCACCACCGGGCCGTCAGCGTCCAGGCCTTCGAGGTATTCGTAGACTTCCCAGAATTCGGCCACGACTGGGTGGTCGGAACTGATCGAGGCTTGTCGCTCGATGGCCATCCGGATGATTTGGGTTCGGGTGTGGCTGATTTGTGCATCGCTGAGGGGAACGATCAGACGTAGACAATCGAGTAGGGCGAGCAGTTGGGCGTGGTTCTTGTTGATCCGCTCCACACGGATATAGCCGCGCAAGTTGTTACCGCAATGGCCACAGGCGTTCTGTTCATCTTTGAACGGCGTTTCGCAGCCAAAGCAGTGGCTGTGCAGAGTGCGCAGTTTTGCCTCGTAGCCAGGCATGCGTTGAGCGAAAAGCTCCATCACGTCCGACTCTTTGCGCACCGCCTGCAGCAGGAAGTTGCTGAGTTTTGAGCCTTCCAGTGAGTTGAGCAGATCCGCTGCCGCACGGCTTTCCGCCGTCACGGTCGGTCGCACAAAGTGCAGTTTCACAATCCGGGTCATGATCGCTTCGGACGCGACCACCGGGGCGTTCTGGCTGATGGCAATGGTGGCGCGAAACGGTGGCTCGTAGGTCTCGTTGCCGGCGGTTTTGACGCCCTTGGTCGCCAGTGTGCCGCCGCCGTAGTAGTCCTTGAGTTCGTCCCATTCGAAGGTTTTGGCATGGGCCCTGTCGTCGCCGCTGCGATCCGACTCCAGCAGCACGACGGGCATGCCGGAGATTTGACCCATCAGGCGGCTACGGCCGGCCTTGGTGGACTTGGACGGGTCGAAACCTTCGTATCCTTCGCGGCCGAGCAGTTTCCACAGCAGGGTGAGCAGGGTGGTTTTACCGGCCCCGGCTTCGCCCGTGGCTTCCAGGAAAGGAAAGGACTGGTACCGGGCCCGGATCTGCTCGGCGAACAGCGAGCCAAACCAGAAGGTCAGCGCCACGGTGCCCTGGGCGCCGAAGCACTGCCAGAGCAAGTCCAGCCAGCGCTGGTCGTAATCCTTGGCATCCTTCTGCAGGGCGATCTTCACGCCTTTTTGCAGACTCTTGAGTTTCAGCTTGCCCATCTCGAAGAACTCCTCTTCGTTGATGGTGATGAGCTGCCCTTCCTTAACGGCGATGTCGTTGAACACGTAGCAGCCGTACTCCCGGCTGTAGCCCACATAGTCGATGGTTTGCACGGTTTTGATACCGAAAAGCTGGTCTTTCATGATTTTGTCCAACTGTTGCCCACTACCGGTGAACACGGCTCCGGCACCCATGCCGAGAAGTCTTTTCTTGAATTCGCTGGCAGCCGCGACCTGGCCACCGGTGAAGGTGTTTTTCACCGAGCCGCCGTCATGGGGGAAATCGACGCGGAAGAAGTACCAGGACTCGTCGGTAATCTCGTTGCGCTGGAAGTACAGAGCCTTGGGGTAGCAGTTGGCGATCTCGACCACGCAGCCGGACATGCGCAGCGCTTTGGCGCGACGCCCTTTGTCATTGAGCTGTTGGTCTTCATGGTTGTCGCTGGCATCCAGTGCCTGCATCGCGCTGTTGAACTTCGAGATGTCCAACTTCCACCAGTACAGGCGGGAGTCGAAGCCGAAGTGAAACTCTTCGCGCTCGCGCCACTGGTACATGAGCAAGGCCTTCTCGACGGCGCTTTCTGCGATCAGCAGCGCGCCGTGATGCTTGGCCTCGTCGAGCTCCTTGTCGATCCGTTGGGTACGGGCTTCGACATCGTCCATGAAAGCCCAACGCTGGTGCAGATCGTTCCAGTCGACTTTGCGCGAGTCGGGTTGAGGGATCTGTGCAGCCTCGCAAGTGAAGCCAAGGTCACGCGCCTGGCGGACCCACATGCGGGTGTATTTGTGAGCACCTGGTTCGTTGTCCAGGGCCCAAATCAGTTTTGGCGTTTTACCGGCGCGGGCGGTGATCAGGGCTTTCAGCGATTCCTCTGGATAGGCGTTCGAGGAAAGCGCGGCAACGGCAGGAATACCGTTTTGCACCAGGGCAATGGCGTCGAAAATTCCTTCGACAATCCAAAGTTCGTCGACCTGCAGCAGGTCAACGCAAGGCGGTACCCACCAGAAACCCTTGTAGCTTTCGCCGGGTTTGAAACGCGCCTTTTTCTTGCCGAAGCGGTTCGGTTTGTCGATGAGGCGTTCCCAGTAGCCACCTTTATCGAGTGGAAAGCGAACAGTTGCCGAGCCGATGTTCAGATCCCGATCAAAGTAATGCTCTTGGGAATACCAGCCTTCAATCTGGCTAATGTCGAAGCCGCGGGCGAAGGTCAAATAGGCCTTGGCACTGGCAGCAGGTTGGTCGTCGGTGGCCGGTGCGCGCTTGCTCCAGTCGTCGAACAGGTCGCTGTACAGCTCTTTCACCGGCTCCATGTAGCGGCACTTCTGCTCACGGCCGCAGCGGATGAACCACGGCTCGTCGTAGCGGGAAAACAGCCGCCGCTGGTTGCACTGCGGGCAGGTGCCTTTGCGCATGTACTGGGTGCCAGCCATGTGTTGCAGGCCAAAATCGGCCTCAAGGCGCTGCAGCACATCGGCGCGCAACTGGTGGTCCATGGTCTTCACTGCGCACGCTCCACAGCGCCGAGCTGCTTTTTCAGCTCGTTGCGAGTCCGGCAAATGCCGGCGAGGTGCGGGACATCATGGAGCACCTTGGGCGCTCGCTGGGCACTGGGTACATTCCGATAGCGATCGGAGTACCAGATGTCAGCCATGGTGGTGTCGTACTGGCTGTTGAGCCACTGCAGGTATTGCTTTGCCTGCTGCTCGTTCAACTCCAGTTGGATGGTGATATTGCTCATTTCGGCCACCAATAAAGTGCAGTTTCCCCTTACCCACGCAATGCGGGCATGTGTCAGGGGCGGTTCAGATTTAGTTCGAGGTGTCGCGGGAGGTCAGCAAGCGCGCTGGTAAGAAGCGCGCCGGGACCGGGTAGCGCTTCTGCGTTTGGGTATCGAGCAGCCAGACCAGGTAACGATAAGCACTGCTGCCCGGGTAGATGCCCAGCGTTGCTACGCGCTTTGTGGTCATGCTTTCGAATTCGGTAACAGCCAGTTCGGCGATGCGTTGCACCAGGTGCTCAGGCACTTCGAGCGACTGAGTGAGGTAGCGCTTGCAGTTTTCAAGCAGCAGGTGGTCGCCGGAGAGGTGTTGTCCATGTTGGCGATACAGGTAGGCCACGGCCGCTTGTTGCATGGCGGCGCGATAGTCATTGGTGGGATTGATCGTCAGGGTGATGGCGTTCATGCGTATTCAACCTCCATATCGAGTGAGTCCAGCAAATCCGGCTGATCGTCTTGGGACTTCATCGCCAGGCGACGCAATGCAACAGGGGCTACGGGCAGCTTGACGGTTGGGTTGGGCATGCCGCTCGGGCTCATTTCATGAGTCATTTCGAACTCAGCACGCACGGACCAGCCGCAAGCTTCGTTGGCGCATTGCAGGTAGGCCACGCGCAGGAAAATGTGGGTGCCTTCGCTGGTGCGGATACGCATGCGGCTCATGCAGTGGGGGCAGACCATTTTGTAGACGCTCACTGGTCGGCCTCCTTGCTGTGCAGTTGAATCGTGGCCAACACCTCGGCATGGCGAGCGCTCAGATACTTGCTGTGGGCTGCGAGAATTGCAGCGGCTTCGCCTTTCTCGATGACTCCATCAGCCAACGCTTTGTCGATGATCTGATCGACCACACCACGCTTGGCGGCAGTGCTGACCGAGCGGCTATACAACTCGATGTTGTCCAGGGTTTCTGGATTGGCGATCGGCACGAACATGCCGCTGTAAAGGGAGGCGACGTATTCGGGGAAAAAGCTAGTACCCGCGTCACGTTCGAGCATATGAATCTGGTCATCGCTCAAAGGCCGGCTGCCGGCGTTTTCGTAGAGGTGGTTATCGAACTTCTTGAGTTCGTAGCCGAGGCGCGCTGCGGCGCATTCGCGTCCGCCTGGGTAAGCACACACAATGGCGCTGACTACCTGGCGTCTGGTTTCTAGCACTGGGCGTTTCATGTTCTCGTTTCCCTCCTTGGCTAGCGGCACTACTGTGCAACCTCGCCGTCTTTGATCCCGAGCAACACTGCTGCCCGATGTGCTTCGCCTCGACGACCTTTCTTGCGTCCGTTGAGCAGATCACTGACCAAATTTTTGTTCAGATCATGTTCGCGGCTGAACTCCGCAATACTTTTTCCCCGGCGGTCTAGAGCTGCACGGGCTTGCTCGGGGGTTAGAAGGACATGCATAGTGTTCAACCGTGTTTAATCGTGTTCGACGGTGAGAATTCTTGGACAGAAAACTGTTCAAGTCAACTGGTGTTGATCAAAAAAGTGCTCATTTTATCTGGAGTAGGTGAACGCCTACGTGAAGAAAGGGATCGGTTGGGTATGAACCAGACCGATTTTGGTATTGCTGCGGGCGTCAGCCGAGGAACTCAAAAGGCATATGAACTTGAGTCAAGCTCGCCCGATGTACGCTATTTGGCAGCTTTGCAGGGCATGGCTGTGGATGTTCACTTTGTCCTCACTGGTAGTCGGCATTCGATTGATGCCACGAGCCTCAGCGAGGAGGAGTCGCTTGTTCTCGAACAGTTTCGGTCTCTCCCCGAGCACGACCGTGAATCGGTAAAACGGCTCACAGGCGCACTCGTAGCGACGATGCGAGTGAAGTTGTGATCTGACGTGTCAAGATGGCGCATAGCGCCGGCCAGAAATGAAGTGGCCGTAATCGCCTATAAGATGTGAACAGAAGCCCGGCCATCCAGCCGGGCTTTTTGATTTGCTAGGCCAAGAAACCGTGACTTTGTTGGCAAATTTCGCGCTCCCGTGTACTGTATGCGCATACAGTACTTGCGTATGGAGTTTGCGCATGTTGTCGATACGGAAGGCGGAAAGCAGTCCCGCCCAAGAACAGCCACAATCACGCCGATACATGTCTCGGAAAGAGCGTGTGCTACTGCGATGGTTTCGTCGCTTAGCGAAAGAGGACCGTGCTCATGTCCTGCGTTTTGTGTCAGCGATGGCCATAACAAAACTGCCACTCAAGTGATTTTTCATAGACGAACGAAGGCGCTCGAGGGTGCCTTTTTCATGCCTGCGCGCTTTGCATTTTCTTCCATTCCCTCTCTGCCGCTCGTTTTGCCGTCTTCTCACTGGCATACAACCACCGCAACCGCCTGGGCTTTGATTGATCTCCAGCCGTCACAGTCTTTTCCTTCCCGGTTTTTTTTTCGCGGTAGAAGGCGATGATGCCGGTGTAATTCCCTTTGTTTTCCTCGGCTAGGTCTTCGACCGTGTCCTCCGGCAGTTTGCTCTCTAGATCCAGGCTCATGGTGTAGCCGCTATCGGCGCTCAGGCTGTGCTGAACGTTCCCCCCATACCAGATGATTTCATCGATCTCAGCCTTCACCCCCTGGAGCGTGTAGGTCAGCTCCGGGATCAGATCTGGCCTGCCTCGCGCCAGGGTATAGCTCAAGGTGGCGCTACCGCGTTGCAGGCGGTTGAACTCGGCCCGGGCAGCACGCAGGGCTGACTGTCGATCGCTGTAGGTATGGCGTAGGTCCTTGAGGTTTTCACCGCCACCGGCGATAGCCTCCTGTTTTTTGGCGCTGTTCACGTCGTAGTAATAGGCGCGCACGCCGTCGTAGCTATCACGATCGGCTTGCAGATACCGGTGCTGATCGCCATCAGTACGGGTCAGAGTGATATGGGGCAATGCCTGACCGCTGGCCGTCTTGCCGCCCCCGGCGGGCATGCACAGCAAGCATCCAGCTTTGACGGTGGCCACTGCATCGAACTCCTCACCCAGTCGACTGATCAGGTTGGCATCCGATTCATTGGCCTGGTCGAGCTGCAGGATGGGCAGGGCGCCCAATGCTTCGGCAATCGTTGCCTTGAGGCCGTTGCCACTGGCAATGGCGCCCAGCACCTTGGCCAGGGTGGTGTTGCTCCAGCTGCGCTCGCGTTTGGTCTTCAGACCTTTGCGAAGGTCCGCCGATCGCGCACGGATGCTGAGCACGTCTGGCGCGCCGCTGTGCTCGGTTTCGTCGACGGTGTAGGTGCCTTTGTCGACCAGACCGGTGTCGCTCCAACCCAACCACAACCGCAGAACGGCGCCCTTTGGCGGAATGGTCAGCAGACCATCATGGTCGCTGAGGGTAATGCTGAGCTGATCGGCTTCGATGCCGCGATTGTCGGTTAGCTCCAGGCTCATCAGCCGTGGGCTGATCAACTGCGCGATATCGTTGCCGTCGACGGTCAAGCGGAAGGCTGGTACCGGATAGGTGGCATCGCGGCGTGCTTGTTCCAGGGTGTTGGTTACGTAGCCCGTGACGCGGGTAATGGCACTATCGATCACAGCAACCCCCTCAGAATGTTCAGTCCGGCACTGGTACTGGCGCCAAGCAAATCCACACGACCATCGTCGACACGCTTGAGGCTCAGGTTGAATTCAATTCGCCGCGCGGCGCCGTTGGAAAAGAAAATGGTCCTGGTCTCCGTAAGTCCTTCAATCACCCAGAGTCCGCACAGTCGGCCGGTGCCTTCGACCATGGGCCAGGCCTTGCCGGTATCAGCCATCTGGCGCAGCGCGTCCAGACTCAAGACGGTACCGGCCAACTCAGGGAGGATGATGCCGGGGAGGGTTACGGCATCTTCGCCACGGCCTAGGAACTGACGGGCAGGTTGGGCGCCGATGCGGTTACTGCTGGGGTGGCGCCATTCCGTCTGGCGTTGCATCTCCTGGTACGCGGCTGTGTGCAGGCTGAATACGAACATGCCGAGGGCGAGCATCATGCTGGTTTACTCCTGGTCGGATAGTTGGCTGCGCTTGCGGGCGGACTTTTCCCGATCGCTACGGGCCAACTCCGCGCGCACCGCACGGGCAATGGCTTGGGCATCCATGCCCGGGGCGGCATGTATGTGGATTTCGTAATGGTCGTGACTGTCATAGGTCGCGGCTGGCTGCGGTGCGACGGGGGCGCGGCTGTCGATCTCGATCGCCGGCGTTACTGCGGTACCCATCGCCATAACGGGCGCCGCGATGCTGCCCAGTGCCAGGGCACCGGCGGCGGTGATCTGCTTGCCGAGGTTGGCTAACGTCGCCAGAACGCCGGTATCAGCCCCTGATGGGCCAGCCGTGGGCACAGTGGTCCGTACAACGTTAAGTTGTGGAGCGACCCCAGCAGCTTGAGCGGCTTTAACTGGTTGTGCTGCAGCAGCGGTCTGAGCAGCCTTGATTGGTTGTTTAACTCCCACCGCTTGAGCTGGCGTGCGCTGCTCCCCCGTTGGAGAAGGTCCAGCAATCGCATTCATAACGAACGAACCCGCGCTGGTGAGCTGCTTGCTGATCTGCGCAACGGCATCCAGTGGCCCTTGCTCACCGGATTGCAGACCCTGCGTCAGGCCCGCCATTGTGAAGCCACCCAACTCGGCAAAGACCCGTGATGGGCTGTGGATGCCAAGCTTTTCCTTGAACCAGTCAATGGTCGAACCGCCGATCGAGGTGATGGCGTCTTTGATCTGTCCGGCGCCGGCCAATAAGCCGTTGACCAGACCGTTGACGATCATGCTGCCGAACTCGGTGAAACGCGTCGGCAGATCAACGCCTAGATAACTCAGCACGCCGGCAAACGCCTGGTAGATCAGTCCGATCGGACTGAAGTTGACCAGAGTCGTGATGATGCCGCCGATTCCGCTGCTGAAACCGCTCTGAATCTCGGTCCAGGCATTGGCGAAGTACGCTTTCACCTGGTCCCAGTTCTGGTAGATGAGGTAGCCGGCGCCGGCCAGTGTCGCAATCACGGCAGCGATGGCCAGCGCCACCGGGTTGGTGGCCAAGCCCCACAGAGCGATGCTGACAGCGCGAATGGCGGTCAACAGACCGCCACCGAGGGAAGTGGCCAGCACTTTCAACAAGCCGAGCAGGGTAGGGATTTTCAGCCCCACCATGGACAGGGCGAAGCGTACGGCGAGGAAGGGGCCAAGCACACCCGCGATGCCGAGCGCGACGACACCGAAGCCCGCAGACAAGGCCGCGATCCCAGCGGCGACTTTCAGCAGGCCGGCGACGAGTGTGGGGTTTTGTGAGGCCCAGGTGTTCACCCGCTCAATGATGCGGTTGAAGCCGTCGACCAGCTCGATGATGGTCGGCCGCAACGTTTCGCCAAGGGCGCTGCTGAGGTTGAACAGGCGGTTTTGAGTCATTTGCCAGCGGGCTGAAAGTTGCTGGCCTTTGATATCGCCCTCGCGCTGCATCGAGCCACTGCCCTTGGTGCTGTTTACCAAATCGAGCTGGCGTCGGTACTCGCCGATATTCGAGGCGAGTTTCGCTGCGTCGTCGCCGTATTCCTTGCCAAAAAGCTCAGTCGTGACGCCGAGCTGTTTGGTCTTGGGCAACTTGTTAATTGCCTGCAGCACCTTCTGAATCGTGCCGGTGGCGTCCTTGGCCATGCCTTCCTGAACAGCTTTTGCCTCCAGACCAATCGCTGCCAGGCCCTTTTGAAACCGCTTTGGCTGCTGTGTCGCAATTGCCAGTTCGCGGATCATGGCGTTGGTGGCCGTGCCGGCAACTTCCGCAGAGGCGCCTAGAGTCAGGAAGGTTGATCCCAGGGCCGCCGCATCCTTGAAGGACATACCCACCGAGGCAGTGATACCGGCCGTGCGCTGCATGACCTCAATGATGTCGGAGCCTTTCGACATGGCGTTATCGTCGAGGTAGTTGATTGCGTCGCCGAGCTGGCTGACGTTTTGGATAGGCAATTTGAAAAGCTGAGCGATACGCGCAAGGCTTTCACCGACCTGGTCGGCGGGCAGTTCAAAGGCCGTGGCGGCTGTGGCCGCGACACGGGCGAACTCGAGCAAGTTGTCTTTGCCCTGAATGCCCATGCGCGCGCCGCCTTCTACCAGGGCGGCAATGTCAGTGGTGGCCATGGGAATACTTTCGCCCATCTTCTTGATGGCCGCACCCATGTCGTAATAGGTCTGGGTGAGTTTTCCGTTGTCGTCTCGGGCGCCGTCGACCTGCTTGGCGACACCGGCCATGGCGTCTTCGAAACTAGCGTAGTTCTTCACCATCGCCAGAATGGGCAACCCAGCCGCCGCACCGGTGGCGACAGCACTGGCGCCGGCATTCGCGGTGACCCCGACCATCTCTCGATTCTTGGCGAAGTTGCTGCGCAATTTCGCTGCCTGAGACTGTCGTGCGTTCAAGGCTGCAAGGCGCTGGTTTTGCGTGTTGATGCTGGCCGTGGTTGCACTGATCTGCTCGCGCAGTTGGCGTTCGTGGCCGTTGAGGGCTTTGGTGCTGATCCCCGCCTCCTGCAACCGGCTGCGCAGACCCTGGAGCTTTTCGCTTTGCTGCTGGTGTGCCTGTTTCAGGGCCTGGGCTTCTCGCACTGCAGTGCGGAATTCCCTCGCCATCGCCTTGGTTGGTACGCCGGTAGCCGCGAATTGCTGACTGAGGCCTTTGACCTTCGCCTGTGCGGCTTCCAGCGCTTGGCTGGTCTCTTGCGCGGCTGCGCGCTGGGAACGCCAGGCACTGATGTCATTCTGTTGGGTGTTGAGTTCTTTCAGCCGATCGCGGGCGTCCTTCAGCGCTCGGGCAGTGTCGAGGCTGCCCTTGCTGATTTGCCGCAGTGGCGCGGAGGCCTTGTCGATTGCATTGAGCAATACCTGAAGTCGTAGATCATTCGCCATCGGCGCTACTCCTGACCCGCGCCCTCTCGCGCCAGTCCATCAATTCCTGCAGGCCCAGCCGATCCATGTCGACCGGTGCCCAGTGAAAGACCACGGCCAGGTCAGCCATGGCGTCTTCTACGCAACGAGGGATGCATCCGTCTTCGCCTGCTTCTGCAGCAAAAAACCGACGACCTTGCCACCGATGGCCAGCAGATCGGCGGGATCCATGCCGGCGGCTTCCGGGGCGGTGATACCCGGCGAACTGATGCGCGGGATGACCTTGATCAGGCTGGCCACGTCGAGGTTCAGCAACTCGGCCAGGTGAATGCCACGCAGTTCACCCGCGCACGGTTTGCGCAGGGTCACGGTGCTGATGATTTGCTTGCCGCGCTGGATGGGGGTGTCGAGTTCAATGGTGTTCTCGTCGAGCGGGGTTTCTACAGGTGCGTTAACGACGGATTCGGCGGTGTCAGGTGTGGACATGGTGTTCTCCAGGAGATGGGGTTCGCCCTCGATTGAGGGCCGGTTGAGTTAGATGCCCAGGGCTTTGCGCTGTGCTTCGAGCATGTCGACGCCATCAACCATTTCAACGAAGTTGAGCAGGTCGATTTCGATGACGGTTTCGCCGTCGACGATCAATTTGTAGTAGCTGCAGCTGGTGGTCATGCTGTGCTCGGTGTCGTCACCGGGCTTGGCGTCGCCCATTTCGATGGTCTCGTGACGGCCACGCACCACGATTTCGACGGCGCTCATTTCTTCGGTGTCGTCCTGCTGGTAGGTGCCGGCAAAACGCAGCAGCACACCGGATGCCTTGACCGTACCGAACTGGCGCAGGGAGATCAGGTCGAGGCCTCCGGTTTTCCATTCCAGCTTGATGCCGTCATCGGAGAAGCCCAGGTCAGCTTTGACTGGGCCGTTCATGCCGCCACCACGATAGGCCTCCATCTTGCGACCGAGGGCGGGCAAGGTGACGGATTTGGCGACTGCCAGGTAGCTGTTGCCGTCGTTGAAAAGGTTCATGTTCTTGAGTTTGCGGGGCAGGGCCATGGCGGTGTTCTCCGATCGGCAGGCGCAGGGTTACCTCCCCGTGAGGGGAGGCCCGGGTTAGCTGTTGAGGCGGCTGGCAAAGTCGACCAGGTAGCGGTCGGTGATGCGCTGACGCAGGGTGAGATCTTCCAGCGGCGGGACGGGGGTGTAGTCGTAGTCGATGTACAACTTGCCGGCCTTGAGTGTGGTCTCGTCGTTGATGTCGTCGGGGTACCAGGCGCTACCGCCGATCAGGTAACCGCCGGCGATCAATTCGCGGAACTTGTCGTTGATGCTTTCGAGCATGTCGCGCACCAGCGATGGGTGCATGGGTTTGTCCATGGCCCACATTTGCGCGTTGGCTATGGTGTCGGCCAGCACCTGGGCGGTGCGAGTGTAGTTTTCGAAGGCGAACAGCGGATCGTCGCTGCAGGTGCGACTGCCCCAGAAACGGTAACCGCCCTCGTTGATCAGGGTGGTGACCTCGTTGCTGTTGAGGTAGTTGGCATCGGTAGCCGGGTTCTGCAGGTCCCAGAACACGTCGGCGCTGATGCCGGTCACGCCATTGACGGCCACGTTGGACAGGGTTTTGTGCCAGCCCACTTCCTGGTCGATCTTGGCGCGCAGGCCCAGCGCTCGGGCGACGGCAGGAGCGGTGACAGTGCCGTTGGTGACGGTGTCCCAGTTCTGGAAGTCTGGCCAGATGACCATCACTTCTCGGGCGCCGAAGTTCTCCCGGTAGGTGGTCGCCTCTTCCTTGGTCTGGCAATCCCAGGCATTGACGTAGGCGAAGGCGCGCAACTGCTGGGCGATGGATACCAGTGCTGTTGCAACGGGCAAGGTATCGAGACCTGGCACACCGAGAATGCGTGGGGTGACCTTCAGTCGCGACTTGGCCGCGAGCAGGGCTTTCATTCCGGTGTATTTGCCGGTGGCAGTGGTGGTGCCGATCAGGTTGCTGGTGGTCGCGGCATCATCGACACCAGGAGCAACGCGAACGACAACGATGACCGGTTTGGTTTGGTCAGCGATCGCCTGCAGGCTGGCAGCCAATGTGCCCTTGGTTCCGGCCTTGCCGATGGCAGCCTGCACGTTGGTGATCAGGACAGGAGTGTCCAGGGGAAACATAACGGCATCGGCGTCCTCGGCAGTACAGACCATGCCGATGACAGCGGTGGAAACGGTGCGAATGGGGCGCGTGCCCTCGTTGATTTCGAGGACTCGCACGCCGTGATGGTATTCGTCGGCCATGGGGTTTGCCTGCGCAGTGATGGAAAGACACTGCACAGACTGCCGCGCGCGCGTCGGATGAACGAGCATCCGGAGTTGTAGGGGGAGGTTTTACAGGTTGCGGGAACTACTTCCCTAAACTTCCGCTAACCAGGGTGGAGCGATAGGACGGTGATCGAGTAAAGGAAACTCGCCCGATTCTGGCCAGCTGCGAAGGGCGCGCCGGAATGCCTGTAGCTCCCGGTACTGATCTGGACTCAGGGTCGTTTCGATCGCTTCTTCCAGCTCGTCACGGTGGCGCGTTACCACTCCGTCCGTAAGCGACAACAGCCCGTCTCGCCACACCCGTTCATTGCTCGCCAGTTCCTCAGCCGTCGCGCTCAGCGGGCCAGCCAGCACGGGCTCGCCTTGTTCATTCGACACAATGCGCATGCCGGCTGATTGCCCTTCCAGCAACGCGCCGTGCGCTTCGCAAGTGATCTGTACGCCGCCGTTATCGCTGTTCTGAAACAGAAAGCGCCCGTCTTGCTCAAGCCACTTTGCCCAGATCGCTGGGGCAGGCGGGGGGGGAGGATCGAACAGCACCGGGGCACCGTGCTCGTCGGCAATGATCAATTGCCCGCTTTCCAGCCCCTGCATCAGAGCCGCATGTTCTGCGTCGCTAAGTTCAAAACCGCCGTTGTCGACATCCGAGAACAGAAAGGCTTGCTGCTCATCTGACCATATAGCCCACATACTCATAGCGAGGTCCCTTTTGCTACGTAATGACAAAGTGCCGAGGGGATATTGCACCGACCGTTAAACCCCGAGGCTGACGCCGAGTCATGCCACGCCGATGAAGTCGTGGTCGAGGCGTTCGCCGGCGTGATAATCACCTCATGCACGGCGAGAAAGCCGAGCGGGAACGTCACTGGCACCGCCGCACCAGGTGTTGCGCTGGCGATGAATGAGCCTCGGCATTCCTGCATCTGGCCCGGGCTTTTCTGATAGCCATTCGGCGTGGTAGTCGCCTCGAAAATCGAGGACGCGGCAAGCGATGCCGATCCGCCGACAACGTACCAGCCCGCCGCCGTGGTCAGCATCAGCTCAGCGGTATCGTTTGGACCCAGGGTAATCGAAGCGCGAGCCGTACCGTTTTGCACAATCGTGCCGCTCGCTGGCTGAATCACCACGCCGGCCTGATTGCCAAAGAACTTGATGCTTGAACCGGCACGAATGCCCGCAGCGGGCGGCAGCGTAAAGGTCAGCCCGGCCGCGACCGGAAACACGATGTTGCCCACATGAGCCACGGTCATCGCAGTGCTGACCGCCAGCGCGGTATAGGCCGAGTAACTACCGATCGCGCGCTGTACAAACTCGGCGGTCGCAAACAACTTGCTGTTGTCGAACTGAGGCGCGGTATAGCCAAACACCTGGCCATATTGCAGCTGCGCCGAACCGGACGCCCACCAGGCAGCCGATCCGTTGCTGACCAGCTCCAGCGTGGCCCCCGGCTGCAAGACGATGCTCGCGAGCTGGTTAATGGTGCCGCCATTGATCGTGTCCGCTCCAGCGCACACAACAGTCACCACACCGCCGCCGATGTTGCGGAAGTTGATCGCGCTGCCCCACGGCACGGCGTTAGCCGCTGGCAAAGTCACGGTAAAGGTCCCGATCACCGTAACCACCGTACCGATCGCCGCCGACGTCAACGTGGTGGCCGCCGTCAAACTGGTGAAGCCGCGATAGTTGCCGAGCGCACGCATGACGTATTCAGTTGTCGCGAACGATTTCGTGTTGTCGAACAGCGGCTGTGTGGTCCAGTCAGCACCCGCCAGGGCCTTGGAATACCGCAGCGCCGAACTGCCATGTAGCCGCCACACTCCGGTCTCTTTGGTGAAAAAAGCCGTTTCGCCATAGCGAAGCGCAACAAAGCCATACTGCGATCCATCGGGACTGATCTTGTCGTTACCGGCACCAAAAACCGTCTTTTCCACCCCAGAAGGGTTATGCAGGGCAATGGTTGTACCCACAGCGACGTCAGCCAGCGGCGGCAACGTCACGGCCTGAGCCGCTCCATAAGCCACCGAAATGAACTGCCCAGCGTCGGACGCCGCCAATGTGATAGCGCCGCTGACGTTGATCGAGCGACCGCCCGACATGTTGCCCAGCGCGCGCTGCACAAACGCGGTAGGAGCCAGCAACAGACCGCTATCGAACTGAGCCGGGAGCGGCGCCGTTGGCGAGCCCAAAAATGCCGGCGAGTTGATCGGCGCAAAACCTTGGGTCACGTTCTGGAACGTCAGCGCCGTGGTGCCCAGGACAATCACCCCATCCGTCACCAGTTGCCAACGGGTGTCGGCCAGGGTGGCGCCCTGCTCAACTGACACCAACAGCGCCGAGGTCACTTCGGGGCTGATGTCGGCATCCGGCGCCCGTGTCCAGCCGCTCGCCGCCGCCAGGTAAATGCCATTGTCCTTGGCCGCCGTCTGGTTTTTCACCAACACTCGGTCACCGGCCACCAGGGCGATCCCGTCGATGGTCAACAGCCCAGCCAGGGCGATGTTGGCTGTGGTGGCCACACGCACCGATTGCTTGCTGTCGAGCTTATACAGCTCTTCCATGATGCGCTGATCGACATATTCGCGCGTC